>NZ_JBCPXY010000010.1:0-221040 GCF_039581425.1 Flavobacterium movens
CTTTTCCGAATCTTTTTTTTCTGAAAATTTCTTTTCTTCAGATCCTTCCTTCATGCCGGTATTTCGATGAACGCCTTTCGCTGTTGCGGGTGCAAAAGTAGAACCTTTTTCCGCTTTTCCAAGCTTATTTACCGGGTTTTTTTGATCTTTTTTCTCCTTTTTTCTTAACAGTCTGATAACAGCTTCTTTACAAAATGACTTTTTCCAAAACATTGTGAGGTTTTTCTGCAGTATTTTGTTTTTTTCTCTATTTTAAGCCACCTTCCCTCTCCCATTTTTGTGGATTTTAATCTTCTATGCCTTTTTTTGCCATACTTTTAATCCCGAAAAAACGCCAGGTCTTAAAGTTTTCTCCTTTTTCCTTCTGAAAACTCATGCCCTAGCCCCGATAGAAGCGGAAATCCTTCTGCTTTTTTCTTTAAAAAGCAGAAGATTGGAGCGGATAGCGGGAAATAGCTCCATATTAAAAACAAATTCCAAATCTTAAAACTCAAATTCCAAACTCAGAAGGCTTCGGCTTCCCTCAACCAAGCATTATATATTAAATATACATAGCGCGCAAGATGCACTGCTGTGTGTCTCTACGGCGAATTGGATTTTAATTTATTCTATACATATATATGTATACATAAAAAAATAAACCCGAGAGGTTTTGAAAACCTATCGGGTTGTATACTATATATTATAAATAGAATTACTTTTTAAGCTCTTTTGCTTTTTGCTGCCACTTCTCTGATAAATCTTCATAATCTATAGGATGCGATGGTCGCTGATTCACCAATCGACCAGATTCGAACGCTCTAACCAAAATGGTTTCTATCAAATAGTCTTCATTTACATCATAAGGCTTGTACTCTTCTTTCAGACTAATGTCAAACAAATTGGCTGTTGTATTCGATACAAAGGCTTTGAATCCGCTTTTTAGTGTTTTTATCAACTCATAGGTCGTGATTCCTGTTTGACGATGAACTAGTTTTACTAAAATCTGCCCTTGTTTTCTTGATAGTTTTTTTAGTCTTTCCTCGAATTCATTGTTCAAATAATCTTCTACAATTTTAAAGTACTTCTTTTTTTCGCGACTTGTTTTTAAACGAGCCATTCCGTTATTCAAAGCAGTTAATCGTTCTGAAGCTAGTTTTGCATAAGGATATACTTTATAGACTCTATTTTGAAGAATTTGAAATTGTTTCATTTCTTCTGGACTCATCTTCTGTCCTTTTGAAATGATGATTTCGGGAAGCTGAATTGTATCGCTTAAAATAGAATCTTTCTCAGTTAATATATAGCCCATTTGTTCGTTCTCTTTTGGAGTAACTTGGGCTTTAGAAGAAAAACAAACTAGTAGTATAAATAAAAAGGTGGTTAGTCTCATTGAATCATAATTAAAGTGTAAAATTATATATTTATACACAACTCTGATACCAAATTTATATTTTAGCGGAAAAATATTTTTATGAGCACGAAATCGATCTTAAATGATACTTCTATAGCTTTTCTAGAAAGCTACCTAAATAACGCTTCTCCAACAGGTTACGAAAGTGAAGGGCAAAAACTTTGGATGAATTACTTAAAACCTTATGTAGATACTTTTATTACAGATACTTATGGTACAGCTGTTGGGGTAATTAACCCGGATGCACCTTATAAAGTTGTAATTGAAGGACATGCTGATGAAATTTCATGGTATGTAAACTATATTACTGAGGATGGTTTAATATATGTAATACGAAATGGAGGTTCTGACCATCAGATTGCTCCTTCAAAAAGAGTTAACATTCATACAAAAAAAGGAATTGTAAAAGGCGTTTTTGGATGGCCAGCAATTCATACTCGTTTACGTGACAAGGAAGAGATTCCTAAATTAAGCAATATCTTTATTGATTTAGGATGTGAAAATAAAGAACAAGTCGAAGCATTAGGTGTTCATGTAGGATGTGTAATTACATATCCCGACGAATTTATGATTTTGAATGAAAATAAATTTGTGTGCCGCGCTATTGACAACAGAATGGGTGGTTTTATGATTGCCGAAGTTGCGCGTTTGTTACATGAGAACAAAAAAGAGCTTCCGTTTGGTCTATATATTGTAAATTCTGTTCAGGAAGAAATTGGCCTTCGTGGAGCTGAAATGATTGCTCACCGAATCAAGCCAAATGTGGCAATTGTGACTGATGTATGTCATGACACTACTACTCCAATGATCGATAAAAAAGTTGAAGGTGATCTAAAAATGGGAAAAGGTCCTGTTATTGGATATTCTCCCGCGATCCAAAATAAGCTGCGTGATTTGATTGTAGATACTGCAGAAGAAAACAAAATTCCGTTTCAGAGACATGCTACTTCGCGTGCAACAGGTACAGATACCGACGCCTTTGCATATAGCAATGGTGGTGTGCCATCTGCTTTAATCTCCCTTCCGTTAAGATACATGCACACTACTGTAGAAATGGTTCATAGAGATGATGTTGAAAATGTGATTCAGCTCATTTATGAAGCTTTGTTGAAAATTGAGAACAACGAGACTTTCTCTTATTTTAAATAATATACTTTTAATGTAAATCCGATTTGAATTTATTCAATCGGATTTACAAATAATATAATTACACATGAAAATATTACTGCTCGAAGACGATTTTACTCTATCTAAAGAAATCTCGGCATTCTTTACTTCAAAGGAATTTGAGTGTGTTCCTTATTATGATGGTTCTCTTCTTCTGAAAAAGTATTTCCCGTATGAATATGATCTGATTATCCTTGATATCAATGTTCCTGGTTTAAATGGAATTGATGTTTGTAAAGGTATTCGAGAAACCGATAAAAAAACACCAATTATAATGCTTACCGCTTTTAGTGAAATTGAAGATAAATTGTCTTCTTTTGATAATGGTGCTGATGATTATCTAGTAAAACCATTTCATTTTGATGAATTGTATGCGCGTGTACAATCACTTTTAAGAAGGAAAGAAGTTCCGCAACAAACAGAAAGTAAAATAGCCATTAAAGATTTAGAAATCTTAGAGGAAGATATGAAAGTTTTTAGGGCCGGAGAGGAAATTAAACTTACTCCAAAAGAATTTAAACTGATTTTGATTTTAGCTCATGCCAAAGGGAAAGTGCTTTCGAAACAATTTATAGCAGAGAAACTTTGGGATTATCATATTGAAACCAATCAGAATACAATTGAGGTTTATATTAATTTTTTAAGAAAAAAGATTGATAAAGATCACGATACAAAACTTCTCCGTACCAAAGTTGGATATGGTTATTATCTAAGTGATCAGGAATGACATTAAAAAATAGGATATCACTTTTAGTAAGTTTACTGTTTACCATTCTTTTTGGACTGGCTTCTACAGTTATATTCATTTTATACTCCAATTACAGAAAAGAAGAATTTCGGGATCGATTAGAAATCAAAGCGTTATCAAATATCAAATTATTAGTAAACGTAAAGCAGGTTGACAATCAGCTTTTAAAAATAATAGATCAAAATTCTATTAATAAATTGTATGATGAAAAAACCTTGGTTTTTGATTCTAATTATAAGTTGATTTACAGCAGCATTGACGACGCTAAAATCAATTGGTCTATTGATGATTTAAAATATCTTAAAAAGAACAAAACCTTTTTTAAGCAGCAAGGCAATTACGAAGTTTACGGTGTTTTCTATGATACCAATGATAAAGATTTTTATGCTTTAATTTCTGCTACAGATGATTATGGAAACCGAAAACTGCTTTTCTTACGATATACTTTGGTCATTTCATATATCTTTTTTACCACAATCTGTTGGCTATTAACTTCATTTATGGTGAGAAAGGCCATGAATCCTTTAAATGCTTTTCATCAGAAGATAAAAAACATCAACGAAAACAATCTTGATACCAGAATTGAATCTAAAAGCAGTAAAGACGAAATTGATCTTATTGCTGGTGAATTTAATTTTATGATGGATCGGATTGAAATTTCGTATCAAAAACAGAAAGAATTTACAGCTCACGCCTCACATGAACTGAGGACACCGCTTTCGAGGATGACTTCACAAATTGAGAATGCCATTGCCGATCCAGAAACCAAACCCAACACCAAGTCTTTCTTAAATACTATTTTAGCCGATGTTAATCATTTGACTGAGTTAATAAATTCCCTTTTAATTCTTTCAAAAATTGATAATCGAAATGCAGACTATAATGAAATTCAGCGCATAGATGAAATTTTGTTTTCTTCAATTGAGAAGATCAACAAAACATATCCTGATTTTATTATTCTATTTGAAATGGAAGAAAGTGAAGATCTCGATACTGCATTAGAGATTAAGGGCAACAAAAACCTTTTGGAAATTGCCATTACAAATGTTTTAAAGAACGCCTATATTTATTCTGATAACAAGCAGGCTCAAGTAAAAATAAATACTGAAAATGGTTTGTTGCATTTATCAATTTCAAATTCTGGTTCGACTTTAAACGATATCGAGCAGAAAAATCTTTTTCAGCCCTTTATGCGTGGCGAAAATTCTAAAGGAATTACAGGATTTGGATTGGGTCTGCGTATTGTAAACCGTATCTTAAATCTTCACAATTCTTATATAACTTACAGCATTCCAAGTAATAACATAAATTTATTTTGTATTATTTTTCGTAGATAATTTATTTTAAGCTATT
This sequence comes from Flavobacterium movens, assembly GCF_039581425.1. Classification (NCBI taxonomy): domain Bacteria; kingdom Pseudomonadati; phylum Bacteroidota; class Flavobacteriia; order Flavobacteriales; family Flavobacteriaceae; genus Flavobacterium; species Flavobacterium movens. The sequence goes on from NZ_JBCPXY010000010.1 coordinate 4,662, forward strand.
TTTAAGGTAGATTTTAAGGTGTCTTAAAGTCGGCCAATAGCATATTTGTATAAAATAAATTTGATACAATGAAAAAACTATATGCATTCTTGCTACTTGCATTCTTAAATCAGGTAGTTATGGCTCAGAAAACAGTCACTCTTCAAGACTGCGAAAGCCAATTCTTAAAAAAGAATCTATTTTTACTGGCATCTCAATATAATATTGATGCCTCGAAAGCACTAACGATTCAAGCTCGTATTTGGGACAACCCAACACTTTCAGCAGAATTGAATGCGTACAATCCCGAACGAGATAAGTTTTTTGACATTGGAAAAGATGGACAGAAAGTATTCGCGGTTGAGCAGCTAATCTATCTTGGCGGTAAAAAACGCAATGAAGTAAAACTAGCACAAGCTAATGAAAAGCTAGCCGAACTTCAATTTAATGATTTGCTTCGTACATTAAAACTACAATTACGCAAAAGCTTCTATACGGTGTATTACAACACTAAAAATCTTGAGAATACAGATAAGCAGTTGGCTCATATAGAAAACTTGATTAACTCTTATTCTATACAAGCTCAAAAAGGAAATATTCCCCTAAAAGATGTGGTTCGTCTGCAGTCATTGTACCTCAATTTTAAAAACGAACGTCTGGAAGTTATCAATAACAATATAGAAGAACAGGCTAATTTAAAATTACTTTTAAATGAAACTGAAAACGTGATTCCTATTGTAAGTAAAGATGATTCGAATAAATATTTAAAAATAATCGATTTTGACCTTAAAAGCTTTGAAGAACAAGCTATTGCAAATCGTCCTGACTATTTAGCCAAACAAAAAGAAATAGATGCCAACGAGCTAAATGTAAAATGGCAAAAATCGCTTTCTGTGCCAGATGTTACTTTAGGAGCAAATTATGATCAGCGAAGCGGTGCTTTTAACAATGAAGCAAATTTAACCGTTGGAATTCCTTTGCCTCTTTGGAATAAAAACAAAGGAAACATCAAATATGCCCAAACCATTTTAGAACAATCCAAAATAGATAAACAAAATTTTGAACTGCAATTGCAAACTGAAATTACTTCTGCATGGACAAAATGGGATGAATCAAGACAGAATTATGCGGTTATAAAACCAACCGTAAATTCAGATTTTGAGGCAGTATATAATGGGATGCTAACCAATTTCCAAAAACGAAATGTAAGTCTTTTGGAATTTACAGATTTCATGGAAAGCTACAATCAGGCAATAATTCAGTTAAATGAATTAAAGAAAAAAGTAGTAATCGCTGGCGAAGAATTAAATAGTACCATCAACAAAGATTTATTTTAAAAAATTACAGAAAATGAAACATATATTATTCATCGGAATTGCATTAGCTGGTTTATCTCTTACAAGCTGCAAAAAAGAAGTTGAAAATCCAGAAACAAATTCGTCTTTTGTTTTAAGTGATGCGATGTTAAAAACTACAACAACAGCCGAGGCGGTAACAGAACCACTAAAAAATGAACTTAGCTTTTACGGAAAAATTACAGCTGACAATAATAAAATGATTGACGTTTATCCGTTAGTTGGCGGAAATGTAATGAAAGTAAATGTTGAGCTTGGTGATTATGTTAAGAAAGGGCAAGTTTTGGCTACTATAAAAAGTACCGATGTTGCCGATTTTGAAAAACAATCTATCGATGCAAAAAGCGATTTGCTTGTAGCTAAGAATAATTTGAAAGTTGCTCAGGAATTATTTGACGGAAAACTAAATTCTGAAAGCGATGTGCTGCAAGCAAAATCTGAAGTAAATAAAGCGCAGTCACAATTAAGCAAAATTCAGGAAACGTATAAAATTTATAATATCAAGGCTGGATCTATTTATGAAGTAACGGCTCCCATAAGTGGTTTTATTATTCAGAAAAGCATTAATCAAGACATGCTTTTACGAAATGACCGTTCTGAAAACATATTTGATATTGCAGAAATCAGTGAAGTTTGGGCAATGGCTAATATTAATGAAATTGATATTAACAAGGTAAAATTAGGAACTAGCGCTTCTGTAACCACATTGAGTTATCCTGATAAAACATTTCACGGAAAAGTGGATAAAATATACAATGTAATTGATCCTGAAACAAAAGCCATGCAAGCCAGAATTAAGCTGAATAATCCAGATTATATGCTTAAGCCAGATATGAATGCTAATATCAAATTGTCTTTTAATGAAAATCAATCTATGATAGCCATACCTAGTAAAGCTATTGTATTTGACAAAAGCAAAAATTTTGTCATGATTTTTAAAGATCGTAACAATATTGAAACCAGACAAGTTGATGTATACAGAGTTGTAGGAGATACAACATACATTTCTAACGGATTAAAAGAAAACGAAAAAGTCATTACCAATAATCAGTTATTTATTTATCGTGCATTAAATGAGTAAATGAAATGGGGAAATCTGTAAACATATTGACTTTTGCAATGTTATTCATCTCCGTGTTTTCATTTTCGCAAGAAGCTGATTCGATACGAAAATATAGACTGAGATTTCAAATGACATCTATATATCAATATCATCCAGATTTTCACGCTGATTATTCAGGAACAAATAGTATGGATCCAAAAGAAGAAGGCGCTTTATCGTTAACATCTACCCTATTTTTTGATCTTCCGCTTTGGAAAGGAGCTACCGCCACTTTTAATCCTGAAATGTCAGGCGGACAAGGTTTATCACAAGCCAGAGGATTGGGAGGTTTTCCTAATGGAGAAACATTTAGAATTGGAGATGCAAAACCAGTGGTATATGTAGCAAGAATGCTTTTAGAGCAAAAGTTCCAGTTTAAAAACAACAAATCATTGCAATTGGTTTTTGGAAAATTTGGATTGTCAGACTATTTCGACAATAATAGCTATTCTCATGACCCTAGAACTCAATTTTTAAACTGGTCACTAATGACTTACGGCGCTTGGGATTATGCGGCAAATACAAGAGGATACACAGACGGATTATATGCAAATTATCAGTTTGACAGCTGGCAAATAAGAGCATGTTTAAGTGCCATACCAACTTATGCCAACGGACCAAATGTCGAGTTTAATTTTAAAGATTCTAATGCCATCAATGTAGAAATCGAGAAACAGATTGTTTTTAAAAACAATGATACCAGTAACATTAAATTATTAGGATTTCGAAATATAGCAGGAATGGGAAATTACGACGAAGCAAATTCTAGTTTCACTACTATTCCAGATATAAAAAGCACAAGACAAAGTGGCCGCACCAAATACGGAATTGGTTTAAACATGGATTATACCCATGGCGACAATTGGGGGCTTTTTGCGAGAATAAGTTATAACGATGGTGAAAATGAAACATGGGCATTTACAGAAATTGATAAATCGGCACAATTAGGCATTAATCTAAAAGGAAAAATGTGGAACCGAAAAGATGATTTCGGAGGTATTGCAATAGTTGCCAACGGATTATCTGGCCCACATAAAGAATATCAAAAACTGGGCGGTAATGGATTTATGATTGGAGACGGGACTTTAAATTACGGAACAGAACAAATCGTAGAGGTTTTTTATTCCTTTCTAGTTCCCAATACCAAAATCACACTTTCTCCAGATTATCAATTTGCAATGAATCCAGCGTACAACAAAGATCGAGGACCAGTTCAGTTTTTAGCGATACGCTTTCATACAGAATTCTAATACCAATAAAAATATTTATGCTTAAAAATGAAGCATTATAAATTAAATAATAAAATTCATCATTAAAAATACTTTTTAAAATGAACAAATTCATAAGAAACATTATTGCTTTTTCCCTTAAGAATAAAGCGTTTACCTTTTTCTGGGTGGGAATATTAGCTGTTGCAGGATTTATTTCTTTCAAAAACATGCCTATAGATGCCTTTCCTGACGTTACCAATACGCAAATCATTATTATTACGCAATGGAACGGAAAAAGTGCTGAAGAAGTAGAGCGTTTTGTTACTTCTCCAATCGAAATTTCGATGAACTCCGTTCAGAAAAAAACAAGTGTTAGAAGTATTACCATGTTTGGATTATCAGTTATCAAAATTATTTTTGATGATGGTGTTGACGATACTTTTGCTCGTTTTCAAGTAAACAATTTACTTAAAAATGTTTCTCTTCCAGATGATGTCGAACCAGATGTTCAGCCTCCTTATGGTCCAACGGGAGAAATATTCAGGTATATTGTAAAAAGTAACAGCCGAGACAGTAGAGAACTATTGACTTACCAAAACTGGGTTATCGACAAACAATTGCGTTCTCTTCCTGGTGTTGCCGATTTAAATGTTTTTGGAGGTCAGACAAAAACTTATGAAGTTGGAGTTGATCCTATAAAATTAGCAAAATACAACATTACACCTTTACAAGTTTACAACGCTGTAAATGCTGGTAACTTAAACGTTGGTGGTGATGTCATTGAGAAAAACGGACAAGCTTTTGTTGTGCGCGGTGTCGGTTTATTAAAGTCAAAAGAAGATATCGGAAATATTATTGTTGATGATGCTGGAGGGAATCCAATTTTAGTTAAAAATTTAGCTGATGTTTACGAAAGCTCAATGCCAAGAGTTGGACAAACTGGTATTGGAGATAATGATGATGCTGTCGAAGGAATTGTTGTCATGCGTAAAGGCGAAAACCCACAGGAAACTCTTGCCTTAATAAAAGCAAAAATAAAAGACCTTAATGATAATGTTTTACCGAAAGACATAAAAATAGAAACTTTTTATGATCGTGATAATCTGATGAATTTTACGACCGAAACCGTAATGCACAATTTATTTGAAGGTATTATTTTGGTTACTGTTGTCGTTTTTCTTTTTATGGCCGACTGGAGAACTACTTTTACGGTTTCTATCGTCATTCCGCTTTCTTTATTATTTGCATTCTTATGTCTTAAAATGATGGGAATGAGCGCCAACTTATTAAGTTTAGGTGCGGTCGATTTTGGAATTATTATCGATGGAGCTGTCGTAATGGTTGAAGGTCTGTTTGTAGTTTTAGACCATCGAGCGCACCAGCTGGGAATGGAGAAATTTAATAAAATTGCAAAAGGAAGTTTGATCAAAAAAACGGGAACAGAAATGGGTAAAGCTATTTTCTTCTCGAAACTTATCATTATTACAGCGTTACTTCCAATTTTCTCCTTTCAAAAAGTAGAAGGAAAAATGTTCTCTCCCCTAGCCTTTACATTAGGTTTTGCATTATTGGGAGCACTTATTTTTACCTTGACTTTAGTTCCTGTTCTTTCACATATTTTATTGAATAAAAATGTAAAAGAGAAACATAATCCTTTTGTGAACTTTTGGGATAGAATTGTTGGTAAAGGTTTTAAATGGACATTTAGACATAAAGTACAAACATTAATTGCTTCATTAGGATTACTAGCCGCCGTTTTCTTTTCTGCAGGTTTCTTAGGAACAGAATTTTTACCCCAATTAAACGAAGGAGCTTTATGGGTTACGGCAGAATTACCAATGAGTACTTCACTTCCAGAAAGTGTTAAAACGGCAGCCATAATTCGAAAAGATTTAGAAACCTTTCCTGAAGTCAAAAAAGTCTTGTCTCAAACTGGACGAAGCAACGATGGAACCGATCCGAATGGTTTTGGATTTATCCAGCTTCAAGTTGATCTATTACCAAAAGCCGAATGGAAACGAAAAATTTCTATGGATGAACTAATTAATGAAATGGATAATAAACTCAAAGTACATCAGGGAATCACATACAATTACTCTCAGCCAGTAATTGACAACGTTGCCGAATCGGTAGCCGGATTTAAAGCTTCTAATGCTGTAAAAATTTATGGTGATGATTTGAACAAACTAGATGAACTTGCTAATGAAGTTTTAAATAAAATTAAAAATATCCCAGGTATTAAAGATGCTGGTATTTTACGAAATGTAGGTCAGCCAGAAATTAGCGTTATTCTAGATCGTGAAAAAATGGCAGCTTACGGAGTAACATTAAGCGATGCGCAAGCTGTTTTAGAATTGGCTTTTGGAGGAAAAACGGCAACTGAAAAATATGAAGATGAAAAGAAATTTGATGTTCGTGTTCGTTTTTCTAAAGAATATCGAAAAGATGAAAAAGATTTGGAAGAAATTAAAGTTCCAACCATTAGCGGAATCAAAATTCCTTTAAAAGAAATTTGCGATATTAAAACTATCACTGGTCCTGCGTTTATTTACAGAGATAATACCAAACGTTTTATCGGAGTTAAATTCTCAGTTCGTGATCGAGATTTAGGAAGTACAATTGCAGAAGCACAGAAAAAAGTAAACGAGCTTAAACTCCCTACAGGTTACACAACTGGTTGGACAGGCGAATTTGAAAATCAGGTTCGTGCCAGTGCTCGTCTCGCTCAAGTTGTGCCTATAAGTTTAATTGGAATTTTTGTTCTTTTGTTTATTCTATTTGGTAATTTCAAAGATTCTCTTCTTGTTTTAGCGAATGTTCCTTTTGCGATTATTGGAGGAATTATTGCGCTTCATATTACAGGAATGAATTTCGGAATTTCTGCTGGAGTTGGTTTTATTGCACTTCTTGGAATTTGTATTCAAAATGGAGTAATTCTAATATCTGAATTTCATCATAATCTGAAAGCGAAACATTCTCTCGAAGAATCTATTTTTAGAGGAGTAAAAGCCAGAACCAGAGCAGTAGTAATGACCGCTTTAATGGCTTCCATAGGATTAATGCCAGCTGCAATTTCTACAGGAATTGGTTCAGAATCACAGAAACCGCTTGCCATTGTAATTATCGGTGGACTTATGACAGCAACTGTTTTGACGCTATTAGTATTTCCAATTTTATTCTGGATATTCAACAGAAAAAAACATGTGCCAATAGAATAACCAGTTAAAATATTTAGTTTTAAATCAATTTGTTGGGATTTAAAAAAGAAGAAGCATCATTTTCGTAATGATGCTTTTTTTGTTTAATTGAATTTTGCTTAAACAAAAAAAATGACCTTTTGCTCAGAAAGGTCATTTTTACTAACTCAAAACTTTTAAACTGTTATTTCAAATCTTTCAAAAGTGCAATTGCTTCAGAAGCATTTGATCCTTGTGCATATTTTAATGCAGTATAACCTTTTTCATTTTTTACATTTGGATTTGCTCCATTAGCCAATAAAATTTTTATGATTTCGTGTTTATTGTAAAGTGCGGCCGTCATTAAAGGAGTAAAATCTTCAGATAATTGGTTTACATCCGCGCCGTATTCAATAAATTTCTTAACAGTTTCAAGATCTCCTTTACTAATAGCAACATTTAAAGGAGTTCCTACATAATTTTTAAGCTCAACTGGATTTTTACTAGTTGAAATTTCATTTGAAGCCATTGCTACATTTCCAAATGTTACTAAGGCTAATCCTAAATAAATAACTGATTTTTTCATAATGATTGATGTTTGTTAAATGATTGATGATGATTTTAATTTGATGAAGTAAAGGTAATATATTTTATGTATTATGCATTACAAAGTACCATGTTTTAACCAATTCTTAACACTTACTTAATAAAACGCTAAATAAAGAACCTGAACGTTATCAAATTATTGATTTTACTATAATAGACTACTGAAAAGAAAAAATGTTACAATAAATCTTATTTTTTTTCTTCTTTTTAAAATCAATCTTCTTCTAACGCATAAAATATTTTTTTAAATTTACTATATCATTAAAAATCAAAACAATAACATTTTAATGCTAAAGCCTTATAATGCTGAACTTCACAAATAAAATCAACCAAAAAAAAAGATAATAACCTTAAAACCAGAAGCCATGATTTTTATAAAAAGAATTTTAGTTATTTTAATTTTACTTATTTCAATTGTTTTAATCGCTGCTTATTTTATGCCGAAGGAATATTCTGTTGAAAGAGAAATAACAATCAATAAACCCGCTGATAGCATTTTTAAATATGTTCGATCACTTAAAAATCAAAACGAGTTTAGCGTTTGGGCTAATTTAGATCCAAAAATGAAAGTCCATTATCGAGGAATTGACGGCATGGTAGGTTCTGTTTCTTCTTGGGAAAGCAATGTCAAAGAAGTTGGTGTTGGCGAACAGGAAATTACCAAAATAATAGAAAACAGACGTTTAGATTTTGCTCTTCGTTTTAAAAAACCAATGGATGATACCGCTGTTGGTTTTATGTCGACAGAACCTGTTTCTGGAAATCAGACAAAAGTCAAATGGGGAATCAGTGGCGTAATTCCATACCCTACTAATATTATGCTTCCAATGTTAAGAATGGATCAGATGATTGGAAATGATTTGCAAAAAGGTCTTGAAAATTTAAAAGATAAAATGGAAGAAAATTGAATCTTCACTTTAAAATAAAAAGCATCATTCTTTAATGATGCTTTTCTTTTTTTCATAAAAAATTTTCATCTCAACTTTTCCAGAATAGCAATGGATTCAGATGCTTTTGCATAATTAGCATAATCTAATGCTTTATACCCTTGTTCATTAACAGTTGACGATTCAGCACCGTTTGCCAACAAAATTTTAATGATTTCAACGTAATTATAGCGAGCTGCCAACATTAAGGGTGTCATCTTTCTTGACATTTTATTGACATCTGCCCCATATTCAATACATTTTTTCACTTTTTCAATATCGCCCTTACATATAGCTCTATGTAGTGGTGATACGGAATAATCTGGATGTTCAATTTGATTCTTAATTACCACCCGTTGATTAGAAGCAGTGGCAAAACTTGTAAATACGACAAAAGCCGTCCCTAGAATAATTACTGTCTTTTTCATAATTGATTGTTTATTAAATGATTGATGATGATGTATTTATACTATAGACGACTAACAAATGAATTTGGTTGCAGATTTTTGAAAAAAAAGAATAAAAAAAAGCATCACCCTTTAAAAAGATGATGCTTTTCATTTTTTTTCCTCTTAAAATTTTATCTAAGCCCTTTTAAAATAGCTGCAGATTCTATTGCATTTGCATATCTAGCATAATCCAATGCTCGAAGTCCATGTGCATTTTCAATTGACGGTTTAGCTCCATTTGCCAGCAAAATTTTAATGATTTCAATATGATTATAACGAGCCGCAAGCATTAAAGGCGTCATATTTCGCACAATTTTATTTACATCCGCGCCATATTCAATACTTTTCTTTACGGTTTCAACATCTCCATTACACGTAGCTATGTGCAAAGGCGATGAGAAATAATCTGAAATTTCAATTTGATTTTTAACTGCCAGCTTATGATTGGAAGCTGCTGCAAAATTTACAAATACGGCAAGAGCCGTCCCTAGAATGATTACTGTCTTTTTCATGATTGATTACTTGTTTAATGATTAATGATTGTGATGATTACTTGTTAGACGCTCATTATGCGTAAAACGTTGCATTAAAAATGAAAAAAAAGATAATTTTTCTTAAAAAAAGATAAAGAAGTGCAATCAGATAGGCTCAATTGCACTTTTCGCATAATTAAATTGGGATAATTCCAGATTAGATTTCATATCGAAAACCTATTTAAACGAAAAAAAGCCTTGCTGAATTTATTACAGCAAGGCTTTTTTTTTATTGATTTTTTTAGCTTAAATCAAAATTATTATTTTGAAGAAAGATAATCTAATACATTTTTCTCAATACGCTGATCAATATTAGCAATATCAGCTTTTACAAACTTTTCTCCTAAAATATTCTCATACAATTCGATATATCTTTCAGAGACTGACTCGATATATTCGTCTGTCATATTTGGAATCTGCTGTCCTTCTTGCCCTTGAAAACCATTTTCGATCAACCAACGACGAACAAATTCTTTAGATAATTGTTTTTGCTCCTCTCCTTTTTCTTGTCTTTCTTCATATCCTTCAGCGTAGAAATAACGAGAAGAATCTGGAGTATGAATTTCATCAATTAAAACAATAACACCATCTTTTGTTTTTCCAAACTCATATTTTGTATCCACTAAAATCAATCCGCGTTTAGCAGCGATTTCAGTTCCTCTCTGAAATAAAGCGCGAGTATATTTTTCTAAAACTAAATAATCTTCCTCAGAAACAATTCCTTTTGCTAAAATATCTTCGCGAGAAATGTCTTCGTCATGAGAACCATTATCTGCTTTTGTAGTTGGTGTAATAATTGGCTCAGGAAATTTATCGTTTTCTTTTAAACCTTCAGCCATAGTAACACCACAGATTTGTTTTCTACCTGCTGCATATTCACGAGCTGCATGTCCAGACAAATAACCGCGAATAACCATCTCTACTTTAAAAGGATCACATAAATGTCCAACAGCAACGTTTGGATCTGGAGTAGCAATCAGCCAGTTTGGAACGATATCTTGTGTCAATTCCATAAATTTTGTTGCAATCTGATTTAGGATTTGTCCTTTGTACGGGATTCCTTTTGGCAAAACTACATCAAAAGCAGAAAGTCTATCGGTAGCCACCATTACTAAAAGTTCGTCGTTAATATTATAAACTTCTCTAACTTTTCCACGGTAAACTGATTTCTGATTCGGGAAATTAAAATTTGTAGTTGTGATTGTATTACTCATTATCCTTTTGGTTGTGTTGTTTTTAATGAATGCAAATTTAAAACTATTTGACAGAGCAAACAAAGAAAATATTACTTCAATTTTAAGTGATTTATTTAAAGCTTAAAATTCCTTTTCCAAAAGATTTTATTGACTCGTCTAAACTTGAAATTGTCGTTTTAGGCAACTTTTTAAAATCTCCAGATTGTACAATTAAAATTTGTCCTTCGTTGTGAGCTGGTGCATTGGGCACAAAAATTACTGCATTTCCCGTTTCATCTTCTTCAATCAGATGGGCTGGTTGCCAGAAATTTCCATTTTTAAACAAAATTGGCAAGTCTGTAACTGGTTTTGGTTTACTATTTCTCTTTAATAATTTTTCTTCGGCTTCTTTTTTATTTTTTTCATAACCTGGCAAAAAGATCATTAATTTCTCATCTACCCAATTGGTAAATCTTTTTAGAATAGATAAACGCATCAAAAAGCCACTTAAATAAATTAGAACTACCAAAATCATTCCTCCCACAATATCGGTCGCGTATTTTCCCAATATCAAATCCAAACGCAGAAAGTGTGCAAATTTTTCTCCATAATTCTGAAAAAACTTCCAGACTTTTCCCAACAAAATAAAAAAAACTAAAAGCGGTAATAAAACTAATGCCCCCGAAATCAAGTTTCGTTCAGCTTGAAGTAGAAATTTTTTCATGGTTGCATAATTAAGGTTAAAAAAATAAGAGCTAACTCTCTGTGAATTAGCTCTTATAAAAATAACGATTATTTGTTATTCGGCAACAAACCGAATATAAAACATTCTTAATTAAGTTGTTGCAAACTCTTTATCCAAAATTTTGGTTGCTATATATCTTGCAACTCCATCCTCAGCATTGGTCTTAATTACTTCTAAATCTGGTAAAGCATCTTTTAAAATTGAAGGCGCATTTCCCATAATTAATCCTTTTCCCGTTGCTGACAACATTTGCAAATCATTAAAACCATCTCCAAACGAAATAGCTTCATTCAAAGTAAAACCTTCTTTTTCTAACACTTTTTCAATTGCAACTGCCTTGTCTACCGATTTATCCATAAATTCTAAACAAGTTGGTAAGCTAAAAGCGTGGTGCAAATGTTCTGAAGAATTGTCTAATACAGCATCTCTTACTTTTACCAATTTCTCATGATCGTCGCAAGAAAAGAAAATTTTGATCGCTTTAAAATCTTCAATTGTTTTATAATCGACCAATTCAGGACGATATTTCAATTCGGCTTGAAAAGAGTTTAATCTTTCATTCCATTTATTAGTCTGCCAAACGTTTTCTTTGAACAGTACAACTGTAACATCTGGGTCGATTTCTATATTTAAAGCTGCTTTGACAATATCGCTGTCTAGATTAAAAGCAAAAAGTTCTTCTTTGTTTGGCGAATGTATTCTTCCTCCGTTAGAACTTACAAGATAAACTGGTACTTCAAGTGTGTCTATAATTGCCATTGCGTCTAGGTGATGACGTCCTGTAGCTACAATAATCAAGTAGCCTTGATTGTGAAGTTCTTGAAAAATTGATTTCGTATATTCTGAAATTCTGTGTTGTGGGTTGAGTAAAGTTCCGTCAAGGTCACTTACTACAGCTTTTATATTTTTAAGTTTTGTCATATTAATTATCAAATTCGATGATATGCAAATTTACGGTTTTAAGCTCGGTTAGGCAAAGATTACAGTCTTTGAAAGCTAAAATTGAGGCAAGTTTATTATTTATTTAACTATTCCGTTAAATATTGCTTTATAAACAATTTAAATCTTAACAATTCCAGTTTTATATAAATTTATGGCTTTTTGGATTATTGTTTCAATCTGCTCCAAAGGCAAATCTTCATTAACATCAAACATCATAATTTTCATTCTCGAACGATTTTCCTGAATGAGAAAAGGCTCTTCAAAATGTTTTCCTTCTACAATTCCGATATAAGGCTTTTTGAGTTTTTTATGAATCCATAAATAGCAGAACATTTTCTTTTTATAACAAAAGAATGGCATTCCATACTTTAAAACATTCGTTATTTCTTTATCTTGACGCAGAATAATTTCGCTTATAGACAAGAATATTTCTTTGAAAGGCATTTCTAAATTCTCATAAAAAACAGCTATTTCTTTCATTAAACTATTTCATTACTCATAAATCCTTGCGCCTTTAAAAATATCTGCAAATGTTTTCCAATCAGGTTTATCTGCATCAATAATTTGTTTTGTATTATCATAATACCCCTGAATATCCTCAGCGTAAGAACTTAAAGCTTCTAAAAAAACACTTAGATTATTATTATTCCAAATTTCGTGATTATCTAAAAAATCCTTTCGCAATAAGTATAAAAACTTCACAAAACTTATTCTGTCAACAACTTCAAAATCATTAATATTATTCATAGAAATTAAAATTAAAAAAATATTCGTTTTGCACTTTTCAAAAGAAAACTTACAAAACGAATATTAATAAATGTTAAAACACAATTCACGATTTACATTTAACATTTCACTAAAATTTATAATTAGTCGTGATTTTCTATTTGCTTATATGCATCGATTACCTTTTTAACCAATCTGTGGCGAACGATATCTTTATCATCCAAATAAATAATTCCGATGCCATCAATGTCTTTTAAAACCAAAAGCGCTTCTTTAAGACCAGAAATGGTTCTTCGCGGTAAATCGACCTGTCCAGGATCACCTGTAATCATGAATTTGGCATTTTTCCCCATACGGGTCAAAAACATTTTCATTTGTGAGTGAGTGGTATTCTGAGCTTCATCAAGAATTACAAAAGCATTGTCAAGAGTTCTTCCACGCATGAAAGCCAAAGGTGCAATCTGGATAATTCCCTTCAGAATATAATCTTCCAGTTTTTCATTCGGAATCATATCACGTAATGCATCATAAAGTGGCTGCATATAAGGATCGAGTTTCTCTTTCATATCTCCAGGCAAGAAACCTAGGTTTTCACCAGCTTCAACTGCAGGACGCGTCAGAATGATTCTTTTTACTTCTTTATCCTTTAGCATTTTTACTGCCATTGCGACTCCTGTGTACGTTTTTCCTGTTCCGGCCGGACCTACTGCAAAAACCATATCGTTCTTTTTTACAGTATCAACCAGCAATTGCTGATTTGGAGTCATTGCCTTTACAATCTTACCGCCAACACCATGAACTAAGATTTTGTCATGATCGTAAGCTCTCTTTTCATCCTGACCATCACTCATTATTACACGTTCTATTACATTATCATCAATATTATTGTAACGTGTAAAGTGAAGCATTAATCTTTGAAATCTTTTTTCGAATTCGTCTAAAACTTCTTTTTCGCCAAATGCTTTTAAAGTTGTCCCTCGTGCTACGATTTTAAGCTTTGGGTAATACTTTTTAATGATTTCTAGATGGCTATCCTGTGCGCCCCAAAACTCTTTTGGAGCAATGTCTACTAGCTCGATTATTCTTTCGTTCAAATGAAGTAGTTTTAAATTAAATAATTCAGTTATTATTTTTAGAGTTGTCGGGTTCTTTTTTATTTAGTCACAGTACTCAGTCGCAGTCCCATTTTTTAAAATAAGCTTAAAACATTGTTTCTGAATATTGTAACTTGCAAATACTTTAAAAAACACAATTTGTCTTTTCTTTCTTTCAATTTGTGTTTACTATTATTAGCTTTGCATTTCTCAAATTTAATGAAAATTAGATTTAAATACTATCAATAGTTATAAACAAAAATATGTCAATAATTACCCTTACTACAGACTACGGCTTAAAAGATCACTTTGTGGGGTCGCTGAAGGGTAAAATACTTTCTGAAAATCCAGAAGTTCAAATCGTTGACATTTCTCATGACATTGATCCCTTTAATACTGCCGAAGCAAGTTATATAATTGGCGCAGCTTATATGAGTTTCCCAAAAGGAACCGTACACTTAATTGGTGTTGATATTGAACGCAATAAAGAGAACCAGCATATAGCCATGCAATGGAACGATCATTACTTTATTTGCGCCGATAACGGAATTTTGAGCATGCTGACACAGAAAATCGTACCGCAAAAGATCGTGGCAATCAATATTCACGATCGTTTCCCGATTGAAGCTACCGATTTGGATATTTTTATTCAAGTGGCTACTCACTTATCAAAAGGCGGTTTATTGAATGTAATTGGAAAAGAAATCCCTGCCATTAAAGAAGCTACCGAATTGCAAGCCCTTGTAGCAGATGACGGAAACTCTATAAAAGGAAACATCATTTACATTGACCATTTTGGAAACGTTGTAACTAATATCTCTAAAAAGCAATTCTTAGAAATTTCGCGCGGACGTCCGTATGAAATCGTGATGAAGCCAAAAAACATCAAAACGATTCTGCCAAATTATTCGGCTATTGCAACTTCAGACAAATATCCGATTAAAACTTATGAAGGAGAAAAATTAGCTATTTTTAATGAAGCTGGTTTTCTTGAAATCGCTATTTTCAGAAGCAACCCTTCTAAAGTGGGTTCTGCAAATAGTCTTCTTGGATTGAATTATCGTGATGTGATTACGATTAAGTTTTCTTAGTTAAACTACAAATGACTTCGAAAACTAAAAAATACATAATAGAAAATTTAAAATGGCCAATTACAAGCTTAGATTACCTTGGTAAATGCTTTATTATGTTTTTTCCTTTTATAATGATTTATGCAGGATTGGGTAAATCTACTGATAATAATGTTGAATTAAATCTAATTGCAGTTGGGATTATTTCATTTATATATATAATCTACAGAATAGAAAGCGAAAGAAAATTCAGAGAACTACTTTTAAAAAAGGACTTATCAACTCATGAAATAGGAAAACTATTAGAAAAAAATGGTTGGATATTAACAAATTGGAGTGATGGAGTTATTCAACTTACAACTAATAGTTCTTACAGCTATGAAAGTCAAACCGTGACTATAATAAGAATTACAAAAGAAAAAATACTCGTTAATACTCAGCCAAATGGCAGACCTCCTTTTACTTTTTTTAAAGACAAACTCAATTATAATCAAGTTAAAAGTGTCTTAAATAATTAAAATTTAAATTTTTACTGGAATTTAGAATTTCAAAATTGGAATTTCATTTTATTACAATCAATTTTGGTACTTTTGCGCACCTGTAAACAGATTTACAATCTAAAATCTAAAATCAGATATCTAAAATTACAAACATGTTTGTCCGAATAGTAAAAATGAGTTTTCACGAAGAAAAAATTACTGATTTTCTAGAGAATTTTGAATCGGTGAAACATAAAATACGAAATGCCGAAGGAAATCGTTTTTTAGAATTGTATCAAGACAAAAATGACAAATGCATCTTTTTTACTTACAGTTACTGGGAAACCGAAGAAGATTTAGAAAATTACAGAAAATCTGAACTTTTTAATACCGTTTGGGATTTCACAAAAAAATTATTCAACGCAAAACCAGAAGCGTGGAGCGTTGATAAATTGGTGAGCTTAAACTAGTTTCAGGTTTAAGGTTTCACGTTAAGCGTGCGACTTGAAAGATGAAGTAAAAAATCAAATTATGAAATATTTTTTCTTATCACTTTTACTAATTACACTTAGCAGTTGTGCACAAAACAAGCGTTTAGTTTTAGGGGTTGAAAATGCAAGCGAAGAATTAAAAATTGCTTTGTCTAAAAAGTCACAGCATAATGTTATCGATAATAAGAAGTTAGTTATAAAAGATAGTGTTACAGCAATTAAAATCGTAGAACCTATTTTATTTGATATCTACGGAAAAGAAAAGATAGAAAAACAAAGGCCATATGAAATTTACCTCTTAAAAAATTACTGGGTTATTTCTGGAACATTGCCTGAAAACTATGTTGGAGGAACATTTTTAATAATTATTGATGCTAGAAATTCGAAGATTATAAAAATTACACACGGAAAATAATTTATAAGTCGTTTCAAGAACATGAAACTTGAAACAATACAAAAACAAAAACAAACAAATGAAATCAATCATTTTACGAGAAATAAAATCCTTTTTTGGTTCTCCTATTGGCTATTTGGTCATTGCGATTTTCTTAATCAGCAACGGACTATTTTTATGGATATTTGAAGGGGATTATAATATTCTAAATACCGGTTATGCCGATTTAACTCCATTTTTCACGTTGGCACCTTGGATTCTGATTTTCCTAATTCCAGCCGTAACCATGAGAAGTTTCTCTGACGAAAAAAAACAAGGAACTTTGGAGTTATTATTGACAAAACCTTTATCAATCTGGCAAATTGTAAATGGTAAATTCTTAGGCTCATTTTTACTGATTATTTTAGCGATTGTACCAACTTTAATTTATGTTAAAGTAATTTCAGATTTAGGTTCGCCAGAAGGTAATATTGATATGGGAAGCACAATTGGTTCTTATTTTGGATTATTGTTTTTAATTGCTTCTTATTCAGCAATCGGAATCTTCACTTCTACCCTTTCAGAAAATCAGATTGTGGCATTTATTGTTGCCGTTTTTCTTTGCTTTTTCTTTTATTTTGGTTTTGAAGGCCTAGCTTCTTTAATTCCAGGTTCAAACAATTTTATTTCAGTTTTAGGAATGCAGAGTCATTTTAAAAGTATGAGTCGTGGTGTCATCGATACTAGAGATATTATTTATTTCATAAGCATTGCTATTGCTTTCTTGTCTTTTACAGTTTACCAATTAAAATCTTTTAAAGCCTAATGAAACTATCTACCAAACATAACTTAAAGACGTTAGGCATCACTATATTTATTTTAGTCGTATTAAATGTCCTTGGAACCTTATTTTTTCATCGCTTTGATTTAACCAAAGACAAACGTTATACCTTATCGCCAACTTCGTTAGGAATTGTAAAGCAAATCAAGAATCCGCTTTCTGTAAAAATATATATGGCAGGTGATCTTCCAGCCGATTTTAGACGTTTACAGCAGGAAACCAAACAATTACTAGAAGAATTTCAAGCTTATAATAGCAATATTGTTTTTGAATTTGTTGATCCGTTAGAAAATGAAGACGAAAGTGACGAATTGACAAAATCACTTTTCCAAAAAGGATTAACTCCAATAAATATTACTGTTGACGATAAAGGAAAACAATCTCAGGCGATGGTTTTTCCTTGGGCAGTTGCAGTTTACAACAATAAAGAAGTTAATATTCCATTACTAAAAAACATAATGGGCGCTTCTACAACTCAGAAAGTAATAGGGTCAATACAGCATTTAGAGTATTCTATTGCAGATGCTATTAATAAAATCACAAAAGACAAACAGAAAAAAGTTGCAATCATAAAAGGAAACGGTGAATTGAACGAAATTCACGTTGCTAAAATGCTGATGCAGATTCGCGAAAGTTATTTTATTGGACCATTCACTTTAGATTCAGTTGCCAAAGATCCAAACGGAACATTGAATGCGTTGAAAAAATACGATCTAGCCATTATTTCTAAACCAACAGAAAAATTCACTGACGAAGAAAAAGAAGTTCTAGATCAGTTTATTATGAACGGCGGAAAAACACTTTGGCTAATTGACCAAGTCGCTGCCGATATGGACAGTCTATATAATGATATGGGCGCAACTCTGGCATATCCAAGAGATTTAAATTTGAACGATATGTTCTTTAAATACGGATTCAGAATTAATCCTGATTTAATTAAAGATGAACAAGGAAGCCCGATTAAACTAGCAACTGGCGAACAAGGGAGCGCAACGCAATATCAGGATTTTATCTGGAAATTTGCGCCACAGGTTTACCCTACAAGCCAGCATCCTATCGTTAAAAATTTGGGCGGAATTAAATTCGATTTCGCAAATCCGATTGACACTTTGAAAAACGGAATTAAAAAAACCGTTTTATTGCAATCTTCTCAATACTCTAAAACAATTGGTTCTCCTGTAGAAGTTAATCTGAATATGGTTACCGAAAAAACAACTCCGCAGGATTATTTGAATAAGGGAAATAAACCGCTTGCTGTTTTATTAGAAGGTTCTTTTCATTCTGCTTTTGAGAACAGAATTCTACCTTTCAAGGATAATTCTTTTACAGCAAAAGGAAAAGCAAACAAAATGATTGTTGTTGCCGACGGAGATATTGCAAGAAATCAATTGGATAAAAATATGATGCCAGTCGAGCTAGGTTACGATCAAAGAACAGGAAATCTATATGATAATAAAGACTTCGTTATGAATTGTATCAATTATCTCTTAGACGATACTGGACTTATTAACATTAGAAGTAAAGATGTAGAATTGCCTTTATTAGATAAAGAAAAAGTATACGAGAGCTATACCTTTACTCAATTCATAACTATCGGAGTTCCAATTCTAATTTTATTGGTTTTCGGACTTGTATTTACTTTTGTAAGAAAAAGAAAATACAGCAAATAGATGTTAATAAAAAAATGTCATACTTTAGATAGTTTAAGATATATTTGTAATCCGTATATTTAGCCCTTTATTGGCTAGAGCATCCATCAAAAAATAAAATAAAACAGATGAAATTTATAGTATCGAGTTCATACTTATTAAAACAATTACAAGTTTTAGGTAGTGTAATCAATAGTAACAATACGTTGCCTATTTTAGACAACTTTTTATTTGAACTAAACAGCAATGAGTTGACCGTTTCGGCTTCAGATCTTGAAACAACAATGTCGGCTACATTATCGATCGATTCTACAAGCAAAGGAAGCGTAGCAGTTCCTGCAAAACTTTTGCTTGAAATTTTAAAAACGTTCCCAGAGCAGCCGTTAACTTTTACTGTTGAGGATAACAACACAGTAGAAATTAGTTCTAATTCTGGTAAATATGCATTGGCTTATGCTGCAGGAGAAGAATTCCCTAAAGCAGTAAGTCTTGAAGATCCATCTGTAACACTTGTTCCTGCAGAAGTTTTGGCAACTGCGGTTAGTAAAACTATTTTTGCTGCTGGAAACGATGATTTACGTCCGGTAATGTCTGGAGTTTTCTTCCAGTTTTCACCAGAAGGATTAATTTTCGTTGCTACAGATGCTCATAAATTGGTTAAATATGCTCGTACAGATGTAAAAGCGTCTCAAGTGGCAGATTTTATTATGCCTAAAAAACCTTTAAACATTTTAAAAAGTATTTTAGGAACTTCTGATGCTGAAGTAAAAATTGAATATAACGATTCGAATGCGACTTTCTCATTTGACAATTATATCTTAATGTGTCGTTTAATCGACGGAAAATACCCTAATTACGAAGCGGTAATTCCTAAAGAAAATCCAAACAAATTAATGATTGACCGTTCTTTATTCTTAAGTTCTGTTAAACGTGTTGCCATTTTCTCTAACAAAACTACACATCAAATTCGTTTGAAAATTGCTGGAGCAGAATTAAATGTCTCTGCAGAAGATATTGACTACTCGAACAAAGCAGAAGAAAGATTGACTTGTGATTATCAAGGAGATGATTTACAAATTGGTTTCAACTCTCGTTTCTTAACTGAAATGCTAACAAACCTACAATCTGACATGATTATGCTTGAAATGTCGTTACCAAATAGAGCTGGTATTTTAACGCCAGTTGATGGTTTAGAAGAAGGAGAAACAGTTACTATGCTTGTAATGCCTGTAATGTTAAATAGTTAACATTAAAGTTTCTTTCTGTTACAGGGATATTTTTTAGTTCTAAATAAAAGATATATCATTGTAAAAAAAAAGATATCGCTATTAACCAACCATTTTTTATACCTAGAAACCGCAATTCCCATAAAGAGTTGCGGTTTTTTATTTGATTTTCTTTATTTCAAGTTTCAGGTTTCAAGTTTCAGGTTTCATGTTTCAGGTTTCATGTTTCAGGTTTCATGTTTCATGTTTCAGGTTTCAAGTTTCAGGTTTCAAGTTTCAGGTTTCAAGTTTCAGGTTTCAAGTTGATATACTATGCGTATATTTTTTACCGCAAAGTTCGCAAAGGTTTTAGGCAAAGTTCGCTAAGATTCTTACTTAAGATTGTTTTAGAATACTAAGAGCGTAAAGATTTGTGTATTTAAATTCTTTATAAAGACTTTAGAAAAAAGAAAACTGACCTTTGCGTAAACCTTAGCAAACTTTGCGGTAAAAAATATACGCATAGTATATCAACTTGAATCTTGAAACCTGAAACTTGAAGCAAACAATTTTCCGTATCTTTGTAAAATGAAAATAGAAATTTGGTCGGACATCATGTGTCCGTTTTGTTATATCGGAAAAAGACAGTTGGAAACTGCGCTTGCAGTATTTCCAAATGACGAATTTGAAATTGAATGGAAAAGTTTTCAGCTTGATCCAACTATTACTGCTCAACCTGATATGGACGTTTACACGTTCTTAGCAGAAAGAAAAGGCATGTCTATTGAACAATCTAAAGAAATGCACAAAGGTGTCGCAGAACGCGCTAAAAGTGTTGGTTTAGATTACAATTTTGACAAGGCAGTAATCTCGAATTCTTTAAATGCACATAGAATTATTCAATTGGCTAAAACCAAAAATATGGGCGATCGAATGGAAGAAATATTCTTTAAGGCGTATTTTACTGATGGACGAGACTTAAACAACGGTCCTACTTTAATAGAATTAGGTATTCAGGCCGGTTTAGAAGAAAATGAAATTAGAGAAGTGTTAGAAAGCGATACTTTATATTTAAAAGAAGTGCAATCTGATATTAAAGAAGCCGGAGAAATTGGTGTTCAAGGTGTTCCGTTTTTTGTATTTAATCGTAAATATGCTGTTTCAGGAGCTCAACCTGTAGAAACTTTTGTAAAAACAATTCAAGAGGTTTTAAAATAAACTTTAGCCTTATAAAACTTAAAAGCGTGCTGTCTATATATAAACAGCACGCTTTTATTATTTAGTTATCTAATAAACTAAAAAATTAATGCCCAGCTCTACCTTTAGAATCGTTTGATTTTGTTGTAGTGCTTTTTCCTCTAGAACCAGAAGTTGATTTTTGAGTTTTTCCAGAATCTTTCATTCCAGATTTCGAATCTTTTCTTGAAGTTTCCATAATGTTATAATTTTTTAAATAATTAATATATACAAAGTTGCAAAATACGTAAATGCTTATTTTACAGAATTATAATTGAATTTTATAAAATAAAAATTAAGACAAATTTTGCAGAAACGAATCATGTAAAATTAAAATCAAATCTTATAATTTTTTCAAGTATCTAATTTTCAAATTTGTATATATCAAAAGTCGAAAAATTACAACTTAAAAATAGTAGTTATGAGTACAGATAGCAACAACCTAAAAATTGCAAGATTAAACAATCTTAAGTGCAGAAAACCTGATCATATTGATACTGCACATGAAAATGAAGCTTTGGATGAAGAGTTTACTTCAGGGCAAAATCCAGATACCAACTACAGAAATCAATATAATTGCTATTCTAATGATTGCTATCAAATTATTGAAAGCGGATTAAATGTTGCTGAGGATAATACTCCTTTTTCAACTTATGATGATGCTAATCCTTATGATAGCTATAATTTAGATAATGAAGATGATAAATACAACTGTCCACCTTATCGAAATTATGAATACTAAAAAAAACTAAAACAGTTATGTCACCAAAAAATGATCAGGAAGTTATGAATGAATATTTGTCTAATGAAAGAACTTTATTAGCATGGCTTCGTACTGGAATTGGAATCATGGTTTTCGGATTTGTGGCAGTAAAATTTTCTTTATTTCTAAAACAGGTTCCCGCTAAACATTTAGCAGAAACTGTCCCGCCCAATAGTAACTTTACCATCTATTTAGGGATTGGTTTATTAATTGCTGGCGCATTAACTATTTTGCTGTCTTATCTGCGGTACATTCACACTATCAAACTATTAAAAAAAGGAAAGTATCAATATTCAACCGCAATGCTTACCTTTATTACAATGATGCTTTTTGTATTGAGCATATCACTTATAGCTTATCTAATTATCGCAGCAAGCGCGTAAAAATTATTTAATTGCCAAATTTCCTAATGATCTAATTAAAAAAATGAATCCGCCATTATTACAATTTAACGACAAAGGAATTTACTGCCAACAGGCAGATGTTTATCTTGATCCGTGGCGGCCAGTTACCAATGCCATAATAACACATGGTCATTCTGATCATGCTAGATGGGGACACCAAAATTATATTACTCATTATTCCAATATTCCCATTATAAAATATCGACTTGGAGATATTAATGTTTCAGGAAAAGGTTGGAATGAAACTTTTACCATAAACGGCGTAAAATTTTCTTTTCACCCTGCTGGCCATATAATTGGTTCAGCACAAATTAGAGTGGAATACAAAGGTGAAATTTGGGTTTTTACAGGCGATTATAAAACAGAAGACGACGGAATTTCAGTTCCATATGAAGTCGTAAAATGCCATTCTTTCATAACCGAATGTACTTTCGGACTTCCCGCTTTTAAATGGGAACCGCAAGCAGATGTTATGACTGAAATTAATAATTGGTGGGCTGAGAATCGTGCAGAAGGAAAAACCTCTGTCTTGTTTGGATATTCCTTAGGAAAAGCACAGCGATTATTAAAAAATCTAGATACAAACATTGGACAAATTTACACTCATGGCGCAATAGAAAATATGACCAATATTACGCGCCAAATGATTGATTTGCCTCCAACTATACGAGTAACTGCCGAAACTAAAAAAGAAGATTTATTAGGCAATATTGTAATTGCTCCGCCAAGCGCACATGGAAGCACTTGGATTAGAAAAATGACTCCTTTTGTAACAGGAACAGCAAGCGGCTGGATGGCTTTTAGAGGTGCAAGACGCAGACGAGCCGTTGACCGTGGATTTGTCTTAAGCGATCACTGTGACTGGACCGGTTTATTGGAAAGCATAAAAGCAACAGGCGCAGAAAGAGTCATCTGCACTCATGGATATTCAGATATTTTCTCGAGATATTTAAGAGAATTAGGCTATGATGCCAGAACAGCAAACACGCAATATGAAGGAGAAACCAATAATACAGATGAAGAATAATTGTAAAATGTAAAAAGTTAAATGTAAAAAGACAACATTTAACCTCCTCTCACATTTTACATCTAACACTTTACAACAAAAAAAATGAAAAACTTTGCCGAGCTTATAAAAACCTTAGACAGTTCTAATAAAACATCGGTAAAAGTTGATGCGCTGACGAATTATTTCCTAAAAGCAAACGACGAAGACAAAGTCTGGACAATCGCTATTCTTTCGCATCGTCGCCCTCCCCGACCCGTTAATACGACTTTATTACGTTTATGGGCAAACGAATTGGCTAATATTCCGCTTTGGCTATTTGAAGAAAGTTACCATATTGTTGGTGATTTGGCCGAAACGATTGCGCTTGTAATTCCAACCACAAAAGAACATTCTGATAAAAGTCTAACTGAATTTTTACAGGAAATCATTGCCTTAAAAAAGAAAACTGACTCAGAGAAAAAAGAATATTTACAAACCAACTGGCTGAATTTAAATTATTACGAAAGATTCGTTTTTACTAAATTAATAACGGGCAGTTTCAGAATTGGTTTAAGTCAAAAATTAATGACTCGAGCACTTTCTAAAGCCGAAAATATTGATGAAGATACACTCGCTTATAAATTAATGGGCGACTGGAATCCGAATACGATTACGTTTCAAGAATTGATTTTGGACGAAAAAAGTAGCGATTATTTATCGAAACCTTATCCTTTTTATTTGGCATATCCAATTGAAGGTGAAATTGAAAATCTTGGAAATCCCGAAGACTGGAGCGCCGAACATAAATGGGACGGAATTCGATCTCAAACCATTATTCGCGATAACGAAATTTACGTTTGGAGCCGTGGCGAAGAATTAGTAACCGATAAATATCCAGAATTTCAATCTTTCATTGGCAATATTCCCGACGGAACGGTTATAGACGGCGAAATTCTTCCTTTTATAGACAATCAAATTGGGACATTTAATGATCTACAAACCCGAATTGGTCGTAAAAATGTATCGGCTTCTGTTTTAAAAAATACGCCAGTTATTATTAAAGCTTACGATTTATTGGAATGGCAGGGAAAAGATATTCGGAATCTTCCTTACGAAGAACGCCGAACCTTATTGGAAGAATTATTTACTGGTTTAATTGGAAAAGAGATTCCGTTACAGCTTTCAGAAAGAATTCATTTTTCAACTTGGGAAGATGTTACAAACGAAAGATTAAAATCGCGTGAAATGAAAAGCGAGGGTTTAATGCTGAAACGAAAAGATTCTCCCTATTTAGTTGGAAGAAAAAAAGGAGATTGGTGGAAATGGAAAATTGAACCATTAACGATTGATGCCGTTCTCACCTACGCCATGCGCGGTCACGGCAGAAGATCTAATTTGTTTACCGATTATACTTTTGCGCTTTGGCAGGAAAATGAAAATAAGGAACGTGAACTCGTCACTTTCGCGAAAGCGTATTCTGGTTTAACTGATGCCGAGTGTAGAATGGTCGATGATTTCATCAAAAAAAATACTTTAGAAAGATTTGGACCTGTTAGAAGCGTTACGCCGAAGTTGGTTTTCGAAATTGGTTTTGAAGGAATTGCCCTTTCCAAAAGACATAAAAGCGGAGTTGCAACCCGTTTTCCGCGTATTTTAAGATGGCGACACGACAAAAAAATTGAAGAAGCCAATTCAATCGAAGATTTAAAAAACATGATTTTATAAATGAATAGAGAGCAATTATATAAGATCGCCAGCGAATGGTTTGAAAGTCAGGGATGGAAACCTTTTCCGTTTCAGACCCAGACTTGGACTGCTTTCTTGCAGGGCAAAAACGGCTTGCTAAATGCTCCAACTGGAAGCGGAAAAACCTATGCGCTTTGGCTTCCTATCATTTTAAACTATATTAAAGAAAATCCGAATTACAAAATCAAGCATAACTCAGGATTAAAAGCGATTTGGATTACGCCTTTAAGGTCTTTATCTGTCGAAATAAAACAAGCCGCAGAGCGAGTTTTAGCAGATTTAGACATCCCAATGACAGTTGGGATTCGGTCGGGAGATACATCTTCTGCAGAACGCTCCAAGCAAAAAACCAAAATGCCCGATTTGCTGATTACAACTCCCGAAAGTCTGCAACTGCTTTTAGCCACAAAAGCGTATTCAAATATTTTTAAAAATTGCAGTTCCATCGTAATTGACGAATGGCATGAATTACTCGGAACCAAACGTGGCGTACAAGTTGAATTAGCCTTATCAAGATTAAAAACCGTTGCTAAAAATATTCGAATCTGGGGAATCTCAGCCACAATTGGTAATCTACAACAAGCGCAGGAAGTTTTGCTTGGAGTAGATTCTGAAGCGTATCATAATTCCGTTTTAATCAAAGCGGTAATTAACAAGAAAATAAAAGTTATTTCCATTATTCCAGACAAAATGGATACGTATCCATGGCGCGGACACATGGGATTACATCTGATTGATGAAGCCGCAAAAATTATAAAAACCAGTAAAACGACGCTTATTTTTACCAATGTTCGTTCGGCTTGCGAAATATGGTATCAGAGATTATTAGAAAAATATCCTGAATTTGCTGGAGAAATGGCCATGCATCACGGAAGTATTGATCGGGAAACCAGACTTTGGGTTGAAAATGCTATTCGGAACGAAGAATTAAAAGTCGTAGTCTGCACTTCTAGTTTAGATTTGGGTGTTGACTTTGCTCCTGTCGAATCAATAATTCAGGTCGGAGGCCCAAAAGGCGTTGCCCGTTTCATGCAGCGCGCCGGACGAAGCGGACATCAGCCTGGAAAAGAAAGTGTTATTTATTTTCTTGCCACTCATGCCATTGAATTAATAGAAGCTTCTGCATTGAAAAAAGCGGTTGAAAACAGCGTGATAGAAGATCGTGTCCCGTATTTAAACAGCTGGGATGTTTTGGTGCAATACCTTAATACGCTTGCCGTTTCTGACGGATTTTATCCAAACGAAATTTTCAAAGAAATTCAGGGAACTTTCAGTTATCAAACCATTTCGGATGAAAACTGGAACTGGATTTTAAATTTCATCACACAAGGAAGTCAAAGTCTTCATGCTTACGACGAATTTAAAAAAGTGGAGATTGACGAAAACGGCTGTTACAAAATAAACAGCAGAATGATTGCCATGCACCACAGAATGCAGATTGGAACTATTGTTGGCGATGCTGTGATGAACGTAAAATATCTCAGTGGCGGTTATATCGGCACGATTGAAGAATGGTTTATTTCGAAATTAAAACCGGGCGATACTTTTATTTTTGCTGGAAAAAAACTGGAATTATTCAAAATCAGGAACATGCAGGTTTTGGTAAAAAAAGCGAGTCCGAAGAAAGAATCTAAAATTGCGAGCTGGATGGGCGGACGTTTGGCTCTTTCTTCTCAAATGAGCGAATTGCTTCGAAAAGAATTATATCGAGCCAATACCGATAATCTTTCGCCAGAATTAAAAGCTTTACAGCCTTTATTTCAAAGACAGCGAAAAGAATCTATTGTGCCAAGTTCAGATGAATTTTTGATTGAAACTTTTAAAACCCGAGAAGGATTTCATGCCATTTTTTATCCATTTGAGGGACGCTTTGTTCATGAAGCTTTAGCCAGTTTATTGGCATTTAGAATTAGTTTACTGCAATCGATCACATTTTCTTTGGCTTATAATGATTATGGTTTCGAATTGCTTTCAGATCAGGAAATAGATATCGAAGCCGTTTTAGACAATAATTTATTTTCAACCGAATATGTGCATCACGATTTGCAGAAAAGTTTAAATTCAACCGAAATGGCGAGAAGAAAATTTAGAGATATATCGGTAATTTCAGGATT
Organism: Flavobacterium movens; assembly: GCF_039581425.1. Lineage (NCBI taxonomy): Bacteria > Pseudomonadati > Bacteroidota > Flavobacteriia > Flavobacteriales > Flavobacteriaceae > Flavobacterium > Flavobacterium movens. The sequence goes on from NZ_JBCPXY010000010.1 coordinate 32,040, forward strand.
GGTCTTTACAGGTTTTCCGGGAAAAATGGTTAAGACCAAACATTTGCAAAGCGGTTCGCAATTGCTGTTTGAAGTATTTAGAGATTTTGAGCCCGATAACTTGTTATTGCATCAAGCCTACCGTGAAACCTTTGAGCATCAGTTAGAAGAAGAACGTTTGATATTGGCTTTGGAACGAATTGCGAATCAAAAAATTATCTGGAAACAATGCTTGAAACCAACCCCTTTTAGTTTTCCAATTATTACCGATCGATTGAGAGAAAAGCTTTCGAGTGAAACTCTAGCCGAAAGAATTCAGAAAATGACTGCATCATACATGAAATAGACCTTATGAATATTCAAATACAAAACGAAAACTTTATACTTCATGCCAGTGGTGCTGTTTTTTGGGAAAAGCAAAAAACGGTTATTATTTCTGATGTGCATTTGGGAAAAGTGACACATTTTAGAAAACACGGAATCGCTATTCCGCAAAATGCTATTTCTGAAAATTTTAGGAAAATCACAGCCGTTTTGGATTATTTTCTTCCTGAAAAAATCATTTTTTTGGGAGATTTATTTCACAGCATCAAAAATACAGAATGGAATTTATTTGAGGAATGGCTTTCGAATCATAAACAAGAGACCTATTTAATAACAGGGAATCATGATATTATTGATGAAATTCATTATAAAAAAATTGGAGTGATTGTTACAGAGATTTTAGAAATTGACCATTTCTTTTTCACGCATCATCCAACCGAAAAAGAAAATTTATTTAATTTTTCAGGCCACATTCATCCTGGAATTGTCTTGCGTGGCTTGGGTTTGCAGACTTTAAAGCTTCACTGTTTCTTTTGCAGACCCAATCAGATTATACTTCCAGCTTTTGGTGAGTTTACTGGAAAATATTTTCTAAAGCCTAATTTTGACGATACTATTTATGCTATTGCCGGAAATGAAGTTATTCAAATTAACAAAGAATAACGTAATGTTTTGGTAAAAATAAATTAATAAATTATTAATATTTAGCAAAAATATACAATTTTAATATATAAAATACAATACCAAAGTTTTATAATTTAACCTTACTTTAGTTGGATTAACTTTATAAAGCTTTGAAAATGAAGAATATTACATCAAAATTTGACAAAGTCCTAAACAATTCTCCAACCTACGGAAATGTTAATCATGAACCCGATTCAAGTACAGAAACGCAGTTAAACACCCCAGAAAAATCAATGCCGTTTTCAGATCAGATTGGAAATTACCAGCGTAACATTGGTATTCCTCTCAAATCGTATGAAAACAGCAAAATTTATATTGTAGGAAGCGGTATTGCCGGAATGGCAGCTGCTTATTACTTCATTCGCGATGGAAGAATTCCCGCTAAAAACATCACTTTTTTAGAACAGCTTCATATTGACGGAGGTTCCCTCGACGGAGCAGGAAATCCGAAAGAAGGCTATATTATTCGAGGCGGACGAGAAATGGATATGACTTATGAGAACCTATGGGATATTTTTCAGGATATTCCAGCTCTAGAAATGCCACCTCCTTACACGGTTTTAGACGAATATCGATTAATCAACGATAATGATTCCAATTACTCTAAAGCGCGATTAATTCATAAAAATGGAGAAATAAAAGACTTCAGCAAATTTGGTTTAAACAAAAAAGATCAGCTGGCAATCGTTAAACTTTTATTGAAAAGAAAAGACGAGTTAGACGATTTGACTATCGAAGATTATTTTAGCGAAACTTTTCTCGAAAGCAATTTCTGGACTTTTTGGCGCACCATGTTTGCTTTTGAAAACTGGCACAGTTTATTAGAGCTTAAATTATATATGCATCGCTTTCTTCACGCGATTGACGGATTAAACGATCTTTCTTCTTTAGTTTTTCCAAAATACAATCAATACGATACCTTTATTACACCGCTTCGAAAATTCCTTGAAGAAAAAGGTGTGAACATTAAATTTCATACTTTAATCAAAGATCTAGTTATTCAAAGTAATACTGAAGGTAAATTGGTAGAAGGAATTATTACTGAACACGAAGGAAAAGAAACCAGACATCCTATTGGCAAAGACGATTTTGTAATTGTAACCACTGGTTCTATGACCGAAGATACTTTTTATGGAGATAATAAAACGGCTCCAATTATTAAAATCGATAACTCTACAAGTGGAAAAAGTGCGGGATGGATGCTCTGGAAAAATCTTGCTGCAAAATCTCCTATTTTTGGTAAACCAGAAAAATTCTGTTCCAATATCGAAAAATCATCTTGGGAATCGGTTACGCTTACATGCAGACCTTCTGCTCTTGTAGAAAAATTAAAAGAATACTCGGTAAACGATCCGTATTCTGGAAAAACAGTTACTGGAGGAATTATCACGATCACGGATTCTAATTGGCTAATGAGTTTTACTTGCAACAGACAGCCTCATTTTCCAGATCAGCCAGATGATATTTTAGTCCTTTGGGTTTATGCCTTATTTATGGATAAATCTGGAAATTATATCAAAAAAGTAATGCCCGAATGTACTGGAGATGAAATCTTAACCGAACTATGTTTCCATGTAGGAATTCTAGATAAATTGGATAATGTAGTAGAAAACACGATCGTCCGAACTGCATTTATGCCTTACATCACATCGATGTTTATGCCGAGAGCAAAAGGCGATCGTCCTAGAGTTGTTCCTGAAGGATGCAAAAATCTTGGCTTAATTGGACAATTTGTTGAAACAAATAATGATGTTGTCTTTACTATGGAAAGTTCGATTAGAACGGCTAGAATTGCGGTTTACAAATTATTGAATTTAAATAAACAAGTTCCAGATATTAATCCGTTGCAATATGATATTCGACATTTGCTAAAAGCAGTTAGAACACTGAATGATGGAAAAGCATTTTTAGGAGAAAGCATTCTGCATAAAGTTCTTAAAGGCACTTATTTTGAACATGTTTTGCCACCAATTGAAGAAGATAAAGAGGAACATGAATCTTTTATTGCCGAACAGGTTAATCGATTTAAGGATTGGATTAAAGGCATAAAAGATTAAATAATTCATTTAAACGATCAAATAATATTCCGTTAGGAATATTTGGTCGGTAAAAAAATATGATATTGTTTTGAAATGTGTCCTGTAGGGACACCTGATTTTTACCGAAAAAAATATGGTCAAATAATTAAACGTAATCTAAATTTCTACCAACAAAACGTTCCTACGGAACGTAAATACACGGTTAAATTCTAATTCTACCGATGAGACATTCCTACGGAATGAAATTAGAAAAGAATTGGAATAAAATTGAAATTCTATTCAAATAGAAATTGAAATACAATCGAAATCGAAACAAAACCTAAATAAAACTGTTTTTAAAATCAAAAACCCAGTAAAACTAAATTTACTGGGTTTTCTTGTTTAACTCTAAATTGTAATCAGAAAATAAACATTATTGTTCATCGTTATTCATGGCAGACATCAATAAGGTGTAAGCATTTTTTACGATTATTTTTGAAGAAGTAGAAATAGCATCAGAAATAATCTGATTATAACCTTCATTTTTAACTCCAGACTTTACTTCTACCATTTGAAACTGATTATTTCCAAGTTCTGTAAACACATAAAATTTACCTTCCCAACGCACTACAGCATCTTCTGGAACTGTTAATGCTTTTTGGTTTTCAATTTCAACTTCTGCATTCACAAACAAGCCAGGCAAAAGTGCCGGATTGTATGTATTCACTTTACAGATGATTTCAGCTGCACGATCACCGTTTAGACTTTGATTGATAAAAGCAATTTTTGCTGCGTATTTTTTAGTATCAGATGCATTTGCATAAACCATCACACTTTGGCCTATAGAGAGCGACGCAACATCTTTTTCGAATGCATTTAAAGTTAAAACAATGTCTTTTTTATCGATTAATTCAAAAAGCATATCAGTCGGATTTACATATTTTCCGATATTGACATTTACTTTAGAAACCAAACCATTAATAGGCGAAACTACTTTTATGGTTTTACTTATATTATTTACGTTTAATGTTTTAGCATTAATTCCTAATAAGTTTAATTTTTGTTCCAAAGAAGACATTGTGATACGTTGCGTACGCATTTCAGTTGTAATCTGTTCCAAAACCTTATCACTTGCAGCCTTGTTTAGATTAAGTTCCTTTTGTCTTTTGTGTTCGTTTTGCGCCAGTTCAAACTTTTCCTTGGCCATAAGATAATCTTGCTGCAATTCAATAAACTGCATGTCTTCTAAAACAGCCAAAACCTGTCCTTTCTGCACATTCATTCCTGCGATTAAATTGGTGCTTTTTACATAACCTCCCAGCGGAATGCTAATACTTATCACGCTTTTTGGCGGAACAGCTACTGTTCCTTGCAATTTCAAAATCTCCTTCACATTTTTCAAAGTCGGATTACCGCTTACTAATCCCGCATTTTTAACCTGTTCAGGGCTTAATTTAATGATATTAATGCTTTTAGTTTCAGCATCTTTATTTTCTTCCGTTTTCTTATTTCCGCAGGACAATAGAAATATAGCGCCTATAAACGCTGCAATATATTTTTTCATTTTAAATGTTATTTAGATTTTGAAGAGTTACAACTGCTTTATTATAAGCATTGAGCGCATCTAGATATTCGCTTTTGATTGTAATAGCTTGATTTACTACTAAAACCCATTGCAGATAATCAATATCACCATTTTGCAGCTGACTACTTGAAGCTTCAATAATAGTTTGAGCATTCTTTAAACCTTCTTTTTCGTAGTATTCTAAACTTTCCTGATATTTTTTCACTTCTCTATCAGCGTTTTCCAGATTGGTTTTCATCTCAATTTTAGCTGCTTCAGAAAGCTCGACGTAACTCTCATATTCTGCTTTTGCTGCACGCTTTCGTTCTGTCTGACTTGTAAAGAAAATCGGGATTGAAAGCCCAGCATTGATATAATTAAATCTTTGTGAACTATCGTAATAAACTTCCTGACCTGAAGCATTGGTTTGAGCACCAATAATGCTTAAATTATTATAACCTAAAGTAATTTCTGGAAGCAGTTTTGCACTTTCTGTTTTCCATCTCCACTTTGCAGATTCCGATTCAAATTGTGAACGCTGAACAGCTGGAAGATTCTCTGCTTTTAAATTTTCAACTAATGACGGTTTCAAAACTGCTTTTACTTTTTCTCTTTTCGGGGCGTAGGCAACTTTATCCTGAAGAACAGAATTAAACAGATTTAAAGCAATTTCAAGATCTCGGTTTACCATTACCAATTGATTGCTATAAAATTGTCTGGCAGACTGCGAAGCACTTTTTTCTAAAACATTGGCTTCACCAGCTTTAAATCGTAAATCTGATTTTTTCTCCATAATTCTATAAATTGAATCGGCATAAACCAAAAGTTCTTTTTTGCTTTCGAGCCATAAATAATCATAATAGCTGTTACGAACTCTGGTTTTAATTTCCTGAGAAGTTAGCTGCACTTCGGCTTTAGCTTTATTAAAATCGGCTTGTAATGCTTTTTTCTGATTGCTGTAAACAGTAGGAAAAGCAAAAGTCTGACTGATTCCAAAACGAGTATCTTTCTGCGCACTATTAAATTGGCCATAATCGGCATCTATTTGTGTTTGCGGAAGATTATAAGCCGTTTTCTGCAAATGGCTTTTTGACTGTTCGTTTAGTTTAGCCGATTTAATTGTTCTGTTATTCTGAATCGCAATTGAAATTGATTCGTCTAACGAAATTGGTAATTGCTGTGCATTTGCCATATTACCAATAAAAAGAATGCCTAATAAAATGGTTAGATTATTCATTTGTTTTTTTCTCTTTTTCGTAAAAACTTTAGCGTGATACGTCATTAAATAAATGGCTGGAAGGACAAACAATGTTAAAAGAGTTGCTGTGACCAATCCGCCGATTACAACAGTTGCTAGCGGACGTTGCACTTCTGCTCCTGCTCCGTTGCTTAAAGCCATTGGCAAAAATCCTAAAGAAGCTACAGCCGCTGTCATTAAGACCGGACGCAATCTGTTTTTGGTTCCTAATAGAATAATATCAAATGGATCTGTGATTTCACCATGTTTTTGAATTCGGTTGAATTCTGATATCAAAACGATTCCGTTTAATACGGCTACTCCAAAAAGCGCAATAAATCCGACACCTGCAGAAATACTAAAAGGCATATCTCTCATAACTAATGCAAAGACACCTCCAATTGCAGATAACGGAATTGCGGTAAAAATGATAATTCCTTCTTTGAACGATCTGAAAGCAAAATACAACAAAGCAAAAATCATTAATAAAGCAGCTGGAACTGCAACTCCCAATCTTGCTTTTGCTTGCTGTAAATTCTCAAAAGCACCACCATACGTAATATAATAACCTGGATCAAATTTGATCTGCTGATTCACTTTTTGCTGCAATTCTTCCACAATTGACTGTACGTCTCTACCTCGAACATTAAATCCGACGATGATTCTTCGTTTTGCATTTTCTCTCTGAATCTGATTTGGGCCTTCGACTTCATCTACTTTTGCTACTTGATAAAGCGGAATCTGCATTCCAGAAGGAGTTGCAATTAGAAGATTACGCACGTCTTCGATGCCTTTTCTTCCGTTATCTTCCACACGAATCACCATATCAAAACGTTTTTCACCTTCATAAATACTTCCAGCAACAGCACCTGCAAAAGCGGCATTAATTGTTGCATTTACATCTGCAACACGTAAACTATATTTTGCCATTTCTGCCCAATTGTAATCAATTACGATTTGAGGCATTCCGGTTACTTTTTCTACATATAAATCGGCTGCGCCTTCAACAGTTTTGCTAATAGCCCCAAGTTTTTCGGCATATTCTGAAAGTTTCTGAAGATCTTCTCCGTAAATTTTACAAACCAAATCCTGCTTAGCTCCAGTCATTAATTCATTAAAACGCATCTGAACCGGAAACTGAAATCCTGTTGTCACTCCAGGTGCAATTCGCTTAACGGTTTTAGTCATTTTATCAGCCAATTCTGGAAACGAAGAAGCGCTTGTCCATTCTGACTTGTCTTTTAAAACAATAATCATATCTCCTCCTTCAATAGGCATTGGATCGGTTGGAATCTCGGCGCTTCCAATTCGCGAAACCACCTGTTGCACTTCTGGAAATTCTTTCTTTAATTCTTTAGAAATTTTCGTGATAGTTTCTGTTGTCGTAGAAAGATTAGTTCCTAAAAGCAGACGAGTTTCTACAGCAAAATCTCCTTCTTCCAATTGTGGAATAAACTCTCCTCCCATTCTTCCGAATAATAAAACTGCAATTCCGAAAAGCACAAATGCTCCGATAACAATTGCTTTCCTGATGTCTAAAGCTTTGGTCAGCCATCCTTCATATGCTATTTCTAATCTTTCCATAATACGATCTGAAAGATTCTTTTTATGGCTGATTTTTTTACTTAAAAACAAAGCGCTAACCATTGGCACATAAGTCAATGACAGAATAAAAGCTCCCAAAATGGCAAAAGCAACAGTTTGTGCCATTGGCTTAAACATTTTTCCTTCAATTCCTTGCAAAGAAAGAATCGGCAAGTAAACAATCAGGATAATAATTTGTCCAAAAACCGCCGCGTTCATCATACGAGCAGCAGATCCAGTTACTTCTTTATCCATTTCATCCTGAGAAATATTCGAAACCGACTGGTATTTTTTAGAACTATGAAGATGATGCAGAATGGCTTCTACAATAATAACGGCTCCATCTACAATTAATCCGAAGTCTAAGGCTCCAAGACTCATTAAGTTTCCGCTTACGCCAAAAGTATTCATCATTATAATGGCAAAAAGCATCGCTAGCGGAATAACCGAAGCTACGATAAAACCTGCTCTAAGATTTCCGAGGAATAAAACCAGAATCAGAACAACTATTAAAGCGCCTTCAATTAAATTTTTCTCAACTGTTCCGATGGCATTATCCACCATTTTAGTTCGATCTAAGAAAGGCTCAATTTTTAAACCTTCAGGAAGGATTTTTTCAATTTGAGCAATTTTATCTTTTACATTGACAATAACATTATTGGCATTTTCTCCCTTTAACATCATCACAATTCCGCCAACAGATTCTCCGTATTCGTCTGTAGTTAAAGCACCGTAACGAATAGCCGACGAAATTTTGACATTCGCCACATCTTTTACCAAAATTGGCAGTCCGCCTTGAGTACTTTTAACTACAATATTCTCAATATCTTCAATGCTTTTAGCTAAACCTGTACTTCTAATATAAGAAACCGTTGGCCCTTTCTCGATATAAGCTCCACCTGTGTTTTCATTGCTATTATTTAAAGCGGTAAAAACATCACTAATCGTTAAGTTCTGTGCTTTCAATCTAGCTGGATTTACAGCAATTTCATACTGTTTAAGTTTTCCTCCAAAAGTTGAAACATCGGCAATTCCTGCAGTTCCTAAAAGCTGTCTTCTAATAGTCCAATCCTGAATTGTTCTTAAATCTTCTAGCGAATATTTTTCCTCGTAACCTGGTTTTGGTTTTAAAACATATTGGTATATTTCACCTAAACCAGTTGTAACTGGCGCCATTTCGGGTCTGTTGGCATTTCGATCAATTTCTACCTGCTGGAGTCTTTCTGCAATTTGCTGTCTGGCCCAATACACATCGGCATCGTCTTCAAAAACAACACTTACTAATGAAAGTCCAAAGCGAGAAATACTTCTGCTCTCTTTAAGATGAGGAATATTACTGATGGCCTGTTCTATTGGGAAAGTAATTAATCTTTCGACGTCTTCGGCTCCTAATGATGGCGCTGTGGTAATAATTTGTACCTGATTGTTTGTGATGTCTGGTACAGCATCAATTGGTAATTGGGTAACCTCGTACACACCATAGATAATCCACAGCAATGTAAAGATTCCAATTGCCAGTTTGTTCTTAACTGAGAACTGAATTACTTTATTAAGCATAAATGTATTAATTAGAAAATAATAAATGAGCCACCAAAACAATACGTTTCAGTCGCTTCAATAAAAATTTTAAAAAATACTTATGCTACCGGAGGTCTGAATAAGGAAAGTAAATTTGGATCTGAATGAAGATCAGATCTATAAGTTGGTATTTTTAACTGTGGTAATTCTGGATTGAAAGGAATTGGAAGCAAATCTTTGTCGTCTAAAATAAAAACAAAGTGAAACGAACTGCTGCTTATGGTTTTAAAAGGCAACTGCATGTCGCGATCGCCGTCGTTGTCTTTGAGATCTTCTCCCCAATAATGCATCGATAAAAAGTCTACAAAACTTAAGTCCATCAGTTTTTTGTGCTCTCCATAATGCTGAATCAATATTGGCAGTTTATAAAACTGCTGTACAAAACTGCTGTTTGAAGCTATTAGAAAAATGAATATGTAGACAATTTGTTTTCGCACAAGGCAAATTTAACCCAAATTATATAATTTTTCACTATGAAAAATAGTTATAATATATCTTTTAACAATTTAGACTTATTGAGACAACCCTTCTAAATGCTGAAAAACTGGAATTAAAGCTTTTCCTTTTTCTGTCAAATTATATTCGATATGGAGCGGTTTTAGTTTAATTGTAGTTTTTTCCAAAAGCCCTTCCTCTTCCAGCTCCTTTAAAGCTGTAGATAATGATTGTTTATTGGAACCCTGAATCTGACGCAGTAAATTATTAAAACGCAAAGGTGCTTCTACAGCCAGACGGAAAATTTCGGCTTTCCATTTTCCAGATAACATTTTTAAAAGTCTTTGTGCCGGACAAGTTTCTGTTTCTTCCATAATGATTGTGGGTAGTCAAAAAAAATTGACTTATTGTTTTGGAAAGTTTTTTAATTAAAATTTGTTGTAATTCTAAAGTAAAAATATAAAATGAAAGCCAAGAAACCAAGCGAAATGAGTATTGAAGAGCTGTTAAAAATGCAGAAAACAATTCAGTCGACAATTAAGATATTGATTGTGATTGCCATCATAGTTCTATTTCTGATTGTATTATTATTTCTAAAAAAAGGATTTCTCATTTTAATACTATTTCCTTTTTTGGTGGCTTTTATTATGATTACCCACTCTAATTCTCTTAAAGAAATTGAACAAGAAATTACTTCTAGAGATTTGGAATAAAATTTACTGCTCAATATTCAGTTATAGTTTTTTAATTTTAATTTTTCTTAACTGAAAGTCATTCAAAAAAAATTAAATTTGGGCTCCCAAATAAGCCCTTAAATTATGATTATTCAAAAAAGAACCTTTTATTTTTTCTCTTTATTTTTACTTCTTTTCTTCTCGCAGTTTAATTATGCGCAAGAGCAAAAAACAATCAAAAAAGAAAGTCGCGGAAGACTTTTTAATGACACTACAGCTACAGACAGCGATTACTTAATGGCAATCGAAAAAGCCGGAGAAGTATTAGAATCTGCCTATAATGATATTGATTTTGCTGGAGATACGCGCCATCTTTTTGGCGATATGAAACGTACAGAAAGCAAATTGGATTTAATTTTAGCCAGTTTAAAAGGAGCGAATCCTAATGTACGCAATCAGCAGATGTATCGTGTTGTATTGCAGGAAATTCAGCAGGAATTAGAAGAACAGAATAAAGCAATCAATGCCAAAAATCTCGATCTAGAAAATATTAAAAAACGTGTAATTGATCTTCGCAAAGACAAAACTTTAATTACGCTGTTAAAGGATACTATTCGTCGTAAACAATTTCAAAAAGAGTTCGGAAACCTTAGAAAGAGATATGTTGCCACTGATAGTTTGATGACTAAAAACCAGACTACTTTAAACAATAAAAAAAGGTTAACGGTTCAACGCAAAATTTCAGTTTCTAATGCTTTGACAACTGTTGAAGGCAAACTGGAAAAATCTGGAATCAGTATTTTTAAGAAAGAATATCCTTCTCTATGGCAGATTAATGACACCGCTTCTAAGAAAAGGGTTACTCACAACATTAAAGCAAAAATTATAATCGAAGAAAATGTTGCTGCCTACTATCTAAGCTATAAAGCTGGCGGACTTATTACGTTATGTTTCTTTATGGGACTTTTATTTTGGTACATTTCTCGAAACATCAAATTCCTTAAAACAAATGGTTATTCTGAAAATCTTCTGCTTTTAAACTTCAAATATTTAAATCGTGGAGTTTTACTTCCGGTATTAGTAATCGCTTTGAATATTGCTGTTGTAACCAATTTGTATGCTCCTGCTTTATTCTTAGAATTGATTCAGCTTTTCCTTTTAGGCGTTTTAATTTTTCTTTTCAAAAATCAATGGTCTGGTGTTGCCATGAGAAATTGGCTTTATCTTTTAGGATTATTCTTCGCACTTTGCTTCCTAGATTTGTTTATTACAATTGGATTATTGCAGCGTTTTGCATTTGTTGCCATTAATGTTTTAGGAATTCGTTATGGTTTTGTTCAGATAAAAACACTTAAAGAAGAGCTTTATATAAAAGGCTTTTTTAAATGGGCAAGTATCATTTTTATCGGGTTAAATATTTTATCAATTCTTTACAATTTATTTGGAAGAGTCTCTCTTTCTAATATGCTAACCATTACGGCTTTTATATCACTTACTCAAATCGTTGCTTTAAGTGTCCTTTTGAAGATTATTCTGGAAATTATTCTGCTTCAAATTTACACTACTAGAGTAAAAAGAGGAATTGAAAAAATGTTTGATTATGAAAGTTTATCAGATACTTTAAAAAAACCTTTTATTATTGTTATTAGCTATATGTGGCTGATTGTGATTGCGTCAAATTTGAATATTTGGGAATCGCTTCGTGCTTCTCTGACTAAGCTGTTAAGTCATCCAAATACAATAGGAAGCATTACATTTACTCTTGGCAATATTGTTTTATTCTTTATTATTATTTGGGCAGCACATTTACTTCAAAAGTATGTTGCGTATTTCTTTGGTGAAATTGACGATGAAAATGAAGAAAACATCAATAAAAGACAGCATTCAAAATTGCTTATCACAAGATTGGTTGTTCTTATAAGCGGGTATCTGCTTGCTGTCGCAGCTTCTGGAATGCCTTTAGACAAATTGAGTATTCTTCTTGGTGCTTTAGGTGTTGGTGTCGGACTTGGGCTTCAGAACGTTGTAAACAATTTTGTATCGGGAATTATCCTGATTTTTGATAAACCTATTCAGGTTGGTGATGTCGTAGAAATTAGTTCCGAATCTGGCCGAATCAAATCGATGGGACTTCGTACAACTAAAATCAATGCTCCAAACGGTGCCGAAATTATAATCCCGAATGGTAACTTATTATCGCAAAATATCACGAACTGGACGTATACGGACAATTTTAAATTGGTTGAAATTACTGTTGAAATCAACGGAGAAACAATTCCAGAGGAAATTAATGCAATCGTAAACGAAACGCTTGCTAATCTTCCATTAGTAAACAATTCAAAACCATCACAAATATATTATAGTTCAATTTCTGACGGGAAATATAAACTTTTAATCAAATTTTGGTGCAGTATATACAGGACTGAAGAAACGATAAGTTCAGCAAGACAAGAGCTTTATATCAGTTTTAAAAACAAGGGTTTAACTTTTTCCAGTTAATCAAAACCAAGCTAAATACAAAAAGAACTGCCTTTTATAAGGCAGTTCTTTTTGTATATAAACTGGTCTATTATGTATTATAAGCATTTTTCATGCAAGATTTTATTAAATAGTTATGTTTGAAATATCTGAGACAGAATTAATCTTGTGATATTATAAGATAAATTCTAAAAAACCATTGAGATATTTTTCTGATTTTCAGTGAAAGATTAAAAAATGGGTATTTTCACCTATTTTAAAAGTGCCTGCAGAACCTTACTTTTGTCTTATTACACTTGGCCTATTCCTTTCTTTATAAAAAATCAAACATCAATTGATTAAAGAAATTAAAAACTAACTTTTTGCGAATAATCATTTTTTAACATTCTAATATTAGGTCGGAATAAAAAATCTATTTGCAATTAACACTAATATTTACTTATGAAAAAAAACTACTTTCTAACTTTTGTGCTATTATTTTTTACGAGTTTTCTATTTGCTCAAGTAGATGAATACACAGGAGAAATTCGTCTTTTTGCTGGCAATTATGCACCTGCTGGCTGGGCATTTTGTGATGGTCGCACATTACCAATAAGCCAATACCCCACTCTGTATTCTATCATTGGCATAAGTTATGGCGGTGACGGAAAAAATACGTTTAATCTTCCAGATTTACGAAGCCGAGTTCCTATTGGTGCTGGACAGTCAGACAGCGGATCGCTTTACGTTGTAGGGCAAACAGGTGGCCAAGAATTAATAACTATTTTACCTAATGAGATGCCTTATCATACTCATTCTGCATCAATTACTGTTAGTAACGAAAATGCTTCTACAACCGTTCCCTCTTCGAGCTCAAGCATTGCAGTTTCAGGAATAAATTCGGGTAGAACTTTTGTTGCCAATTCAGGATATAGTTCTGGTGCAGGCAATATAGATATTCAAACTATTACTACTACTCCCACAGGTTCAGGAAATGCGGTTAAGCTATCAAGACCAGCTCTTGGACTAAACTATATCATTTCCTTGAATGCTACTTATCCTCCACGTCCATAAATTTAAACATATGAAAAAAAAATACTTACTACTCATTATTCTTGTACTATTAGCTAAATCAACTTTTGCACAGATTCCTTTTGTGGGCGAAATAAGATTGTTTCCCGGCCAAATCGTTCCAAAAGGATGGATGAAATGCGAAGGGCAAACTTTGTCCATAAATTCAAACCAAGCTTTATTTAGTATTTTAGGTATCACCTACGGCGGCAATGGAACAACAACTTTTATGCTTCCTGATCTTAGAAATAAAATGGCTATTGGAGTTGATCAAACTAACACCACTTTAGGACAATCAAAAGCTGGAAATAATACTATAAAAACGGCTAATTTGCCTCCTCATGTACATTCGGTTACAATAAAAGCATCTTCGGCTACAGCAAATTCAAAGGTACCTTCATCAGCCGTATCATTGGCTGCCCCTTTCCAAAACTTTAATAATTCTAATCGAAATATTAATTATTACAATTCATCTTCTGCAAATGTTACACTTCCAGCTACAAGTTTATCCCTATCAAATTCTGGAGCAGGAAGTCCTGTTGCACTTCAGCCTAGTTTGTCAGGTAACTATTGTATAGCAGTTAACGGAATTTATCCATCTCACAATTAATAAAAATATGAAAATAAAATACATTTTAATATTTGTTCTTTTTCTATCCACAAAAGCAATTCAAGCACAAGTCGAATGTTACATAGGAGAAATTAGACTTTTCACTGGTAATTATGCTCCACTAGGATGGCATATTTGTGATGGAAGTGCTTTACAAATTAGCGGTAATGAAATATTATACACTTTAATAGGCACCACTTATGGCGGTGATGGCATAACGACATTTGCCTTGCCAGATTACCGAGGTCGTGTCGCAATAGGAGCATCGTCCAATTCACCTGAAGGAACAGTAGACGGATCAGAATCGATTACTTTAACAGTCAATAATTTACCCACACACACACATACCGGAAATATCAAAGTGAGTTCTGCAAAAGCAACAGCAAACGTTGCTTCCACCAACTCTTCTATTGCATCTCCTTCTATAACGGTAAACAATATAACAAGAGATGTGTTGGGTTATAATGAAAAGACACCAAACACTACTTTGGCTCCTGTAAGTTCAACTCCTGTTGGTAATAATTTACCCATAAATGTGATGCAACCTTACACAGCAATTAACTATATAATAGCCTTACAGGGCATATTCCCACGTAGTAATTAAAAACAGACAACATGAGAAAAATATACTCTATAATACTGGTCATATTCGTCTTTTCTAGTTCCATTTTTGCTCAATCGACAGAAACATTTGAGACAGAAAGTACTGGTAGTCTTTCTTTTACAGATAATAACGTAATTTTTAATATTACCTCACAAAAGGGAGGAACATTTGCAATATCAGCTTATGGCGGAACAGGATGGAGCGGTACAGCTCCCGATAATAAATATATTGACAATTCAAATACCGCAGATATTGGCATTCCAGTTCAATTTACAATTAAAAGCACTTCTTCTCCATTTAAATTAAAGTCAATTTATCTACTTCTGAGACAATCAGATTTAGATACTGGAGCAGGAACTTGCACAATAACAGGAAAACTAAACGGATCTACTGTCTTTACCACAACTGGAAATTCTGGATTTAATATTGACAACTCAATTAGTAATGGTTACACGAACATAGATTTGAGTACTTATGGAGGTTTCGATTATTCTAATGCGATAATAGATGAATATGTAATAAGTACTACCGGAACCTTTGAGTATGTTGCACTTGATGCTATGAAATGGGAAAAGATTCTCTCGACAATTACTGCACCTGCTAATTTGCCAACTTTTGCAGCGTGCTCAGGCACACCTTCTGCGCAACAATCCTTTACTGTTTCTGGCACAAATTTAAATAGCAATGTAACAATTACGCCTCCAACGGGTTATGAAATTTCTCTAAGTTCAGGCAGTAATTTTACTTCTAGCATTACCTTAGCTTCAGGCGGTTCAACACTATCTCCTACTCAGATATATGTACGTACAAATTCGAGCGCTAACAATAATCCATCAGGAAATATTGTCATTGCATCACTAGGAGCGCCAAGCGTTACTGTTGCTGTGTCAAGCACAATAACTCCTTCACCAATAGTAAGTCAATCACCTGTAAGCAAAGTAGTATGCTTTGGATCAAATACTACCTTTAGCATTACTGATTTGGGAGCAACTTCTTACCAATGGTATCAAGATGCAGCTGGTATTATAACTCCTGTTTCCAATGGAGGCACATCTCCTTCATTCTCCAATGCTACTACAAAGACATTAAGCATATCGAATGTAAACTCAAGTATAAACGGATATAAATATTACTGTATCGCTTCAAATGGCTCGTGCTCTATTACTACAAGTTCGGCTGTTTTGACCGTTTCTCCAGAAATTATCAGCAATGTTTCGGCTAACACCCCAAGTGCTTATGGAGCCAACAATGGTACAGCAACAGTTACTGTATCTGGAGGCAGTTCAAACTATTCTTATTCTTGGGCTCCTAGCGGTGGTACTCGTGCTACAGCTTCCGGTCTTGCTCCAATGACATATACCGTTACTATTACAGATAACTTTGCGTGTACCAGCACGCAAACAGTAGTAATAGCAGAATCTCCAGGAGCTTCTACTAATGTAACTTCACTAAGCGGATTTACTTCTTGTCCAAATTTACCTTCTTCTCCACAGAGCTTTA
Source organism: Flavobacterium movens (assembly GCF_039581425.1). Taxonomy (NCBI): domain Bacteria; kingdom Pseudomonadati; phylum Bacteroidota; class Flavobacteriia; order Flavobacteriales; family Flavobacteriaceae; genus Flavobacterium; species Flavobacterium movens. Next base: position 48,359 of record NZ_JBCPXY010000010.1, read on the forward strand.
GAGTAAAAGCTGGTCAGTTATCTTCAAATTTAGATTTATCTGCTCCGGCAGGCTTTGAAATAGCAACAACGGCTGGAGGTTCTTACACCCCTAACTTATCTATCACACCTTCCGGTGGTATTGTAACCGATCGAAACATATTTATACGTATCGCTGCAACAGCCACAGGAACACCCTCTGGAAATTTAACTGTTTCTTCTACGGGAATTCCAACAAAAAATGTAGCATTATCTGGGACTATAACTCCAGTACCTGCAATAACTTCACAACCTTCTTCGAATACAATCTGTACAGGCGGCAGTACTACCTTTAATATAAATACAACTAATGCAACTTCATATAAATGGCAAGTAGATGAAGGTAGTGGATTTGGAGACATTTTAAATGGTGGTCCATATTCTGGTGTTACTAGTACTACTCTTACAATAACTGGGGCAACAGCAGCAATGAGAGGCAATGTATATAGAGCTTTGGCAACAAATAGCTGTAACACTACCGCCTATTCAAACAATGCTACACTAATTGTAAATTCTGCTCCGTCTATAACAACACAGCCTTCATCTACATCAGTTTGTATTGGTGACAATGCCGCTTTTTCTGTTACAGCATCTAATGCAACAGGATACCAATGGTATGTAGATAAAGGGACAGGATTTAACGCTATATCAAACAATGCTCAATTTTCTGGTGTTACTACCTCTACTCTTACAATAAATGGAGCAACTGCCGAACTAGGTGGTTATGCATATAGAGTAGTAGTGACAGGAGGATGTAATCCTTCCGCAACTTCAGTTAATGTAAACTTAACAATAAATTCTGCGCCTTCTATAACAGGACAGCCTTCTGCAAGCTCTGTGTGCCAAGGAGCTAATACTACCTTTACTGCTATTGCTTCTAATGCAACAATATATCAATGGCAGGTAGACAAAGGTGAAGGTGATGGATTTGCCAATATATCAGACGGTGGGCCTTATTCTGGAGTAAATAACGCAACTCTTACAGTAACTGGAGCGACAGTGGCAATGAACGGGTATTCATACAGAGCTATAGCAGCCGGCATTTGTACCCCTCCAGCCACTTCAAACAGTGCAAAGCTTACTGTAAATGCTGCTCCTGCTATTACATCAAACCCTTCATCAATAGCTATCTGCTCTGGTGGCACTACTACTTTTTCAGTAACTGCATCAAATGCAACAGCATACAAGTGGCAGGTAGATAATGGTCAAGGTGGAGGATTTGTCGATGTGCAAAACAACGCTCCTTACAGTGGTATTACTACTTCTACCCTAACTATAACTGGGGCGCCTGCGGCATTTAACGGATATAAATATAGAGCTGTCGTTGGCGGAACATGTCCCCCTTCAGCTACTTCAAGTAATGCAACCTTAACTGTTAACTATATTACTATACTTACACCGAAAGTTGACATAGCTTGTTTTGGTGATGCAACTGGTCAAGCAACTGCAACTGCAACTGGTGGAACTGGTTCCTATACATACTCATGGTCTAATGGAGGAGATACAGCCACTATAACAGGATTAATAGCAGGAACTTACAGTGTAACTGTGACAGATGAAAACTCATGTTCCAATACAGCTAGTGTGACAATAGGACAGCCAGCAAGTGCACTCACGCTTGCAAAAGGCACTGTAAATAATACTTCTTGTTATAGAGGTGCTAATGGAACAGCTCAAGTGATTGCTTCAGGCGGTACACGAAATTATACTTACTCTTGGAATACTAATCCTATCCAGACAACTGCAACTGCAACTGGACTTTCTGCCGGAACTTATACTGTAACCGTAAAAGATGCAAACCAATGTGTAAAAACACTTGATTTCCCTATATCTGAACCACCTGCATTTACAATAACTTCAAGTCAAACCAATATTTCTTGCAATGGCGGATCAAATGGTACAGCAACTGTAAATGTTACTGGAGGAACTGGAGCTTATACTTACTCTTGGGCTCCATCTGGAGGAAGTGCAGCAACTGCATCTGGTCTTCAAGCAGGAACTTATACTGTAACAATAAATGATGCTAACAACTGTCAGACTTCACAAAGATTTACCTTTATAGACCCACCAGTTTTAAACGCAACACAATCTCAGACAGATGTTTTATGCAATGGCGGAGCGACTGGAACTGCAACTGTTAGCGCATCTGGCGGTTCTGGCAACCTGACCTATTTGTGGACTCCATCTAGACAAACGGGAGCTACGGCTACTGGACTTTCTGCTGGTACTTACACTTGTAAAATTACAGATGCTAACAGCTGTTTTATTACCAAAACGTTTATCATTGGTGAACCCTCTGCACTAAACGCAAGTACAACTCAAATAGATGCTACTTGTTCTACGGGTGGTGAAGCCACAGTAATACCATCTGGAGGTGTTGGAGGTTATAGCTATTCTTGGGCACCTTCTGGAGGGATTGCTGCTACTGCACGCGGATTATCAGCTGGTACTTATCACTGTACAATCACAGATGGGAATGGTTGTTCTATTATCAGAAACGTTACCATCAATACAACCAATACTGTAGTCGCTACTGCTGATAAAACTGATGTACTTTGCAATGGAGCAAGTACAGGCTCTGCTTGGGTTGTTCCATCAGGAGCTCCTGGACCGTTTACCTACGAATGGACTCCAAATGTAGGAAACACTAGTAGAGTTTATGACCTAGCTGCAGGAAATTATTCTGTAAAAATTACCGCTAACAATGGCTGTTCTATTGTAAAAAACTTTACAATCAATGAACCGTCAGCTATTGTAATAACACCGGGAGCAAAAACAAATGTTAGCTGCAATGGCGGAAACAATGGTTCTGCAAGTGTTTCAGCAACCGGAGGAACTGGAACTTATACTTACTCATGGAATACAACACCTGTCCAATCAACAGCTACTGCAACTGGTCTTAAAGCGGGAACTTACACTGTAACCGTAAAAGATGCTAACTCTTGTACGAAAACACAAAGTGTCATCATAACAGAACCTGATGCACTTATTGCTACAACATCTCAAACTGATGTTTCTTGTAATGGAGGTTCTAACGGATCTGCAACAGTAAATGTAACTGGAGGAACAGGTCTTTATACCTATTCTTGGGCACCATCAGGAGGAACTAATGCGACTGCTTCTGGTTTAGCAGCAGGAACATATACAGTTACTGTCAAAGATGCCAATTTATGTCAGACTACGGCAACTGTAACTATAGCTGAACCACCTGTTCTTAAAGCAACGATAGCCAAAACAGATGTTTTATGTAATCAGGCAAATAACGGAACGGCAACTGTAACTCCTTCTGGAGGAACCTTTCCTTACACCTATTCATGGTCACCATCTGGAGGATCTGATGCTACTGCAACAGGATTAAGTCCAAACACTTATTTTGTTACAGTGACCGATGCAAATGGATGTTTTGTAACAGAGTCTGTACAGATTACTGAGCCTTCTGCCCTTTCAGCATCAGACACACATACCAATGTTTCCTGCAACGGTGGTAATAACGGCACGGCATCTGTAGTTGCAACTGGAGGAACTGGAACTTACACATACTCTTGGTCTCCATCTGGTGGAAATACTGCAACCGCAACTGGTCTTACTGCCGGAATATATACTGTAACGGTTACAGATGAGAATTTATGTTTTGTTACCAATACCATTACTATTACGGAACCTGATGCTTTAAATTTAACCACAACTCCTGTAGACGTATCTTGTCATAATGGAAATAACGGATCAGCTACAGTAAGCGTAACAGGTGGTACAGGTGCTTATTCTTATTCTTGGTTGCCATTTGGTGGAAATGCAGCAACTGCAACTAATCTTACTGCGGGAACTTACACTGTAACGGTTACAGATGCGAATTCTTGCTCCGCTTCTGCAACTGTCAAAATAATGCAGCCTGCTAATCCAGTTGTTTTAAATACGAATGCTATTTCAGAAATAACAGTAACTGGCGCTTCTTTATCTGGTACAGCATCTTCTGACGGAATAAACACAGATAATGGATCTTGTCTAACAGAGGTTGGTTTTGTATATGCACAGCATGCCAATCCAACAATTGACGACACTAGAATTAATGCTACAGCAACATTAGGAATATTTACAAATTCTCTATCTGGATTAAGAGGAAATAGAACTTACTATGTTAGAACGTATGCTGTAAACAGTAATGGTTTTGTCAATTATGGAAACGAAGTAAATTTTACAACACAAAAATATACTCTTACTATAACTGCTACAACAGGACATACAAAAGTGTATGGTACAGCTGATCCTGTATTCAATTATACTGCTTCAGGTTTTGCTAACGGAGACACAAACGCAATACTTAGCGGTCTACTTACAAGAGATGCTGGAGAAAATGTTGGAAAATACAACATCAAATTAGGAACAATCAATGCTGGTGCAGATTACGTAATTGCTTTTACTGGAGCAGAATTTGAAATTACAAAAGCTAACCAAACGATAACTTGGAATCAGACTCTAGAATTTGGCTGTGCCGATTCTAATAGTGTGGCTTTAACTGCAACAACCGACAGCGGTTTACCAGTTTCTTATGCCATTGCAAATGCAGCATTGGGTACAATTTCTGGATCGACATTAAACATTATAGAATCAGGAAACTCAACCATTACTGCAACACAAAATGGCGACGAAAATCATAATGCAGCGACAGCTATAGTTAAGCCATTAGAAATAAGCCAGTCCGGACTTGTTATACAGCAATGGGCAAATGTTCTGCTCTTTGACAACAAATCAAATAATTTTGTGGCTTGGCAATGGTATAAAAACGGAACAGCTATATCTGGCGCTACCCGTCAGTATTACAGCGAAATTCAGCCTTTAAATGGTACTTATCATGTAATTGCAAAAGATAAAAACGGAAATTCAATTAAATCTTGTCCAACTGAGACTACGGGAACGGCGTTCAGCAAGAAAATCAAAATCTATCCAAACCCAGTTAGACCAAGAGCAGAATTTACTTTAGAGTGTGATTTTAGCGAATCTCAACTAAACGGATCTGAGATAGTTATTTATGACATCACAGGAAAATTACTGCAGACTATTTCAAATGCAAAAGCCAAAAATCAGATTATTGCTCCGTCGCAGGCAGCCTTATACATTGTGGTTCTTAAACTGGCCGATGGTCAGCTTAAAACAATCAATTTATTGGTTAAATAAAAATGAGATTTAATTTAAAATTACAAGTAATGAAGATTAAAACCACTATAGCTATACTACTGCTGTTTAGCGTCACAATAAAAGCACAGGAAATTAATTTTAAAATTAATGGCGGTCCGTCGGGTATTCTCTATGATAGTACTATTGGAGACGGTAAACTGAAATTTGGCGGAGGAATAGGTGTTGGATACACCTATTTCTTCAGCGATCACTGGGGAATCTCAACAGGAGTTGATGTTACGTACAATCAAAATAGTTTTAAATTGAACAACGGAACCACAATTTCAACTTATGAAGTAGACGACCAGACTTCTGCATTTGAGTATCACGTAACACCAACTAACTATAAAGAAGAACAGCATTTTATTGGTGTAGCGATTCCGCTAATGATGCAATACAGAACCTCAATTGCTTCTCAGACACAATTGTATTTTGGATTTGGAGGAAAAATTATGTTTCCTGGAAAACAAACAGTAAAAGCTTCTGCTTCTGAGTTGCAACTGAGCGGTTATTATCCAGATTTAAATCTTTTGATTGATGATCTGCCTTCTCACGGATTTGGCAAAGTAACCAATTGGCAGGATAAAACAACGGTAAGCTTAGATCCAGCTTTTATGTTAAGTTTTGAAACTGGTCTTACATTCAAATTAAAAGAGAAAACTAAGCTTTACACTGGTTTGTACGTTGATTACGGTTTAACCGATTTAGCAAAAGAAACGCCAAGCACCAATATCGTGGCATACGATCCAAACGGGCTTGACAATATTCAGGCAAACGGCACAATTGGAAATAGTAAAATAGTTCAGGAAAGCCGTTATTTATCTGCTGGCATTCAGTTGAAATTAGGCTTTTCATTAGCAAAAACCAGACAAGAACCAGTTCAGCCAAAAGCAGAAACAGTTACTGAGACAGTTCAAGTTCAGCAGGAAGCTCCAGTACAGCAAAAAGCTGTTGAAACTTCGCCAGCCAAAAAAGAACTTTCAGCTCCTGAAAAAACCTATGTTGAAAAACCTCTCGCGTTTCAAGAAGTTGGAAATACAAGCGTAACGCCAGAACTTGCTTCAAGATTAGATGAAATTGCTAAAATCTTAAAATCAAATCAAGATACAGAACTGAATATTACTGGATATACTTGCGATATCGGAACAGAAAAACGCAATCTTGAAATTGGAATGAAAAGAGCCGAAGCTGTTGCCGAGTATTTAAAAAATAAAGGAATAGAATCTAACCGTATGCATTTATTTTCAAAAGGAGAAAGCGAGCCTTTGGTTCCTAATACTCCAGCAGAAAATAAACCTTTAAACAGAAGGGTTTCGCTTATACTGATAGACGCACAATAATTTTTTTAATCTGCAATTGTATAAAGCATGATGCAAGAGTTTAGCTCTTCATCATGCTTTTTCATTTTCATAAAACGCTACATTATCGCACATTACTTTCCAAATTTCATTTGAGTAAATTTTTATTTAAAAAACAATTCAAAAGCTAACAATTATCATATTTTCTTTCTTTTTTAATTCCTTCATTTGTTTTAATTAAAACAATACCAAACACTTAACCAATTCCTTATAACGTATTAATTGTTTCGCTATGCACATTGATACTGATTTGCTTTACACATGGGGAGCTGTAGCCAAAAAGGTTCCTAAAAACACCATTATTTTTTTTGAAAATGATGTTGCTCTTTCCTATTTTCAAATTTTAGAAGGAACTGTAAAAATGAGTTATACCAATGAAGATGGTAAAGATTTAACTGTTGGCATCTTTAATAACGGAAATAGTTTTGGCGAACCGCCACTTTTTATCGGGCAGCCCTACCCCGCTTCAGCAATTGCCCAGACGGACTGCGTTATTTTGAAATTATCCAAAACAAACTTTTTTTCTTTTCTTGAAGAAAACCCCGAAATGCAATTTAAGATACTCAAATTATTTGCATGGAAAATCTATAATAAAATTGTTTTTTCTAAAAATATAGTCAATCATAAACCGGAGCATCGCATTCAGTATTTTTTAGATAACTTAAAAAAACAGCATGATATCGCGTCATGTACAAAAATGAAAATTCCGTATACTAGACAAGAAATTGCAGATTTTACAGGTCTTCGCGTAGAAACCGTAATACGAACATTATCTCTTATGAACAAGAACAAAAAAATTGAAATCGTAGATCATAAATTATTTTATTAATGCTTATGATTTGAATCATACCCAAACAATTCTATTTTTTCTTTATTTGTATAAGAGTAAAAGAAATTATTAATTCAGTTCTAATATCTTTAAAAATAAAAACGGGAGCTTTAAAAAGTTCCCGTTTTTGTATTAAGAAATGACTTTGTTCATCATCCATTTTGAAATATTTTCTGCCCTTACTTTTATCTCATCGGCTTTTTCTCCTTCAAACAAATCATCTACTGTCTTTTTCCAAAGTTTTGTCCAATGTTTAAAATGAGCTTCTGTTAGCGCACTTTTCTGATCTAACATTCGATGTTTCAACATAGGATTACCATCAAAATTTCCTGTATGAAAAAGTATGTTATCCCAAAAATCATACATAATCGGGAGGTGTTTTTGCCAATTGACCATCGCCACATCTGTAAACAAGTATCCTATAGTCAAATCTGATTTTACCTTTAAGTAAAAAGAATCGACCAATACAATTATGTCATCTTTATTTTTAATATCTGTTTTCATATTTCTTTTGTTCTGAATAAATAATAAAAGATTAAAGATCCTTACGGTCAAATTTTCTAACCGAAATTACAAACGGAACAGCAATCCACAAAACAAGCAGCAGAAAAGAAATCAGCAACCCGACAGTTGTTCCGAAAAAATCTTTGAAAATGGCTCCAGTATAACCCATCATGGCCGACTGATCCAGATGCAACAGTATTTGTATTCTAGCCAAATCAATTGGACTTGATGCTGTAACACCAACCATAGCTTCTTCAATTGGGTATTCTGCAAACTGAAACAAAAGGAACAATACAATCGCATCAAATAGTATCGCAAAATACATCCAAAATAAAATTGCCAGACCTATTCCTTTTGCTTTATCTCGAGTTAAAATACAGCTCAAAAAAGCCAGCGATACAAAAACAATCGAAATTAGACTTCCAGACAGCAGCATCATCAATCCTGCCATTCCTGGCGCATTTAATAAAAGAGGAATTCCTGCTCCCAGAAAAAAAGCTAAAAGCATCGCTATAGAAAGTCCCGTAAACAAACTAATCCAGATTTTTTTTCTTTTGATAGGCTGGCTCAGTAACAGTTCTATAAACTCGGAACTGTTGTAAATATAAATGGTTGAAAAAAGTATCGATACCAGCGGAACTGTGAATAAAATAACATTCAAAACAGTCAATAAACCTTTGGCTGTATTATCTTCCAGCATAAAAGATCCCCAAGAAAGCAATGCTAGAATTAATGCATAACTCACAACAATCTTGTTTTTAAGAATATCCAGTAAGACTATTTTAATTATTCTGTTCATGCTGTTTTTCTTTTAATATTGTGGCAATAGATTTTGAAATTTTAGTTTCTCCAGTTGATTCCAAAAGATCTTTTATAGTTTTATGAAAATGTACTTTTCCGTCCTGCATAAAAATGATTTGAGTAATCATATCGTCCAGTTCACTTAGCAAATGCGAAGTAATCAAGATTAATTTTCCTTTGTTTTTCTCTTTAATGATTTTCTCCTTCAAGATTTCAGCTGCCAATGGATCTAGTCCTGCAGTCGGTTCGTCTAGAATTAAAACATCTGGGTTAAAAAGGAAAGCTAATGTTGCACTTACTTTCTGCGTTGTTCCCCCAGAAAGCGTCCTCATTTGTTTGTCGCTCATTTTATCCAATTTGAAAGCTTTTATCAAATCTTCATCCAATTCCTTCTTCGAATTCCGAATCTGCTTGATCATTTCTATAATCTGAGAAATGGTCATATTATCAGGATAACGGCCAATTTGGGGCATATAACCTATTTTATTTCGATATTCGAACTTCTTTAAAATAGACTCTTCATGAAGTAAAATATCACCACTATCAGGCAATACCATTCCAAGAATCGATTTTATCAAAGTTGTTTTTCCACAACCATTCGGACCTATAAGTGCAATGCATTCTCCAGCTTTAAACTCAAGGTTAACATCTTGCAAAACCTGTAGCCTTCCAAATTTTTTATTTATATTTTTTAAAGTAATCATAGTACAAAAGATTTCATTTCGGGAGATTCATCGACAAAATTATCGGGTGTTATACTGGGCAAGATTTTTTCTGATTTATCCAAAAGCGTAATCATAAAACTTCGGAACAAAAGCATAGCCGACGGATTGTTTTCTGTAATAACAGCAAAAAGACTCAGCGGATGAAAAGGCACATCGCCAATTCCGTCCCGATTTAAATCGTAGCCTTCATATTTATCCCAATAATTATTATTGAAATGATTTAGAACAAGGCTTCCATTAGTACTGATATCGAAAGTATTGGAAAGAAAATTATTAAACGAAATTACATTATCCATACAGCTTGCCTGTACTTTCATTCCCCAGCCGTTGTCTTTAAAAATATTTCGTTCCAGTTTTACACGGCTTGTTCCTTCCATGTAAATTCCAGAAGTATTTCGGATAAATTTATTTCCAACAATATAGCTGTCTGAAATTTCTTTGAGCAATAAACCATAAGCGGCATCACCCCAATTCTCTTCAAAATAATTGTTAAACATTTTTACATTTCTAGTAAACATAACCGCCACTCCAGCGCCATTATTTTTAAAAACATTGCCGATGTAAGCATCATCATTGGAGAACATAAAATGCAATCCGTAACGAATGTTGGTTTTAGATACATTTCGCCAGATAACAGAATTAGAAACAAACTCAAAATAAATTCCGTCACGATGTCCCGAAATTCTATTTCCTATAATCTGCATGCTATCGCTTTTCCAACAATGAATACCATTCCCGATACGCTGTTCTTCTTTTTGATAGGCTTTTATAGTATTATTTTTTACGATGCAGTTTGATCCTTTCTGAACATAAATTCCGAAAAAGTTATTCTCTAAAAAATTGTCTTTTACGACAACTCCGATTTTATCATATATTTTTATTCCACAGGGATCATTAAGGGAAGCATATCCTGAATTGATCACTTTAAATCCAGAAAAAATTACGCTGTCGGCTTTTATTGAAACTACTTCATATTTTTGCTGTCCGTCCAGAACTGGCAAGTCTTTTCCTTGTAGAATTAATTTTTTATCTATAATAATATTGCCTTCTCGATAAATGCCTTTATTGACTATAATGGTGTCACCAGATTTGGCAAGTTCTATTGCCTTTTTAATTGTTTTAACTGACTTATCTGAACCTACTTCAATCTTTTGAGACCAGAGACAATTAAAAAACAATAGGAATGAAAGGCAAAAATGAAATTTCATGATTTAAGATTTTAATTAAGACGCCCTTTTAGGAATCATTATTTTCAAGACATAGAAACATATTCCCGAAGCTTCGGTTTTCTAGTTATTCAAAATTGCCGTCCATTCTATTTCAAGTCCTTTTGACTGTGCTTCAAAAGCCTTTGCCTCACTCTTATTAGAAAAAGCGGCAATATTTCCGTTCATCGGACTTTTTATCGTGCCACCCGAAACAAAAAAGGCATTTTCTGCCTTAATGAGTTCATTATTTTTGTTGTAATCGTGTACGTAATATGCTTTTATTTTGGTGTCTTTGTGCTCTTTACCATAATGTGCCATACAAGCAATATCATCAAACTTGTACGCCCTTCCTTTCTCCGTAATAATTTCGGCTCCATGTCTTCCGTCACTAATTCCCATCATACAGAAATCACAATTATCTGTATTTAGTTTAATAGGAACAGCCTTGTCTCCAGAACATGAAAAAAGAAAAGCAGGAACCAGCAAAACGCCCAAGAGCCGACCAGAGGGTTTAGTATATTTTTCCTTTATAATAGCAGCAAACAGCAAAGCTCCCACTGCTATCAGCATCCAACCTCCAATATCAGGAATTGAATAAGCACCAAAATTTAACAGCTGTTTGTAGCCAAGCATTGGTGGCTGATATGCCATTCCAGGAACTCTAATAGCAGCATTCGGATCTAGATTATGTCCATATTCATAGTTCCATCTGTAGAAATCGCAAGCAGATAATATTCCAAAAATCACAAAAGAAAAGAAGAAAATAAAGAGTGCTTTTCTATTTGATTTCCATGCACAAGCAATTGAAACAATTCCTAATCCTGCAAGAATAAAAGGCAGCACTTTAAACTCAATAAAATCCTCTGTATGCAGAGTTTTCATTCCAATGTAATGATTCAATCCGTTTATAATATCTACATCACCAGAAATTTTAGAAGCATGAAGTTTTAAAACCAAACCTTCTGGATATTGTGGTGCTGTAAGCTCGATTTTCCAGATTGGAAAAAAAATAGCGCCAATCAATAAAAGTCCTGATAAAAAGAGCATTATTCTGGAAAAAGGGGATAGTTTTTTATTTTTCATAATAATTCAAAATAAAAGGGAACAAAGAATACTTTGTTCCCTTATGGTTACTGACTATTCTTTTGGTAAATTGGTACCTACGCTGTAAGTAATCGGAACGTTGCTTCCTGCTGGCGAAACTCGCACATATCCTTGCATTTCTTGGTGCAGTGCACTGCAGAAGTCTGTACAATAGAATGGGAAGATTCCTTTTTTCTCAGGAACCCATTTTAATGTTAAGGTTTCTCCTGGCATGATTAGCAATTCAGCGTTGTTTGCCCCTTTTATGGCAAATCCGTGAGGAACATCCCAGTCTTGCTCAAGGTTGGTAACATGGAAATATACTTCATCTCCTACACGAATTCCTTCGATATTATCTGGGGCAAAGTGCGAACGAATACAAGTCATATAAATATGCACTTTATTGCCTTCTCGAACCACTTTAGATTCTTTTTCACCTTTAGTCGCAAAAGGATGTTTGTTGGCTGCAATATCATAATATTTCAGCTGTCCATTATTTCTAACTTTATCTGCTGGAATACCTTGTGCGTAGTGCGGTTCTCCAATAGTCGGGAAATCCAGAAGCAATTTCATTTTATCTCCGCTGATGTCAAACAACTGAGCACTTTGTGCCAATTCTGGACCAGTTGGCAAGTAACGGTCTTTGGTAATTTTATTGTAAACCACCATGTATTTTCCAAATGGTTTTTCTGTATTTCCACCAGGAACCATTAAGTGTCCAGGAGAATAATAAGTTGCTTTTCTGTCTAAAACTTTTAAGTCTTTGATGTTCCATTTAACCACTTCAGACGAAACGAACATTGTGGTATAAGCATTTCCTTTTCCGTCAAATTCTGTGTGAAGAGGTCCTAAACCAGGTTTTTGAACTTCTCCATGAAGAGCAGCTTCATATTTCACAACCGGAATTCCAGCATAATTGCCATCAAACTGTTTTTTAGCAATCGCGTCTTTTAATTTTGTAAAACTGAATACAGGAATTAAAGCTGCTAATTTTCCACTACCTACAATATATTCTCCTGTTGGATCAATATCACAGCCGTGTGGTGATTTCGGACATGGAATCATGTAACAGATATCTTTAAGCTCTGAAGCGTCTAGAGTTAGAACCTCATTCTTAATTTCAGATTTAGCACTTTGAGTTTTTTCATCCCAAGTATTGTGGGCATATTTTGCAGGAATTCGTTTTCCTTTTCCAGCTTTAATATATTCTTCTGCTTTTTTCCAGTTTACCGCCATGATAAAATCCTTATCATTTTTAGAAGCATTAACTTCCAATAAGGTATTGGCTTGTTCTGTATTATAACATGAGAAGAAAAACCAACCATGAGATTCTTTTTTACCAGGGTGGCTAAGGTCAAAATTAACACCCGGAGCTACGATTTGGAAAGCAAGATCCAATTCTCCTTCTTTTCCAACTTTCACAAAACTTAAATATCCTTTAAAGTTTTTCTTGTACGTATTAATTGGAACATCTCCATTGTCATTATCCGCAGGAACACTAAAACGGCTGGCTCCTACCACATATTCTGTATTTTGGGTAATAAATGGCGAAGAGTGATTTCCTCCGCAATTTGGAAGCTCAATAATTTCTGCTGTTTTGAACGTTTTCAAATCAATACGCGCAATACGTGGCGTATTATTCGCATTAGCAAAAATCCATCGTCCATCTACTTCTCCATTGGTTTGTGATAAATCTAAGTGATGCTGATCATCCCAAGGCACATAACCATGTGAAGTATTCAACATTGGTTTTGTTTCTTCACTGTAACCATAACCGCTTTGCGGATCTTGAGAAAAAACCGGCATTACCTTTAGCAATCTTCCGCTCGGAAGTCCGTAAACACTGACCTGACCGCTAAAACCGCCCGATACAAAGTTGTAGAATTCATCATATTTTCCGGGTGCTACATACACTTTTTGGGCCGCATCGCCTTCAACAGCATCTGTAGAATCTTTCGGTTTGCACGAAACAAACAAAGCACACCCTAACGTAACAACGAAAATCGATTTTAAAAATTTATTTTTCATAAGGCTATTATTTTGATTTTGATTCCTTTTAATTATTTCACTCCATCATTCTGGCGCATATATTCCAAAATAGATCTTGCTTCATCTTCTGTTAACCCTTGGTTAGGCATACGAATCATGCAAAGCTCTAATTGCGCTTGCAATTCTGGGTCTTTATCAATCATTGGGTCTGGATTGGTAATAAAATTCATGATCCATTGAGGTGTTCTTCTTTCTGTTACCCCTTTCCATCCCGGACCAACTAATTTTTCATCTGTTGGTTTATGACAGGAGGTACATTTTACTTCGGCAGTCTTAAGCCCTTTTTCAGCTAATACTTTATCCAAAGAAGCTCCTAATTCAACTGTTTCATACTTCCCAAGACCTCTTTTTGGATCGTAAGATTCTGCATCAGCTGTTTTTTCAGCTGTTTTCTCAGCTGCAGTTGGAGTAGAAAAATCCTGATCGGTCTTTGACTTTTCTTTCCCGCATGATGTTAGCAGGACAAAACCAAACATTGTTAATAAGAATAGTTTGTTCATTACTTTGTTTTTTACTTGTTAAACTTTTGATCAAAATTCCAAAACTTGTTTTTCTCAAAGTATGATTACAATCATATCCTCAAAAAAAAGTTCATAATACCTTCGTATTCTCAAAAATCAACAAGCAATGAAATTTTGCATTTACATATTTTTGTTTGCAGTGGTATTTCGTCCAGCATTTCCATTTCTGGATTATGTGGTCAACTACCATTACATTGCAACTGAATTATGCGAAAACAAAAATGCCCCTGAACTTCATTGTAACGGAAAATGTCATTTGAAAAAAGAATTAGCAAAAAGCTATAAAAATGACACACCAGCTTCTAACGAAAAGAAAAGTGAAACAACAGAAACTGTGGTTCTGCTTATTGTAAAAATCCCAGTATTTTCTTTTGAAAAAAATAGAGCTCCTACTTTTATAGTAAATGCATTTTACAACAACTTATATTCTCATTTAGAGGCTGTCAATATCTTGCGCCCTCCAATTTTCATTTGATTTTTATTTCATTCTTTTCCTTCTATCGAATTCATTCGGCAGACCTTTTATTATCATTATTTAAATTAAAATCTCATGAAAATTTTAAAATACACAGCCATTTTATTTCTAGCAATTACCTCATTCTCTTGCTCTTCTGACGACAATTCTTCTTCAACTCCAGTTGATGAAACAAGCGGACTTCATAAAATACAGGAAATCGCAAATGACACTCATATAATAGAATTATTCTCATCAACAGGTTCTTTGGTGCAGGGTTACAATCATATTTCACTTCGAATAAAAGACAAGAAAACCAGTACTTATATTACCGATGCTAAACTTGAATGGGCACCGCTTATGCACATGAGCATGATGCAGCATTCTTGTCCTAAATCAGTTGTTACTAAAGCATCAGACAAAAAGACTTTGTACGAAGGCGATATCATTTTTCAGATGGCACAAAATGCAACAGAGTATTGGGAACTCAGTTTTAATTACACCGTTAATAATGTTGCGTATACTGCAGCAGACAAAATAAATGTTCCTGCATCGGCAAAACGAACTGTAAGCTCTTTTAAAGGAAGCGACGGAAGCAATTATGTAATTGCCTATATCGCACCATCTTCTCCAAAAGTGGCAATAAACGACATGACAGTAGGAATTTACAAAATGAAGGATATGATGACTTTTGAGGCTGTAAATAATTTCAAAATCAAAATCGATCCAAGAATGCCAAGTATGGGTAATCATGGTTCTCCAAACAATACAGATTTGCTTCAATCTGAAACCAATGGATTCTATAAAGGAAAACTATCTCTAACCATGACAGGATATTGGAAAATAAATCTGCAGGTTCTCAATGAAAAAGATGAAATTCTAAAAGGAGAAGCTATTACTGCTGACAAAACAGAAAGTAGTCTCTATTTTGAAATTGAATTTTAAATCTAAAAAAAACAATCAGAAAGAGACATAAAACAATTTGTCTCTTTCTATTAAAGTAAGAAATGATGAAAAATCTAACAGCAACCTTCTTGGCTGTATTTTCAACAATATGCTGGGCGCAGGAAAAACCAAATGATAGTATTGAAACCGTAAAGCTTAACGAAATAATTGTCATTGGAAGTAAACCTTCTTTACATCTAAAACAATCAAAATCATTAACCTCTGTAGAAGAGTATCTCTCAAAATCATCAAAAGTAAATATGATTAAAAGAGGGGCGTATGCCTGGGAACCTGTTATAAATAACATGGCTACAGAACGTACCGTGATTACGATTGACGGAATGCGCATATTTGGCGCCTGTACCGACAAAATGGATCCGATTACTTCTTATGTTGAGGTTTCAAATTTGGCCGAAGCCAGCGTAGCATCTGGACAGCAGGCAAGCTGTCACGGTGCCGGAATTGGCGGATCTGTCGATTTAAAACGCAATCAGTTTAGTGATAAAAATACAGGCTGGAACGGCAGTTTAAATTCTGGTTTTGAAAGCAATAATCTTCAAAAAATTATTGGTGCGTCTTTAGGCTATAATGATTCTAGATTTTATACCCATATCGATTTTATGCATCGTGATGCCGATAATTATAAAGCAGGAGGCAATAAAGAAATCAGTTTTTCTCAATTTACCAAATACAATATTTCTACCAGTGCAGGATATTTTATTAACAAACAAAATCTCTTGGAAGCTTCTGTAATTTATGACAAAGCGACAAATGTGGGCTACCCTGCCCTTCCTATGGATGTTTCTTTCGCCGAAGCTAAAATTGTATCTCTAAGTTATAAATATCTTCCAAAATCTAACCTTATAACAAACTGGGAAACAAAAG
The DNA here is from genome assembly GCF_039581425.1 of Flavobacterium movens. Lineage (NCBI taxonomy): Bacteria > Pseudomonadati > Bacteroidota > Flavobacteriia > Flavobacteriales > Flavobacteriaceae > Flavobacterium > Flavobacterium movens. The sequence goes on from NZ_JBCPXY010000010.1 coordinate 64,910, forward strand.
GATATTTCAATTCTATAACCCACAAAATGGACGATACCAAAAGACCAAGCGTACCGATACACATGGATATGCCAGGATGGTCTGATACTTATGGTTATTATTCGAGAATTAACGGAAAAATTAAAAACCATAGTTTTCTAGCCGACTTGAATGGTTTTTACAATAAGTCAATTGCAGAGATGACAATGTATCCTTCAGATCCTAACGAAAATCTGATGTTTATGTATACGTGGCCGGATGTCAGAACTTTGTACAACGGATTGTCTTTAGAAGATAATATTACTATTTCCGAAAAAGATCATATGAGAATTGGCGCAAATCTCGGATTCCAGAATAATACCGTAGCAAATGATTTCGGATTAGCGAGTCTCCGAATTTTTTACCCTGATATGGATGCTTCAAAAAACCGTTTTCTAAAAAGCTTTGCCACAAATTATACCAAAAATGAAGGACAGCTTGAGTTCGGATTTGGTTTGGCTTATGCCGAAAGAGCTCCTTCGGTTTCTGAAGGCTACGGATTTTATCTGTATAATAGCAGTGATTTTTATGATTATATCGGAAATCCCAATCTAAAAAATGAAAATGCTCTCGAAGGAAACTTTTCTGTTGGGTATAAAACATCGCAAATCAAAGCAAAAATCACAGGATCCTACTTCTATTTTTCAAACTATATAATAGGTAAAATTGATCCTAATACACTTCCTATGACTATTGGTGCTTCTGGAGTAAAAAGATATGAAGCCATTGACAATGCCAAAATATTCAACACTGATTTTAATCTGACTTATGATTTTCTGGAAAATTGGCAATTCAAATCGCAACTGACTTATAGTTTTGGAAAAGATAATGAAGGAAATAATTTGCCATTTATAAGTCCGATTAAATACAGCGCTGGAATCGATTTTCAGAAAGAAAATTTTAATGCTGGAATTAATGTTTTAGGAAATCTGGCTCAAAATGAATTTGCAAAAGTGTACGGACAAACTAAAACTCAAGATTATCTTATTTTTGGACTTAATGCAGGCTATACTTTCAATTGGAGCCAAAACAAAATAAAAATACAAACTGGTGTAGAAAACATTTTTGACAAATATTACACCACTTATGCCGACTGGAATAAAATTCCGCGAATGGGACGAAATGTCTTTGTAAATCTCACATTCAATTTTCATTAAAATCCAATCAATCAGGTTAACATATAAAAACAAATGTAAAACAGTATGATTAGAATCATGTTTTGAAAAAAATGATGATAATATATTTACCCTATTAAAATTATGTATTAAAATATATTTTGATACAAGCTTAAAAAAATAAATACCCAACAGCTTTATAGGTTGGCAAAGCCGAAAATACAAAGAAAAAAAATGAACAAGAACTTTTTAGTACAGGAAATAATCCGATTGAAAAAGGAAAAAAATGCTGTTATCCTAGCTCATTATTATCAAGATGAGGATATTCAGGAAATAGCAGATTTTATTGGAGATAGTCTTGAACTGGCAAAAAAAGCTCAAAATACAAATGCAGATATTATTGTTTTTGCAGGAGTTCATTTTATGGCAGAAACAGCAAAAATTTTAAACCCAAACAAAAAAGTAGTACTGCCCGATTGGAACGCTGGCTGTTCGCTTGCTGATGGCTGTCCGCCTGAAGAATTTAAATTATTCAAAGAACAGCATCCCGATCATATTGTGGTTACTTACATCAATTGTTCTGCCCAAATAAAAGCTATGAGCGATTTAGTCTGCACATCGGCAAATGCAAAAAAGATAATCGAATCTATACCAGCAGAACAAAAAATCATATTTGCTCCAGATGAAAACTTGGGCAAATATCTTCAAAAAGAAACCAAACGCGAACTGGTCTTATGGAAAGGCTCTTGTGTTGTACATGAAGCCTTTTCATTAGACAAACTAATTGAAATATATAACAAAAACCCGACTGCAAAAATTGCAGCACACCCTGAATCTGAAGACCATATTTTAAAAGCAGCACATTACATTGGCTCAACTTCGGGAATTATTAATTTCATTAAAACGGATCCTGCTGCCGTTTTCATTGTGGCCACAGAAGCCGGTATCCTGCATGAGCTTTCAAAAGCTGTACCTGATAAAACGCTGATTCCGGCTCCTACCACAGAAGATAATACCTGTGCCTGTAGTGAATGTGCCTATATGAAAATGAATACACTCGAAAAGCTGTATTTGTGCCTCAAAAATGAAAGGCCAGAAATGCTAATTAAAGATGAGCTGAGAATAGAAGCCTTAAAGCCTATTAAAAGAATGCTCGAATTATCATAAAATACGCAATAACCTTAAATCAAAATAACATGCTTAAAACAGATATACTTATCATCGGTTCTGGTATTTCAGGATTATTTTTTGCTATGAAAACGGCAAAAAAACGTCCAGACTTATCTATTGTTATAATGACGAAAGAAACAGCCAAAAATACCAATACGCAACTCGCTCAAGGCGGTATTGCCGTAGTAACAGACCTTATAAAAGACAGTTTTAACAAACATATACATGATACACTTCGTTCTGGAGGCGGCCTATGTGACAAAGAAGTAGTTAATATGGTTATCAAACAAGCTCCTGACAGACTTCGAGAATTAATCGAAATAGGCGCTTCTTTTGATAAAAATGAAAAAGGACAATGGGATCTGGGTTTAGAAGGCGGGCATTCACAACACAGAATATTGCATCATAAAGATAGCTCCGGACAGGAAATCGAGCAGAAACTGCTCAAAATAATCAAGAAAATGCCCAATATTGAGCTCTTAGAGAATCATATGGTCATTGACTTAAATACCGAAACAAAAAAAGCTAAAACTACTTGTACCGGGGCATTTTTCTTTGAAAAGAAACACAATCGAATTAAATACATTAGAGCAAGAACTGTTGTTTTATGCACAGGCGGATGCGGTCAGCTTTTTGAAAACACAACAAATCCGAAAATAGCAACAGGAGACGGATTGGCAATTGCGGCTCGTGCTGGCGCAGAAATTGTCGATATGCAGTACATTCAGTTTCATCCAACAGCTTTATATACAGGAAAAGAAAATCCGCTGTTTTTGATTTCTGAAGCTGTTAGAGGCTTTGGCGCACATATTGTAAATGAGGAAGGAAAAAGATTTTTATTCAAATATGACATCCGAGGTGAATTGTCTACGCGAGATATGGTTTCAAATGCCATTAGTAAAGAACTTCAAATAAGCGGAAAAAGTCATGTTTATTTAGATTGCAGACATTTAGATCCAAAAGCTTTTTCAAATCAATTTCCTGTAATTACAGCTCATTGCAATGAGTTAGGAATTCGTCCAGAAAAAGATCTGATTCCTGTTGTTCCTGCAGCACATTATCAGTGTGGTGGAATTAAAGTAGATCAAAATGGAGTTACGTCAATAAAAAATCTTTACGCAATTGGGGAATGCGCTAGAACAGGTCTTCATGGTAAAAATCGTCTCGCATCAAACTCTCTTCTTGAAGGTTTGGTCTTTGCACATCAGGCTTCAGAAAATGTAGATAAAACTATTGCCGAATTTATCTTTTCATCACAAATACTAATTCCGAAATTTCCAAAGGCACATCAAGTTGATGATTATCTTGCTTTTGAAATACTTAAAAAAGAATTGCAAAAACTGGTTACTTCATTTTATACAAGTGAAGAACGTGATGCTGAATTAGCTTTTGAAAAAATAAAAGAGCTTCATAATTATGCCGTTTCGCTTACAGAAGCACACGAAATTACGATTCCATTTATCGAATTTTCAAACATGATTGCGGCTTCTTTATTGATCATTAAACAATGTAAAGCTGCAGCAGACCAAAAAATATGCTGAAACCAAAATTAATCTATACCCCAACCATTATGAAACTAACAAGCAAAACAACCATTGGTGAAATCGTCGCAGATGATTTCAAAACAGCAGCCATTTTTACAAAATTTCATATTGATTTTTGCTGCAAAGGATACCGAACTATCCAAGAAGTTTGCAAAAAAAGAGATATAGAAGAAAGTGTTCTTATAGAGCATATTGAAAAAGCAAGAAGCAGTTCTGCCAATCAGTCTTTTGATTATAAAAGCTGGTCTGCAGACATGATTGCAGATTATATAACAAAAACTCATCATAGATATGTTACAGAAAAGTCTCCTATCATTTTAGAATATTTAAATAAATTATGCGGTGTTCACGGTGCGATTCATCCTGAGCTACATGAAATTCATACTATTTTTTCAAAAACGTATTTGGATCTCACGGCTCATATGAAAAGAGAAGAGTTGGTTGTTTTTCCTTTTATTAAAAAAATGAAAGCCGCACACAGTAAAGGTACAGAACTGGAAACACCGCCTTTTTTATCTATTGAAGCGCCAATTGTAACCTTAAAAGATGATCATGTTACAGAAGGGCAGCGCTTTAGAAGAATTGCGGCATTAACCAATAATTACACACCGCCTGTTGACTCATGCAACACTTATAAAGTAGCTTTTCTAATGTTAGAAGAATTTGACAAAGATTTAAAAAAGCACATTCATCTGGAAAACAACATCTTGTTTCCAAAAGCAATTGAGCTCGAAAAAACATTTGAAAAAGTGTCATAAATAAAAATGAAACCATGGAAAAATATGTAATCAAACGTAATGGAGATTATAAGCCTTTTGAAGCTTATAAAATTCAGGATGCCATTCAAAAAGCCTTTCAGAGCGTCGGTCAGCCTGTCGACAAAAGAATTTTCAAAACTGTTCTTTTTGGTCTTGAGGCAAAATACTCGTGGCCTGTAGAAGAAATTCAGGACATCATAGAAAGAGTACTTTTTGAAAATGGATATTTCCAGGCTATGCGTTCGTTTATAATTTATCGCCATACAAGAAAATTACAGCGAGAACATATTAATGGTTTAAACGATGACACCACTTACATAGACAGTACGCAAACTGTTGAAGAATACATCAACCAATCAGATTGGCGAATTAATGCGAATGCGAATATTTCGTATTCAAACGCAGGACTAGTCAGCAATACCGCTGGAAAAGTAATCGCCAATTATTGGCTGGATAAAATATATAATAAAGAAGAAGGTTCTGCTCATAGGAATGGCGACATACACATCCATGATTTGGATTGTCTTACCGGATACTGCGCTGGTTGGAGCTTGCGTGTGCTGTTAAATGAAGGTTTTAATGGCGTGCGTGGCCGTGTCGAGAGCAGACCTCCTTCTCATTTTAGAGAAGCATTAGGGCAAATGGCTAATTTCTTAGGAATTCTGCAAAGCGAATGGGCTGGTGCTCAAGCTTTCAGTTCATTTGATACCTATTTGGCTCCTTATGTTTTTAAAGATCAGCTTTCTTATGATGAAGTTTTAAAAGGAATTAGAAGTTTTGTTTACAATCTAAATGTGCCGGCACGCTGGGGCCAATCGCCTTTTACGAATATTACTTTGGATTGGAATGTACCAGAAGATTTAAAAGAACAGATTCCGACCCGAAATGACGAACATTTATTTTTAAAGATCACTGATGAAAATCTGATTCTGGAAGCTAAAAACAGAGGCGTTTCAAAATTGATAGATTTAAAATATGCTGATTTTCAAAAAGAAATGAATCTTATCAACAAAGCATATTACACCATTATGACAGAAGGTGATGCCAACGGACAGCCGTTTACGTTCCCTATTCCAACAGTAAATATTACAGAAGATTTTGACTGGAATGGAGAAAATGTCGATTTGCTTTTTGAAAACACAGCTAAAATTGGTTCATCTTATTTCCAGAATTTTATTGGAAGTCAATACCTTTTGGATGAAAATGGAAATCGAATCGAAAATCCAGATGCTTACAAACCAAATGCGGTACGCAGTATGTGCTGTCGTTTACAGCTCGATTTAAGAGAATTGCTAAAACGTGGAAATGGTCTTTTTGGAAGTGCCGAAATGACGGGAAGTATTGGCGTCGTAACCATCAACATGGCGCGTCTCGGATATTTGCATAAAGGAAACATCATTACTTTATTTGAACACTTAGATGAATTGCTTCAAATAGCTAAATCGACTTTAGAAAAGAAAAGAATCTTCATCCAGCAAATGTACGACCGCGGACTTTATCCGTATACACAGCGTTATTTGAAACATTTTAGAAATCATTTTTCCACCATTGGCGTAAACGGAATGAACGAAATGGTTATAAATTTTTCTGAAGGAAAACAAAATATAACGGATACCTCAGGAATTCATTTTGCAACCGAAATTCTCGATCATATTCGACTGCGAATGAAAGAATTTCAAGAAGAAACTGGAAACCTTTACAATCTAGAAGCAACTCCAGCAGAAGGAACAACGTATCGTTTTGCCAAAGAAGACAAAAAACGTTTTCCAGAAATTCTGCAAGCGGGACAAAATGAAAATATATACTATACCAATAGTTCACAAATTCCAGTCGATCATACCGACGATCCTTTTGAGGCCTTATTACTTCAAGATGAATTACAATGCAAATATACTGGAGGTACAGTTTTGCATCTTTATATGAGAGAAAAAATAAGCAGTCCAGAAGCTTGTAAAAACTTCGTTAAAAAAGTTCTCACCAACTTTAAACTGCCCTATATAACCGTAACACCAATTTTCAGCATCTGCCCTATTCATGGCTATTTAAATGGTGAACATGAATACTGTCCAAAATGCGATGAAATTTTACTCAATAAAAACAATCAAAAACACTTGGCTTATGAAAACGAAAACGCGTAAAATTCTAGAAGAGAACAAATCCCAAAGAAGTAAATGTTTGGTTTATACACGTGTAATGGGATATCACAGACCTGTAGAAAGTTTTAATATTGGAAAAAAAGGTGAACACCAACAGCGTACACATTTCGAAGAAACCATTATCTATTAAAGGAATATTTAGCCTCACGCCTTTTACTTTATTAGATTATCCGCATAAAACGGCCTGCATTGTGTGGTTTGCAGGCTGTAACATGCGGTGTTTATACTGCTATAATCCAGATATTGTTTTAGGAAAAGGAAAAATAGATTTTGATTCTGTTCTTTCATTCCTAAAAACTAGAAAAGGATTATTAGACGGTGTAGTATTAAGCGGTGGCGAATGTACTTTACACAAAAAAATAATTGATTTTATAAAAGAAATCAAAACAATGGGATTTGCGGTGAAAATAGACACCAACGGTTCCAGCCCAAAAATATTGAACAGCCTGATTCATGATCAATTAATTGATTATGTCGCGTTAGATTTCAAAAGTCTTCCTCATACCTTTAAACACCTAACGCAATCAGGCTTATTTTCAGAATTTGAAGAAAGTTTAAAGCTTTTGATTCACTCGAACCTTCCATTTGAAGTTCGTACCACTTTTCATTCTTCTTTGATTGATGAAAAAGATTTTGCAAAAATGATTGAATACTTAGAGAATCAGAATTTTGAAGGAAATTATTATGTACAGCATTTTATGAATAATGTGCCAACGCTTTCAAAACTAGACGTTTCAAACAAGGAAATACAACTTAAAAACTTCTCTACTCCAAAAATAAAAGTTATTTTTAGAGATTGATAATTCAAAATGTACACGTTATGACTTTGCATCATTTTGTACTAATACTCCATCTATTGGCGGCCACAATATGGGTTGGCGGTCATTTACTTTTGGCTATTTGCTATCTTCCGACAGCACTGAAGAAAAAAGACCCTAAGATTATTTTAAATTTTGAAAAGAAATACGAAAAACTCGGTATGTCTTCTCTCGCTTTACTTATCATAACTGGAATATGGATGGCTTATGATTTTGGCATCACTGCCGAAACCTGGTTTCACTTTTCCAGCGGATTTGAAAAAGTAGTTTCAATAAAACTGATATTGCTTTTCTGTACTTTCTTTTGCGCGGTCTGTGCACAATTTTTTATTATTCCAAAACTTAGCCCCAATAATATCAATAAAATGGCTGTTATTATATTAACGGTTACTTCAATAGGTGTTGCAATGCTGGTTTTAGGGTCAACAATTCGTTATGGTGGAATTTAAAAATTCATACCAACATTCGATTGGTTTATTTAGTTAAGACATCATTCCCACAAGTATAGGCCCAAAAGCAGTCAGTAGTATATTAGCTAATGCGTAGGGAATAGTATAGCCTAAAACAGGAAATTTACTTCCAGATGCATCTTGAACAGCTTTTAATCCGATTGTTGATGTTCCTGCTCCTGTTTGTGCTCCAAGTAGGATTAAAGGATTAATTTTTAATATATACCTTCCAAAATACAGCCCAATGATATGAGGAATTATTGCAACGGCCACACCAGCAAGTAAAATACCGAAGCCCGTTTCTTTAAGACCAGAAATAAAACTTGGCCCGGCAGCTAAACCTACAAGACCAATAAACGCGGCAAGACCAACGTTGTCAAAAATCCACAAGGCAGGCTCTGGAATTCTGCCAAAAACTGGAGTTCTAGAATGCAGCCAGCCAAAAATAAGCCCCATTACCAACGCGCCACCGCTTGTTGTTAAAGTTACCGAAACTCCAAATAATGTTACCGAAAGCAAACCTAAAAGTCCGCCAAGAACAATACCTAAACCGACAAAAATAATATCGGTCTCCGGAGTTAAACGATCCAGATAGCCTATTTCCTTCGCTGCTTCCTCCAGTTTCGCAGGTCGGCCTGAAAGATTCAAAATATCACCTCTGTTTAAAACCGTTCTCGACTCAAGCGGTATTTCATGATTCTCTCTCGTTATTTTGTTTAGCATTAATCCATGATAAAAACTGGCTTTTCGAAGAGCTTTTACTGTTATCCCGTCAATTGCTTTGTTGGTGATTGTAACATCTAAATGTGCTAATGGGAAATTTAACAATTCTTCATCTAAGATTTCTGGCCCAATAGAAAAGAGACTGTCTAAAATGATTCCGTGCTGCCCCATAATAACCAAAACATCATCTTTATAAATTATAGTATCAGGTTTTGGGTCTAGCAATTGATGTTTATGGCGTATCCTTTGGATCACAATATTCTTGTTAGATATTAATCTTTCAAACTCGCTTATACTGATTCCTATCCATTTCTCATTGGTTATTCTGTAGGCTCGGATAATCCATCTCTGATAGGCGCTTTTCATTCCTGGACCATACTCAGTTTCACCAGAAATGGTTTCTGCCAGCTTTTCACTTTCTTCAACTAAATTAATCCCAAGCAGTTTTGGAGCAATTCCGGTTAAAAAGAAAACAAAAGACGCTGCTCCTACTAGATAAGTTACAGAATAGGCTACGGGAATATTATTGATTAATCTGCTTTTTTCTGCATCAGCAAGATTTAAGTGGCTGATAGCATCTGAAGCGGTACCAATCACGGTTGATTCAGAAAACGCACCTGCTAATAATCCAGCCGCCGTTCCTATATCATAACCTAAAAAAGTAGAAACTGAATATGCCACTAAAAGACACGACAAACAAATTACCAAAGTGAGTAATAATTGTGGAAATGCATTCTTTTTGAAACCTTGAAAAAATTGAGGTCCAACTTTATACCCTGTAGAAAAGAGAAAAAAATCAAAGAAAATGGTTTTTACAATACCTGGGATTTCAATATCCAACTGACCAATTAGCACTCCAGCAAATAAAGTCCCTAATACAACACCTATTTTAAATGTTCCTATCTTAATGCGTCCGATTAAGAATCCAAGAGCTAGGCATAAAAAAAGTGCCAGTTCAGGATGTTCTCTAAGTATAGCTGTAACCATATTACATTTTTTATATAAATTTAGTCAAAAAAAGTAATCAATATACTATATTTCAATTATTTACAAATAATTAATTATAATCATATTATAGCAAACAGAAAACTAACAGTGGTAGAATTAAATCAAAATGGCTATTTTTGATGGTGAGCCAATTTGGAATAAACATAAGGTACAAACTGTTTTTTTAGCATAAGAACCTTCGCAATTATTCTACGAAACCCTTGTTACAAATACAAAAATGAATTTTCAAACCATAATACCAGATAAATCTATTTCGCTTTTTGTAAAAAATATTTGGGTATTTGAAAGCGAAGAGAACAACGCTACAACGAGTTTGCCATTTTTTGCAGATGGTTTTCCAGGTTTGATGTTCCATCAGTCCGAAAATGGATTGACGGTGAAACCTCACGATAAAAAAATGCCTGAAATTTTTGTTTACGGGCAAACCATCAATCCAATTGTGCTAGAAATTTCAGGATCATACTCTATTCTCGTTTTTCAGCTGTATCCTTTTGTGTTGCAAACCTTCTTTGATATTCTTCCACAAAGCATAAATGACAACTGCTATTATTTAGACAATGCAGACAACAGAATTACAGCACTTAATCTGGAATTGATTTCATGCAAAACTGTAAAAGAAAAAATTGACACTATTTCTAACCTACTTTTACATTATTTTGAAACCAAAAAACAAAATCTCGATCTAGAAATACGTCAAGCAATTGCAGAAATTATAGATGCAAAGGGACAAGTGCCTATTCGAGCCATTGCTGAGAAGCAAAAAATCAATCTGCGAACTTTTGAAAGGAGATTTTTAAAAGAAACAGGACTTTCGCCTAAACAGTTTGCGCAAATATTGCAATTTCAAGCTTCATTGGAACAATTATCCATAAAGAATTACACAAAATTGACTGACATCGTTTACGAAAACGGCTTTGCAGACCAATCGCATTTCATCAAAGTGTTTAAAGCATTTACAGGCAAAACACCAAAAAAATTCAGCCAATAGCGGTACTGTCGTTTTTATTCTATTTTCTAAAAAGTCCCTGTCGCACCTTTGTATCATTAACTTAAAAATGATATAAAATGAAAATTATAATTTTTGGAGCAACAGGAACAGTAGGTCAAGAACTCGTAAAACAGGCAATAGCACAAGGCCATCAAGTTACAGCCTTTGTTCGTAATCCTGAAAAAATGCAGCATGCAGACAACACTAATTTAAAGCTATACAAAGGAGATGTATTGAATAGCAAAGAAGTAGAAAACGCATTAAAAAATCAAGATGCGGTCTTGTGCGCCTTAGGTGATGGCAGAACAGGAACAATCAGAGCTGCGGGAACCAAAACGATCATTGAGGCAATGGGAAATACTGGAATAAAAAGATTGATTTGCCAAACTACATTAGGAATGGGTGAAAGTTACGCAAACCTAAATTTTGTCTGGAAACACATCATGTTTGGAATGTTGCTAAAAAAAGCTTTTGCAGATCATAAATTACAGGAGCACTATATTTTAAACAGCGATTTGGATTATTCCATTGTAAGACCAAGTGCTTTCACAGACGGAGAAATTACCAACCAATTTAAAATTGGGTTTGATGGAAATCTAAAAGGGCTCAATTTGAAAATTTCCCGCGCAGATGTTGCGAACTTCATGCTGCAACAGGTTTTAGCAAAAGAGTATTTGAAAAAAGCAGTTAGCATTTCTAATTAAGGGCTATGAAACTCACTGACATTATACTTATTATTGCGGCAACTTTTACTGCTTTAATGGCTGGTCTTTTCTTTTCCTACTCTGTTTCTGTTACGTTAGGTTTAGGAAAATTGAACGATAAAGAATTTCTTAGTGCTATGCAGCACATAAATAAAGAAATTCAAAATCCATTATTTTTCACTTGTTTTTTTGGTGCTTTAATAATGCTTGTTATTGCTTGTATTTCACGTTACAATCAAAACTCATTTATATTTTTGATTACCGCAACATTGATGTATTTACTAGGTGTTTTTCTGGTAACGGCTTTTGCAAACGTTCCGCTGAACAACAAACTAGAAGTTTTCGACATTTCAAGTTCGACAGAAATAGCCACAAAGCAAATGCGAAATATATTTGAAAAACGTTGGAATTTTTGGAACAACATAAGAACCGTTTTCTCAATATTAAGTTTACTACTTGTAATTTTAGCCTGTATTCAAGAAAACAAATGAACAGGACTGCCACTAAAAGCAATACGACTTTGTAAAAACAAAAAATACGAAAAGATTTTCCAAGCATAAAAAAAGCCTGAGACTTTATAATCTCAGGCTTTTCTTTGTTTTATTTACCTCGATGAGGCAGAATTCGATCCAACATGTTAATACATACTTTTACTGCTGTTTTTATCTTATAAAGTCATTTGAATCAAATTAAAGTTTTAATACCATCATAAATGAAATTATAATCTCTCTATTTTAAAATAAGCAATTTCCTCCTCATTTCTTATCAGATTGCTTGATCGCTTAAACCCTACTTTTTGCAACACATTTTGCGATCCAGTGTTCTCAAGATCTGTTATGGCAACCACTTCGTTTGTATTTGTATTTTCAAAACAATAGTGAGTTAGAGCCCTGCATACTTCTGTAGCAATGCCTTTTCCCCAGTATGCCCTACTAAGCACATATCCTATCTCTACCTTATCTGTATTTTGCACAAAAATACGGGCAACACACATTCCTATAAAACCATTATCCGCAGGGTCAAATATCGCCCATCGGCTCAGATTTTTATTTTTATAATTTTCTAGGAGTTCGCTAAACATTTCGACATATCTCTCAGGTGAAGTATCAGGAAGATATTGCGTCACTTGATTATCTTCAAAAAGATCTAAGAATGTCTGTTTTTCCTCAGGCAAAAATTCGCGTATAATTATTTTGGGGCTTTGATAGATAATATGCATTTGGTACTATTAATATAAATAAATTAAAATCTGTCTTCTAAAATTAGTAACAGGATTTCTCTTTTGTAAATATACCTAAATTTTCCAATCACAAAAAAGCATTCGCTGGTGTGAAATTTTAGTCTAATATAAAATTATTCACAATTTTTTAAGAACAATTGTTTTCCTTCTGCTTGACCAAGTATAGAAATTTCTAGCCATACTTTACATGCATTTTCTTTATCTCCAGATTCAAAATATATGGCAGCTTTATTATATAGAGCATCTATATTCTTGGAATTAAATTTATATGATTCTGAAAAATAAGCAATAGATTCTAAATATTTTTTCTCTTCATAAGCAATTAATCCTTTATTAAAGTAATCTGATGATTTTCTAATATCTTCCATTTTCACGCCATAGATTCTATCAAATTCAGTTAAATCCGTTGTGAAAAATATTACCGAAATTCCCCAAAATGTTTTTGTAATTTCACTTTTTAGAACAAACGGAACTTCTATTGATTCATAATCTTTTAAATCTTTTAAATTCCATTTTTCAAAAGAACCATCAATGACCTTTTTTACCAATCTTATCCTTGACGAATCTTTTTGTGTTGAAAATGTAATTTCTGTCTTTATCCTTTTCTTATCAGGATAAATCTTCAAGTTTCCAACTAACTCAAAATTTGAATAATTATTTTTAAAAGCTTTGTTTAAATCTATTTCAATAGTGCCATTTGTTTTTGGCGAAAATAATTTTGAAGCAACTATATTTTTCTCATTCTTATTCTCTTCTTTGAATTTTGAAATTATGACTTCTTGTCTAACAAAATAGGATCTTTTAAGTTTATCATCTGCTAGTCCATCAATTTTCTCACATAATACTAAAGAATCTTTCGTTGCTTTTTCAACTACAAATCCAGAATATTGAGATGTTTTCATAAAATTATTAAGCAATGTAAAATCCAAACAGCTCTCATTTACTTTATGAACTGGATTCGAATTAATACATAATTTCCCTTGATTAATTCTATATTCCATGTAACCTGAATCTTCTGTAAATCCGTCAGATAGATCACTACCATCTTTCATTTCTCCTTTATACTTTATCCAGTATCCTTCTATTACTGAAAGATTAATTTGTCCATAATTTATATTAAAAAAAAGAAAGCTTAATACAAGGAAAAGTTTTTTCATTTAAATTTTATAGATAGTTTTTCTAAAGGATAAACATACTAAATTAATTGTTCGAGTAAATAGATGTATAACAAATATGTTACATCAACCACTCACTAACCAATTTCCTATACGTCTCTCCTATTGGCAAAGCATTTCCGCTTTTCATTATAATCTGGTTTCCATCAATAACCTTTATTTTATCCTTTGGAATAATATAAGAACGATGAATTCTAATAAATTGATTTGATGGAAGTTTCTCCAAAATATCTTTCATATTTTCCAGAGCCATTATCTTTTCGTCATTGGTATGAATACGAATATAATCACGTAATCCTTCAATATATAAAATATCGTTTAGAGCAATTTTATAATGCTTTCGATCCGCTTTTACGAATAAGTAATCATCACCCAATTTTTCGGTAACCTGAAAAGTTTCCTGCCAGCGAATGAACTTTTCTACACTTTGATAAAAACGGTTAAAAGTAATGGGTTTTAACAAATAATCGATCACATGAAATTGAAAAGCTTCCAGGGCATATTGCGGATAAGCCGATGTAATAATAAAATTATACTTCTGACTGAACATCTGCATTAATTCAATTCCAGTCAATTGCGGCATCTGGATATCAATAAAAATCAAATCGACCGATTCTGTATTTAAAACTTCAATCGCTTTAAAGACATCACTATCTGCATACAAAACATTTAACCTTGAAATTTTAGAAGCGTAATCGGCAATTAATTTTACAGCAAAAGGTTCGTCGTCTAGAATAATGCAGTTTATTTTTTTATTCATTTTAAATCTATTTCAAGTTCGGCTGTAAAATGGTTTTCTTCTTTGGTGATTTTAATTTGATGCTTTTCGGGATAATGAATCTGTAAACGCTTTTGCAAATTATCTAAACCAATTCCGCCCAAACTATCTTTTTTCTGCGTTCCGATTTTATTCTTCACTTTAAAAATCAATTTTTCAGAAGAAACTTTTAGTTGAATTTCTATTGGTTCTAAGTCTGAAACTTCTCCATGTTTTAAAGCATTTTCTACTAAAGGCGACAAAATATATGGCGGAATTTCTCCAAATTCATTTTTCACTTCGACATTAAAATCAACCCGAACATTGTCTTGATGACGTAATTGTTCGAGTTCAATATACGCTTTTATATAATCAACTTCATCTGAAAGTTTAATCTTTTCTTTCTGTGATTCGTAAGTTGTAAAACGCATAATCTGACTCAATTTATCAATTGCAATCAATGACTTATCTAACTGAAAATAAATCATTGAGTAAATGTTATTTAAAGTATTAAATACAAAGTGCGGATTAATCTGAGCTTTCAAAAATTTGATTTCGGTATTCTTATTTTCTTCCAAAATGAGCTTGTTGTATTCCAGAAGACGAATCGAATAAATCACGAACCAAAGAAACGAACTCAAAATAATTGCCATACTGCTATAATGCAAATTATCGAGCATATAACTCAGAAAATTAACGTCGGTATAATTTACTCTGTCAAACAAAAGTTTGGTTATGATCTGCTCTAAAACAAATCTTAGAAAAGTAAAAATAAGATATGAAACGAAAACTCCCGCAAAAAGCCTTTTCCAATTGAAAGCTTTAAAAACCTTTTTCATTACAATCAAATAATGAAAATAAAACGTAATAATGAAAACAATAAAATAAGTGCAAAGAAATAGATCAGGTACAAAAAATCGTGCTCCAATCGGATTTTTCACGAAAGTGAAATATGAAATTAAAAGCCAATAAATAATATGAATTAGACATTCGAGCCTTTTGGTAATGGTTCCTTTATACATTCGGTATATTTTTAAAACAAAGATATACATTCAGTAAAAAGCATTTTAACGGGTTTGCAGATTAATCGAAGGGGTTTGTCGATAAAAGTGGTTTTTAGATTTTAATTCTAACAGTTTTGCCCTGTAATTAAATTCAAAACCATGAACAGAATCATTCTCGTATCACTTTTATTTCTATTTCAAATTAACGTATTCGGACAACAATTTTCAGTAAAAGGAAAAATCATCAATCAGAATAAAACACCGCTGGAATTTGCAACGGCATCTTTATTAAAAGGAGACAAAACTTTATATCTACAAGCTTCAACTGATAGTTTAGGTAATTTTATTTTAAATCCTGAAAAAGGGAACTATAGATTAATTATAGAACAATTTGGAACCGAATTCATCAATAAAGAAATAATCGTAAATCAAGATCTTGATTTAGCAATAATCGAAGTGAAAGAATTGGTTCAATTAGAAGGCGTAACTATAAAATCAAGAAAAAAACTGGTAGAACAAAAAGTAGATCGATTGGTTTTTAATGTCGAAAATTCTGTTGTTGCAACTGGCGGAGCTGCTTTGGATGCGTTAAAATCTACTCCAACAGTACGAGTACAAAACGAAACCATTTCTATTGTTGGAAAAGGAGAAGTTTTGGTTATGATTGATGATCGTTTGAACAAAATGACGCAGGAAGATCTCGTTGCATTTCTTAGATCAATTCCTGCTGATAACATAAAAAGCATCGAAGTAATTACAACGCCTCCAGCAAAATATGAAGCAGAAGGAAACAGCGGTTTAATCAATATTAAACTAAAAACCGCTAAAGCGAATTCTTGGACTGCAAATCTTGGCTCTACTTATGTACAAAGAAGTTACGCAAGCGGAAACATAAACGGATTATTTATCTACAATTATAATAAATTGTCGCTTCAGGCTTCAATTAATAAAGGAACAGATCAATTTCGCACGACTTCAGATAATAGAATTTATTATCCAAATGAGCTTTGGAAACAAGATATTGCAACCAAATCAAAAACAGATTTATTGAGCATTGGGTTTGGTGCCGATTATAAACTGACCGAAAAATGGACTTCTGGAATAAAATATTTAGGGAGTTTTAATGACAGAAATGCAGCAAATAATCCGTTGACAACTCGTTACAATACTGCTGGAGAAATCAATTCTTATATATTATCTGATGTAAATGCACAGAACAAACCGCAAATGAATTCAGTAAACTGGAATAATGTTTTCAATTTAAATAATGAAGGTAAAAACATTACAGTTGATTTGGATTATTTCAATTATCAAAAAAATGATTGTAGAGGCTTTTCAGGTAATGAATTGGACAAACAAAAGGAGAATATTCCGAGAACTTATTTTGCAGCAATTAATTCTAACCTGAACCAATTGAAAAATTACTCGGCAAAAATTGACTTTTCGTTTCCTTATTCTTGGGCGAATATAAGCTTTGGAGGAAAAGGTTTTTATACCAACACCAAAAACAATCTAACCGTTTTTGATAACGAAACTGGAACTCCAATTCTGGATACCAATTATTCTAATATATTCACATACAAAGAATACGATGAAGCAATCTATTTTTCTGCAAACAAAAAATTAAGCGAAAAATGGGAAACACAAATTGGCTTAAGAGCCGAAGCTACACAAACAGAAGGCTATTCTGAAAATCTAAACCAAACCAATAAAAACAACTATATTAAATTGTTTCCAACGGCTTACGTGACTTACAATGCAAACGATAACAACTCGTATTCTTTAAATTACAGCCGAAGAATCCGCCGACCTGATTTTGATTACTTGAATCCGTTTGTTATTAGAACTAGTCCGTTTTACTATTCTCAGGGAAATCCGTTTTTAAAACCTTCCACTATAGATAATTTTGAGTTTTCTTATATCCGAAATCAAAAATGGGTAAATACAATTTATTTTTCTCAGGTTTCTAATTTCGGGCAAGAATTAGCAATTATTGATCCTGAAACGAATATTACCAAAAGTACGCCAATCAATTACGCTGATACTTACCAAATCGGTCTTTCAACATACTACAATTTCAATAAATATTCTTGGTGGAACAGCTTTATGGGATTCAATTTAAACTATCAAAATGTAAAATCGAGAACGAATCTAATTGCTTCTGTAGATGGTAACAATGGCTATATTTACAGCAATAATGATTTTACACTAAATAATTCAAAAACTTTATTTTTAGGACTGAACTATGGCTTACAATTGCCAGGACGCTATCAGGTTTTTAACATCTCGACTTTAAATATTTTAGATGTTTCAGTGAAATTTCTAGCTTTAAAAAAGAATCTTTCGATTACTTTAACGGGAGAAGATTTATTGAATGCACAAAAGCCTTTAATTACTTATTATTCAAATGGAATTAAGAATACAATGAAAAACTATGGTGATTCAAGAACTTTTAGAATTGCTTTGAGCTATAAATTCGGGAACCAAAGTGTGAAATCTAAGGATAGAAACTTTGGAAATGAAGAGGAAAGAAATCGTGCAAATTAGTTTTTTTACAATAAATTAAATTGAGGCAAAATGGATTTAAACATTACCGTTTCCAAATGTTTGAAGCTGTTTTATCTCTTTAAAAAACAATCAAATACATAAAAAAATCATTATTTATTTGTTTTTATGACCAATCGGTCATATATTTGCATCGTTAAATACAATCCATCATGACAAAAGGTGAAGAAACCAGACAGTTTATTATAGAAAAAGCCGCTCCTATTTTTAATACAAAAGGAATTGCAGCCACTTCTATGAGCGATATTATGGAGGCCACGAAATTGTCTAAAGGAAGTATGTATGTGCATTTTGAAAACAAAGATGTTTTGGCCTGCGCAGCTGTAGATCATAATATGAAAATATTAAGTTCTAAACTTGAAAATGCACTTAGAGAAGGTAAAAATGCCAAAGAACAGCTTTTTGCTTATATCGATTTTTTTAGTAACCCAATCAATCCACCAGTAATAGGCGGATGCCCTTTACTAAACTTTGGAACTGAAGCCGACGACACAAATCCAATTGTAAAAGAAAAAGTAAACGCTGCCATCAAACGCGGACAAGTGCTTTTAACTTCGATTATAGAAAAAGGAATTGCCAATAAAGAATTTGATTCTGATTGGAATGCATCAGAATTTGCCATTACACTTTTTGCCATGCTTGAAGGAGGACACCTAATGTCTCGAGTGTCTGGCAATAACGATAACATGAAAACAATAGAGAAAACGCTTAAAAAAATTATATCTGAAAAATTGATATAATTTTTTTTACCATAAAAATGACCGATTGGTCATAAATAAACTTTTAATTAATTATAAAAAACAAATACCATGTCAAAAACAATTTTAATTACAGGAGCTTCAAAAGGATTTGGAAGAGCTTGGACAGAAGCTTTTTTAGCTAAAGGATACAATGTAGCAGCAACAGCTAGAAATCTAGAAACGTTAAACGATTTAAAAGAAAAATACGGAAGCGCAATTTTACCTTTAAAATTAGACGTAAACAATCGTTTAGAATCTCTAGAAGTAGTTCAGAAAGCAAAACAGCATTTTGGAACCATTGATGTTTTGATCAACAATGCAGGTTATGCGCTTACAGGCGCGGTTGAAGAAGCAAACGAACAAGAAGCTAGAGAACAATTTGAAACCAATTTCTTCGGAACATTATGGTTAACACAAGCTGTTATTCCAATAATGAGAGAGCAAAAAAGCGGTCATATTATTCAAGTTTCTTCTATTTTAGGATTAGCAACTTTACCAACAGGAATGGGACTTTACAGCGCTTCTAAATTTGCTATTGAAGGTTTGAGCGAAACATTAGCTTCTGAAGTAAAACAATTTGGAATCAACGTTACTTTATTGGAACCAAACGGTTACGAGTCTAACATCTGGCATACTGGAATTACCAGCGAAAGTTTGCCATATTATGACGAAATCAAAAAAGCTTTGGCTGAAAGAGAAAACATTTTTGGTAAAGTCGAAGCGACCGCTCCAATAGTGGTAAAATTAGTAGAAAATGAAAACCCTCCTTTGCGACTATTATTAGGAAAAGTGGCATTTCCGTTTGTAAAACAAAGCTACGATCAAAGATTGGAAAGCTGGGAAAAATGGAATGATGTTTCAGTTGAAGCGCATGGTTAATTCAATATAAAAAAATCAAATAAAAAATGCTGCCCAAAATTGGCCGCATTTTTTTTGTTTAAAAACGAAGAGACTTAGCATCTTAGAACGTTAAAAACTCCACAAAATCTTTCTATATATCCTCCAGAAGTATGAAAAATAGCAACTGATCATTTTCCAGCGTGTCCTATTTTGATACAAAAAAGTCTTTTCTGTCTATGTTTTTAAGTTTTGTAAATATAGTTTTAGAAATAAAAAAAGACATAAACACTAAATGAAATACTATGGAAATAATGACTCATAATTACAGTCCAAAAATTTTTGTTCTAAATGAAATACGTGAGAAAGCTTTGGTTGATACTGAAAATGAAACTTTATTTATTGTTTATGATAACTTTTTATATAGTTTCAAAGCTGCAAACTTTGATTCGTGGTCAACAATTCCAGAATCTGTAGAGATTAATGGGAGAATCTATTATCCGCAGCTTGGCGATACCATTACCCGAAGTGATGGTGCAAAACACATTTTTACCACTAAAGAAATTGTGATAGCAATGGCAACAGAATATTTTGAAAAGTTTATCAGATAAAAAATTATAAACTGATTTTTTATTTTCAAGTGTATCCTATTTTGATACAAAAATGGCTTTTAGGTGCAAGTTTTTAGTTTTTGTAAATATATTTTTACAAATAAACCAACTAAAAATATTAAAAATGTCAAAATTCACAGAGCAGGTGCATATCACCGTAGAAGGCTTTACCCAAAATGTTATCTATTACAATCTTGAGCTTTCTCAAAAAATGGCAGACCACCACCATTTTTCTTTCTTTTGGCAATACACGGGAAAACCTATTATTGCACCACAAGATCAGGAGAAAGCTTTTAGCGATTACATTGGCAGCGAGGTAATTTTCACCTTCAAAGTAAACGGAATACGCTTAATGTCTAAAGGCAGAATTACAAAATTAGGTTCTATCGATCTGCACGGAAGCCCCGCTGGACTGCACGTAACAGGAACAAGTCATACCATTGCCCTTGATGATATGCCAAAATCCAGAATCTTTCGCGAGAAAAACCTCCAACAGATTGGGCTCGAAATTTTTGCAGAAGAGAGTTCGGGAGAATTCTATCAGAGAGAAGCCATTGTGCCTACCTATACAAAAGAATTCAGCTTTAAGACTCAGTACAACGAAACAAGCTTTGATTTCCTCAAACGCCTTTCTGCCCGCCATGCGCAATGGCTCTATTTTGACGGAATGCGTATGCAATTTGGTCAGATTAAAAACACCAATGTAAAACTTATAAACGAATCTTCACTGCATAATTTTAGCATCGAAGCAAACTTGGTTTCACATAAAACTTCGTTCAGCAGTTATGACTATAATAGCGCCTCTACCATAAAAAATGGTGCAGAAAAAACCTCTCAAGGAAGTCGAGACCGATTTGCGTCTCTAGCCGCTTTTAAACAGCCTTATATTGTAAGACCCGGGCTCGAAAACGGCGCATATACCAGCAATGCTCAGAATAAGGACGAGATTGATGAAATGGTAAAAATGCAGACTGCAGGACGCGATGCCAACAGCATATTCTACAGCGGCACCTCCTATCTGCCTATAGGTTTGGGACAGACTTTTTCTATTGAAAACAAAAACGTAGAACATCATTTACTGGCAATTGAAATTATTCATTGCTCTGAAGTAAACGGAAATTATACCTGCAAATTCAAAGCTATTCCCGCCGATGTGGCAGCGCCACACTACACAGACGTAAATGCATTTGCTCCCGCCGAAAGCCAGCCCGCAATAGTAATTGATAATAATGACCCCGAAAAAATGGGACGCATAAAAGTGGATTTCTTCTGGAAGGGCTGGGCAAGCAAAAGCGATTGGATGCGTGTGGTACAGCATTATGCAGGTCCAGGAAAAGGGCTTTATTTCAGACCTGAAATTGGCGAGGAAGTTCAGGTAAGTTTTGAAGGCAGCAATGCAGAACGCCCGTATGTTTCTGGCACCTATTATAACGGAAAAGAAATGCCCGATTTCTTTGATACAAAAAACCGAATTAAAGGCTGGAAACTCCCTTTTGGACAGCTTTTCAAGTTTATAGAAAAAGTAGGCATCTGGCTTTCTGATCCAAGCGGGAATGAAATTCATTTGAATGAGGAAACTAAAAGTACAACTATAACTGTACCTGAAACCCTAACACTTAACTGTAAAAACCTAATTATAAATGCTTCTGAGAGTGTTACGACGAATGCGGGAGCAAATATTACTGAAAATGCTACAG
This sequence comes from Flavobacterium movens, assembly GCF_039581425.1. NCBI lineage: Bacteria > Pseudomonadati > Bacteroidota > Flavobacteriia > Flavobacteriales > Flavobacteriaceae > Flavobacterium > Flavobacterium movens. The sequence continues at coordinate 86,987 of NZ_JBCPXY010000010.1, forward strand.
TAGATAAATCTACAACAATTGGAATGATGCATAATGTCAGTGTTGGAGGTAATAGTACGCTGAATGTAACAGGAGACTTTATGGAGCACATTGAAGGGAATTTTAAGTCTACAACAGAAAAAGATAGACATGATAATAGTAAACAAGGACTAAATCATTACACAGAAGGCGATTTGAATAAAAATGCCCAAAAAGAAATACAAAATAATAGTGGAGAACAAACCAGACAGAATTAATTATGAGCAGAATAAGAATTGTTAAAGGGACAACCACAATATACACAAAAGGAAATCACTATATGTATTCGCAGGGAAATATTACTTTTAATGCAGGTGGCTTTATTAATGAAACAGCAGAAAGTCATTCTTACGGAAACCCCATTGATGCTCCAACTTTTTTACTTGAAGATCAGATAGTTTATGTAAATGGTCATTTTTATAATAAAGACGGAACTTTTGAGGGAAAAATTAATGAACCTGATTTTGAAGGAAGTGTTGAAGATGTTTATGTTTGTGATGGAAAATCTACTCAGAAAAACAAAAATGGAGATGATTTTGTTACATATAATAACGCCAAAATTTTGAAAGAGAATGATGTGAATATCACTCATAAAAAGTTTATCAGCTCAAGCTCAACTATTTATGGAGAAAGTTCAGCTTATAGAAATAATATTGGTTTTATCACAGAATTATCAATGGAAATGTTTGCGATAGCAAGCGTTCATAAGATTAATAAGATTGCTTATGGCATAGATAGTGATCAAGCAAAATTGTTTAGAAAAACAGAAATTGAGAAAAGAAATAGTACCAAAATGCAGTTAGCTATTGGTGCTTTAATATATTCCCTTACGTCTGAAAATGATGCAAGTAACGGAGCTACTATGTGGGATGGAGCCGAACAAGCACAATTTCTAGAAAGTGATGATCGGTTTTCTACAGGTAAATTTGAAATCCATATGAACACTATGGGATGGACTATTTCAGATGAACATTACAAAAAATGGAAAGATGGTGTTGAAAAACTAGGAGGAACTTTTAATGTACCTCAAGAGAAATATTCACCAGGAATCAACCCTCAAAATAGATTTTCGACCTCTGAAACTATAGCACTTGAATCAACGGCTGTTTATTTAGGCACTATTTTTTGGAAAGAATTAAAATTAAGAAAAAAGAAGCCACGTGAAAAAAGTTAAGTTAGTTATTATTCTTGTCTCTTTATTAGCAACTTCGTGCAAAGTTTCTAATAGTGATTATCTGGTAATTCACTCTAATAACAAAGGAATGGAAATCTATCATTATTTTCATGCAAATAATGAAGAATATGCAAGAGTTTATGGTAATAGTAAAGAAAGTGACTCAATTGCATTTACAATCGATAACAATGATTTGTTAGTCAACCAATTCATATATAGTCTAGAGCAAAAAAAACGTATTGACGGAGGAAATATACGATATGTAAACTACACTACTTCAATTACAGATATTAAATATTCCCAAAATTCAGATGGATGCATGAATATAAAACCTATTATAAATTTAGATTTTTTAAAAAAAGACAAAGAAATTGAACAAATTATTAAAGAAAACTGTAAAGTTAAGAAGAATAACGAAGAAGAAGACTTCTTTAGTGATTGCGATTTCATCCTTCCTCAATTAAATAAAATTGATTATTTACCTGATAATTCTAAGGTTATTTCTGTTGGAATTATGAAAAATAAAAAAAAACAATTTCAAGAGATTAATTTAAGAGCCAACTATTTTAATAAAAAAATTAATTACAAAAGATACTATTATTATAAAAATAAAAATATTGAAAAAATAAAAACACTAGTTAGAGATAGTATTTCAACAGATACTATTATAGATTGCTATTCTAAAATTAATTTAGATTAAACCGTTTAATTATGTTAGTCTGAAAAAGAATAAAAAACACTATCTAAATGTACAAAATCTATAAAAATAAGATCAGTCGACAGCTCAATATGGTCTGACAATATTTTGGAAAGAAGTTAATATTTCAAAACCTAAAGAAGCTATCAAATGATAAAGAATATACTATTTTTAATAATATTTCAAATTAGTATTTGTTCGGCACAGGATAAAAATTGCTTTTGTAATAAAAATAAATTAATGAATGAAAGCAATATAAATTGTGATACAATCAAACTACAGAAGAATTATATTCTTTATTGGCAATTTAATTGCGATCGAATATGGCTAACCCTAGAGAAACCTCATAAATCTAAAATTGCAATTAATGAAGTAGATGTAAATCTATATCCCTATACATATCGATTAGGCTATCAATTAATTAAAGATTACTCAAATAAGTTATTATTTCGAAGTGGGTGTTCAGCAAACGGACCATGTAAATTTATAGTAATTAATAAAAAGGATGGGAGAAAAATAAAAGAATACTTTGACTAATAATTAAGATTATTCATCTAAAATATTTAAACATTAAAGAATTATGAGATTTACTTTTTATCTATTTTTTATCATTTTATTCTTAATTTCTTGTTCTAAGATTGTAGATAAAAGTATAAGTAATAGTCCAAAAGATACCATTAATGTACAAAAAAACAATTTATCAGAAAAAAAATGTTTGGATCAAATAACTGGGTACAAAGATAAATATGGAATTGTATTCTCAAATTATTATAAAGACCAACCTATTCCTTTTGATTTTGACAATAATAAAACAGTAGATACAATTGTTATTTTAAAACCTTATTATGAAAGCAATAAAGAGAATTGTTTTCCTGATAATTCAGAATTTGATTTTCCTATGCTTTTGATAAGCAAAACGATAAATAAAAAGAGTGAAATTTTTAAAATTTTTAAAAACGTTTTAAAATGCAATACCCCTATTTATTACGAAGAAATAAAAATTAATAGAAGTGGCTTTATTATATTTAAAGATCTTATAGGAAATAACGGTTCTTATACCAAAACATATGTTTCATTTAAGTCTAATGAATTTTATGTAGATAGCATAAATGTTGAGTCATAGGGTCAGAAACAATATAGAAAAACATTAAAATATGCTGACACAAGCTTTTCTCTTTCTAATTTCAAAAGAACAGATATTGACTCAATAAGAACATTATTAGATAAAAATAATCCATAAACAAACACATTTCAGTTTTAAAAATAGCTCAACAGATAAATTATGAGAATTACAACGTTTTTTTTCTGTCTTTTTCTTAATACGTTAATTGCGCAAAAGAATGCATCTTACTTTATTCAAAAGGAAATAAAATCATGTAGAATAGCAATTAATGATTCTTTAAGTGTTTATCAAATTCACGAGAATCTGTTTAACAATGAAATTGTTTTTTTTCTAAAAACTGAAAATGTAATTACCTCAGAATGCAATAAAGAGTCATTACCAAAAAAACTACTTGAAAAATTAAAATTTTCTCAAAATCCATTTGTCACGATAAATAATTATGATGTTAAAAATATTACTGTCAAAGATTTTATAAATCTCATTCCTATTAAGTTCGTCGCATTAAAGAGATTAAATTATACAAGTGTAATAATCGAAATAAATAATTTTTCATATTCGACAATAGGCAGTGGATATATCTATATATGCTTCAAAATTGATAAGAAAGGAAAAGTTATTGAGAAAAAAATACTTGAATCAAAACTGTCTTTAAAAACAAATAAGTATAAGAAAATTTTCTAAGTCACAATTTTGTAAACAAATATAAAAAATCTCGATAGCGCGAATTTGCAATCCGTGCCCTCAAAGATCGGTTTGGTTCTCTATTTTAAATACAAAACAAAAGCTGTATGATTCTTTGTAGCTTCTGTCTTGATAATTTGTGTTGTTTCTTATTGTTGCGGGCACGGATTGCAAATCCGCGCTATCGGGATCATTATTTTCGATAAGTGCCATATCTGTAGAAAAAAGAAATGATTTTATGTTTTCATTTTTCAGCAACAAACCTTGGCAGTTTTTACCAATAATCTCTGGTGTAGTGAGGGCTTTAGTTACGGTTTTATTTCTTCTGAATAACCGATCCCAAATTGAACTTTTCTTTTTATTTTCCCAGAATGAGCCTGAAATTGAACTAATCTGCATGGTCTTAATTTTTACATTTCGACCAAATTTAATACAGCAAAATCTAAAATTTCTTAAAATAAAAAGTGAAAATTCAGATTTTGTAATGAGTTAGGAAAAATTTGTAGTGAAATTAAACCTAGTAATTAATTCAATAAAAATCTCAGAAAAACTAGAATCCTATATTGTAAATTAAAGTATATTCGCTACAAACCAAAAAACTAACTAAATTTAAAAACCATTAAATTATGATTCGCAAAGCATTATTAATTCTCATTTCTATTTTTTTACTCCAAAGCTGTAATGTAGGTACATCTGGAACCTGGAAAAACGAAAGCATTGAAAAAGATAAAAAAGAAGAAATAAAACTTTTGAATGATAAACTATTTAAAGCAATAATGAGCAATGATGTGAAAGGTGTAAGAGCATTGCTTGTCGATAAACTAATCGAAAAAGATGGAGATAAAATCGACAAATTGATTAACGACCTAAGTACGACTTATAAATCTGAAAGTTATAGAGTTCTTGATGAATATAATGTTGAAAATTCGTCAACTAATATTAGCAACACTTTATTGTCTGGAGCGTCTAAAGACAATGATTATGTCATAAATTATTTGGCTTTAAATAAAGACATGTATACATCACTATTAATACCTAATGGGCATTCTAATGAAATATTATTTACCATAATTTATGGAAAATATGACGATGAATGGAAAATAAATATATTTAGAGTTGGCCAATATAGCTTGCTTAAACAAACAGCACCTGATTATTACAAATTAGCACAAGAAAGCTATAAAAAAGCATCTCTAATAGATGCCGTAAATTATAGTAGTTTAGCAAAACAGTGCTTGAGACCAGCAGATGAAAATTTTAAATATAAAAAAGAAAATGAAATAAATGATTTTCATAATAAGTTAATGAATGAAGTAAACTCGAAGTTCTCTTTACCATTAACTTTTGAAAATATTGAATCTAAGCCAAAGCTATGCAGCATTTATCCACAAGTAACAGCTGAAGGATATTTTCCAATGATTTGTTACTATTCAAATATTAACCTTAAAGACACCACGGCTTTAAAAATAGAAAATAATAAAGTTAAAACTGAAGTAAACAAATTATTCACTGGTCTTTACAAAGATAAAAAAGCTGTTTTATACAGAATATATAATGAAATGCCTGACGGAAAAAAAATAATTGACCACTATGGCATTGTTGATAAGATAAAAAATTAATTGTTGTAAATAAAAAAAAAGCGAAAGGTTAAACCTTTCGCTTCTTTTTATGATTTCAGAGATATTAAGCCTTATTCTTCTTAGTTTTAGTTTTTTTTCTCCCTTTCTTCCACCAAATTATAAATCCAGTTATAGGCAAAGAAGCTCCAATCAAACTGACCAAACTCCAGATTATTTTTCCTGTAAAACCAAAGAAAACTCCTGTATGCAGATCGTGATTACTAGCTTCATAAATATCAGCAGCGTTATTGTCTTTGTATAATTTCGTTCTGAGCATCTGCCCTGTTTTTCCATCAAAGAAAAGCGTATTTTGATTTCTCGCCCAATCATTTGGATACGTCATTCTTAATCGCAATTCTCCTGTTTTTCTAATTGAAAACGAAACCGAAGTTGCGCCTGGATATTTCGCATTTGCACTTTCGTAAATGTTATTATATCGAACTGGAATTGTAGTCGAATCAATTTTAGCGTTAGAAACCACTTCATCTCCTTTTCTGAGCTTGGTTCCCGTTACTAAACTAACTCCTTTTTTAACCGCATCATATTTAAAATACGTTCCAGAAAAGGCAATTAAAAGCAGAAAAATAGAAGCATAAAATCCTAAAACCTGATGCAGATCAAAATTGATTCTTTTAAACGAACCGTTCCATTTTATTTTTAAAGATTGCTTAAGCACGCGTCTTTGGTTTGGAAACCATAAAATTAATCCCGTTATCAGCATAATGATAAAAATTACCACTGCCCAACCTTGAACAAATTCACCAACTTCTCCTAACAACAAAGTACGATGTATTTCTAGTACCGTATTGAGCCAATCTGCTCCCTGCTGATTGATTAAAGTTCCATCGTACGGATTAAAATAATACGTTTTTTTCTTTTTTGTCGAAACTTCAACAGCAGCATTTGGTTCTTCCTTATTTATTTTTAAAGCTGTAATTTTCTGCTTTGGCTCCAGTTTTTCATAGTTTTCAATTATAGTTTTTAAACCTATAAATGGCTTTTCTTGACCGGGAACGTGCAGATATTCTTTGTTGGCAAAATCACGTATCTCTTCTTCAAAAACATAAAGAAAACCCGTAATGCTCACTATAAAAACAATGAGGCCCGATGCTAAACCGAGCCACAAATGTATTTGTCTAATTGTATTTTTAAAACCTTTGGTCATAATTTGCAATAAAATCCAAATGTAGAAATATCATTTTAAATGACGAATTGTATTCTTAGAATTTAAACGTAATATTTCCTGTAACTCTTGTTGGGTTTTGAGCTGCTAAACGATATGACCAATATTTCTCATTCGTAAGATTGTCAACTTTTAAGCCTAATCTGAATTTTGGTCTGTCATAAAACACAGAAGCATCCAAAACGGTATAAGAAGGAATACTGAACTTAAATGTTGAAGTATTCGTTTGATAGTACTCACTTCCATAAATTCCACCAAATCCAAATCCAAGACCAGAAGCCGCACCTTCAGTTAATCTGTAACTTGCCCAAAGATTGGCTGTTGTTGGTGAACCAGCAGTTGTAGGTCGCAAACCATTAATACTCGAGTTTGCTTTTGTGTATTCACTATCATTATAAGTATAACCAGCAACGATATTTAAACCTTTAATCGGATTTGCAATAAATTCTGCCTCAAAACCTTTACTCAATTGCGTTCCGTCTTGAATCTGGAAGTTTACATGATCTGGATCATCGCGAGTTACATTAGTAACTTTAATATCATAATAACTAAAAGTCGCACTAATTTTATTAAAGTCAAACTTAACACCACCTTCTAACTGATTCGCCTGATTTGGTTTGAAAGTATTTCCGTAGAAATCAGATCCACCCACATTATTGAATCCGTTCATATAATTTCCGAAAACGGATACTTTATCTTTAACCACTTGATAAACCGCTCCAAATCTAGGAGAAAATGCCGTCTGATTGTAATTTCCTGCAATAGAATCACGGCTTGGGTAATATACTCCTTTGTTAATATAACGATCGGCTCTAACACCTCCCATTACCAATAATCTATCGGTAACATTTAATACATCAGACACGTAAGCACTATAAGTTCTTTCGTTGTTTGACACCATGTTGGTATAAGTAGCATTTTGAAATAAAGGCTCAATTTTATTTAGAGTAAAATTGTTATAAGCATCACCAGGTTTTCTAAAATTAAGCGCTGGCATATTTACCGTTGCATCATTACGAGTTGCGCGAAGGCTGTAAAAATCTAATCCTGCTACTACTCTATTTCGCAATTTTCCGATTTTAAAATCTCCGTTAAAGTTCTGCTGAATATCGGTTCCGTAATAAGGATAATCCTGATTGGTAACTTGCTGTCTTAATGTTTCATTACTTAACATAGTCAAAGCCACAACATAGCCTTCAGATGAAGATCTCGTGCGCGAAACGATAGTTTGTGAAGTCCATTCATCAGAAATTTTATATTTTAATTGCGCAAAAATATTGTATTGCTGACCTGTGTAATTTACTGTATTATTAGCAAAAGAAAGATTGTACGGAATTCCTAATTCTTCAATGCTATGCGCCGTAGCATCTGCTTTTGTATACGGAGTCAATCGTGTTGGCGAAGTTCCTTTTGAAGCACTAAACTCAGCATCAATCAATAATGTCAATCTTTCGTTTACCTCATAAGAAAAACTTGGTGCAATAAAAAAGCTTTTGTTGAATCCAGCATCCTGAAAGCTTCTTTCGCTATGCAATGCCGTATTGATTCTGAAAAGAGCTGTTTTATCTTCATTAAGCGGTGTATTGATATCGGCCGTTAAACGATTCAAATCCCAGTCACCAGCTGAAAAAGAAACTTCCCCTTTAAAGAAATTAAAAGGCTTTTTGGTTACTCTGTTAAACAATCCTCCAAAAGAAGAAATCGTGCTTCCGAACAACGTTGCCGATGGTCCTTTAATGATCTCAATACGCTCTAAATTTGATGGGTCGATTGAGTTATACGTAAAACTTCCAACTCCGTTTCTTACTAACTGCGGTGTAGCAAATCCTCTCGAAATATTAGTTGTTCTTCCTTGGTTTCTCACTTCGGCAATACCAGCACCTGGAACGTTTTTAAAAGCGCTGTTATAGTCTGTTATAACTTGTTCTTTCATCAATTCCTTGCTTACAATAGTATAAACCTGCGGATTTTCCATATTTTTCAGTTTCATTTTAGAAACCTCTTCACTTTCTTTTCTAGCAAATCGATTTCCTCCAGAACTTACAATTACTTCTTCTAATTTTTGAGAAGTATAAGTCAGTTCAAAATCAAGTGTTACATCAATATTATTTTGATCCACAATAACTGAGGCTGGAGTCGATTCGTAACCGTTTAGTTTTATTTCAACCAAATAAGTTCCAAACGGAATATTTTTTAATTGATATGTACCATCAGAATCGGTAGTTGTCGTTTTATTTAATTCTGAAATTTTAACTGTTGCATCTTGTAAATAATTTCCGTCTTTAACGATTGCCTTACCAGAAATTGTACCCACAGTTGATTGAGAGAAGGCTTGTTCTGAACATAAAAAAATGATCAGAAAAGCAATAAACACTTGACATAAATATTTGTCCTTTAGTGTTTTAAAAATTGTTTTCATATAAAATTCGTAATTTATCCTTATTTAGACTGATTACAAATATAAAAACGAGAACTGAATTCTTAGCAAAAGATTAAAACTTTCTTAAAAAATAATTAAAATCAAAGATGGAGATTTCTCACGTCTCAAAAAGATTTACGATTATAGAAGATTACCTTCCCAATCAGTCTTCTTCGGAACAAATATTTTATGCCATTTTTCTACAAAGCCATTTATGTTTTGCATATCAGATTGTATCAATTTTGTAAGTTTACCGACTTCACTTTGGTAACCACTTTTAGTATAAAATTTTCCAAGTTTATGTTCTGGTAAAAAAAGCATGTAGAATAATGGCGGACCTTTATATTCATCACTTCTCAATCTCATTTTGGTCGAAATCTTATCTGGAGTTCCAAATTCTAATCCATCAAAATCTTTTAAAAGCAATAATGAGTTTAAAGTCGGACTAAGCTCATATATATTCAAATGAATTTGAATCCATTTTTCACCAGTAAGTATACTTATAGAAATTCTTTCCAAATAATTTTCTGATGATAATCTGCTGAAATCATAAGTATATCCGCGACTGCTTCGATCATATTGACCATGCCATGAAGTTTTAAATGGAGAAAGTTCAAAACCATTTTTTAATAAAGAAGGAATTCCCACTTCTTTGAAAATTTCATTTCTAACTTTTAGAAGTTCCTTGTCTTCAACTTTGTAAAATAATTTCATTTAAATTTTAAATAGTTTTTGAAAGTTAAATTTTATTAGCAAACTGTTATAGTACTATTATGATTCACTTTAAATTCATTACAAATAGTTTTTATAAGATTGTAAGAAAAAAAACTTTTTTAATCCCGTTTTAACCTCTATAAATTCTATTTTCATAAAAAAGACTACTGCTTCAACAAATATAAATTAAAATTTTAGACCTCGTAAAGTGAACAGATTGTTATGATTTTTAGAATTGGGTTGCAGAAACCGTTATTCTTTTTTATTTTTATGAAATCGTGTGAAACTCTAATCGCTCGATTTAATTTTTAAAAGTAAGAGAAAAACTAAAATGAGCAACGACAAAAAACTAAAAGCTGTCGCTTTCGGAGAAGTACTTTGGGATATTTTTGGTAATGAGAAAAAAATTGGTGGAGCGCCTTTAAATGTAGCACTTCGCATGAAAGCCTTAGGAGTCGATTCTAATATGATTAGCTGTGTAGGAAACGACGCAGACGGAGATGCAATTATAACCGAAGTCAAAAAATTAGGATTGAATACCGATACTATTCTAAAATCGGATCATTTTCCAACTGGATTGGTAAATGTCACGTTGGACGAAAGCAAATCGGCTACTTATGAAATTCTTTACCCTTCTGCTTGGGATAAAATTACCTTAAACGAAGAAGCAAGAGAACTAGTTGTAAACTCTGATGTTTTAATCTACGGAAGCTTAGTTTGTCGAGATGAAGTTTCTAGAAATGCTCTAGAAGAATTGCTCAACACGCACACCTACAAAGTTTTTGATGTCAATCTAAGAAAACCGCATTACGATTACGAAATTCTACAGCATTTAATGCAGTCAGCTAATTTTATCAAATTTAATGATGAGGAAATAACTGAAATCAGTGCCGCTTTAGATTCGCCTTATACGACTATAGAAGAGAATATGAATTTTATCTGTTCGCTAACAAATGCTACTGCAATTTGTGTCACAAGAGGAAAAGATGGTGCTTTATTATTATGGGATAAACATCTATACGAAAATGAAGGTTATACTGTGAAAGTTGAAGATACTGTTGGTGCTGGCGATTCTTTTTTAGGAGCTTTAGTCACTTCGCTTTTAAACGGAAAACAACCACAAGAAGCTTTAAATTTTGCTTGCGCAACAGGAGCTTTGGTAGCTGGATCGACAGGCGGAAATCCTGATATTCGTATAACTGATATCGAAAATCTGATTAATAAAAATTAATATTCTTTTTAGATAGAATATCAAACCCGACAGGTTTTTAAAACCTGTCGGGTTTTGTTATAAAATATAGAAAGTTAGTGTTTGAATTGCCTCCTGCTTTAGCTGGAGGCAATTGAAAAAATTGCTTTTATACAAAACCTTCTCCTTTTTATACTTAAATCATTCCTTTTTGCTTTCAAACATGGGAAATATGTAAATTTAAAATGGAATTATTTCTTCCTAATCAATATGGGCGCAGTAACTTGTGATTTCAAATAATTTAAGGAAGAATGATGAAAAAATTACGAATTTCTCTTATCAATATTCACGGACTTTTAAAAGGTTCTGGTTTAGAAATCGGACGAGATGCAGACAACGGAGGCCAGACCAAATATATTTACGAATTAGCCGAATTTTTATCGCAGCATGAAGATGTAGAACATGTTCATCTTTTTACAAGATTAATCGATGATCCTGCTCTTTCGCCTGAATATGCTGTGCCTGTTGAGATTATAAATGACAAACTAGACATTAGAAGAATTCCGTTTTTAGGAAAAAAATACAAAGCAAAAGAACAGCTTTGGGAAGGGCTTGATCTTTTTGTAAATGGTGCAATGCAACATATTAAACAATATAATATTTTCCCAGATTGGATTCATTCCCACTACGCCGATGCGGGTTACGCCGCCGCCGAATTATCAGCTGTTTTAAATATTCCTTTTGCTCACACCGGACATTCATTAGGGTTTTATAAAAAGAAAAAATTAATCGAAGGCGGAGAAACAGAAGAAGAACTCGAAAAAAAATTCAAATTCAGCACCAGAATTGCGGCAGAAGAAAGAACACTAGAACTCGCTGAATTTATTGTTACTTCTACCGAACAGGAAATTGAAACCTACAAAGCCTACAAAAACTTCGAGCTAGGAAAATACCACGCCATCTCTCCCGGAATTGATACCCGAAAATTTGTTCCTTATTACTATCAGGAAAATGATTCTGAGAAAAACATGGAAGAAATACAACGAAAATATTGGGTTCAGGAAAGCATTTCGAAATTTCTAACCAATCCGCACAAGCCAATTATTCTGGCACTTTCGAGGCCTGACCGACATAAAAACTTGAACACTTTAATTGAAGTTTACGGAAAAGACAAAGAACTTCAAAGCATTGCCAATCTGGTCATTTTTGCGGGTATTCGAAAAGACATTGCCAAAATGCCCGAATCTGAAAAGAACGTCTTAACCGATTTGCTTCTTTTGATGGACAAATACGATTTGTATGGAAAAATGGCCATTCCGAAAAAACATGATGTCGAAAATGAAGTATCAATTATTTATCGTTATGCCGCAGAAAAAAGAGGCGTTTTTGTGAATTTAGCTTTACATGAAAACTTCGGATTAACTGTTATCGAATCGGCTAGTTCTGGACTTCCTGTTGTGGTAACTAAAAACGGAGGACCTTCAGAAATTATTCCAGTCTGTCAAAACGGAGAATTAGTCAATCCGCAAGATGAAAGTCAGATTAAAAAAGCGCTTCGTAATATTTTAACCGATGAAAATAAATGGAAATATTATTCGAATAATGGAGCCATCAATATCCAGAAATACTACAGCTGGCTGAGTCACGTCAATCAATATGTAGATCTTGTAAAAGAAAACCTTTCCCTTTCTTCGGGAGCTGGAATTAAAAAACAGCATTATCCAAATATCAACATCGAGAGATTAAAAAGAAAAATCGATCATTTATTAGTTTCTGACATTGACGGAACTTTAATTGAACCAAAACTGGCAAATCCAGGTTTAAAAGAACTAAAAGCGCACCTTGTTAATCGTACCGATAAAATGGCTTTTGCTATGGCCTCTGGGCGAAATTTAGCTTTAGTGAAAAAAGTCATCGACGAAGAAGAATTTCCCCTACCCGATTTCATCATCTGTTCTGTCGGAACCGAAATTTATTACACCAACGGAAAAGATTATATTTTGGATAAAGGTTGGGCAAAATTTCTTTCTGGAAGATGGAAAAGAGAAGAAATTGTCAATAAACTAAAAGCAATTAAATGGATTAAACTTCAGGAAGAAGAAGCCCAGAATCCGTATAAAATCTCTTATTACTATGACAAAGAAAACTACAATCATGATGAATTAATTGCAGTTTTAGGAACAGGCTGGTATAAAGTTAATATTATTCCGAGTCACGGACAATTTTTAGACTTTATTCCGAAAAGAGCATCAAAAGGAAATGCCATTAAGTTTTTATGCCGAAAATGGTCTATTCCGCTCAGTAATGTAATTGCCGCTGGAGATTCAGGAAATGATGTCGATATGTTTAGAGGTCCTGTTAAAGGAATTATTGTTGGTAACCGAAGCGCAGAACTGGCAGATTACGAAACAACAAAAAGTATTTATGTTGCAAAAACTTCGGCTTCAGAAGGAATTTTGGAAGGTTTAAAACACTATAAAGTCATAAAATAATTCATTCGTTGAGCATAAAAAATAAGCCCCAAATTGAACAAATTTTCACGAATTTTTAATTATGCAAAAATCTAAGACATATCACAACTACAACTTTGTCAAAGTTTTAAACTTTGGCAAAGTTCTTCAAATTAGAATTCGTGAAAATTCGTGGCATTCGTGGCAAAAAAAATATACTAACAGTTTAAAATAAGTAATAAAATGTATTCAGGTTCGGGATTTAGCAACTGGGAAATTGGAGATGTTGATGTGTTTATAGATGAAAAAGGAATTCATCATTTATTTCATTTAATCATTCCCAATCACGATTATATCGCTCATGCCGTTTCTAAAGACGGTCTTTCGTGGAAACGAGTAAAAAATGCCTTATTTGTTGGCGATCCAGGAGAATGGGACGATGATATGTTATGGACAATGCACATCAGCAAAAAATCGGATAGCGAAGGTTATGAAATGTATTACACAGGACTTAAACGTCAGGATAAAGGAATCGAGCAAAAAGTAGGACGTGCAATTTCTACCGATTTACTTACATGGAAAAAGGAAAATTTATACGGACTTCCGTTTAAAAGTGAAGCACCACATTATGAAGGAAAGAATAATAATCCGCGACAATGGATTAGCTTTCGTGACCCGTTCAAATACCAATACAAAGGAGAAGATTATTTGTTAATCTGTGCCCGAAGCGCCTCTGGACCAACATACCGAAGAGGCTGTATTGGTGTGGCAAAAAGAGAAAAAGAAGGTTATGTGCTGCAGAAACCGCTTCATATTCCGTATGTTTATGATGATGTCGAATGTCCGTGCGTTTTCGAGATAAAGGGAACACATTATCTTTTGGGATCAATTAGGGAAGATATTAAAGTTCGTTATTGGTCTTCGCCTGAGTTTAGAGGAGAATATTCGGCATTTCATAATAATGTTCTGATGCCGCAAGGAAACTATGCTGCTAGAGTAGTCAAAGATGGCAAACATTTCTTGGTTTATAATTTCTATTTTGCCGACGGAAATGTCAATACACATCGTGTGATTCCGCCACCAAAAGAACTCGATGTTGATAAAAACGGACGTCTTTTATTGAAAAGTTATTATTATTGGGAAAAATTATATCAGAAAACCATATTTCAAAAAGACCTTCCTCATCCCCTACCAATTCTAGGAAATCCAACTGCCGATTTTGTTTTGGAAAATGAAAACAAATGGCGATTTGGATGCCGAAGCGGTTATGAAATTTACGGTCTCGAAAAACCATCAAACGATTTTGTCTGGGAAGGAACATTGTCTGTTGAAGGAATGGGAAAAACGGGCTTCGTAATTGAATGTGATAAGGAAGGAACAGGATATTATATTTCGATTGATTTTATAAATGGTTTCGTTCAATTTAGAGCTTGGGGATTTAATGAAAAAGACGTAAAGAATAATTTTATCTTCGAAAACATTCAAACCAATCAGTTTGAAATTAGTGAAGAAAAACAGATTTCTTTTAAAATTATCCGTTACGGAAATTATTATGAACTTTCGATAAATGACATTGTAAAACTGACTTTATTGGATTTTAAATACAACGAAGGGAAAATTGGCATTTATGTCTGTTCGGCTGTAATTTCGATTAGTGATTCTAAAATTCACGTTATTCCAGAGCCAGAGAATGAATATGCTGCATCAGATCCTGAAAAATATGATAATGAATTACAGCCAAATTCTTTAATTTAATGAGCCTTCCCAAAAGATAAACTATAGAGCTCGTTTAAGCATTTTTGTCATTTCGACGAAGGAGACTCGAGCGATAGCGAATTGGCGAAGCAAATCTCCACAAGTAGCTCGACAAAGATTGCCAACAATAGGAACGGAGTTTCTTGCGAAGATTTCTCCTTCGTCGAAATGACAATTATTGTGGTTATAAATGTCAAACTTTGTCAAAGTTTTGAACTTTGACAAAGTTGTCTTAACAGTCTTCTAAAAAAATATAAATAACAGGATAACCCAGCTGTTTTTCTTTTGAGAGATAAAACTTATATTGGCATTTCAAAACTGATAATTTAATAAGATGCCACAAAGTCCCTCTCCTGAAGAAGTAAAAAGAATTTTCGAAAATTATTTTACTGCCGATATGACTATCTGGAAAGGATTCTCGGAGAAAATTAAAGTCCGTGAATTTGAGAAATCAGAAATCATAAAAGATTATCATGGTGTCGAGAAATACCTTAACATCATCATTAAAGGATCGGCAGGATTATTTGTTTGGGACGGCAAAAGAGATATTTGCATTAATTTATTGTATGAAAATAGTTTTATAAGCGATTATATGTCTTTTCTAAATCAGCAGCCATCTGTTATTAAATCTGAAGCTTTGGAAGATTTAACTTTATGGTCCATTTCTCATTCAGATTTAAATGAATTGTATCAAAGATCTGAAACAGGTTTACGAATTGGAAAAGCCATTTCTGAAATGCTCTACGTACGCAAACAGCAAGAACAGATTAATCTTTTGACACTTTCTCCACAAGAGCGGTACTTAAAGCTCATAGAAGGAAGACCAGAAATTTTTCAGAGAACGCCTTTAAAAATCATCGCTTCTTATCTCGGTTTAACAGCAGAAAGTTTAAGCCGAATTCGAAAAAGAGTTATGGAAAAATGATTTCTTACCCAAAGTCAATTTTATTTTCATTTATGCGTCATAAGTTTGCTTCACTAAACCAAACAAATTTAAACCATGAAAAATAAAATCAACTTTGGAGCTATTATAGTTTTTTATGTAATCGCAGTAATCTGCAGATATGCAGCTGTAAAAACCAATTTATTATCCGGAATCGAAAATCCGTATTTAGTGATTCTGCTACGCGGAGTTGGACCAGCTTTAGGCGCTCTGGCTGCCATAAAAATATTCTCTTTGCATAACCCGATGTCCTTAAAAGGAATATACAAAAACGCAATAATTCCTTTTGCTGTATATTGGATACTTCCAGCAGTTTTAATCGCTGGTGTATATTACGTTACAATTGGCAAATTCCCAATTTTATTAATGTTTACTGTTTTAGTTTACGGACTTTTGGAAGAAATCGGATGGCGAGGCTTTTTGCAAGAACAACTAAAATCACTTCCTAAGTTTACTTCTATTGTAATTATTGCCGTTCTTTGGTTTGCTTGGCATTTAAATTTAGAAACGACGCCAAACAATATGATTTTCCTTGGAATTATTTTCTTTGGAACATGGGGAATCGGAAAAGTATATTCTTCTACAGGTTCTTTACTAGCGGTTGCAGGAGTACATTCATTAAACAATTTCTTCCGTGATGGCTTGCATGAGAGAGAACTTATTTTAATTGCGGTTTTACTAGTAATATGGATTGGTTTTATTATTCTTTATAACAGAAAATACAAGACAGTAGCAAATCCAGCTTAAACTTTTAACACTAAACTTTGTCAAAGTTTTGAACTTTGACAAAGTTGACTTCTAGTTTCCTTTAATTTAATCGTTCAGTAGTTTCCATTCTCAAACAATACTCACTTCCTAAATAAAGCGGATTTCCATGTTTTTCTGACCAGAATCCGTCTAGAACATCTTTTGTGATGCATCTGTAAACCGCAACTCCTTTATAGGTTTTATTGTCATCTCCTTTATAACTAAAATTGATCACTAAAATATTATCCTTAAAAAAACCCGTTCCTTTTTGCTTAGAACTATTGATAATCCAGTCTGCTTTTATTCGGTTGTTTTTATCCAAAGTTAGAGTCAAAACACCTTTGTATGTAATTTCATTACTTTCATCCTGATTACTTCCTGAAATAGAAAAAGTTCCAACTAAATCCTGTATCGTCATTTATAAATGCTGCTATTTTTTGGCAAAAGTAAAGATTATCTTTTAAATGATTTTTCTTCTGGATTTTCTCTGCCCAAACATTTTTACTCTTTTAAGACAAAGGTTGAAATTTTGTTAATTTCTTATCGAATTTAATAAAGTTCTTTCCAAATTAATAACTAAATTGGTAGTATGAGAACAAATCCTGATGTACTTATTATTGGAGGCGGTCTTGCTGGTCTGGCAGGCGCTTTGCACTTATCCAAAAAAGGATTAAAGGTTGTTCTTATCGAAAAAAATGCCTATCCAAAACACAAAGTTTGCGGTGAATATATTTCTAATGAAATTCTTCCGTATCTATTCTGGCTTGATGTAGATGTTAAGAAACTTGAGCCTACTGCGATTTCAAATTTCGAATTTACGGCACAAAACGGAAAAACGGCAAAGACCAGACTTCCGTTGGGCGGTTTTGGAATCAGCCGTTTCGAATTGGATCATTTTCTATTTCGAAAAGCAAAAGAAAAAGGCTGTACAATTCTAACAGAAACAGTTACTCATATTTCTTTTCAAAATGATATTTTTACGGTAAACACTTCCGAACAGATTCTTACAGCAAAAATCGTTTTGGGCGCTTATGGCAAAAGATCCAATATCGATCAGGATTTATCTAGAGCATTTATTTCTAAAAAATCACCTTGGTTAGCCGTAAAAGGACATTATACTGGAAATTTTGATGAAAGTCTTGTTGGCTTATACAACTTTCAAGGTGGTTATTGCGGAGTTTCAAAAGTTGAAAACGACGTTATAAACATTTGCTATTTAGCCGATTTTGAGACTTTTAAAAAATATAAGAATATTGAAGATTACCAAAAATCGGTTCTTTATAAAAACAAGAAACTGAAAGCTATATTTGAAAATAGCACTTCCCTATTTGAAAAACCTCTTACTATAAGCCAGATTTCTTTTGATAAAAAAGAACCTGTAGAAAACCATATTTTAATGATTGGCGATACTGCTGGATTAATTCATCCAATGTGTGGCAACGGTATGGCAATGGCTATTCATAGCGCTAAAATTGCTTCTGAGCTAATACTTGAGTTTTATTATGGAAAGATAAAATCCAGACACGAATTGGAGAAAAAATACATTCAGGAATGGAAAAAGCATTTCAGCAAAAGATTATTCTTTGGACGAATATTAGCCAAAGCTTTAACATTCAAAAATTTCACACATGTAATGACCACAATTGCAGCTTCGGCTCCATCATTACTTTCTCTTATAATAAAACAAACACACGGCCGACCAATAACAGTTGAATAAATGAGTGTAGACACTAAATATAGAACAGAAGAAATTGAAATAATGGACGATTTTTCGCTTGAAGGCGAAGAACTCAGTGGCGCTTTAGATCAAATTGCTTCTATCAATCAATTACTTGGCGGTAATAAGCTTACACTCCATGGCATAAAACAGCTTTTAAAAAAAGCCGATACTGCTCAAACTATTACTATTGCTGACATAGGTTGCGGAAATGGTGATATGTTGCGAATGCTGTCTAAATACGGAAAAAAGCAAAACCTGAATTTTAAACTTATTGGTGTCGATGCCAATGCTTTTACGATTGATTATGCTAAAAAGCTTTCTAAAGATTTTCCGAATATAGAATATCGTTGTATGGATATTTTTAGTGACGATTTTAATCAGCTTAAATATGATATTGTTTTGTGTACACTAACGTTGCATCATTTTACAACAAGCCAGATTGCAGATGTAATGCATACGCTAAACAAAAATGCTGTTATAGGCATTGTGGTAAACGATCTTCATCGAAGTAAAATTGCTTACCGATTATTTGAACTTATTGGTGTTGTTTTCAATCTCAACGACATGTCGCGCAACGACGGATTAATTTCTATTTTGAAAGGATTCAAAAAGAACGAATTGGAGCATTTATCCGAAAAATTAAATTTAAAAAACTACTCCATTAACTGGAAATGGGCTTTTCGCTACCAGTGGATAATTACAAAAATATGAGTGTAAAGATCATTACAGCTGTAAAACAGCTTCCGCAATATTCCCGTACTACAGAAGAAATACTTCCGCTTGTCGATCTATGGCTCGAAGGTCAGGAAGAACGTTTTGTCAAAAAAGTAAAAAAGATTTTTGAAGGAGCTTCTGTAGACAAACGTTATTCCATCATGGAACCTTCGGAGGTCTTTACTGCTACTTCATTCGAGGAAAAAAATGATATTTACAGCCGTGAAATGATTGTTCTAGGACATCAAGTTCTGGAAAAAGCGTTAGAAAAAACAGGCTGGGATCCGCAGAGTTTGGACTATATTATTACGGTAAGCTGTACCGGAATCATGATTCCTTCGCTTGACGCTTATCTCATTAATAAAATGAAATTACGACAAGATATTGTTCGCCTTCCCGTTACCGAAATGGGATGTGCGGCTGGAATATCGGGAATTATTTATGCAAAGAATTTTCTGAAATCAAATCCAGGCAAACGAGCTGCAGTAATTGCAGTAGAATCGCCAACGGCAACTTTCCAGCTGAATGATTTTTCGATGCCAAATATTGTTAGCGCCGCTATTTTTGGAGATGGCGCGGCCTGCTGTTTGTTGTCTTCAAAAGAGGAAGATTCAGGACCAGAAATTATTGATGAACAGATGTATCATTTTTATGACGCTGAGCATATGATGGGTTTCAAACTCACTAACGGCGGACTGCAAATGGTTCTCGATATTGAAGTTCCAGATACAATTGCTTCTCATTTTGGCGATATAATTCATCCGTTTCTTAAACAGAATAATCTCGAAATTAAAGATATTGATCATATGATATTTCATCCAGGAGGAAAAAAAATTGTAACAACGGTCGAATCGCTTTTTGCAGGACTGGAGAAAAATATTGATGATACTAAAGAAATTCTACGAGAATACGGCAACATGTCGAGCGCTACGGTTTTGTATGTTTTAGAAAACATCATGAATCGAAATCCGAAAAAAGGAGAAAAAGGTTTAATGCTGAGTTTTGGTCCGGGATTCTCGGCACAAAGAGTTTTATTGCAATGGTAATTTGAAGACTTATGAAATTAACTGATATTATAACACAGCTTCCGTACAGCAAACCCTTCTTGTTTGTTGACGAACTGCTTCATGCTGATGAAAACGGCGTAACAGGAACCTATACATACAACGAAGATCTCGATTTTTACAAAGGACATTTTAAAGATAATCCCGTAACTCCTGGTGTAATTCTGACTGAAACAATGGCGCAAATTGGAATGGTTTGTCTCGGAATATTTTTGTTAGGAAATGATTTAGGTCAAAATACTGTAATTGCTTTTACTTCTGCCGATATGGAGTTTTTAAAACCTGTTTATCCAAATGAAAAAGTAACCGTTACTTCTGAGAAATTGTTTTTCCGTTTTGGAAAATTAAAATGTAATGCGGTCATGAAAAACGAAGCTGGACAAGAAGTTTGCCGTGGTGTTCTAGCAGGAATGATAACAAAGAAATTATGAAAAAACGAGTGGTAATAACAGGTCTTGGAGTCGCGGCGCCAAACGGTGTTGGCATTCCTGCGTTTACTCATGCGCTGCAAAACGGCCTTTCGGGAATTCGCCATGATACACAACTAGAAGAATTGCAATTCTCTTGTCAGATTGCGGGTCAACCACAAATATCTGACGAATTAAAATTGCAGTATTTTACAGAACTAGAACTTCGCGGATTTAATAGTACAGGAATTCTATATGGCGTTATCGCAGGCATGGAAGCTTGGAATAATGCTGGTTTGCCAATAAATGAAAATCCAGATTGGGACAGCGGCGCTATTTTTGGATCGGGAACTTCTGGAATAGACAAATTTCGCGAAAGCATTTATAAAATTGATGAACTTCAAACTCGAAAATTAGGAAGTACAGTTGTGGCACAAACCATGAACAGTGGCGTAAGTGCTTATCTGGGCGGTAAAATCGGATTAGGAAATCAGGTTACAACCAATTCATCGGCATGTACTACGGGTGCAGAAGCTATTTTAATGGCTTATGACCGAATACAATCTGGACAGGCAAAACGAGTTCTCGCAGGAAGCACTTCAGATAGTGGCCCTTATATTTGGGGCGGTTTTGATGCGCTACGTGTCTGTTCTTCTAGATTTAATGACAGACCCGAAGAAGGTTCGAGACCAATGAGCGCTTCGGCTGCAGGATTTGTTCCTGGAAGCGGTGCTGGAGCTTTTGTCATTGAGGATCTGGAAACTGCATTGGAACGTGGAGCTACAATTTATGCCGAAATATTAGGCGGAAATGTCAATTCTGGCGGACAAAGAGATGGTGGAACCATGACCGCTCCTAATAGTATAGCCGTACAAAGATGCATTAAAACGGCAATCGAAAATGCAGGAATGAGCCCAAATGAAATTGATGCTATAAATGGACATTTGACCGCTACCACAAAAGACAGTCTCGAAATTGAAAATTGGACAAAAGCATTGGAACGAAGCGGTTCTGATTTTCCGTATATCAATTCATTAAAAAGTCTAACGGGACATTGTTTAAGCGCTTCAGGAAGTATTGAAAGTGTTGCTTCGGTTCTACAGCTTCATGAAGGATTTATATTTGGAAATAAAAACTGCGATGATCTTCATCCTGAAATTGCAGCGCTTATTGATTCTTCAAAAGTACTTTTAAAAACAATTAAAGTCAGCCCAAAAATAATTGCTAAAGCCAGTTTTGGTTTTGGCGATGTAAACGCTTGTATACTATTTAAAAAATTTGAAAACTAAAAATGGATAGAAAAGAACTTACCGCAAGATTAAAAGTAATTATAAAGCCTTTTGTTACCAATCAAGAAGCTTATGATACTTTAACCGAAGAGACCGATTTTATAAAGGACCTCAATATAAACTCAGCCAATCTGGTTGATATTGTACTGGATCTTGAAGAAAATTTTGATATCGTAATTGACAATGCCGATATGGAGCGTATGCTCGATGTGAAAACTGCCCTAGAAATTATTGAAACAAAACTCGCTCAAAAATGATTGGCAATGATGTTATAGATCTTGCACAGTCACGCGTTGAAAGCCGTTGGCAGCGCAACGGTTTTGTTGAGAAGCTTTTTACTGTAAATGAGCAACAATACATAAAAGAGTTTGACCAACCCGAAACGATGGTTTGGCTTTTATGGAGCATGAAAGAAGCAGCTTATAAAATTTACAATCGTAAGACTAAAATTCGGGAATACAGCCCAAAAAAACTTTCTTGTTCATTGGATACTTTAAGTGCTAATTTGGCTTTTGGAAAAGTCAGTTGTAATGAAAATGTGTATTATACTAAAACTATATTTTCTTTAGAAAGTATTCATACAATCGCAGTAGATGATCAAGAAAACATAGATCATGTAATTGAAGTTGCTGGTGAAAAAATTGTAAAAGACGAAAACGGAATTCCATATTTGAAAGCGGGTAATACGCTTCACGATATTTCGAAAAGTCATCACGGAAGGTTCGAGAAATGGGTGATTATTGATAAATAATTTTCATGCCTTTCGTAAAAATTCTTTCAGCACAACAGCATGATTGATCTCGGGATCTTTTGCTCCATACAATAAAGTTAATGGCTGTTTTTCTGCAATTTTCCTTAAATGCTCAACTTCTTCAGTTTTAGACTTTAATTCTTCTATGTATAATTTAGAAAATTCGTCAAAGCGTTCTTTTTTATGATCGAACCATATTCGCAATTTAGGCGAAGGCGCAATCTCTTTGTTCCATTCATCAATAGCCAAATCTGTTTTCTTAATTCCTCGTGGCCACAAACGATCAATCAATATTCGATACGTATCGTCTTTTTCTTTATGGCTGTAAACTCTCTTGATAGTAATTGTTTTCATTTTTAAGTATCCAATGTTTCATCTTAAATTTAAGATAAAAATTCGACAAGCTTCTGTTGATATTGAATTTATTATTAATTTAGAATCCGCTATTAATCAATAAATTAACTCCAAAATAAAATTCTAGAATCCAATGCAGATTTTGCCTTCGCCACTATTAGCGCCTTATATAAAAAACTATACGGTTGTTACTATAGAAAAGAATTTAGACAACGAAGTTTTCTATCCAAGTGGTTATGTCGATCTAATTATCAATATTTCAGGAGGCGCTGCGGCGACAATTATAAACGGAAAACGAAAAGATACGCCATCCGTAGAATTGCTTGGACATCTTACGTTGCCAACACGTCTTACAGTTGCAAAAGGCACTTCGGTATTGATTGTACGCATTTATCCGCACGCGAGCGCATTGTTTTTCTCAGATCCTTTGTCTGAATTTACCAATTATGCTACGGATATGTACGATGTAGCTTTGGGCGAAAATAGAGATTTATATCATAAAATAATGGAGGCAAGAGAACTTACCTCCAAGATTAGTCTTTTAGAATCTCATTTTCTGCAACAGCTGAAAAAGAACGAAACCCGATTAAAAAAAGTAACAGTTGTACAAGCGTTAAGCCATCAGATTTTAACCGATAGCCAACCTTTTAATATAACTGCTTTAGCAAAAGATTCAGGCTTATCAGAACGATACATTCAAAAACTCTATCAAGCCAATATTGGTCTAAGTCCAGCTGCATTTACCGCTGTTGTTCGGTTTAACAAAAGCCTTCAAATGGTGCTTCACACCCAAGAATCGCTGACTACAATAGCTTATGAATGCGGTTATTACGACCAAGCACATTTTATAAAAGAATTCAAGAAATTTACGGGAATCACGCCTTCTTCATCAAGGAATTCACTTATCCAAAATGGTTCCGATTTTCAGCAGGCCGTAAATATTGGCTTTTAAGCTTTTGACGGACGATTGCTGCTAAACATATCACGATGCATTTTCCAGCCGTCTTTTGTCTTTTTCCAGATTACAATTATTTTTCCTTCGTCTAACTTCTTGCCTTCAAGATTAGTCATTTCATAAAAACTTTCCTCTGTTACAGACGTTTTTCCATCTCCATAAAGATGCTGAATAGTGAACTTGACATGAACTTGCCGAGCAGCTTTAAAAAAATTAGCTATTTGCGCTGCACCACACATTGGTTCTCCATTTGGAGGAAACAGACAAGCATCTTCTGTATACCTTGTCAAAATAGATCCGTCGTTTTTGTTGGCGAGATCTGCAAAAATCGCGTTACTGGCTTCAATTGCCTTTCTGGCTTCTTTCAAATTAGAATCTGTAGTTTGTGCATTACACCAAAAGGTAAGCATCAACAATCCGCTTAAAATAAGTTTTGTTTTCATTTTTAATATATTTTTTGACAAAGTACGAGAATCGCAAAAACGGAAAATTGTAAAATAACGAACAACTCTTATTTTTTCAGAACTTAAAATATCCTTTCACTTTTTAATCATTTAGATTACCCCAATAATCGCTTATTAAGAAATTTCTTTATATTTGATTTGAATTATATTCTAAGTTTAATTCATTAGAAATCTGAGATCTATGAAGATATTTTTTACCAAAACCCTACTACTTTTATTGTTATTCTCTTTGTTTTCATGCGAAAATAAAAAAGCAAAACCAGTCGCAAAACCAGCCTACAAAGCGGGTGTCATTTTATCTTTTGATGATGCTTATGTCGACGAATGGTCGGAAGCAGATCAAGCTTTACGAAAATATTCTTGGAAAGCTACTTTTAATGTCTGCCGAATAGATTCTATTGGAGCGCCTGAAATTAAAACATTGCTTGAAATGCAAAAATACGGACATGAAATTGCAGGACATGGTTATCATCATTACAACGCTGTGAAGTTTACGCAAAAGTATGGAGTCAAAGAATACATGAAGCAGGAAATCAATCCCATGATTATTTCTATGAAGAAAAAAGGATTCAACGTTACTTCTTTTGCTTATCCTTATGGCGAAAGATCAGATTCTCTAGATCAGGCATTGTCTCCACTATTTAAAATTATTAGAGGAAGAGCATTTGGTGGTGAACTTCCAGAAAAACAAGACAGTTATTTTAATAACTCAAAAATTGTATTCGCTTTTGATATAGATAACAGCCACATCCATTTTAGCATTCCTTATTTATTAGAATTATTAGATTATGCCAAAAAGAACAATAAAATTCTAATTCTATGCGGTCACAAACCTGTTAAGGAAATAACCGAAAACTATCAGACCAAAATAGAAACTTTAGAATTTATCTGCAGATATATGAAACTAAATGATCTGAAATTCTACCGTCTTTCAGATTTAGACAATTTAGTTCCGCCAAAGCTTTAATGTAAATAATCGAATTACCACTAACATAAAAACAGCTTCTTTAAAATGAAAAATTTTCTAATCACATTAAGCCTAATTCTATGTAATGTAATGGCTTATTCTCAAAAAGGTTCAGTTCCTGCAGACAATCAATTAAAAACCAAATTGGATTCACTTGTCAATAAATCTGTTCTTCCGTTCATGTCCAATAATAGTAGAGTTGGTCTTTCTATAGGAATTATCAAAGACGGAAAAGAATATTACTATAATTACGGCTCAACTCAAAAAGAAAAACAAGTTCTTCCAACCTCAAATACACTTTATGAGCTGGCTTCAAACAGTAAAACATTTTCTTCAACTTTACTGGCAAGAGCTGTTCTAAACAAAAAAGTAAATCTGACAGATGACATTCGAAAATATTTGAAACAGGATTATCCAAATCTTCAATTTAAAGGAACACCAATTACGCTTTTAAACCTTGCCAATCTTACTTCTGCCCTTCCAAACTGGATGCCCGACAACAAAGATCTTTTTGCAAAAGCCAATCCAGATTCTATTGCTTATATATTGGATGCCTTGCACAGAAAATACAGTAGACAGCAATTTTATACCGATTTGCACCAAGTGAAATTAGATACGGTTCCTGGAACATTGGCTAGACATTGCAATACAGCTGCTCAATTATTGGGACATATTATGGAAACGGTTTACGGAGAAAAATTTGCAACATTGCTAAAAAAGCAATTCACTGATCCGCTTAAAATGAAAAATACCGTTTTATTGGGCGAGAATAAAATACCAGCTTCAATGGCGTTTGGATATGATGCTAAAGGAAGAAAAATGCCTTTTATAGATTGGGAGGATATGCAGGTCGCGGCTTCTATCGCTTCCTCAACTTCAGATATGCTGAAATATATCAAATATCATTTAAATGAAAAAAATAAAGACGCCAAACTGAGCCATCAGCCAACTTTTGGAGATATTAGTAAAGGCGCAATTGCCTTAAATTGGAAAATAACAAAACCTCAAAATGGTCCAACACGAATTTCGCATACAGGCGGAAGTTTAGGTTTTAGTTCTTACGTTGTTTTTTCACCAGAAACTAACTCTGGAATTATTCTATTTGCTAATGATTCTGATATGAAAACACAAAATGAACTCATTAATCTAGCTGAATCAATTATGTATTAAAATAAAATATTCCGCTACGAGCTACCGATCAGACATTCCTACGGAATGAAGAATATCATTTTAATCAAAATAAAATATTCCGCTAGGAATATCTGATCGGTAGAAAAAAAATAACGCATAGCATTGTGTCCTGTAGGGACACCTGATTTACGATATGGATTTTGAAAAAAAATCAAACAACCAGACATCCTTATGGAATGAGGAGTCTTTTAGCGTTTTTAATTAGAAGATTTATTCTCAAAAAACTCACGTGAATAAATACTTTTAATTACTTTTAATGCATCAATTTATCCTGCATAATGATTATTAAGAAAAAAGAAAACTGGTTCAAAATGCTTTTCGAGTGGAAAGGTTCTGTTTTGCCTCAGCTGCTTCCACGATTACTTTTACTCTTTTTGTTTTCTTTTCTTATTGTCTATTACAAATCTTTTCTGCTCGAATATAATCTGCATATAAATCCGGCAATTTTTACTCTGTTCGGAATTGCACTTGCGATATTTCTCGGTTTTAGAAACAATGTCAGCTATGATCGTTTTTGGGAAGGAAGAAAACTGTGGGGCGCTTTATTAAACGACACCAGATCTCTTGCAAGACAAAGCATTACACTTTTAAATTCCAAAGACAACAAATCTGAAAGTCAAAACTTTATTAATTTATTAATTGCTTTTGTTTATGCATTAAAACATCAGTTAAGAAATACTGATGCTACAGCCGATTTAAATCGTTTGCTTCCTTCAGATTTTAAAGAACAGCTGAAAAACGTGCATTTTAAGCCCATTATTATCCTAAGAGAATTAGGCTTATGGGTAAAAAAAGCAAAAGAAGATGGCAAAATTGATGGTCTAGCTCAATTGGCATTTGAAGAAAACTTAAATAAACTTTCTGATATTGTTGGAGGATGCGAAAGAATTGCCAGCACTCCTATTCCCTACACATATAGTGTATTGTTGCATCGAACGGTTTATATTTACTGTTTTATTCTTCCGTTTGGTTTCGTTGAAACTTTGGGATGGATTACACCGTTTGTTATCGTTTTTATTGCTTACACTTTTGTAGCATTAGAAGCAATTGCCGACGAATTGGAAGAGCCTTTTGGTGTGCAGCCAAATGATCTTCCGTTGGATGCAATGTCTTTGATGATAGAGAATACACTTTTAGAATTAAACGATCAGAAGACGATTGAAAAGAAAACTTCTAACGAATATTATATTACCTAATTTACTTCAAAAACAATGAATAAAGTATTATTAGTCGAAGACGATCCGAGGGTTGCTTCTTTTATTACAAGAGGACTCGAAGAACAATTATATCAGGTAAAAAATGTAAGCAAAGGTTTTGATGCCATTAATGAAGTAATGGAAAATGCTTATGATATTATCATTCTTGATATTATGCTTTCGGATATTTCTGGTTTTGAAGTCTGTGAAGTTTTAAGAAACCGAAAAATAATTGTTCCCATACTTATTTTAAGTGCGTTGGATACTCCGCAAGAAAAAGTTAGGGGATTAAAAGCTGGAGCTGATGATTATCTTGCAAAACCTTTTTTATTTGAAGAACTTTTGGCTCGAATAAATGCTCAGCTTCGTCGCACTGAATTTAGCTCTGGAGTTTTAGATTTTCAATCTTACGCCGGAATCAAAATTAATATGAAAGAACAAAGCGCCTCTAGAGACGGCAAAGAACTCAATCTTTCGTCTAGAGAACTGAAGCTTTTAATCTTTTTTATGAAGAACAGAGAAACAGCTTTATCTAGAATTGCCATTGCCGAGGCCGTTTGGCAAATGGATCTTGATATGAGCATTAACACAGTTGATGTTTACATTAATTATCTTAGGAATAAAGTCGATAAGAATTTCCCTTTTCCGCTCATACACACCGTAAAAGGTACGGGATATATGCTAAAAAATAAGGCTCATGAATCTCAAGAATAAACTTGCAATAAATTCTACACTCCTATTTGCTTTTATCCTTGGACTTGTTCTAATTGGATCCTTTTTGCTTTTTAAAAGCCATAGAAGAGATTTGTATTATGAAAAACTTGAAGACAACGCCCTTATAACTGCTTTTTTCTATTTTGAGAAAGATGAAATTAAAAAAATTGATAGCGTAAGCTATGAAGAAATAGAATCGAAATACAATAAAATTGCCAATCAGTCTATTCGAATTTATAATGCCAAAACGAAGAAACTGTATTTAAAGGACGAATTGCCTCTTAAATTAAATGATAGGGAATTAAACGCAATTTCACGAGATCGAATATTACATTTTACTAGAGATCAAAGGCAATTTAGCGGTTTATACTATAAAGACAATCAAGGTGATTTTATTATTGTTGTTTCTGGAATTGATGATGTCGGGAATCAGCAATTGGAAGTATTTGCCATTGTCTTTTTTATTTTCTACCTGGCCGGAATTGCTCTTAATTATCTTCTGGGAAGTTTTTTAGCAAGACAGACTTTCAGACCTTTTGAAGATGTAATTTCAAAAGTAAATTCCATTACAACAGAAAATCTGCATTCGAGACTCGAAATGCCTGCTGCAAGCGGAAAAGATGAAATAAAAGAACTTATTACCACATTCAATTATCTTCTCGAAAGACTCGAAAGCGGTGTCACAATACAGAAAAATTTTCTAAAAAATGCTTCTCACGAACTTAAAACGCCACTTACTTTTATTATCGGCGATATAGATGTCTCATTACAGCATCCTAGAACGAACGAACAATATGTCGAAGTATTAAAATCACTTCGAAATGATACTTTTCATTTGAAATCGACTCTTGACGGATTACTTATTCTGTCTGGATTAGAACTTTCAGAACCTGACCAAATGGAAATGGTCAGGATAGATGAAATAGTATGGAATGTACTGGAGAAGAAAAAAATCGAATATCCCGAAGTTAAAGTTGTGCTCAATTTGGATGCCATTGCCAATAATGAAGATATATTGACCATAAATGCCAACAAACATCTGCTGTTTATTGCTTTATACAATATTATAGACAATGCTATTAAGTTCTCTTTTCCTTTGCAGGTAAATATAATTGCTTCTGAAAATCAAGGAAAACTTCTTTTAAAAGTAATCGATCAAGGTTCTGGAATTGCCGAGAAAGATCTCAAATCTATTTTTGATCTATTTTTCAGAAGTGATCGCACTCGACACATTCAAGGACAAGGATTAGGGCTCTTTATTACCATGCAAATTCTTAAGCGTCATAACATTGATTTAACCGTAGCTTCTGAACTTGAAAAAGGCACTGTTTTCTCACTTCTTTTCCCTTAATTTTTGATCAAAAAAACAAACTATTTTCTCTGTCTCTGAAAGCAATTTTTCTTAATTCGTAACATTTACATAATACTCTAATCTATCTCTAATCTTGTTTAAATCTACCTCTAATGCCTTGTTTTACGGCATGTGAGACAAACTCCTTGATTTTAAAGCGCTAGCTGTTTTTTCATTCAATAACATGTTCGTCATTATAAATTAACAAAGAATTGTTTTTTGATTTTTCGTTAACATAAGCCTTAAATCGAATCGAAAGAAAGAGATTTTATTTGTCGTGAATAAAAACTAATAAATAACATGACAAAACTAAAACTCTTTTTTTCGGCTTTAATGCTCCTTACAGCAGGAAGTATTTTTGCCCAGATTACAACTTCATCTTTGTCTGCTAAAGTCAATGATGGAACAACTGCCGTTATCGGTGCCCAAGTTACCTTAACACATCTGCCTACAAATGCAACTTACAGAGCAACTACAGATAAGCAGGGTCGTTTTAGCTTCGAAAACTTAAATGCCGGCGGTCCTTACGAATTAGAAATAAAAAGTAATGACACTAAAGATTATTCAAATGCACAAATTTATTTAGCTTTAGGAGATAATGATCTGCCTGCAATTTCACTTTCAAAAGCAGACAACAATGTATTGGAAGAAGTTGTAATAACAAGTTCTAAACCTTCTTCTAAAAATAATGGCACAAGTATTAACGAAAAACAAGTTAATGCGCTTCCTTTAATTAACAGAGGAATTCAAGATGCTACAAAATTGGTTCCTCAAAGCTCAAACAACTCTTTTGCTGGTACCAACTTTAGATACAACAACGTAACAATTGATGGTTCTATAAATAATGATGCGATTGGTTTTAGTCCATCTTTAGGAGGACAATCAGGAACTTCTGGAATGCCAGGAAGCAGCACACGTTCAAACTCTATCAGTTTAGATGCGATACAAGATATTCAGGTTTACATTGCTCCTTACGATATTAAATTAGGAAACTTTTTAGGAGGAAGTGTAAATGCTGTAACAAGAAGCGGTACAAACACAGTTAGCGGATCAATTTACAGCTACGGAAGAAATGCTGCTCTTACAGGACCAAACAATGCAGGTGATGGCTCAAAAATGCCAAATTCTTTT
Organism: Flavobacterium movens; assembly: GCF_039581425.1. Classification (NCBI taxonomy): domain Bacteria; kingdom Pseudomonadati; phylum Bacteroidota; class Flavobacteriia; order Flavobacteriales; family Flavobacteriaceae; genus Flavobacterium; species Flavobacterium movens. The sequence goes on from NZ_JBCPXY010000010.1 coordinate 117,967, forward strand.
GGAGATTACCAAGTTGGTTTCAGATTGGGATTGCCAATCATAAAAGACAAATTGTTCTTCTTTACTAACATGGAATATGCTGAAAGAACAGATCCAGTTTTTTATAATGCAGGACAAACAGATTCTAATGGAAAATTAACTTCTCTAGTAGACAATGCAACTGCAGAACAGATTTCGCAATTCGTAAAATCAAACTACGGATTTGATCCTGGAACTTATGGTTCTTATAATAACTTCTCTAAGAGCCAGAAATTCTTCAACAAAATAGATTGGAAAATCAATGAGAAAAACTCTCTTTCTTTAAGAAACAATACTGTAATTTCTCAAGCAACAAACTTAGAGCGTGATGCTGCAAACTTTAGATTTGCAAGCATGGATTTTACTCAGAAAAACCAAGCTATTAGTACTGTTCTAGAATTAAAGACACACTTTAACAGTCAATGGTCAAACTCTTTTATTGCAAGTTATTCGGCTATAAAAGATTATCGTGATCCAAAATCAGCAAATATCATGTTTCCTCAAACAGAAATTGGATATAATGGCGGAACTATTTTCTTAGGAAATGATCGTGAAGCGACTGTTTTCAACATGAAACAGAATACAACTGAGATTACAGACAACCTTACTTATAAAACAGGAAATCATACTTTATTATTTGGTACTCACAATGAGTTTTACGACATCAACTACGGTTTCGTAAACGCACTTAACGGAAGAGTTTCTTATAAATCTCTAACAGATTTCTTCAATAAATTACCTACTCGTGTTCGTGGAACTTATCCTTTTGATGGTTCAACAAGAGACGAAATCTTTAATGATCCATATGCTAAATTTAAAATAAACCTTTACAGCGTTTATGCACAAGACGAAATAAGAATTGGAAATAAATTGAAAGTAGTTCCAGGTGTTCGTGTAGATTACACCGATTTACCAAACAAACCTAAATTGAGCCCACAAGTACAGAACTCTCCAGAAGATCCAAATTACGGAACAACGTATACTTATACTCCCCTAAATCAAATTAAAAATAACTTCTTCAGTACAGCTTTAGTTTCTCCAAGAATTGGATTTACTTATAATGTAGACGAAGACAAAACATTTGTTATTAGAGGTGGATCTGGAGTATTTACAGGAAGAATTCCTTTTGCTTGGTTAGGTTATGCTTACTATAATGATGGTGTTGGATACGGAAGTTATGATAAAAACAATTTAACTCCAGCTCAAGTTGCTGCAGCAGGAGATCCTTTAGCAACTGGAGGTTTAAATGGCTACCACGATGCTACGCCAAAAGTACAGGCAGATTTAGTTGATAATAAATTTAAAATGCCAGCTGTTTTAAGAAACTCATTGGCTTTTGACAAAACAATTGACGGATACAAATTTACTGTTGAAGGTATTTATACTAAAGTAATTCGTGATCTAGAATTCCAACAAGTAAATAAAACAGATAATCCAACGTATTTCTCTTATGATACAAAACATGAAATGCCAATTTATGCTGCAAACATAAACTCAGCTTTCTCAAATGCTTATTTGTTATCAAACACTAATAAAGGATACCGTTACAGTATTACAGAAATGATCACTAAATCGTACGATTTTGGTTTGAACTTTATGGTTGCTTATACTTACGGAGATTCTAGAGATATCACAAACGGAATTCGTAACTCTATGGAAAGTAACTTCCAGATGAATCAATCGTTGTCACCAAATAACCCTCAATTGGCAACTTCTAACTTTAATATTAAACACAGAATTGTTTCTAATGTAGGTTACGGAGTAAAAGTAGCACCAAACAATACTTTATCTGCCAATGTATACTTTAATGCACAATCTGGAAATCCGTTTTCTTGGGGATTTGTTAACTCAACAATTGCTGGAACTGGACAAGCAGCAGGCTTAGCTTACATCTTTAAGGATGCGGCAGAAGCAGCAAAATATATTGGCGTAAACGCTGCGGGAGTTCCTTCTGCAACTGCAGCACAACAAGTAGCTGATTACGAAGCTTTCATTAACGGAAATGATTACTTAAAAAGCCGTAGAGGAACATTTACTCAAAGAAATGGAGATACAACACCTTGGAACATTCAAGCAGATTTAAAATTAATGGATGAAATTCAGGTTACTAAAGTTGGAACTTTCCAAATCTCATTCAGTATGGCAAATATCGGAAACCTTATCAACAAAGATTGGGGAAGAAGTTATTTTGTTCCTAACACTTATAATTCAACAGCAAGTCTTGGTTTAACAAAATCAGGAAACTTAGGCGGAGTTGCAACAGGCGATCCAACTTACACGTTCCAAAAACCAACTTCTGCACCATATACTGTAGATCAATTAGCTTCAAGATTCCAAGGTCAGCTTGGCTTGAGATACTCGTTCTAAAAAATGTGTTTTTTTTTATTTTTGATTATCTCCCCGTTTCTAAGTGCTGAGACGGGGAGATTTCTCATTTTTAGTCTAGCCGAATAAACGCTATAGATGAACTTATAAACTTTCAAAAAAAACACATTCTTAAACATTGATCTTTTTTGTATTTTTAATCTCATAAACTTTCCAGTTATTTCATTAAAATGCTAAAAGAAAGAACAATACAAATTTTATTCTCACTCATTTTTATACATTTCTCCTGCTCGACTTGCTATGGACAATACAAGATTTCGGGCTATATTGACACAGAACAGAAAAACAAAACCGTTTATTTGAGTCTGCTGAAATATGATGAAGAAACGATGATTACCGAAAATCAGATTCTTTTTTCTACACAGACCGATAGTTCTGGTTATTTTGAATTTAAAGGACAGCTATTATCTGAAAAAGACAAACTTTACCGCATCCATTCTAATATCAACTCGATTAAAGGATTGCAATTGGTTGCAGATAATGAGAAAAGCAATTTTCATAATTTCATTTTTTCAAACAGAGATACCATTTACTTTCCTAAATCTGGAAAAAACTGGTTTAGCGAATCTAAAAACAGTAATTTGACTGATAAGGAATGGAAAAAACTGAAATCTTTTGAAGAACAATTAGAGAAAAATAATACTCAAATACAAAACAAAGAAGCGCAGCAGCAGGCAGTAAATGATTTTGCTGAGAAAGTGAAAGCATACAGCGAAAAGAACATTAAAAGCCCACTGCTTAAACTGTTGGCCTTTTCGGATATTAAGCGAAATGATTTCAATATAAAAAACGATTTTGAAAAAAATGAAGCTTTTTATGATGCTATATCCAACTCGCTCAAAAACTACTATGGCGAAACCTCTTATTATATTCAATATCAAGATGAAATTTCGAAAATCTCAAATGTTATTCTACAGCAAAAATATGCGTTTCATAAAAAGCTGAATTATGCTCTCGCCATCCTAGTTTTCATTTTGGTTCTTATTTCCGTTTTTCAATTCCGAAAAATAAAAACTCTTAAACCTAAAAAAGTAAAATCCGAAATTTCAAATCTGACCTTAACCAATCAGGAAGAAAAAATTACCAGATTGATTTTAGAAGATAAATCGAATAAGGAAATTGCCGATGAACTTTTTATCTCGCTAAGCACTGTAAAAACGCATATCAGAAATCTTTACGCAAAATTAGATGTTGCAAATCGTCATGAATTGGCAAAGAAATTAAAAAATCATCCTTGGGATTAGTCCCAATTTCAACCTCTGTATAACCAATTTTCAAACTCACCCACTCTACTTTTGTTTCCGAAATCTTAAACATCAATCGGAAATGAAAAAGAATCTTTTATTACTAATCTTCTTGACAATCTTGCAATTTACCTTTGCACAAGAAATAGAGAAAGCTTTAGAAAACAGACAAAGCATACAGCAAAAACTTTTGGAAGCAAAAGTGCTTTTGGAAAAAGATAACGGAAAACTATGGGGAAAACCAATCTGGAACGACAGTATTATTGTAATCGATTTTGACAATTCTATTTATAGTCTGGTTCCATTATCCAATAGCAAAAAAGAAAACCTTTTGTATTCTAAAATTATGGAACCCAATTCGCTTGTTTTTGTTAATACCACACAAAAATATGAAGGAAAGGAATATGCGACAGTACTGAATAATTATCTAGATGATAAAAGTGCTACGATCATTCATGAGCTATTTCATTTACTTCAAATGAAATCCAGAAAATTCAACGGAAATCCGATTGAATATCTTGACGAAACCAAGGCTCGCATTTTATTGCGATTGGAATATCAGGCACTGAAAAATGCTTTGAAGGCTGTTGTCGAAAAAAAGAAATCCGAAGAAGTTAAAAGCTATTTGAAAGATGCTGTTCTGTTTCGTAAAGAAAGACAAAACCAATATGCAAAATTCCTGAAGGATGAACTTGAAATAGAAACCTTGGAAGGTTTAGCCAATTATACTGGTTTTGCTTTATCTTCTTATGATAATAAATATGAAAAGGCCATAGAAGAAATCAACCAGCGAGAAGAAGCCAAAACATACACAAGACCTTTTCCTTATGCTACTGGCCCAGCCTATGGATTGCTTTTTGATTACCTGAATATCACTTGGAGAAAAAGTTTAGATGACATTTATAATTTTGCTGATATTTATGAAGTTATGATTCTAAAATCAAAAATAACTATCAATAAAAAAGAATTAGAATCGGCCAAATCCAGAAATAATTTTAATGAAATAAGCAAGCAAGAAATTGGACGAGAAGAAGAGCAGAAAAAACTCATTGGCTATTATATCGATTTACTTCTTGAAAAACCAACTTTGAAAGTAGCGATTACAGATATTGAACATTATGGACGCACTTTTAATATGAACGGAACACTAACCTTAAGTGATAAAGGAATCGTGTATTCGAGCATTAAAGGACGAGATAAATCGGGAAACAACTTTGGAAATTTTGCTACAGTTGAAGGGAAAAACCAATTGGGTAAAGCTGGAATTTTAAGTTATGACAAAGACGGAAGAACTTATCTTGTTTTTCCGCTTCCCGCTAAAATCGAAGGCCAAAAAATTACAAATGAATTTTATGAGATTACCTTAAATCCTGATTGGAAAATTGTCAAACAAAATGATGGCAATCTGGAAATTGTAAAAGAACCTAAAAGCTAAATTACAGCTGTTTTAAGGATAGTTTTACTGGACGAAAAATTCTCTACCGGTAAACCCCAGCGGGGCAAAATATTTATAGAAATACAATAAGCAAATAAAAAAAGCTCCAGAGGAGCGACATATATTTAGATTACAAAAAAATATGTCGCTCCTACGGAGCTTTATGTTGTAAACATTTAACGTTTGCTATAAATATTTCGCTTCCCTGAAGCTTACAGAAAAGAACTATCCTTTTGAGACAGCTTCCTCTTTACAACAAAGTTTCCTCGTCATCAGGATTATAACTTCCTTCTCCAGGATATTTTATAGTTCCTCTTAATTCTTCAACCCGTTTCGGATCAAATTTAGGAAGCTGCAAGTCATTGTCTTTCTTCCATTTTTGAACTGTTTCAGAGATTTCATCTGCTTTTTCTTTTGAAAAAGGAGTATCACGTGTCATGTATAAGGTCTGTGAAGGATAAGCCAAAGAAGTTCCGCTTTTTTCTATAATATCCAACATTCTCAATAAAAGATCTTCCTGAACTTCTTGCGATGTTTCTAGGTTTATGGCTTCTATATAAGCTGTAATTTCAACTTTCAGAGCATCGGCTGTAATTCCAGTAAAACGGACTATAGGAGGTGAATTTAGAACCGCTGGATGCGCATACAGCAAAGACTTTAACTCGACAAGCAGATAACGCATCTGATCTGGAGTGGTTTCCATTCTAAAACCAAAAATCGGATTGAATATAAAACGGTCGCGATGTGCATAATTTTCTATTTTACTAGCCGAAAGCTGTCCATTCGGAATTGTTACAATCGTACGAGCTGCTGTGCGAAGCGTTGTAGAACGCATTCCGATTGCTTCTACGGTTCCTTTTATATCGTCAATTCGGCAATAATCACCCACACGCAATGGCTGATCTGCAATAAGACTCACACTCCCCACAAAATTTTCTATTGTTTTTTGTGCTCCCAGAGCCAATGCGATCCCCCCAATTCCTAGTGCCGCAAGCCCAGCTGTAACATCTACTCCAATAATTCCCAAGATTGCAATTATTCCGATTACTACAATTGCCGCTTTCATTGTACGGCTTAAAAACAATACCGCAGATACAGCAGAAGCTCGCCCACTGTTGCTCATTCTGCTTCGAGTATACATGCTCACGAAATCGGTCATTCTCCACAGCAGGATCAAGAAAGCTATAATTCCGATTGTAATTATGATGATGCTAAAACGCTGGCGAACTATTATCGAAATTCCCATGCGCTGTGTCAATGCCACAAATAACATAACCGTAAGATACATTTGAACTGGAAGCGTAAATGCATCTATTATCGCCGTTCCTTTTTCAGTATCTGCTTTTTTCCAAACTTTTTGAATCAGAAAAATGAGCACAAAAATGAGGAGTCTCGACAATAAATAAGTAACTACCGCCATCACCACCACTACTCCCCAATGGCCAATTGGGACATTTCCTAATTTTCTATCTTTTAAGAATCTGGGTAAAACTCTATCTAAAAAAGTTTTTTCTCCGCTCACATCTGCCGCAAGAATTGCTTCTATAGTTTCAGCAGAAAAAAGCCATAAAGCAGGTTGGCTATCATCTGACTGATTTTCTAAATAAAGCTGTATGTTTATTTTGTCTGTAGATATATTTCCGACCAAATCTATGCCTGTTGCCAGATTATCGTCTATTCGCCCTAATTCTTTATTACTTAAAATTGATGATGGTGAGAAATTACCGCCCTGATCCAACAGCTGCTGAAAAGTCTTTGCTATTCTTATCCTCTCTGCTGTTTTACGATACGACCGTTTGCTTAACACAAGATACTGACTCGCACGCAGATAATTCTGATCACCAAGCGCTTTAATGAATCCGTTGACAGTTCCTTGAGGTGTTCTTCTTCCAAGCGAATCATCTGGAATCTTAACTGGTTCTTCTGTTGTCTTTGCAGTACCTAAAAGCTGTGCTTTGGCTGTATTGGTGTTTATCAGCAAAGTCAAACTCAGCAAGAAAAAAAACAATAAACGTTTGGTATCTAAAATCATACTCTAGTGGCTTTAGTAATGACTATTAAAAATAAGAAATATTGAAGAAAAACAGCAAGGTTTCTGCAAGAAAAAACAGAATCCGATTATACTTTACATTTCCGTACAAAACCCTTTATTAGATTTTTCAAGAGCAATTCTCGAGCTTGCTACAAATTCAATCAACCCGAATGGCTTTAATTTCTCAGTTAAACATACTATTTCATCATCCGTTCCTGTAGCCTGTAATATGGTATATTCTTTTTGTATTTCAGCAATTTTAAAATTATTTTCCCGAAGCATGAGTTCCGTGTCCCCATTTGTCATAAATAAAACTGTAGGAACCTTAAATAACGCCGTCTGCATAAAAACAATTTCTTCATTTATATGATAATAACATTTATAAACTTCGATAATTTTCTCTATCTGTGCAGTTAGATTAATAATTTGATCTAGCGTTGCATTTACTACGATGGTATGTCGGTACATATTATCAATTTCGCAAATAGACATATTAAGACTTAAAATTTGTATTTGTTTCCTTAAAAACATACTAGATAATTTGCTTATTAATCTTATTTGATCTTCGGAGTAAATAGTTAGAGTAAATTCGTTTTTCATTGTTTTTTATTTGTGTTTTTTTTTTAAAATGAGTTACTGAGAAATAAAAAAGCCTTTCACATTTGACTGAGAAAGGCTTTTATGAATAGACCATAGAATCCTGACTCGTCATGTGATACGAATAATGATAATTGAAATAATAATGCTATTTTGAACTAAATTTTTCATAATTGCTGTAAACAAAAAAACCTCCCGTATTAGGGGAGGTTTTAAATAATATATTTTGATTTATTTATATAACATCCCTACACCACTATCGAATGATAATTGTGATAATAATAAAAGCGATGTTAATTATATTTTTCATTTGCTTGATTTGATGTGCAAATATAAACCTATTTTTTAATCTTTAAATATTATTTTAAGGTATTAAAACAGCTCTACCTTTTATTTTTCCTTGTCGCATCCTATCGTATACTTCATTGGCGTCGTCAAGTTTATGTTTTTCAATTTCTATATGAATTTTCTTTTGTCTCGCAAGTCCCACCACTTCCATTAGTTCTGTTCTTGATCCCCAATACGGATTGGTCATGCTTACACCAAAAGGCAAAACGTTCATGCTATATTGATAATGTCCACCGCCAAGACCAACAATGGTAAGATCACCATCAAGGCTTACTACTTTTGTTCCTAAATCTATCGTAGAAGTTGCCCCAACAAAATCAAGCACTACTTTTGCTTTTTTGATTCCTGTAATTTTCTGAATTTGTTCTGCTGCATCAGCATCTTTAGAATTTACTGCATAAGCTGCTCCCAGTTCTTTTGCAAAAGCAAGTTTGTCTTCGGTAACATCACAAGCAATAATTTCGGCTCCGCTTATTTCTCTTAATATCTGTAACGCAACGTGACCTAATCCGCCAACACCAATTACGACAACATATTCGTCAGCCATTAATTTAGGAAGCGAACGTTTAATTGCAGAATAAGGTGTAAGTGCAGCATCTGTTAACGGAGCTGCAATAACAGGATCTAAGTCAAATATAGGCACTAGAAGTCTAGAAGACGGAACCAGCATATACTCAGCCATACCACCGTCTAATCCTAATCCGCCACCATACGCTTGCTCCGATTGATGATCACAATAATTTTCTTTTGACTGCTGGCAAGGTTTACAATGCCCGCATCCCCAAGGACCGTATACCAGAACGGCATCTCCTTTTTTGTACCCTTCGACATTTTCTCCAATTTCTTCGATCCATCCAGCATTTTCATGTCCTAACGTAAAAACTGTTCCAACCACTGTTCCTTCATCGATAATGTGCAAATCTGAATGGCAGACACCTGCTCCACCAATCTTTAACAAAACTTCATCACCTTTAGGAACCGGTCTTTCAATATCATTAACAACACGGACATCTTTGTGTCCAAAAAAACGTACTGCTTTCATAAAATAAACTTTTGATTACTATCCTACTAATTTACAACTTGTATTTTCTAACTACCTTATCATACAAGTTAAGTTTATCCTAATTTATTACTGATAATGAGCATTTTCAGAAAGTAGCAATGGTTTAGAAAATAAAAAATAAATAAAATTGGCAACTATTTGACATAAAAAAAGAGAACCTAAGTTCTCTTTTAAATTTATATTTGCTGTTTCTTTTTAATAATATACAGAAAGTAAGATTTTTGAATTTGTGCTTTCGATATATTTTGAAAGTCTACCTAAAAACTCTTGACTAACCATTGGGCAACCGTGACTATTGATTATATAGTATTCTTTTTCATCTGATGGAACCTCTTTATAAGAATGCAATACGATGGCGCGTTTCATGGCATTACTATTTGTTTCGTCTAATCCTGCAAGTCTGAAAGCTTTTCCAAATATTCCTTTATATGGTTTTTCTACTGAATATCTTCCCAGCGAAGTGCAGTTAGATTCTGGAGAATTACTAAATTGTAAAATGTCTCCTTTTATTCCTGTTTCAGAACCTTTACCATGGGCAACTAAACCTTGATCAAGAATTTGATTATTCTCTAGATCGTAAACAAAAAAACGATTTTTTCCTGATTTAATCTTCATATCTACAAGAAAAGCAATTTTGTTGCTATACTTGTGATTAGCAGCTGTAAAAGCCTTAATTTCATTTACATGCTCATTAAGTCTTGCGAATTCAACTTCGCTTAAAATTTCATCCTCATCCCACATACTTATAGAAGTGAAAGAACTCAAGGAAAAAAGCAGTGCCATTAAAAATACTCTCATATCAGGCAGACAGTTAAGTTAATATTCATAATTTGGGGTAATTGTTAATTTAGTGTTGCAAAATTATACACAAAGTTTATACAATTCCCATATCATAAGTTAAAGATATTATAAATATCTGAAAACAACAAAATTATATGTTAATTTTCGTTTAAAATACCTGATTTAATGTTGAAATGCTACATCTAGTGTTAATATAATTCCTTTTCACCTCCTCTTTTTTTATTTTATTAAGAATAGCCATAAAAAAAGATAATTTCTGCCAAATGAAAACTCATTTGACAAAAATTATCAGAAATGTAATCGCAATAATAAATTAAAAGTTTAACTGTCAACCTTTAATTAAGCCATTTATGTAAAGTATCCATAATCAATTTCTGGTCGTTCTCAGGAAAATCTTTGACTCTAGTCGAATGGCTTCCTCCTGGAAGTACCATTTTTAGAGCATCAACACCTGATTTTGGAGTTGGCGAACAGGAGAACCAAGTATCGTATCCTCCATAGACATATAAAATTTTATCGCCTTTATTTTCAACATATTTACGCACCTTTTTTATGTATTTCGGATTGTATTTAATTACGACATCCTTAGGTGCAAATCGCGCATTAGAACTGCTTTTAACAATAGTTAACAAATCGGCGACAGGTTCTAGATCAAAACCATAATAACCCAACTCGCTTAAATGCTGATAATAAGACGGTAAATAGACAAACGACATTTTATCGTTGTAAGTTCCTACTCCAACAATTTTATTCAAATAATCAAAAAGCTCTTTTGCAGAAGCGTTTACTGGCGGAACCTCATCACATTTTCCACCCCACTGCCAAAACGAAAAAGGGAATTCTAAAACAGCATATTCTAATGCTTCAGCAAAAGGAACTTCTGTAAACTGCATTTTTTTCTCAACTGAAAAGTCTTTAAAAACCTCTAAGACAGCTTCTCTATTTTGCAAAACAGCTCTTTGAAAAGCTGTTATTTTTGTTCTGCATTCTTCTGTTCCAACTATTCTTGTATGAGTTATAGTTCTTGGATCTTCACAAGTATTAATTAGTGGCGCTACGTAAGGCATTGCCACATCAACATCTTCTGGGTAGATTGATTTATAAATTAAAGATGTTTCTCCTCCTTTACTAATTCCAGTTGAAATCCATTTTCCTGAGTATATTTTCTTCAATTTGGTCACAATGCTATGATAATCTTCAATGGCCTGATCATTGGTTAAATACTCCCATTGAATCGGATTTGGTCGTGATTTTCCGTAAAAACGATATTCAACCGCCACCTGATTTGCTTGTAACAGACTGCTGACTTCACTTTTAATATTATTCGTATTGTAACCGTGAGTTTCAATTACAGTTGGTCTGTCATAACCTAAATGTGAAAGATAAATATAATGTTGAAAAGTTCCTTTTTCAGGATGTTTATGATCTAAAGGTTGGTCTAAAATTAATTGATAAGACTCTGTATAATTTTCTAAATTATCAATTCGGGTGATAATGGCTTTGGGGAATAATTCAGTTAGTTTTTGCTGAAGATTTGCCGAAGATTCCTGCGCAGAAACGGCAAAATAGTTCAAACAAATAAAGAACAGCGTAATAATAAAGGATTTTCGATTCATTTTAATCTTGTTATTTTGAAATTTTAAAAGTAAGCGCAATACAAAGCAAAAACTGATACTATATTACCCTTAAAATGTAATATTTTATCTTGTTTATATCAACATAGAACAAAATAGAAATAATCCTTTAATTTTATTGAAAATTTGAACTTTGTATAAATTACAGTATATTAAATAATAACTAAAAAATAAAAAAATGACAATTGGAGTTGGCGGATCAACTATAGATATCGAATTAGGAAAAATACAAAACATGACACTTGATGTCGTGCCAATCGCACTTCCAGAGTATAAACAACGCATCAAAAAAGCGATTGCTTTAATGAAAGAGCAAAACTGCAAAGCACTTTATGTAAATGCAGGAACGAACTTATATTATTTTACAGGAACAAAATGGAATCCGTCTGAACGTATGGTTGGAGCTATACTTTTTGAGGATGAAACAGTTGAATATATTGTTCCAAAATTTGAAGAAGGAACGTTTAAAACTTTTATGCAAATTGAAGGAAATTTAAACTTTTGGGAAGAACACGAAAGCCCATCTGAACTATTTGGTAGTATTCTGAAAAGTAAAAATATTTCTGATGGCAATATTGCGTTGGATGAATCTGCAGCTTTTTTTCTAATTGATGGAATCTCAAAAACAAATTCAAACTTTAGTTTTGTAAATGCCCAGCCAATAACAGCAGGATGCCGAATGCATAAATCGGCAAACGAGATTGCTATTATTCAAAAAGCAAAAGATATAACTATGACTGTTCAAAAAGCAGCTGCAAGCATTTTATATCCAGGAATCGCAGTAAGCACCGTTGTCGATTTTATACATAAAGCACATATTAAGGCAGGAATTTCTTCTGGTTCTTATTTCTGTATTGTTCTTTTTGGAGAAGATTCGCAATATCCGCATGGAGTTACTGCTCCTCAAAATTTGGTAGAAAATGATGTTGTTCTGATTGATACTGGATGTCGTTTAGAAGGCTATTTGTCTGACATTACTAGAACTTATGTTTACGGAACTCCAAATGATGATCACAGAAAAATATGGAATCTTGAAAAAGCAACTCAAAAAGCGGCTTTTGATGCTGCGCAAATTGGAGCAACATGTGGCTCTGTAGATGATGCTGCGCGTAAAGTTTTGGCAGAAGCGGGTTTGAGTGGAGATTACGAAATTCCAGGTTTGCCACACCGAGTGGGGCACGGGACAGGTTTAGATATTCATGAATATCCTTATTTGGTAAGAGGCAATCAAACTATTCTAAAAGAAGGAATGGTGGTTAGTAATGAACCTATGATCTGTATGCCAGGACAATTTGGTATTCGTCATGAAGATCATTTTTATATGACCGCTGAAGGTCCTAAATGGTTTACCGAACCAATGCAGAGTATTGATAATCCGTTTGGATTATAGGTTCAAAGATAATTCTCGTTTAATAAACAAGAGGCTGTCTCAAAAGTTTTCGAGACAGCCTCAATTGTTTTTATTTATACGCATTTATATTAAAATATAGCCCGTGGTTTCAACCACGGGGGACATGCGGAGGAGGAAATTCATTGCGTTCCCGTGGTTGAAATCACGGGCTATATTTCGAGCTTCTGAGCGGAATAAAAGAGGCAAGTGCAGTCTTAAAGCCAAAATAACCTCTTTTTTATTCCGGTAGCTATCGGATAAATTTTCCATTTATGCTATTTCTAACTTGTTTTGCTTTTGAGACAGTTTCTCTTAACCTATTTAAAAAGCTCCAGCGGAGCAAAATATTTATAGCTATAAATTTTATGAATCCAGAAAAAGCTCCAGAGGAGCGAAATATTACATCATTAATAAACAGAAAAAATAGGGCTGTCTCAGAAAGACAACCCTATTCATTTTAACTAAATCAACTATTATTCAACTAATAATTTTTTCTTTTCTACAAACTTTCCATCTGTAGCCACAACGATATAAACTCCTTTATTTAAATATTTAAGAGAATAAACAGTTGTATTATGCATTGCAGCAATTAAATGTCCTGTACTATCGTAAATTGATACTTTAACTTTATTGATATCAATATTTTCAAAAGTAAAATTTACCACATCAGAAGCTGGATTTGGATACATTGTAAATGCTTTTGCAGTATTTACATCTGAGCCAGGCAAACCTAGACTTCCAGATTGCAAATCGATTGTGTGAGAAGCGCTCCATTCGCTAAAAGCGTCACCATTCTTTGCTTTTACTCTAAATTCATATACCGTTTGAGTTCCTTGTTTTGGAATCCATAAATAATATGTCGTAGAAGTTCCTGCTGATGTCCAACCTGATGCAGTATTTAACTGCACTTCATAAGATGTAGCATCTGTTGATGTTGCCCAAGAAGCGTAAAATCCTGATGAATATACTCCTGCATTTCCAAGATTAGCAGGAATTGTTAAAGTTGCAGGATTTGTTGGTACAGAAGTTCCTGCTTGAACTGTATAATCTTCGATTTCACCATCTCCTAGATTTCCGCATGTAGAAGACGGATTAGCATTGTATTTCATTACAACTCTCATTCTTGTTGTACCTGCAAATAATTGAGGTGTAAAACTTGTTGTTACAGCAGCATTTGAAGAAACATTATTAACGACTCTCTCTGATGCTTCAAACTGATTGTTTTTATTGTAATCAATCCAAACTCCCCAATATTCTGTATATGCAGAACCGCTAAAACCTGGAGTCAAAGTAACGCTTGTATTCGCATTCGGATTTAACGTAATCACTTTCGATGTGTAATCGGCGTAACCGTTAGTTTCTTTTCCTGATGCGTTTACAAAACTTCCTACTGCTACAGAACTTATATATTCATAACCGTTTGTTCCTTGTGCATCACATAATGGAGCTGCTGGAATTGTTACAGTAGCTACATTCGAATAAGTAGAATAATCAGCACCTGATTTTGCTCTGGCTCTATATTTATAAGTAGTATCAGCAGTTAAACCCGTATTGGTATAAGTCACCGCAGTACTAGCTAATGTCGCAATTTCAGCATAAACATCATCTGAACCCGCTCTTTCAATAATTACATTTGTAGCATTTGTAGCATTATTAGTCCAGTTAAGAACCGCTTCTAAATTCGTTACAGAAGCCGTTAAATTTGTTGGAGCCAATACTGTATTTGCTGTTTGCACCCCTGCTAAGATTGGTTCGTTTGGTTTGGTGTTATAAGCGAAATCTAAGACCGTATACCCTACTCCGCCCGCTTCTACTTTTACATGCATCCATCCGTAACAAATACGACCTCTGCTTGTATATTCAAAACCAACATATCCTGTTTTATTATCCCAATTTGTATATGTCGCTGTTCTTAAATCTAATTGATTCGGATAATTTCCTGGTGCTGCAAAATTACTGGAAGCTCCAATAGAAGTGCCTTGTGTTAAGAATGATATATTTCTTGTTCCAGATTCAGAAACCAGTCTTTTTCCATATGTTTCCATTTTCAAAGCGGCAGCTGCATATTGCCAAACACCATATTCGGTATTGTCTCCAATAGCCAAATCAAAATATTGCCAAGTCGATGCTGCATTAGCTGTATAATCAGGATTGTTTACATAAAACACTCCGTAAGGCGGATCAAATTTCAGATTGATTGTTTTAGAAGCCATATCCAAAGTACTTGTTCCTCCAGTTATTGCGGCATCTTTAAAAGTAACAATAACAGTTGCATTATCTGTAGTATTGTGCGCAGTAGCTTTACCTGTAAAAGTAAGAACTGATTTAGTATTGCTTTCCAGAGTTAAAACTGCGGTTAAACCAGCTGGCACACCAGTAATCGTATAGTCGGTTCCTGCAGTAAAAGTACCGCTGCTTTTTGTAAATGTTCCGTTATTTGTAGCTAGACTAATTGTTGTATTTGAAGTAATACTTCCATCATTTACTTCAGCTTCATACAAAGTATCTGCAGATAAAACTGTTGCCGTTTTATCGCTCATTCCTGTATAAATTGGAGTATTTGGTTTTGTATTATAAGCATATTCTAAAATTGTATAACCATCACCATCAGCGTTTACTTTTACTTTAAACCATCCATAACAAGTAAGACCATCCATTAAATAATCAAATCCTACATAACCCGTTTTTCCGTCCCAATTTGTATAACTAGCCGTTCTTAAATCCAACTGATTTGGATATGCACCAGGGGCTGTCATATTACTTGTTGGGCCAACAGCAGTATTTGCATTTAAAAGCGAGATGTTTCTAGTGCCTGTTTCACAAACTAGTCTTTTTGCGTACGTTTCAATTTTTAAAGCATTCGCAACATAGCGCCATCCTCCAAATGCAGGATCATCTCCTTTTGCGATTTCAAAATACTTCCAAGTCAATGCTGACGAAACAGTTACGTCTGCCATGTCTACAAAAAAGATTCCGTACGGATCTGAGAATTTAAAATTGAAGTATAAAGAAGTACAAGATAAATCAGTTGTTCCGCCTGTAAAGGCAGCAGGTAAAAAACTAATGCCACCCGATGCATTGTTGCTTAATGCATGATTTGTTGCTTTTCCGGTTAATGTAACTGTGATTTGATTATTGGAGTTTACAGTAAGTACAGGTGTGATTCCTGCTGGAAAAGTATGAGTAAAATGAGTTCCTGCTGTTAAAGTTCCTGAAGAAACAGCAAAAGTTTTAGTTCCGTTTAGTTTGATTATTGATGAAGTATCAAAAGAACCATCATTTATGATCGCTTCTTTAAAAGCTACAGCCGATGCAGTAAGAGTGCTTCCTGTTGCATTAACACCAGTATCGATTAAGTTTTGTGCCTGCCAAAGCGATTTTCTAGCCGGATGTTCTAAAGCAGCCAGCATTCTGTCAATCTGACCTTGTGTGTACATTTTGTAACAGCCTTGTGCGCCATTATAGCCCATGTAGTTTTCGAAATTTACTTTATCTCCGCTACAATTTGTTCCTGGAGTACAACCTAAAGTATGATTTCCGTCTTCTGCCGGAGTATCTGCAACTTCATCAGTGCCGCTGCATCCTCCTTCAAAAGTATGAATCAGATTTAAAAAGTGACCAAATTCATGAGTCAGTGTTGCAGAGAATTCTTTACTATATGAGTTATCGTATAAATAAGCCCCGTTAAAAACAACACGAGCCGTATTGTTTGCCGTCATGTCTGAACTTGGATACCAAGCCACACCTGAATTATTTGTAGCTCCGTCATTATACAAATCATTTTGAATATAGACATTCATATATTTTGTATTGTCCCAAGCATCAGCAGCGATCTGGTCATCGTAGCCTCCGCCATTTCCGTAGCCATTTTTTGTTGGATGAAAAATAACACCTGTTGTACAACCTCCGTTTGGATCTTTCTTAGCTAATTTAAATTCTATATTTAAAGTTCCACGTCGAGATTGAAAAAAAGGTTCAACAGTTTGGTAATCTGCGTTACGACCATTAAAATCATCGTTAAGCTGAGCCAAATGGTTGACGATTTTTTCGTACGTTACGGTTTTTCCTCCTTGTACATCACCATAAATATGAAATACTACTGGAATTGTATAAGTAGTCACTGCGGCAGCTTTTGCCGTTGAAGATTTGCGCTGTGCCGCAAAATTTTTACTAAAAACATCAAAGTTCTTTTTCTCTTGAAGTGCATGCGGATTATTCCGATACATTTTTTCATTTTCTTCGCTTGTTCGGCAAGGCAAACCTTGTGCGCTAATTTTCACTGAACTGAAAATCAGAAAGCAGATTAGTAATTTTAATTTCATTTGTTTAGGTTTTTTAATTAGTAACAATCAAAATTACCGCACAAGCTTCTGTTTTTTTGATAGTATTTTATTCAGAATTAATACATAATTATCACATTTTTAACCATAAAAAAACACATATTAAAAAAATACACATAATAAATCATTAAAAACAAATCTTACCTCACAGAATTAAAACATCAGTCTTCCCTTGCAAATACTAGGACAAACAAAAAGCCAGCACTTAAAAAAGTGCTGGCTCAAAAAACAAATTAAACTAACTCAAAATTAAAATTTGTCCCAAAAAATCTTTGTTGTCATTAAATCTCCGCCAATTGCTGTTGAAGCTGCTTCATAATTAGCTGTATTTAGCGTTTTATCAGATGTTGAATAAATATTTCTAACAGGAACTTTACCATCAGCTTCTTGTACTGCTGTTGGAGGCGCTACCAAAATTGGATAATCTAGTCTGCGATATTCCGTCCATGCTTCAAAACCACGATTGTAATAGGCGATCCAAAGCTGATAAGCAATTTTTTGCTTATCGGTTCCTGCTGCTGTAGCGAAAGCAACATCAGGGCGCGCTAAGTAAGTTTGAGCATTCGCATCAGAAACTTTCCAAAATTTCATGCTCGCTTCTATTCCTTTTTTATAATATGTAGCTGCATCTGCACCAACGCTAAAACCTCGGCTTGCCGCTTCTGCCAGCAAAAAACAAGTTTCGGTGTAATCGAATATGACTCCTGGATTTGTTTTTTCTCTTAATCTTTCACCCGTACTGCTATAATTGGCGTAAGTAACCTGTTGTGCATAAGGCGCACCTTTGTACACCCCATTTATTTTTGATTTTGGATCAAAGAAAAAATCACGTCTTGGATCTTCTTTTCCATTTAATTCATTAACAAAAACTTCTGCAATGTTAATTTGATTCTCACTTACTAAACTATTATATAGCGGATTCATATCTACATTTGAAGAAAAGTATTGAAACAGTGCAGTATCAGCTTCTTTGCTCATAACTCCTGAACTAAAAGCACTTTCTACCATTGCTTTTGCTTTTACTGCATCAACATCGGCAAGATGCAATCCCATCTTCAATTTTACGCTGTTGGCTAAAGTTTTCCATTTTGCCACATCTCCGTGAAAAATTAAATCGGCATTTCCGAAACTTTCATTTCCATCATTCAAAGATGCAATAGCAACATCCAAACGAGCAGCCAAATCAAAATAAATGGTTTTAGCGTCATCATACTTAGGTAGCGGAAATTTTTTAATATCTAAAGCTTCAGAATAAGCCACATTTCCAAATAAATCTACCAGAGTTTGATAAGCCATTATAATTTGAACTTCTAAAATAGCAAGTTGATTCTTCTTTACAGCTTCTTCAACAGGACCTAGTACTTTTGTTTCCTGAATTTGTTTTTGCGCATTGGTCAAATCCTGCAATACATCTCTGTATAATGTTACAGCATGCGAACTCCCCAGGTTTCTTTTTGCCTGATTGTAATTGGCTTCATCTGTATAAGTTGCCGTTGACCAATGTTGTGCATATGCTCTGAAATTATTTGAATTTACTGAAGCATTCGTTAGAAAATAAGCATAATTCACCTGCGCATTGGTCATCAATGCACTTGGCAGAGCAGTTTCATAGGCTTTTTCATTCTTGTTCATGTCATCTAAGTTATCACATGAAGCTACTGCACATAAAACAGCTCCTGCAAAAAATATTGTTTTTATAATTCTCATGTCTTTATTTTTTTAGAATTGAACTTTCATGGTAAAACTGTACTCTTTTGTTGTTGGCAATACTCCAGTTTGAAAGCCTTGTAAATTACCTGAAGACGCTCCAGCTTCAGGATCTGCATAAGGCAGGTTTTTGTGAATGATCCATAGATTGCTTCCGTTTACAGCAAAAACCATATTACTAATAAAGGTGTTTTCTATAAATCTTTTTGGCAGTTTGTAGCTCAATCCAACTTCACGCAGTTTTACATATGATGCATCATAAACATATTCCTGCTGAGGCATAGAATTGTAGAAATAGTATCCGTCTGCTCCAGTTACGCTTACCGTTACATCATTTGGCGTACCATCTTGTTTTACACCACCTAATAATACTCCACCACCGTCAGCAACTGGTTCACGCTGAGGAACTCCATTATGATTTTTACTTACTGTACTTTCGTAAATTCCTGTTGCATGTCCGTATTGCTGATCTAGCGAATAAACGTCCCCGCCTTTTTTAACATCAATTAAGAAATTGAAAGAGATATTCTTGTACGTTAAAACGTTATTAAAACCACCAATCCAATCTGGAGCTACGTTACCAATTACAGCTCCTGCAGTTTGCAAGTATCTTCCGTTTGAACGAATTACTTTTTCTCCGTTTAAATAAGTATATCCAGAACCAACTAGCTGTCCTACTGGTTTGCCAACTTCTGCCACATAATTTACTCCTTGGAATGATCCTAATGAAATCTGACTTGCTCCTCCTAAAGAGATTACCTCATTTTTATTGGTTGACCAATTTACTGTCGCCTGCCATGAAAAATCTTTAGTTTTTATCGGAGTTGCGTTAACAGTTACCTCAAATCCTTTGTTCTGAACATTTCCAGCATTGATCCACGCTCTTGTATACCCTGTCTGTGTTGGAGTTTCTATAGAAAGAATCTGATTTGTTGTATTGGTTTTATAGTAAGAGAAATCTACCCCTAATCTGTTTTTGAAAAACTTAAGTTCAAGACCAGCCTCTACACCTTTAGTCAACTCACTTTTCAAATCAGAATTACTTTTATCATTGTCTGTAGAAAAACGAACTCCACCAGGTCCGAAATTAAAATTTTTAGGATAAAGTGTAGAAGTCACCGCAAATGGCGCATCGTTTCCTGTTTCTGCATAATTCAGACGCAATTTTCCAAATGACAGCCAATCTGCTTTAATATGATTACTAAAAATATAAGTTGCTGTAATGGATGGATAAGAATAGGTATTATTGTCTTTTGGCAAAGTAGAGGATTGATCTACTCTATAAGTTCCTTCAAGGAAATAGGTGTCAAGAAAATTAAAACTTGCCATTCCGTAAACACTATTAGTTCCAAGAGTTATCTGTTGTTCTTCTGGACTTGTGATTCCGTCAATTGAATTGGTTAAGGCATAAATTCCTGGAACAACCAATCCTCCATTTGTTAACGCATAGATAGAATTGCTAACCGAACGTCTAGAGTTTCCTCCTAACATACCATTAAAACTGATTCCGTCAGTAATACCTGTTTTGAAATTTAATGCTAAATCTAAATTGATTTCGCGGAAATTTTTATCATATCTAGAATATTGACCAAGACCGTTTGGTGTTCTTTTAGAACCTACAGCAATACGCTCTTCTTGCAATTGATGGTAAAAATCTACAGCACCACGTCCCATAATATCAAACCAATTTGTAACTTCTGTTTTTACCACTACATTACCAAAGAAACGATCTCTTTTTAATGAGTTGTAATTATTGTAACGTTGAAAATATGGGTTATCATGAAACTGAACTCTTAAATCGGTTGGACCGTATACATTCCATGTGGTATTTTTGCCTGTTAATTCGTAAGCCGCTCTAAGATCATTAAAATCTGCATTGGTTGTATACCATTGTCTAACACTGCTTAAATAGTTATTTCCTCCATCTCCATATCCTGTTTCGTTCATTCCAATAGCATCAGATGTCAAATAGTTTGCTGATGTAGAAATTCTCGTTTTTGGTGTAACTTTATAACTTCCAGAAAAATTGAAATTGTCTTTTCTGTTATTGCTATTAGGAAGAATAGCTTGCTGCTGATTGTAATTGGTATAACCAAATCTAAAATCTCCTTGATCATTTGCAGCCGAAAAAGATATACTATTAATATACGTTAAGCTATTTTGATAAAAACTGTTTGGATCATTTTTAACAGCTGTATATGGAGTTGCCTTACCGTAAGTTGGCAATTCTGGATAGAACGAATTCCAGTTGTAAACTAACAATGAAGGATCAAATTTTGGTCCCCAAGCCGCATCGTCGGTTGCTGTGTAAGGATGAACACCACTACCTAAATCAACTGTGCCATAAAAATCACCATATCCTCCGCCGTATTGTTTTTGATACTCTGGTAAAGTCTTTTTGTCTACTACTCCAATATTAACTCCCGAGCTAAAATCAAATCCTAGTCCGCCTTTAGTTTTGCTTCCTTTTTTTAGCGTCACGATAATAACTCCATTTGACGCTCTTGATCCGTACAATGCTGTAGCCGCCGCGCCTTTTAAAACGTTCATGGTTTCAATATCGTCGGGATTAATATCAGAAGCAGCATTTCCGTAATCGTAGCCACCTTTGTTTCCACCTGATTTTTGATCTGCTGTATTGGTGTTGTCATTATTCAATATAATTCCATCAACAACCCATAATGCCTGATTGTTTCCTGTTAACGAACTAGTACCACGAATTACAACATTGGTAGAACCTCCAATATTATTATTTCGTCTAATTTCTACACCAGCAATTTTACCTGAAATATTATTAGAAACGTTACCTGTATTTATTTTTGTCAGCTGATCTCCGTTTATTTCTTGTGTTGCATAACCAAGAGATTTTTTCTCTCTTTTAAGTCCCAATGCTGTAACTACGATTTCTTGCAATTGTGTAGATCCTGCGGTCATTTTTACGTTTATGCTGTTGCCGCGTGCTGGAACTTCTTTAGTCTGCATTCCAATAAAGCTAAACACAAGAACCGCATTTGCATCAGCTTTTATTGAATATTTCCCATCAAAATCAGTCTGAGAACCTGTTTGAGTTCCTTTTACCAGTACTCCAACACCTGGCAATGGAACTCCATTCTCATCTGAAACAATTCCTGACACAACCCGTTCTTGGGCAAAAGTCAGTTTAGTCAACAGTACAAAAAAGAGTACTGCAATTTTTCTAAAATTAATCTTCAATTTCATAAAATGGTTTTATAATTAATGTGGCAAATATTTTGCTTTTTAGATAATTTTTCTGATAATATATTACCGAAAAACCTGCTTATATTACCCTATAAATATCAATTTCGCAATTACACATTTACTATATTACCATTTATAAAAAATTTCAAAATCAAATACTTAACTCAAAACCGAAAGAACTAAATACATAAAAAAAGGAGAATTTCAATTTGATGAAATTCTCCTCTCTTTTTATGATATGTAGTTTTTTTTATTTTGCTCCTGGCGGGCAATTTTTTTCAATAAATCTGATAAAAGTATCTGTAAGATGTTTTTCTGTTCCTTCTCCTTCATCAATACTATGAGAACGATTTGGATATATCATTAAATCAAACATTTTATCGTATTTGATCAATTCATTAATTAAAACTTCTGCATTTTTATAATGTACATTATCATCGCCTGTTCCGTGAATGTACAATAAATTTCCTTTCAGATTTTTAGCATGCGTTACAGGAGAAGCTTGAATATATGCTGCCTGATTTTCATCTGGCAATCCCATATAACGTTCTGTATAAATATTATCATAAAAATGCTGATCTGTTACTGCCGCAATGGCAACGCCTGTTTTGTAAATCTCTGGATACTGAAACATTAGATTTAAAGTTACAGCTCCACCACCGCTCCAGCCATGAATTGCTACACGATCAGAATCGATGAAGTTCCATTTTAAAACTTCTTTGGCCGCCATTGCTTGATCACGCGTATTGATAATTCCGATATTTTTATAAATTGATTTTCTCCATTGCATTCCTTTCATTGCTGGAGTTCCTCTATTATCCATCGCAATTCCGATATATCCTTTTGGTATCAACTCACTTATGAATCCATTAAAATATGGACTATCATTAGCCACTGTAGCCATTGGTTCTCCATAAACATAAAAGAAAACAGGATATTTTTTTGAAGGATTAAAGTCTAATGGTTTTGCCATTACTCCATCAATCTCTACTCCATCTGCTGTTTTCACTTTAAACTTCTCCATCGAATAATCTCGATTTGGAGCCGCAAAAACATCTGCTTCTTTTGGATAAATCTTTTGATGCCCCGACAAAGCAATCAATCTCTGGTTGTAGTCTCTTGAAATGCTAAAATTGGTGTGTCTTGCATAAGCTGCATCTGTAGAAAAAACATATCGGTTTGTACCATCAAAAATTGCTGGAGTTATTCTTTTTGTCTTTTTCGAACTTAAATTCGTTTCATACAAATAACGCTGAGTCGCATCTTCTGGACTTGCTATAAAATATATCGTTTTTGTTTTTTCGTTATAGGCTTTAAAATAAGCATCAAAATTAGTTTTAGTGATTAACTCTTTTGATTTTCCGTCAAGACTTATTTTATAAACATGCATCCATCCATCTGCATCCGAGCTCCATAAAAAAGCTTTTCCGTTGTCTACAAACTGGCAAGGAAAAACATCATATTCACCAGCAGAAGTGTCAAATACATCTATCCATGCAGCTGATTCTTCTTTATAAATCAATCTCGCCGCACCCGATTTTGCATTACAATCGTACATCGTAACCTGATTCTGGTTTCTATTTAGCTGAACTACCATAATAGACTCATTGCTAAGCCATTTCATTCGAACCAAATAATTATTATCTGGTTCTCCAGGAATATCTAACCAATTGGTTTGAAGAGAATCAATATTTACTACTCCGATTTTTACAGAAGAAGGTTTATCTCCTGCTTTTGGATATTCTACAGGAATAATTGTCGGATACAGCGAATCTGTATTATTAATCATGAAATGGAATTTGGTAGACGTTGCATCTACTCTCCAAAAAGCAATACTTTTTCCGTCTGGACTCCATCTAAAACCGTCACGCGCTGCTAGTTCTTCTTCATAAACCCAATCAAAAGTTCCGTTAATAATTTTATCTGTGCCATCAGTTGTTACTGGTGTGATTTTTCCAGAATTCAGATTTTCAACATATATATTGTGTTTTGAAACATAGGCAACATTTTCATTATCGCTAGAAAATTTAGCAAACATTAAGGATGATGCGTCTAAGTTTTTGCCCAATTGTTTTCCTTTTCCTGTAGCCAAATCAAAATACCAATAATCACCTCTGGTATTGTCTCTCCATACTTTCTTTGAATTAGTATAGACTAAAACTTTTGTTTTTGAATCGTTCCAAACCAACTGCTCAATTTCGCTAGTAAATCCAGCAGCTGCTAATTGCGCTTTCGATAAAATAGTGCTTTGTTTATCTAATTTATCAACATCATAAATGACTACATTACTGTCTTGATTCACCCAAAAAGAATGAGAATTTGGCAACCAATTTAGATTGTTAATATCAATCTTCTGTGCGAAAACAGAGGTGCATACGAACAGAAGAAACAACAAATACTTTTTCATCTTACTTTTTATTTTTAATTAAATTTTCAATTTCGGCGATTTCTATTGGCATGGCTTCACTCAGATTGATATTTCCATTTTCTGTTATCAAATAATCATTTTCCAAACGGCATCCTATTCCTTCTTCTCTAATGTAAATTCCGGGTTCGCAAGTAAGCACCATTCCTTTTTCAAAAGGTCTTGAATACAAACCAACATCATGAACATCAAGTCCTAAATGATGTGCAGTTCCATGCATGAAATATTTCTTGTAAGCAGGTTTTTCTGGATCTTGAGATTTAATTTCTTCTTCTGTAATAAGTCCCAGTTTCACCAATTCAGTTTCAATTAATTTTGCCATTTGAAGTTCATAATCTTTAGATAAAACTCCAGGCTTCAATAATTTTGAACCTTCTTTCAAACAATGCAAAACAGATTCGTAAACCTCTTCTTGTCTCGGACTAAAAGTTCCGTTAACCGGAATACATCTTGTGGTATCTGAATTATAGTTGGCATAACAGCTTCCAAAATCAACAAGAACCATTTCATTCTCTCTGCAAATATCATCGTTGGTGTTATAGTGCAACGAACAGGCATTAACTCCAGATGCCACAATTGATCTAAATGCCTGTCTCGTTCCTCCGTTTTTTACGGTGGCGTACAACAATTCGGCTTCCAATTCGTATTCTTTTATATTTGGACGAATTGCGTCTAAAACTCTATGAAAACCTTCAACACTAAGCGCTGTTGCTTTTTTTATTAAATCAACTTCCTCGTTCGATTTAATTGGACGCAATTCGCGAGTTATTTTTGCCACACGATCATATTGATGCAATGGATATTTTTCTTTGCACCATTTTATCATTCGATCTTGTCTGGTTTCAATTTCGGCAGTTACCCTTTTGATATGCTCATTATGACCTAAGTAAATAATGTCAGCTTCAAAAGCAAAAAGCTGCAAAGTCTTTTCAAATTCGTGAAGCCATTTGATATTCTGGATTCCGGAAACAGCTGTTGCTTGTTCTTTAGTCAAAAAATTACCATCCCAAAGAAGCGTATGTTCATTTGCTTCTTTTACAAAAAGTATAACTCTGTTTTCTTCTTTAAAAGCATCAGGATAAAGCACCAAAATGGTTTCATCCTGATCAATTCCAGACAAGTAAAACAAATCATTGTTTTGTGAAAACCCCATAACATCATCTGCGTTATTAGGCATTACGTCGTTTGAAGTCAAAATAGCCAAACTATTTGGCAGCATTTTTTCGGTAAATCTTTTTCGGTTTTCAATAAACAAAGAAACCGGAATCGCATTGTATCTCATATTTTATATTTGGAATCTGTCAATAGCTACAGAAGTCGGTTTACCAGAAATAATCTCTGTTATAATTTTCCCTGTTGCCGGTGCGAGACTTAATCCCATCATGGCATGTCCTGTTGCTAAGGTCAAATTTACAACTTTTTTGTCTCTAGTAATAATAGGCATTCCTGATGGCGTACATGGCCTAAAGCCAAACCAAGTATCTTCTGTTTTTGGCATTTCTACTTTCATATCAGGATAGAAATCATTAATGCTGTTTATAATTCCCTGAAGTCGGTTTGCATTTATTTTGTTGTCTTTGGCGTGTGTTATTTCCATAGTTCCTCCAAATCTAATATCATTTGCCATTGGAGTTACGGCTACTTTTCCTTCACATAAAATAGATGGAATGCTCGGTTTTTGGGATTTATCTTTTAATGTAAAACTGTATCCTTTTCCAGGTAAAATAGAAATTGAAACATTTAGTTTTTTAGCCAGAAAAGGGCTCCAAGATCCTGATGCCAAAACCACTTCATCAGTTCTAAAAAGTCCTTTATCAGTAACAATTTTTTCAATTTTATTTCCTTCTAAAACAAAATCTCTCACACTGGTTTGAGAATGGATTTCAACTTTTAAACGAGCCAATTCTTCCTTTATGAAAGACATAAATTTTTGCGGATATAAATGGGCGTCACTTTTATAATGAA
Source organism: Flavobacterium movens (assembly GCF_039581425.1). Lineage (NCBI taxonomy): Bacteria > Pseudomonadati > Bacteroidota > Flavobacteriia > Flavobacteriales > Flavobacteriaceae > Flavobacterium > Flavobacterium movens. The sequence goes on from NZ_JBCPXY010000010.1 coordinate 144,570, forward strand.
CTCCTCCAATTACATTGGTATTAGTTCCTTTTTCTAAAAGTGCAACTTCTGCTTTTGACAGATAATCTACTTCAAGTCCCAAACGTTCTGCTTCTTTTCCTTCGTGATGCATTTCTTCTCCTACTTTATCACTTTTGTAAAGCATTAAAAGTCCTTTTTCTTCATAGAAGAAAGAATTATTCTCTTTGGCAAAATCTTGATATAATTCTTTACTTAATAACGAAAGATCTCGTAAAGCAGGCATTGCATTTTCTACATGGCGCAAATTGGCATGTTTATAAAACTGCATTCCCCAGTTTATCAAATCTTTACTTAAACGTGGTTTTACATAAAACGGACTACGGCTATCAAACATCCATTTTATTCCTTGAGCAATCATACCGGGTTGTGCTAGCGGAATAATGTGAGATGGTACAATCATACCTGCGTTTCCGTATGAACAGCCATTGTTCATATCCGATTCATCAAATACGCTCACCTCGTAACCTTCCTTTGCAAGATAATAGGCAGAACATAAGCCAATAATTCCACCGCCAATAACAGCAACTTTTTTCATAAATTTTATTTCGTTAAGAGTTCTTTGAACTGCTAATTATATTTTAAATCTGTTGGATCAAATTATATGTTTCATTGAGTTAAAATCAATTGCATTCGTCTTTACTTAGATTTTTTTTACATCCATTTTTAAACATAGCCCGTGGTTGAAACCACGGGTATGTAATCAAAAAACAATCTATATATACCCGTGGTTTCAACCACGGGCTATATCTGAATATTATTATTTAATTCTCAGCTCCAATCTGAATGCAAAAATCTCTTAATTTAACGACGATAGAGATAATCAAAATTGTAAAAGATGGTTTTAGCTTAAACAACAACCATGTTAATTTGGCTAAAGTCCATCTTATTTACAATTTCTAAAATCCCTTAGTTAAAACTAGAGACTATTCAAAAAACAATAATTTAATTTAACCAGCAACTTAATTATATTATAAACTGATTTTTAAATAACCTGAAATCCAAATGCATACGGATCGTCGCTTTCATCAATTATAATATTATTGTATCCGTACACTTTTGCCCAGCCTTGTATGCTTGGCACAATAGCTGGAATATCTCCAATAGAAGTTTCTTCCACAACTTTTCCAATAAACTTACTTCCAATATAACTTTCATGAATAAACTCTTCTCCTTTTTTCAATTTCCCTTTAGCGTGCAATTGTGCCATTCTAGCCGATGTTCCTGTTCCGCACGGCGAACGATCGATTGCTTTATCACCATAGAAAACCGCATTTCTGCCAGATGATACTGGATCAATAGGCGATCCTGTCCACAACATATGCGTTACGTCTCTAATGGTATTGTTTTCAGGATGAATAAAATAATCTGGGTATTTTTCATTAATCTTATTGCGAACTTCCTGACTGTATTGAATAATTTTACTTGCTGTAAAATCCTGAACATCCGAAAAATTCTTTTGCGGATCTACAATGGCATAGTAATTTCCTCCGTAAGCCACATCAAAAACAATTTCGCCCAATTCTGGACAATCAATAGTAAGACCTTCTGCAGCTAGATAAGATTTAACGTTGGTCAAACGTACCCAATCTACTTTTTTGCCTGTTTGCTGATATTCGATATGCACTAAACCTGCAGGCGCTTCCATTTTAATAATTCCAGGAACCTTCGGCGTCACCAAACCTTCTTCGACAGCAATTGTAATAGTTCCAATTGTTCCGTGTCCGCACATTGGCAGACATCCAGAAGTTTCTATAAACAGAATTCCAAAATCATTCTCAGGATTGCTTGGCGGATACAAAATACTGCCACTCATCATGTCATGTCCTCTTGGTTCAAACATTAAGCCTTTACGAATCCAGTCATATTCTTTTAAGAAATGCTGCCGTTTTTCGCTCATCGAATTACCTTGTAGATTTGGTCCGCCACCAGCAACAACCCGAACCGGATTCCCGCACGTATGAGCATCTACGCAAAAAAAAGTTTTCTTTACCATTTTATATTTGAGATAGTGTTAGTTTATTATTTACTGTACGAACAATTTGCAACGGATTCTCATTTTGTAATTCAGCTGGCAGTAAATGGTCTGGCCAATTCTGAAAACTTACTGGACGCACCCATCTGTAAACTGCGTCTATTCCAACTGCTGTGTAACGTGAATCTGAAGATGCTGGATAAGGTCCGCCATGAAGCATAGAAGCGCAAACTTCTACTCCTGTAGGTACACCATTGTATATTAAGCGACCTACACGATTCTGTAAAGCGCCAATTATTCCTTTGTGGGTGTCAATTTCGTTCTCCTCACTTATAATTGTTCCTGTTAGCTGTCCTTCCAACTTCGAAATTACTTCTATTAATTCAGCTTCATTTTCGCATTCAATTAAAATTGAAAAAGGACCAAAAACTTCATTATGTAATGCTGCATTCTTTAAAAATTCTTTCCCATCAACTTTCAAAACAGTTGAAGCGCCGTGATTTGGTGTTGTCTCGCCTTTAAATTGAGCTATTCTTGAAACTCCATTCTGTTCTTCTATTTTTGCAATTCCGTTATTAAAATCAGCATAAATAGAAGGATGAAGCATACAGCCTGGCGTAATTTTTTCGATTGCTTGATCTAGATTTTCTGTAAACTCATTTAATTCTTCTCCTTTTAAAGCTAGCAATAAACCAGGATTCGTGCAAAATTGCCCAGCTCCTAAAGTGATAGAACCTGCATAGGCTGTCGCCCATTTTTGGCTGTTTTTTTTCAATGCGTTTGGTAAAAGTACTACTGGATTTATGCTTCCCATTTCGGCAAATACTGGAATTGGCTCTGGACGCTGTGCAGCTAAATCGCACAGAGCACGTCCGCCTTTAATGCTTCCCGTAAAACCTACTCCTTTTACCAATGGATGTTTTACCAAACTTGTTCCAAGCGTTCTTCCGTCACCAATAAGGTTAGAAAAAACACCTTCTGGCATATTGGTTTTCTGAGCTGCTTTAATAATTGCAGAAGCAACCATTTCGCCCGTTCCTATATGCATAGAATGGCTTTTTACAATAACAGGACAACCTGCAGCCAAAGCTGAAGCCGTATCTCCTCCGCTTGTAGAGAATGCAAAAGGAAAATTACTTGATCCAAAAACCACAATTGGTCCTAAAGGCACTAACATTTTGCGTAAGTCTTCTTTTGGCGCAGGCTGTCTGTCGGTTATTGCAGTATCTATTGTAGCTTGTACCCAGCTTCCTTCTGTAAGCATGTCGGCAAAAGCTTTTAACTGTCCGATTGTTCTTCCACGTTCTCCTTCTGCTCTGCCTCTTGGATAACCCGATTCGGTGCAGTACTGAACTAAAAGATCGTCTCCTAATGCTAAAATTTCATCAGCAATAGCGTTCAAAAATTTAGCTTTCTCTATACCCGAATAATTTTTATAACTCGCAAATGCTTGATTGGCTAACGCAACTGCTTCCTCAATTTCATCTTGAGTTGCCTCAGTAAAAACCCATGGATTTTCTGTATTCAATAGCGGATTAAACGTTTTTAGTATTTTTGTACCACCTGCTTTTAGCTGGCTTCCTATATAATTTTTTCCTGTAATCATGTTTTTTTTCTTATAAATGAATTAAGAGCAATTTTAGTTTTCAGCTACGGTTTTAGTCTCAAGTTTCAGTCGCAGCCCCAGTAAACACAGCTACCGAAAACCCTGACTGTAAATGGGAACTGAAAAACTGAGACTGCGACTGAAAGCTGAGAACCGAGACTGAAAACTAAAAAGCTAAGCCAATCTTTAATATGCTATTATAAATTTTTATAGTCTGGTAAAGTTGGTCTCGTACGTAGTCCTTCAGCAATAATTGCCAAAACTCTTTCTCTTTCTGCCCCTTGCAATGGCAATCTTGGCGCACGAACATATTCTGAACCAATTCCTGTTGCAACTTCTGCTAATTTGATATTCTGAACCAAAAATGCATTAATATCCAATTCTAATAAAGGCAAGAACCATCTGTAAATTTTCAAAGCTTCATCAAATCTTCCCGCTTTTGCTAATTTGTAAATTGCCACTGTTTCTTCAGGAAAAGCACAAACCAATCCAGAAACCCATCCATCAGAACCCATAAATAGACTTTCTAATGCTAGCGTATCAACTCCAGATAATATTTTTAGACGATCTCCAAAACGGTTGATCATTCTAGTAACATTAGAAATATCTCTAGTTGATTCTTTTACTGCTTGAATGTTATCATATTTTAACAACTCTTCAAACATATCTAATGTCACTTCAATTTTATAGTCAATCGGATTGTTGTAAACCATAATAGGAAGTGAAGTATTTTTTGCCACTTCACTATAAAAAGTTACTGTTTCAAAATCAGATGCTTTGTAACGCATTGGAGGAAGCATCATCAATCCTTTTGCTCCATCTTGTTCAGCTTTATTTGCCGCTAAAATTGCATTTTTTGTAGACTGCTCTGCAATGTTCATAATTACAGGCACTTTATTTTCTGTTAGTGCAACAGTATGTTTTACTAATTCTCTTTTTTCTTCTTCTAAAAGTGTGCTGGCTTCACCTAAAGTGCCTCCTAAAATAATTCCTGAAACTCCAGCATTTAATTGTGCCTTCATATTAACTTCAAACATATTGAAGTCTAATTTGTCATCTGCAGTAAACTTTGTAGTTACCGCTGGCATAACGCCATTCCATTGAATACTCATAATTTTAATTTTTTATTAAGGCCAAAATTATCTAGAAACAATAGAGCGCACCCTTTAAAAATTACCACAAAACGATACTATATTACCCTCTATAGCACCAAAACTTAAAAAATAGAACATTATAGCATCATTTTTTTATTCAAATGCAATATATTTGATTATAACTAACTAACCACTATATGAAAGTTTTCCCATTCAAAATTCCAAAATCTGGAGAAGATCCCCTTATATATCAAGAAGATATCGAAGTTTCATTTTATGATAAATTGCATCAGCATGAAGAAATTCAAATTAGTTTTATAGAAAAAGGAGAAGGAGCCGTTTTTGCCGGCGATACTATTTCGCAATACCGTGAAGGTGATATATTAGTAATTGGAAGCAATTTGCCACATGTGTTTAGAAGCGATGTTCAGGAAAATGTGATTTCTGTAATGCGTACTTTATTTTTCACCTTCAATTCGTTCGGAAAAGATTTTTTTGAATTGTCAACTTTTAGAAATATCCATCCGATTTTAGAAAGCAGTAAAAACGGATTTATAATCCATAACGCACCAAAAAAGGTTGTCAAATATTTCAAGAAGCTGAAAAAAGCCGATAGCTATACTCGTTTTATATTATTTCTAGATATTCTAAAATGGCTATCTACATCAGACACGACTCCACTATCTAATTATTTGTATCAAAAGAAAATTACTGATAACGAAGGGAAAAGAATGCAGATTGTATTTGAATATGTCATGACCAATTTTCATAAAAACATCACACTTGATGAAATTGCTTCTATTGCGAGTATGACAAAAAATGCCTTTTGCCGGTATTTTAAGGTCCGGACCAACAAGTCATTTTTTCAATTTCTAATTGAAGTACGTATTGAGAGAGCCGCAAAGTTATTATCTAATAATGAAGAACTCTCTGTTTTGGAAATTGCCGAATTATGCGGGTTCAATAATATTTCCAATTTTAACCGAAAGTTTAAGGAATTAAAACAGCTTTCGCCTTTGCAATATAGAAAACTGAACTTGTAATTCATAAGCACAAATGTTTCGCACAGATTTATAATGATTAAAACAGATGTAGAAAAATCTCCACAATCTGCTAAATCTGCGGGAGATAAATGCTCGCAAAGTTGCCAAACCGCAAAGTTTTTTAGCCACAGATTATTTAGATTAAAAGGATTTTAAAATCTGTGAAAGAAAAAAAACGTAGAGACGCACTGCATTGCGTCTAATATATTGCGGATATACTTTGTGTAGACGCACTGCTGTGCGTCTCTACAGATATTCCTTTGGGCTAAAAATAAATCAGCTGTTTAATCTCGTTGTTTTAAACGATATTAAACAGCTGTTTTATTGTATAGAATAACTTTTTATTTCCCAGATACTGCTGTAATTTCAAGCACTACACTCGATTCAACTTTTGAAGAAGAAACTCTTAATCCGACATTCATTAAATAATCTCCTGTAAAAGATGCTCCAGATTCTTGCAGTGTTTGCTTTGCCTCAGGCATTAAATTAATTTCTTCTACTTTATACGTTTTATTGGAGTCTAAACCTTGAAAACGAACCAAATTATATTGCGGATCATAAAGCGGATGAAGCGTATACGAAAATAAAACAGCTTTGTTTTTTGATTCGTCAACATACATTAATACAGCGCGACTGTCTTCATAAGGAGAAACAATTCTGTACATGTCGCCATGCCATATTACAGGGCTTAATCTTTTATAATTGGCAACTGCATCCTGAGTATATTTTAATTCTTTTTCTTTCAGTTCTTTTACATTAATATCAAAACCTAATTTACCCATCATGGCAACGTCTGTTTTGAATTTAATAGACTGATTTCCCCATGATGTTACGTGATTGCAAATCGTAAAAGCTGGAAAAAACTGCGAATATCCCCATTGAATAAATACTCTATTGTAAGGATCGGTATTATCACTAGCCCAAAATTCTGTGAAATATTTTAAGAAAGCATAATCTGTTCTTCCTCCGCCTCCTGCGCAAAGCATCATTGGTAAATGCGGATATTTTGTTTTAATCCTTTCTAAAACTTTATATAAACCTCTAGTATATTCAATAAATAAGTGAGATTGCTGATTCTTTAAATAAGTAGAATACGCATTAGTCATCATTCGGTTGCAATCCCATTTAAAAAATGCCACTCCGCCGTTTGTCTGCATAATATCATCCACCGTTTTAAACACAAAATCCTGCACTTTAGGATTCGATAAATCCAAAACCAATTGTGTTCTGTAATAACTCTCCTCTCTATTTGGCAATTTTAAAACCCAATCTGGATGCTTTTCATACAATTCGCTTTTCGGATTAACCATTTCGGGTTCAATCCAAATTCCGAATTTCACTCCAGTTTTCTCTGCCTGCTGCATTAAAAAACCAAGACCATTTGGCAGTTTTGTTTTTGTTGCCTGCCAATCTCCCAAGCCAGATTTATCACCGCTTCTCGGGTATTTATTTCCAAACCATCCGTCGTCTAATAAAAACATATCGACACCCAATGTTTTAGAGTCTTCAAACATTTCTGTCAGTTTCTTTTCATCGAAATTAAAAAAGGTAGTTTCCCAATTGTTCAGTAAAGTCAAACGAGGTTTGTCGCCATCTTTCACACCATAGTTTTTTGCCCAAGAATGTAAATTCCTGCTCGCCAGCCCTTTTCCTTTGTTTGAAAAAGTATAAATAAAAGAAGGAGTCGTAAAAACTTCGTCAGGCTGAAGACTGTATTCTGAAGCAAACGGATTAATTCCAGAACTAATTCTTAACGAATTTTTATTGTCAAGCTCAAAAGTAAATTTAAAATTTCCCGACCAAGCGATTGTTCCCGCAACAAGCTCGCCACTATCTTCTTTGGCTTTGTCGTTTAATGCTAAAAAGAAAACTGGCGTCTGGTACATATTAGTTCGTACTCCCAATTTAGAATCAATTACTTTGGCTCCACTGGTTAATTCGCTTTCTTGCATTCTAACTTCTTTAGCCCAATCGCCATGAAACTGACTCAGCCAATATTTATCCGCATCAAAATGCAGCATAGACGAAGCATAGTTGTACAACGTTACCGGTTTCTTTTCGCGGTGTACAATTTCAGTCCATTGCTCAATAACATTTTCTTTATAGAAAGCTTTATAATGTAAAGTCACTTCTACAGGATAAACTGGATCTTTCATTTTTACACTAGTTTCAGTAGTATTGCCATCTATTTTTGTTGTCTGATGGCTTACGTACACTAACTCCAAAGCAGGGTTTCCGTCATTATGTGTCATACGGATAGCCGATTCAAATAAATTATCGGTTCCGTAAGTTGGATACGCTTGATGTCTTAAATTAAGCAACGGATTTCCGTCGTTTATAACAAATGTTCTTTCTGTTTCTTTAGAAAGTACATTATATGCCGAAACTTCTAGTTTTGCACCTAAATAAGATTGATAAAGCAATCCGTTTTTTGCCACTTTTAAGATTAATGCCGTATTCTGGGTTTCAATAGCGATGGGATCATTTTGTGCATTAGCCTTCCAAAAGAGAGTGGTCAGAACTAATAGAAATAGTGCTTTTTTCATAAAAATTTTAATTAACAATAGTGAATATTCGTTTTTGAGGATTTCTAAAAAGAAGCCAAAAACAATCTTTTTCAGATTATAATTGAAATTCTATCGAAACTCCGTACATCACATTTATCAATCAAACCACGAGAAAAAATTCATTTAATTATACCTATAGAGGAACATAGTTGGTATAATTCATAATAAAAATGGTTTTGAGCTCTGGTAGACCATTTTTAAATTATGAAGAAATGAAGTCCAAAAATAGCAAAATATAATTAAATCCAATTATTGCGTTTTAATGCGTTGCTTTCTTAATATTAAAAGCAAAATATTTCAAAAATAGACTTTTGATAATTTTTATACATTTTTTTACCGATTATGATATTTTATTACCTAAAAAAGGTTCTTAATCGTAAAACAGGACAAAACATTTACAAGCTTAGTCCTACATATTAGCTTAAAATTACCGACTGGTATGGTTAAAAAAATAAAACTATTTAAAAAATTCAAAATTATTCCAAAAAGAAAATTCTGATACTATATTAACCACTTTTAAAAATTAAAACCATCATTCTATCACACCCATTCATTCCTCTTATTCAAAAAAAAGAATCCGCAAATAAACAAGAGTAGAATAATCTGCAAAAAACAAGAATATATAGCTATTTATTCAAATAACCTTGATTTGTATTTTATGCATATATTACCCACTTTACTTTTAATATTATCGTAAATAAATCGTGTTTTTTACAAATATCGCAAAAAACTGGTAGGTACTGGTATGTGTTGACTTAGAAACATTTATACATTTGGATTTCACATTTATCTCTTTTTTCACAAACAATCTGCAGGAGCTCAAGGCATTTTGTTTCTCCAAAATGAAAAATAGATAAAAAACGGACTACGAGAGAATAAAGTACTAACCAACAAAAACCAACAAAACATGATTTTATTAACCAAACAAAAACCAACAAAAGATTGGCTCTCTTCTGAAAAATGGAAGATAACCAAACTAACATCAGGAGCCTTACTGGCACTTACTTTACAAACTTCTTTTGCAGCAGAGTTAAAAGAGAGTAAATTCTATAACAAACTGACTACTAATTTAGCTCTGACAAACAGCAAAAGCACATCTTTTGCCATAGAAAAACTAATAAAGGGAAAAGTAACTGGCTCACAAGGAGAACCGCTTCCTGGTGTAAACATTCTGGTAAAAGGAACAAAAATTACAGCTGTAACAGACTTTGACGGTAATTTTACTATCGAAGTTCCAGACTCCAACAGCATTCTTGTTTTTTCTTATACTGGATTTTTAACAAAAGAAGTTCGTGCAGACGACGCAGTAAGCATTCAGCTTGTAGAGCAGAATCAAACCTTAAATGAAGTTGTTGTCGTTGGATATGGAACGCAGAAAAAAGCTTCTACAACGGGAGCAATTGCATCGATTAAAGGAGGTGTTTTAACTCAAAATGCATCTGCAAACGTATCTAACGGAATTGCCGGACGCATGTCTGGAGTAATTGCCAGTAACCGTTCTGGAAGGCCTGGTGATGACAGCTCTACTCTTTTAATTAGAGGTTTTAACTCTTTTGGAGGAGGGACAAGTCCGCTTGTAGTTGTGGATGGAATTCCTGATCGTGATTTGAACAGGATAAACCCTGATGATATTGAATCTGTAACGGTTCTAAAAGATGCATCGGCAGCTATTTATGGAGTTCGTTCTGCAAATGGGGTTATTCTGGTAACTACCAAAAGAGGAAAAGTTGGTGCTCCAACAATCAAAGTTGACGGATCTTATGGTATTCAGCAGTTAACCAGAATGGGCGAAAGAGTTAATTCGTGGGAATACATGACGTATTATAACGAACTGAATGCTCATAAAGGGACAACGCTTCCTTATACTCAGGCAGAAATTGACAAATACAAAGCTGGAAATGATCCAAATTACACCAGTACAGACTGGATGAAGCAGGTTTATAGAAAAGATGCTCCACAAGCTAACCTTTCACTTTCTGTAAATGGCGGTAATGAACAGGTTAAATATTTCTTTTCTGGACAATACTTAAATCAGGAAAGTAACCTTAGGTACAGTGACGAGAGATACAGACAGTTCAATTTAAGATCAAACATTGATGTTAATATCACTTCGAACTTTAAGGTAAACTTAGACATTGCTACTCGTAAAGAAGACAGAAACTACCCAGCAGTAAGCATTGGAAGTATCATGCACGAAACGGTTAGTATGTATCCTTTTATTCCTGCTTATTGGAAAAACGGCTCGCCATCATCGGGTATTACAAATGGTAGAAACCCAATTTTAATGTCTTCACCAGCGGCAGGTTATGATCACGTGGTAAACTTAATTGTAAATCCAAAAATTGGATTTGAATTAAAATTGCCAAGAATAACTGAGGGATTATCACTTAGCGGATATGCAGCATTTGACTATAATGTTCGCAGTGAAAAGAAATTCACAAAACCGTGGGATGCTTATTCTTACGACAAAACCAATGACAGTTATAATAACGTAAAAAACAGCACGAGCATAACAAGCGTTATGCAAGAAGAGCGAATTGCGAATCAAAATACATATTTCGCAAAACTTGCCTACGATCGTAAATTCAATAAACACGCGGTAAATGCTTTTGTTGGATATGAGCAGACTACAATGGACAAAACTCAAACGTATGCTTATAGAAGAGATTTATTGAGCGATCAATTGGATCAGATTTTTACTGGAAGCACTAAAGGGCAAAATGCTACAGGTGGCGCATATCAAGACGGACGTGAAAGTTTCCTTGGAAGAGTTGCTTACAATTTTGACGATAAATATTTTGCAGAAGTTACTGCTCGCTATAATGGATCATTCAACTTCCCTTCTTCAACTCGTTGGGGTATGTTCCCTGCTATTAGTGCTGGTTGGAAAATCTCTGAAGAGCCTTTCTTCAAAAATAACATCAAATTAATTGACCAGCTTAAAATAAGAGCTTCTTGGGGAAGAATGGGGAATGACGATTTGAGAGAAACTATTAATGGTGTAGATTATCTTAACCAATATCTTTTCTTAACAAGATATCAGCTAACAACAGATCAGCAGCTTTACAGCTATTTTGGATCAGATTATACGTTAAACAATAGTATATATCTTTCTTCTACTCCGAACCCAAATATTACGTGGGAAATTCAAGATTCTAAAAACATCGGATTTGATTTTGGGTTCTTCGGCAATAAATTAACGGCAACTTTTGACTATTTCAGCAATAAAAGATCTGATATTTTAGCAGCGAGAAATGCTTCTGTGCCTTTGTACACAGGATTATCTCTTCCAAAAGAAAACATCGGAAAAACGGTAAACAGAGGAACTGACTGGTCTGTTAATTATGCAGATCATATCAATAGTTTTAAATATAGTGTTGGTTTTAACTTTACTTATGCACAAAGTGAAGTATTATTTCGCGATGAAGCAGCAAACATTCCGGCGTGGCAAAAATCAACTGGAAGAGCAATCGATTCTTGGCTAGTATACCAAACAAACGGAATTTACCGTACTCAGGCAGAAGTTGACGGTTCTCCTCATTTTGAAGGAGCAAAACCAGGTGATCTTTGGGTAAAAGATACTGACGGTGACGGAAACATCACTTCTAATGATAAAGTAAGAATTCCAGAATCTGCAACACCAAAAATTGCTTATGGTATTCCTATGAGAGCTGAATACAAAGGTTTTTCTATAGATATGCTTTGGACAGGACAGGCAAAAGCAAAACAAGTAATACTTCCACAAGCTCAAGGAGCTATTGTAGCGCCTCCAAGATGGTTGTACGACGACAGATACACAGCAGATAATCCAAATTCTAAATACCCTGTTGCATTCAATGATTCTGATCCGAGAAACAATATTGAAGCTGACTTTTGGTTAAAAGACGCGTCATTCTTCAGATTAAAATCTTTAGAAGTTTCCTATACATTACCAGAAAAAGTCTTGTCTAGATTCGGAATATTAAATACGAGATTTTATGCTGGAGGAACTAATTTGTTTTCTATTGACCACATGAAACAATACAATTTAGACCCTGAAACAAACAATAAAACGGGCGTAATTTATCCACAAACCCGTATCTACAGAATCGGTGTAAGCATTGAATTATAACAAGGTAAAAAGATCAAGACATGAAAAATTATAAAATCAATAAACTATTTAATATAAAAAAGAAAGCGGTTATTGCTGCTGCTCTCTTTATTACTATTGCTGCGGTAACATCCTGTAGCGAAGATCCTTTAGATAAAGCGCCACTGGATTCTTATACAGATGAAAATGTATGGAACGACTTAAAACTTACAGAAGCTTTCGCTAATAACTTATATACGGTATTACCAAGCACTCAGCACAACTGGAACGACAAAACAAATCGAAGCTGGATCTTATCTACTGCATGTGATGAAGCCTTTAATAATTTTAACGATTATGACGTGTGGAATCTTAATTCTGGTGCTCTTACTCCAGACAACGCAGGAGATTTCAATACTTGGAAACCTACTTATGCTACTATTCAAAATTGCAATATCTTTTTGTCTCGAATTGATAATGTACCTGGAGATGAAGCTTGGAGAAACAGATTAAAAGGCGAAGTGCTTTTCTTAAGAGCTTATGCATACTTCAAATTAACTAGTGATTACGGTGGGGTTCCTCTTGTTACTAAACCTTTTGAGTTAAATAGTGATTTTAAAGTAGACCGCAGTTCTTATGATCAATGCGTTGACTTTATTGTGGGAGAATTAGACAAAGCTGCCGAATTACTTCCCCTAACAGCTACAGATCTTGGAAGAGTTACAAAAGGGGCTGCACTTGCTATCAAATCAAGAACATTGCTTTATGCCGCAAGTCCGCAATGGAATCCTTCTAATGATTTGGCAAAATGGAAAAAAGCATCAGACGCTGCAAAAGCGGTTATGGATTTAAATATATATTCGCTTTACGATAAAAAATATGAAGATCTTTTTACTACCAACAATTCAGAAGTTATCTTCTCTCGTTTGTCTAGTAAAGATCCGCAATGGAGCGCATTTAATGGTGTAGAAATGTTTAATTCTCCGAGTGGTTTTCACGGATGGGCCAATTTTGCGCCAAGCCAAAGCCATATTGATGCTTACGGAACAGCTGACGGAAAAGACATTACAGATCCGACATCAGGTTACGATCCTCAAAAACCTTATGTAAATAGAGATCCGCGTTTTTATAAAAATATTGTATACGACGGACGTGCTTACGGAAAACCTGAATTCTTTCAAGATCGTTATGATGCAGGAAGTTCAAATAAAGCTGAATTCTACGAAGGAGGTTTAGATTCTCCTCAAGGTTGGGATACTTGGAATGCTAGTAAAACTCGTTATACTTTCCGTAAATATTGCGATACAACGTACAATTACAATAATGAAACGCAAACTAATAAAGCTTGGATTATTTCTCGTTTAGGAGAAATATATCTGAACTATGCTGAATCAGAATTTAAATTGGGGCATGAAGGAACTGCAATTCAATACCTTAATTTATTAAGACAGCGCGCAGGAATAACAAATCCGTTAACTGGTTTAACAGGAACAGCTTTAGAGAACAAAATCCGTAACGAAAGACAAGTTGAATTATGTCTTGAAGGATTCCGCTACTATGACGTACGACGTTGGAAAATAGCCGAAGAAACTGAAAACAAACCATTAATGGGAGTAATTATTACTAAGAACAGTGACGGTTCTAAAACTTACACCTACTCCAAAGTTCAGGAAAGGATTTTCAAACCACAACATTATTTGCTTCCTATTCCAAGAGATGAAATTAACAGAACAGGTTTACCCCAGAACCCTGGTTATAATTAACTATAACCAATTAAGCAAACCCATCTAGGGGGATGGGTTTGCTTTTAAAATGTATTCAAACCAAAATCCAAATCGAAAATAGCTCTATGAAAAATCACTTTTTAGTTTTACTGGCTCATTGCTGTTTCTTTTTGAATGCATTTAGTCAAGAAACCGTTACTTTCAAATCTTCAGATTCTGCACTTCAGCTTGCTTTTGAGCGTGCCAAAAATATGGCCTTGAGCTATAAAGGAAATTCTAATGATCCTGTTGGACCATGGTATGAAGCGGCTCTGCCTTCTAGATCTGCATTTTGCATGCGAGACGTATCGCATCAGAGCATTGGCGCAGAAATTCTTGGATTGAGTAACGAAAATAAAAATATGCTTTCGCTATTTGCTAAAAACATTTCAGAAAATAAAGACTGGTGCTCTTATTGGGAAATCAATAAATATGGAAAACCTGCTCCTGAAGATTACAGAAACGACAAAGAATTCTGGTACAATCTTAACAGCAATTTTGATGTTATATTTGCTTGCTGGAGATTGTATTTATGGACTGGAGATGAAGATTATATCAAAAATCCTGAGTTTGAGAATTTCTTTGAAAAATCTTCGACAGCATATATAAAACGCTGGAATCTCGAATCGGAATCATTATTTACAAGACCAGAATTTGTAAACTCTCCTGCTCCATTCAATATTAAAGACGATTTTCATAAATGTCGAGGACTGGCTTCCTATTCTGAAGGCATTTCTGGTCTAAAAATGGGGATCGATCTGGTTGCAGCAATTTATCGTGGTTTGCTTACCTATTCTTCTATTTTAAAAGAAAAAGGGCAATTTGAAAAAGCAGCTTTCTTTGAGAAAAAAGCAATACAATATCAAGAGCAGATAGAACAAATCTGGTGGGATCAAAATGCTTCGGCTTATAATGTAATTTACACTGCTGACGGCAAATTCAGTAAAGATTTTGGCGAACTATTTTTATTATGGTTCGATGCTTTAACAAATGCAGACAGAACCGAAAAAACAATTAAGAACATTATTTCTGCAAAAAGCAATGTAGAAAATGCCTCTTATCTTCCTTTTCTATTGTATAAATATGGCTATGAAGATAAAGCCTACGAATACA
This sequence comes from Flavobacterium movens, assembly GCF_039581425.1. Taxonomy (NCBI): domain Bacteria; kingdom Pseudomonadati; phylum Bacteroidota; class Flavobacteriia; order Flavobacteriales; family Flavobacteriaceae; genus Flavobacterium; species Flavobacterium movens. Next base: position 159,818 of record NZ_JBCPXY010000010.1, read on the forward strand.
TTTTACACTTAACCGCCCCTGAAACCAAAAGAAGAGAATATCCAGAAGTTTCATACGGCGTAATTGAAGGCATCATTCATGGCTGTATGGGAATAGAGCCAGATGCATCAAAAAAAATAATAACAACAGTAAATCGAGGAAAAAAAGATAGCGTTTCTGAGGTCGACAATTTACCTGTGCTACAGACAACATTAGCTGTAAAACACAAAAACCAAACAACAACACTACACAACAAAGGCGAAAATTTTATAGAATGGAAAGCTATGTTTACTGGAAATTATAATTCTATTTTTATAAATGATAAAAAAGCTGCCGTAATTCATGAAAAGGATAACAAGGGAAATCCCTACACTGCTATTACAATTCGTGTGAATCCTGGACAAAAAATAACGGCAGCTTGTCGCTAAAAAACAACTCATCCAGCGTACTACTAATACATTGGATAACAATTAAAAAAACAAATGCTATGAAGATATCTTCTAGAAAAAAACTTAAATCTATCTTATTTGTCCTTATGGCATTCTGCTTTATTACAAATACGGGATTTTCACAAAACGACCAACGTTGGCAAATTAATACTGATGGTTCTATTTCTTGGCAAATAAACAACACAATTCCACATGATGATCATATCGAAATGAGCGGTAAAAGAATCTCGTGCGTTCTGAGATATGGCGTCGCAGCGGATGGTTCTTTTCATGCTACACGCAGTTTGGTTTGGCCAATGCTGAGAACCATTCCGAATAATACCCATGCCAGTTTAACACGTCAGTTTGCGCAGGATGCTTTTGATCTTGTTACCGTAAATTACAAACCAATTCCAGCAGAAAAAACAATCTCGCTGACTCTTAACGGAACATTATTAGTTAAAAGTAAAACAGACAATCTTGAGCTTACCAGACAATTTTTTCCTTCTACAGCTTTATCGGTTTATAATGAAATTTATACCCTTAAAAACAGTTCTGATAAAAACTGTATTGTAGAAATTCCAAAATCGAATGCGGTTTATACCACAGATCCAGCTAAAGGAACTAAAGGCAGTTACACTTTACATGCTGATCTTATTAATAATGGAAGTTTTAATCTTAAACCAAATGAAACTGTAAGCTTTTCTGTTATCTATTCAGGCGTTAAAACAAACGAAACAGTTCCTGCTGTAAATGCTGAAGAAGAAAAAAACAAACGTTTAGAATTGATTCGCGAAATATGGAGCAAATTGATTTTGGAAACACCAGATCAGGTTTTGAATACCGAATTTGCTTTCGCGAAAATCAGAGCGGCAGAAAGTATTTTTGAAACCAAAGGAGGTCCAATGCACGGTCCTGGTGGAGAATCATATTATGCCGCCATTTGGGCAAATGATCAAGCGGAATATATTGGTCCATTTTTCCCTTATTTAGGATATGAATATGGAAATCAAGCATCTTTAAATGCTTACCTTCAATTTGCCAAATTTATGAACAAGGATTATAAAGCGATTCCGAGTTCTATTGTTGCTGAAGGAACAGATATTTGGGCAGGCGCGGGAGATCGCGGAGATGGCGCTATGATTGCTTACGGAGCTGCTCGTTACGCGCTTTCTAGAGGAAATACAGACGAAGCAAAACAATTGTGGCCATTAATTGAATGGTGCTTAGAATACTGTCACAGAAAAATAAATGCTGATGGCGTAGTTGCTTCAGATTCTGATGAACTTGAAGGGCGTCTCCCGGCAGGAAAAGCCAATCTTAATACTTCTTCTTTGTATTATGATGCTTTAAATTCTGCTGTTTATCTAGGTAAGGTTTTAGGGAAAAACGAAACACAGCTGAAAGCATATAAAGCTGAAGCTGAAAAATTAAGAACAGCTATTGAAAAATACTTTGGAGCTAAAGTTGAAGGCTTTGATACCTACAAATATTACAAAGAAAATGATGTTTTAAGAGCGTGGATCTGTACACCGCTTACCATGGGCATTTATGATCGAAAAGACGGAACTATAGATGCATTATTTTCTCCTAGATTATGGACAAAAGATGGTCTTGCAAGTGTCGCTGGAGATAAAATATTCTGGGATCGCTCTACTTTGTATGCTTTAAGAGGAGTTCTTGCTGCAGGCGAAACAGATAAAGCGCTTGATTTCTTGCATTACTATTCTGATCGACGCTTATTGGGAGATCACGTTCCGTATCCTGTAGAAGCCTATCCAGAAGGCGATCAGCGTCATCTTTCGGCTGAAAGCGGTTTATATTGCCGAATTTTTACAGAGGGATTATTTGGTATTCGTCCGACAGGTTTGCGTAGTTTTGATCTTACACCTCGTCTTCCAAAATCTTGGAATACTATGAAATTAAAACAGATTTATGCCTTTGAACACGATTTTGACATTACAGTCGAAAGAGCTGGTAAAAACCTAAAATTAAAAATAACTGACGGTAAGAAACTTTTAATGAATAAGGTCATAAAAGATGGTTCTACGATAAATATTAAGTTATAATTTTTTTTGAATTATTGTTTTTTGATGCAAACCTCCAAAATATACTTGGAGGTTTGTTTTTTTTGAGAATAGTTTGTTTTCACGCAGATTTAAAAAAAAATCTGCAAAATCTGCGAGATCTGCGAGAGATAATTCTACATATAGTTTTTTTATCTCACAGATTTAGCAGATATAAACAGATTAATTTATACACAAAGTATATCTGTAGAGACGCACCGCAGTGCGTCTACACAACGAATATCCACAACGATATTTATTTCAAAGCCTCAAATAATATTTCAACCGGATGTTGCGCTTTTCTTCCTGTACCATCAGCAATTTGATGTCTACAACTAGTTCCTGAAGCAGAAATTAAAGAGGCGATTTCTTCTGCCCTAATTGTAGGGAACAAAACCAGTTCTCCAATTTTCATCGAAATATCATAATGTTCTTTTTCATAACCGAAAGAACCTGCCATACCGCAACAGCCACTTGGAATATTTAAAACAGTATAATTCTTAGGCAGTGAAAGTATCTTTTTAAGTGGCACTAAAGACGATAAGCTTTTCTGAAAACAATGTCCATGCATACGAACTCTTTCTCTTTGGTCTGTAAAGCTATCTGACGTAATTTTTCCTGCATCCAACTCTTTAGCCAAGAATTCTTCAATCAGAAAAGTTTTAGTTGCTACTTTTTTTGCTTTTACTTTCAAATCACCACGACACAAATCAGGATATTCATCACGAAATGAAAGTATTGCCGAAGGCTCAATTCCGATTAAAATACCATCGTTTGGAATTTCGGTTTCAAAAATTCTAATATTCTGTTCTGCAATCTCTCGCGCTTCTTTCAACATTCCTTTAGAAAGATAGGTTCTTCCGCTTATTCCAATTCTAGGAACTAAAACTTTATACCCTAATTTATTCAAAAGTTTTACCGCCGTCTGCCCTATTTCAACATCATAATAATTTAGGAATTCGTCATTATACAAATACACCTTTCCATTTGCAAAATTCCCTATTTGACTGTAGTTTTTTATCCATTTTGCAAAAGTAATCTTGTGCATTAAAGGCAATTGTCTTTCTGTGGCAAAACCAGTTCCTTTTTTAATCCAATTTCCAATAATTCCTTTAGCAGATAAATTATACAGCCACGGAGCTGAGGCAAACAGCTGATTAATTTTTGGCGTATTTCCAATTAGTTTAGATCTAAATTTTACTCCATTTTTATCATGATACTGCTGTAGAGTTTCGGCTTTCAATTTTGCCATATCCACATTAGAAGGACATTCCGACTTACAGCCTTTACAGCTTAAACATAAATCCAAAACCTCCAACAGATTTTCATCATCAAACTTATTGGTTTTTGATGAGTTTGTAATGGTTTCTCTGAGCATATTTGCACGTGCTCGAGTGGTATGTTTTTCATCTCGAGTAGCCATATAACTCGGACACATTGTACCACCGCTTTTTTCTGTTTTTCTGCAATCGCCAGATCCGTTACACATTTCTGCTGCGCGAAGAATTCCGTTGTGTTCTGAGAAATCGAAATATGTTTCAGGCATTGGTGTCTCCTGCCCTGCTGTATATCGCAGACTTGTATCCATAGGAGGCGTATTCACGATTTTCCCAGGATTAAAAACACCCCAAGGATCCCAAACTTTTTTTATCTGAACAAATAACTCATAAATTTCATTTCCCAGCATGAGCGGAATAAATTCTCCGCGTAGTCTTCCGTCACCATGTTCTCCGCTCAACGAGCCTTTGTACTTTTTGACCAAATGCGCAATGTCGGTTGCAATAGTTCTAAAAAGTGCTTTTCCTTCATGAGTTTTTAAATCTATGATCGGACGCAAATGCAATTCACCCGTAGCAGCATGCGCATAATGCACACAGTTCAGATTTCTCTCTTTTAAAATGGCATTAAAATCTTCAATAAAATCAGGCAGATCATTTACGTCAACTGCTGTATCTTCTATTACAGCAACTGCTTTGGCATCACCCGGAATATTAGACAATAAACCTAATCCTGCTTTTCTTAATGCCCAGACTTTATTGGTGTCTTCGCCATAAACAATCGGGAAATGATAACCAAGGTTTTTAGAACGCATTAAAGCTTCCATTCCTCTGGCAATGCTGTCAATTTCTTCTTGTGAATCTCTCAAAAATTCTACCGCCAAAATAGCTTGAGGATCACCATTTACAAAAAAGCGATTCTTGCTTTGTTCAATATTTTCTTTCGTGCATTCCAGAATATAATGGTCAATTAATTCTACACTATCCGGATTAAACTTCAGTGCTTCAATATTGGCTTTTAAAGATTCATGAATACTTTCAAAATGCACACAAACCAAAGCCGAATAAGGTTTTAAGGCATCAACCAAATTTAGTTTGATTGCTGTAGAAAAAAATAATGTTCCCTCAGATCCTGCAATTAGTTTACAGAAATTGAACTTTTCAGCAGAATCATCAAACGGACTGCTGTCTGATAATAAATCTAGCGCATATCCTGTATTTCTTCTCGGAATTGATTTTTTAGGAAAATTGGCTTCAAATAAATTTCGGTTATGTTCAGATGATAGTATTTCTTTAGCTTGAACATAAATAGCCTGTTCTAGCGGACTTACAACATTAATCCCATTGCATTTATCTTCAAATTCGGAATTAGTCAGAGAACCAAAAACAACTTCGTTTCCATCTGCTAAAAAACCTTGTATTTCGAGCACATGTTCGCGGGTTGATCCATAAACAACAGATCTTGCTCCACAGGCATTATTTCCCACCATTCCGCCAATCATGCAGCGATTACTGGTTGAAGTCTCTGGACCAAAAAAAAGTTTATACGGTTTTAAATGAAGATTCAGTTCATCACGAATAACTCCTGGTTCTACCCAAACCGATTTTTCTTCCTGATTTACCGAAATAATTTTGGTAAATTCTTGCGAAATATCAACCACAATTCCGTTTCCAACGACTTGCCCTGCAAGTGAAGTTCCAGCGGCACGAGGAATGATACTGCTGTTGTTTTCTTTTGCAAAAGCAATAATTTTTTGGATATCTTCTTTAGTTTTCGGAACAGCTACAGCCAAAGGCATTTCTTTGTAAGCGCTTGCGTCTGTTGCGTACAGCAGACGCATGGTATGATCGTAAAATAATTTTCCTTCTAATTGCTTTTCTAAATTGACAAGTTTATTATCATTCATTTTTTTGCTTTATTGTATACAAATCCACTTCTACCAAAAATGATAAAAGAGAAAAGCTGTCGCTAATTTTGGTTTGCTTAAATCGTTGTGTAGAACTAATGAAAGCTTCCGTCTATTGCAACGAAAGACTTTTTATTTTAATGGAAAGGTTTTATAATTCGCTTAATGCAATATCTAGCAACTCAACCATTTCATCAGCATTTTGTTTATTAAATGGCATTGGCGGTTTTATTTTTAAAACATTATGCAGAGGTCCGTCTGTACTTAACAAATAACCTTTGGCTTTCAGTTTTTCAACTACAATATCAATCTCAGGAATCGCAGGTTCCATGGTAATTCTGTCTTTTACCATTTCTGCACCAATAAACAAACCATGCCCGCGAACATCACTAATGATAGGATATTTAGCCATTAAACCTTTTAATCCATCCATCAAGTAATTTCCAGTCTCTAGAGCATGCTTTTGCATTTCTTCTTCTTGAATAACATCTAAAACTGCCAATCCTGTTGTCATTGAAACAGGATTTCCTCCAAAAGTATTGAAGTATTCCAAGCCATTATTGAAAGATTCAGCAATCTCCTCGGTTACAATTACAGCAGCAAGTGGATGCCCGTTTCCAATTGGTTTTCCTAAGACAACAATATCTGGCACTACATTTTGCAATTCGAATCCCCAGAAATGATCTCCAATTCTTCCAAATCCAACCTGAACTTCATCTGCAATACAAACTCCTCCTGCTGCACGAACAGATTCGTAGACATTCTTTAAGTAGTTTTCTGGCAACGGAATTTGACCGCCAACTCCTAATAAGGTTTCGCAAATAAAAACGGCAGGTGCTTTATCTTCTTTTTTTAAATCTTCGATAATTCGCTGTACATCTGCTGCATATTTTTCTCCAGCTTCTACATCACCGTATTTATAAGGCCCGCGATACAAATCTGGGTTAATTGCTTTATGAATCCAAGGCATTTGTCCAGAACCGCCTTTGCTGTCAAATTTATACGGACTCATTTCCATCGCTACAGTCGAAGTTCCGTGATAAGCATGATCGAGTACAATAATATCTTTTTGTTTGGTAAAATGACGGCTCATACGAATGGCCAAATCATTGGCCTCACTTCCTGAATTTACAAAATAGCAGACACTTAGTTTTTCGGGTAAAGTTGCTGTCAGTTTCTCTGCATAATCGGTTATAGCATCATTTAAGTATCTTGTATTCGTATTCAAAGTCGCTATTTGATTCTGCATTTTTCTAACCACAACTGGATGGCAATGTCCAACATGCGAAGGATTATTTACACAGTCAACAAAAGTTCTTCCTTTGTCATCGTATAAATATTGCAAAGCTCCTTTTACAATTTTTAGTTTGTCTTTATAGCCAATGCTTAAATTTCTTCCTATTTTTTGTTTTCTAATTTCAAGAAGTTCCGAATAATCATCATTATTTATTAATCCATCAAAACCGCAAGCTTTTCTAAATTCATCTTGTGCTTTTATAGGGTTTATTTTTATCAGTTTGTACAACAAATCCCAAGCTGGTTTTTCAGTAACAAAATGATGTTCATTGTCACTATCCAACGATGCATTATAAGCAGATTGTGTCACACTGATGCAAAGTCTTCCTGCAATGAGATAATACAATAGATCTAATTCTTGTTCGGTAAGCGCATACGAATTATGATATCCTTTGACAATTTCTGTTGCTACAGCCAACGGATCTTCTTCATCAAGCATCGCATAAACACAAGCAATCGCTAGATTGTTGATTAAAGCGGTATATACCATGTCTCCAAAATCGATCAATCCGCTAATGCGATTGTCTTTTACCAAAACATTGTAATCGTTGGCGTCATTGTGAATATAAGCGTGTCTCAGTCGGTGCAACTGCGGTAATACTTCTGTATCAAACTGCAATAAAAAATATCCAGCTATACGTCTTCTTTCGTGATTTAAAATATACTTTAAATTATCTCCAGCTTCGCTTGCGTGGCTAATATCCCACGTATAATTGCGATGCATTGCCGGATGAGAAAAATTCGCCAGGTCAGCATCCATATTACCTAAAAACGAACCTAAATTGTAATGCAGTTGACTGTTTTTGTTCTTTTCATCCACCCAAAAAATGCCTTCCAGAAAGTTGAGAATTCGAATATAATAGATTTGCGAATCTGTTATAATCTGAGTCAGCTCCTCTCCTTTTGTATTTAGACAGAAATGCTGAAAACAATCAGAAATATCACTTTTGGCAAGATGCCTCATAATGGCAGCCTGCGCTTCTAAAAATGGAAATGAATGGCTCTCATTTGATACTTTTAGAATGTACTTTTCATTCTTATCATCAGATAAAAGAAAATTCAATTCATCATATCCATTTAATGCTTTTACGGTTACATTTAAACCGTAATGTTCTTTTACTAAGTCCTGAATAACTGTTTCTGAAAAAGTCATTGTATTCAATTAAATTGTTTTTTCTTTTTTTTTTAGCCACGAATTACACCAATTTTCACTAATTTTTTTAAATGTTTTCTCTTAATTCGTGTAAATTCGTGCAATTCGTGGCAAACTTTATTCTATTCTATTTCCAAATAACAGCTTGAGCTGGTTCTAATGGATTTTTTCCAACTAATATTTTACTTCCAGCAGGAATTGGCAAGTTTATCGTTTCATTTGTATAATTTACACCCACATAAAAACCATCACGCCATTCTACATAAACCCCTTTTGGCAAATCTTGAATAGCAACTTTTGCACGTTCATATACCGTTCTTACCACTTGTCTCTCCAGATTCCCATCTTTACTTTCAGCTCCAATATAAGTAACGGTTCCTTTTCCTAATTTTCTCGTAATCGCAGCCGCTTTGCCTTTGTAAAACTGATCGGCATAAGAAGCTAAAACTTCAGTTCCTTGTTTCGGATTTAAAACATCAGCCCAAACACTCCACTTATAGGTATTGTTTCCTGCAGTTATGGTTCCGTTTACATCTTCAACCAACATATCAAAAAACTCAACATCTGCACCGATTAAAGGTACAATTGGTCCGCTCCAATTTGCTTCGAAGAAATGACCATTTTTATCTTTCTGTCCTGTACGGCATGAAAGAATTAAATTTCCGCCATTTTCAACATATTTCGTCCATTTGTCTACCAGTTTCTGATCAACTAATTGATACGCTGGAGCAACAATAAACGGATAAGCCGAAAAATCGCTTTCTTCTGTAATAAAATCCATTGGTGCACCCGTTGATTTTACTGCTGAAGTATAGCTATTTCTATGTCTCCAAGTACTCCAGAATTCTGTTTGTTTCTGATTTTCTAGATCCCATAGATTCTCATGACTCCACAAAAATCCTGTTTTCCTTTTTGCAATTTCTTGCGGAATAACTGCTTTCGGATTGTATTCTTTACGAAGCAGTTTCATGTCTTCGATTGATTGAACAAACTCTTTTCCTCCAGTAGTTAAAGTCACGCCATCAGTTCCAACAATTCCATCGTGATACATTTCGCTGCTTCCAAGCGGATGTCTATATCTATACGTACAAGTAAAAGAACAGCCTCCGCCAAAAGCCTGAGAAATCCACATGTGGACAGTTCCTGGCAATAATTGCGGATTAATGCTTGCCCAATTTACTTGTCCTGGCTGCATTTCCATTACTCCAGTAACACCATTTATAGACCTGTAATAATCATTGGCTTCCGAAATTTTATTAGGATGTCCCATTCTGAAATTTTGTCCTCCTAATTGATTTCTTCCGCTTACAGGATACATGGTATAGGTCGCAAAATCCATTTTATCTGTTCTTCTCGGATCAGCGCCGTAAACAACGTTGGTATAATTTGTAGTAATCCATTGTTTAGGATCGATATACTTTCGAAGCACTTCTGCCTGCAGATTCAAATATTCTGCTTGAGAATCTGCTGTAAATCTTTTAAAATCTAAAATAGCATGCGGACTTAATTTATCTTCAAAATAAATCTCTGCATTTGGTATCGCAATCTGTTCAAAATTATTGTATCTGATGCTCCAAAAACTCGTAACCCATTCCGCATTTAATTTTTCGATTGTTCCATACTTCGCTTTCAACCATTTCTGAAATCCTTTTTGTGCCGATGGACTAAAATCGTCTGGCGCTCCTGGTTCGTTATCAACCTGCCAGCCTATAACGTTTTTATTATTACCGTATCTTTTTCCTAATTCGGTAACAATTTTAGCTACAAATTCTCTGTATTTTTCATTTGACACAGATTGATTGGCTCTGTTACCATGTTCTCTTCTTCGTCCGCTTGCATCAACCAAATAAATTTCAGGATATTTTTCTCCCATCCATGCTGGTGGCGTTGGCGTTGGTGTGCACATGATTACTTTCAAACCTTGTTTCTCAGCAATTGCCAATGCATCATCCAACCATTTGAAATCGTATTTTCCTTCTTCTGGTTCCATAAAAGTCCACGCAAATTCAGCAAAGTGCGTAAACTCAAAACCTAGTTTTTTAATGTTTTTTAAATCACGTTCCCATTGTTCTCTTGGCCATTGCTCAGGATAATAATAAACTCCAATCTGCATTAAATCAGGTTTGGAGAAAAATCGCTGCGGATCTTTATTTTCTGCAACTGAGTTTTTCTTATTTTGAGCAAAAACAGGCGTTGAATCGCAGCCTGCAATAAACAAGCCTGCTGCTATTATTTTTGTGAAAGATATATTGTGGTTAAACATAGTTAGTTGTTGTTATTTATTAATTTAAATTAAACACATAGAGACATTGTTTTATTTCTAAAAAAGATAAATGAAAGAAACTAGTTTCTAACACATAGCTATGTTTACTTAGAAAAGTGAAACCGCCTTTTAACGTTCCAATTATAAATCTATTGATCTATGTTTCTATGTGTTTAAATCTTGGCTTTTACTATTTATCTTCTAAAAGTAGCATTAAATAATGTGAAGCCGACCAGCTGAAGTTAAACGCTTCTAATCCTTTTCCGTTTAATGGCTGATAGTTTTCTCTTATGGTAGTGCCTTTATCCAAAGCACCTTCGGCATTATGCATCAGTTTATGCGCCAGTTCATTTGCTTCTTTTGTGTAACCGTATTTTTCTAATCCGTTGATGCCAAAATAACTTTGATCAAGCCAAATTGGTCCTCTCCAATATCCGTTATCAGGCTTAAATTTCGGATGATTTGCTGCCAATGTTGGCAAAGGCACAAAAGTGTTCAGGCTAGCTGGATCAATCATATTGTTTTTTGCAGATTTGACTTGTTCTGCAGTAGCAACTTCTGCCCAAATCGGACAATATCCTTCGCATCCCATCGCTTTTATCAATGTTTTGCCGTCAATTGTCGTGTCATAAAACCAGCCTGTCGCTTCATCCCAAAATTGCTTTTGAATTTTCTGCTTTAATGCATCACTTTCGTCTATCCATTTTTTTGCTTCTTCACTTAATTTTAAAACTGTCGCCATTTTGCTGAGATAATTTTTCTCTGCAAATAAAAACGAATTTAAATCAACACTTTCCTGATCTAACGAATACGCTTTTTCGCCGTTTTTCAAGATTTTGCTATCATCAAAACGAACAGCATTATCCATTCCGCTTTCCCATTTTGCGGCGATTACAGTGCCATCTGTTGAGCCAAATTCGCATAAACCATCCTGATCATGATCGCGTTCTTTGTACCACCAATTGTGATATAATTTAAGCTTTGGATAAAACTCTTTTATGAAATCAGCATCTTTCGTTTTTTCATAAATCTTCCAGATTGCCCAAGCTGCAAGTGGTGCTTTTGTATTTCTGTAATTGTTTTCTTCAAGAAGATTATTTCTGTAAATACAATCTGGAATAAAACCATTTGGATCCTGATAATCGAACAAAGCACGCATTTGATTTTTGGCTAATTCGGTATCATAATTAGCTACTGCAACGGCATGTTTCCAGCTGTCCCAAGCCCAAAAACCGTGAAACCACTCGTAATTATAACTCGGGAAAAGACCTCCGTGTTTTAATCCTTCAGCAGCAATTCTCGTGTTGTTTTGTAAAGTCAGCACCAATTTTGCTGCAAAATCTGAATAGATTTGATCTTTGTAAATGTTTTTCTTTTTGGCAATTAACTCTGCCAATAGTTTTTCTTTTTCTTTTTGTGTGTTGTTTAACAGTGTAGTAAATACCGTTTTTTGTATTGTTTCATTTTCTGTTTTCCAAGAATACTGTGGAAAAATAAAACTTTGAGAAACAATAATTTCTTTGGTTTCATTTGGTTTTAAAACCAATTTTTCTGTCTGTGCTTTGAATCCCTGTTTGGTAATTTCAAATTCAGGATTTGATTTTAAAAACTGAATATATCCTACAGCAGTGCTTTTTGTAGAAACAATTTTTAAAGTGTTTTTTTCATTAGACAATTGTAAATCATCTAAAAAAAGAGACGCATTATAAGAAGGAAAAATAGTGATTGATTTTGTGCTTTTATTTGTAATGCTTGTTTTTTGCAAAGCCGAATGGCCTGATAAAAACACCAATTGCTGTTTTACTTCTAATTTCTCATTTTTAAACTGCTGTTCTAAATGGCTATTGAAACTGTTTTGCGCAACCAATGAATTTTTCCAGTTGATGATATCTTGCTTGTTTTCGTCTTTTAGCTCAAGCGAAACAAATGATGGACTTATCCAAACTCCGTTTTGTTCTGTCATCAAAAAAGGTCCTGAAAATCCTGCTTGAACATTTGAACCTTCTAAAAATCCAAATGCAAACCAAGCTCCTTTATCAGAGAACGCCAATGGTTTTCTGTCGGTTGCGTTTGTCGGATTTCCTTTATAATTAATGCTATTTTTAGCAAATTCTAAGTTTGGAAAGCTTTTTTGAGACCAACCTGATTGTATTAGAAAGAGGGATGAAAGAATAAAAAGTATTTTCTTTTTGCTCATGTTGTGTCATTTTTTGTGTTGTGTTGTTATATAGCTATAGGTCAACCCATTTTACTGAGCAGACCAATATCTTTAGATAAAAAGAATAGCCAAGAAATATAGGCTATTCTTTTTAAATATTTAAATCATTTTGAGAGAATTAATTCGTTTGCAATTCTGTCAATGGAATTGGGTAAAAGTTATTCTTTGCTGCGTCGAAACCTGTGCGTCCAACTGCATCAAGAGCTTGTTTTGTTTTTCCCCAACGGCGTAAATCGTAAAAACGGAAATTTTCAAGAGGGAATTCTAAAATTCTTTCGTGTTCGATTTGCGCTTTTACCTCAGCACCACTTGTTCCTGTCATTGCTGGCATATCTGCTCTAGCGCGAACTTTATTGATATACGGAATCGCTTCTGCTGGACGACCCAATTCATTTAAAGCTTCAGCCTGCATCAACAATACATTTGAATATCGCATTAAAGGAATATTAATTGCTGTAAATTCCTGATCCATTTTTTCCTGTGTGCTTGGAATAAATTTACGATATACTGGTTTTTCTGTATCTCCAAATTTATCATCGTATGTTGTTCCTAATACTAATGGATTATTAGCATCATTAAAATATGGATCTTTGAAGAAAATTGTGCTGTAAAAACGTGAATCATAGTTTCCTGTTGTCGCAATTTTTCCTTCTTTTTTGAATTCATTTACAAGCATTGGACTTGGAAGAATTTCATCCCATCCGCCAAGCTCAGCCGCTGCCATCCAGTAGTGAAGTGCATTGCGGTAGAACGCTCCGTTTGCTGTAGTTTCTGAAAACTGAAGTTCAAAAATCGATTCTTTAGTGTTTTTCATTGTTCCGTCAAACATAGAAACATAATCTTTTACCAGCTCATATCCTTGCACTTTGCTAAATGCCGTAAGCGCTTCATTCAGGAAAGCTTGTTTTTGAGCTGTTTCTTCATAAGATCTTGTCAAATACGCAAATCCTAAATAACTATTTGCTGCTCCGCTTGTTGCACGTCCTGTTTTATCTGCAGATTGTTTTGCAGGCAAAATAGCAGCTACAGCTTTAAATTCGCTTGTAATAAAATCCCAAGCTTCTGCACGACTTGACAACGGAATGTTTAGATCACTTTCTTTTGTAACATATTTATTTCTGATATAGATCTGATCCCAATTTAGAATCAGCTTCATGTGGTAATATGCACGTAAAAAACGAGCTTCTGCCTCAATTTGCTTGCGGTCTTCATCGCTTATTTTTGATGCAGGAACCTGTGGCAATTTATCAATAACCTGATTGGCATTACTAATTCCTCTATAGTTAATTCTCCAATAACTAGTAAACTGGCTGTTTCCGTTTGTGTAGGTAAAAGTCGAAAGTTCAACCCAGTTTTGGTAGTTCAATGCATCGCTTCCTAATTCGTTTATGTCTTCACGATACGCTTCGACCGGCCATTTTACTTCAGCGAAAGCCCATTCGTCAACAGCGCATTCTAATTGTGAATAAGTTGACGCCAAAGCCGATTCGGCATCAGCTTTATTTCTCCAGAAATTATCTGATGTAAGTTCATCTGGAGATTGTTGATCCAAATAGTCATCACAGCTTGTAAAAGTGAATAAACCTATAGCGGATAATATTAAAAATATCTTTTTCATGATAATGTCGTATTAAGTAGAATTAAAATATATACTGAACTCCAGAAACAAATGATCTTGTAAATGGAAAAACAAAACGGTCTACACCTGTGTCAATTACTTTGTCACGTGAAAATTCTGGATCAATCCCTGAATAATTGGTGATTGTAAACAAGTTTTCTGCGCTGATGTAAAATCTAAGTTTGTCGATTTTTGCTTTGCCTAACATTTTGTTTGGAATAGTATATCCAAATTGCAACTGACGCATTCTGATAAAATCACCGCTTTCAAGAAAACGGTCTGATTCACGGCTGTTTCCGTTTGGATCCTGCAATACGGCACGCGGAATATTACTGTGGTTTTCTGGCGTCCATGAGTTTAATGTAGAAGCCAACATATTGGTTCCTGCATTCATAGACTCATAAAAATATCTGTTTCCGTTGTATAATTTATTGCCCCAGCCACTTCCTATCAAAGCAGAGAAGTCAAATCCTTTATAACTAGCTCCTAAACTAAGGTTTACTTCCAGTTTTGGTAATCCTGTTCCTGCATAAGCTTTATCTTTTTCATCTATAACGCCATCTCCGTTCAAATCTTTAAAGCGAATATCTCCAGGCTGTGCATTTGGCTGTAATAAAACACCATTTTTATTGTGAGCTGCTACTTCTTCAGCTGATTGGAAAATACCATCTGTTTTGTATAAATAGAATCCGCTAATTGGGCTTCCTACACGAGCCTGAGTTGGAAAGTGCTCATCTCCGTATTTTAATCCTTCTCCATAAATAGTCTGTCCGTCATTAGCTAATTCTTCTACTCTATTTTTAAGCGTCGTAAGATTCAACCCTGCGTTGTATTTAAACTCATTAACCTGATCGCGGTAATTTACTTCAAATTCAAATCCGCTGTTGCTAATTTTACCTACGTTAAGAACTGGATCATCAATTCCTGCAGATGGAGCCAGTTTTTTTGTAATCAACAAATTGTCTGTTACATTATGATAGTAGTTCATCGAACCGCTAATTTTTCCTTTTAAAAGCGTATAATCGATACCAATATTTTTAGAATCTGTAGTTTCCCATTGCAGGTTTCTATTTTCTAATGCTGTTGCAATACTTCCTGGCCAAGGATTGCTTCCTATACCCTGAACATAACCGTTGCCTAAAAAATTTCCTGTTTTGATCAATGTATTTGCAGAATAATATCCTAAAGCAGCTTCGTTACCCAATTGTCCCCAGCTGGCACGTAATTTTAAAGTAGAAAGAATCATATCTTTTGGAAAGAAATCTTCCTGTTCGATTTTCCATCCTAAAGCAATAGATGGGAAAGTTCCCCAACGGCTGTCTTCTCCAAATTTAGAAGAACCATCTTTTCTAACTGTCACCTGAAGTAAGTAACGATCATTATAGGAATAATTTAACCTGCTAAAAAAAGATACTCTGTTGTATTGGAATTTTGAACCATCAGCAGAATAGGTTCCTCCTCTTCCTGCGCCAATGGTTTCAAAACCAGGGTCAAGAAATCCTGAAGGACGGTCGATAGAAACCAATTGTCCGTTTTCTACAGTATAATCAGTTGTTTTTCCTTCAACACTAACCTGATTCCAGTTTGATGCTTGACTGTTAAAAGTATTACCCAACATTAAACCAAAAACATGTTTTCCGAAGGTTTTATCGATTGTGATAATATTATCTAATATCTGTTCATTCCAAGTTGTTCTCAACTCTGTCTGCATTGGATAAAGATGCACTTCTTTTGGATTTGCAATATACGGCGGAAAGTGTGCAGTCTGCTGATTATTCTTTACACGGTAAGAATAAGCCAGTTTGTATTTTAACCATGGAGCAATGTTTGCAGTTGCAGCAATATTTGCCGTTATGTCCTGTCCGATGTCATTGCTTTTTCTAAAATGCTCTTCGGCAACTGGATTGGTTCCTGCTGGCAAACCATTTTTATTCGCTAGTCCGTAACCGTATTCTTCATTTTCATCATAAACAGGAACCAAAGGAGCCATCGTATATACTTCTTTTAGCTGAAAATTTGGCAATGCATTTTGCGTTCCCATGTACGCCATTTTTGCATCGATATCAAAAATTGATTTTTTAAAACTAACTCTCGCACTACCAGTTTGCTGACCAAATTCGTTATCTATTACAATACCTTTTTGCTTCACAAAATTACCATAAAGTGCAAATTTAAAATCTCCTTGTCTTCCCTGAATTCCTAAGCCATAGTTTTGTGTAAAACCAGAACGGAAAACTTCGTCCTGCCAATCTGTATTTACATCTGATGGTGCTGTAATATAAGCTGGAAGAGGTTTTGGTGAAGTTGCATATTTATTGTACTCATCATACATTCTTTTGTTGACAGTACGATAACCATCAGCATCTAACATATCTAATGTTTTTGATGGATTTGTAATGCTTAAAAAAGAACTGAAATCTACTTTTACGCCTTCTTTTTGTCCATTTTTAGTCGTTACGATAATTACACCATTAGCAGCGACAGATCCGTAAATTGCAGCTGCGGCACCGTCTTTAAGAACCTCCATCGATTCTATATTGGTTGGGTTTATCGTATTAATAGATCCCTGAAAACCGTCAATGATATAAAGTGGTTCTGTTGCTCCAAAGGTATTTACACCACGAATTTTCACGCTTACTGAAGCACCTGCAACACCACCGCTTTTTTGCACATTTACTCCGGCAACTAATCCTTGAAGAGCTTCTGATGGACTTGTTGTCGCACGAGTTTCTAGGCTTTCTTTCTTAACTGTAGAAATAGCTCCCGTAACATTACTTTTCTTTTGAGAACCATAACCAATAATAACTACTTCATTCAATTTATTGGTTTCTTCCTGCATAGATACATTAAATTCTGAACGATTGTTTATGCTCTCACTTATGGATATAAATCCTACATAAGAAAAAACAATAATCGGATTCTCCAACGTCGATGGATACACTAAGGTGTAATTTCCATCAATATCTGTCCCAGCATTGTATTTAGAATCTTTGATCGAAATACTTACCCCAGGCAGCGTATTATTTTTGTCATCCGTCACTTTTCCTGAAATTGTTTTTTGTGCTTGTGCAAAACTGATGTTTGGCAGCCACAAGCATAACAGCAGAGGAATAAAATAAATTACCCTAATTAGTTTTCTGTTCATCTTGGTAATGGTTTTAGTTAGTAAATTTTTAGGTTTCTTTTTTTTTAATTTTTAATATTTAGTTTTTGTATTGCATGTATATACATCTTGTTTGACAATGCTTTAAAACATTACCAAACAAAATGCAGTATTCTAATTGATGTTTTTTGCTAAGCTTTAGCTAACCTAAATAGGTTCTACAAGTCAAATTTTATTCCTTGAGCCAACGGAAGACTTGTAGTATAATTGATTGTATTGGTTTGCCTTCTCATGTAAATTTTCCAGGCATCAGATCCAGATTCACGGCCACCACCAGTTTCTTTCTCACCGCCAAAAGCCCCACCAATTTCAGCTCCAGATGTTCCTATATTTACATTTGCAATACCGCAATCAGAACCTGTTACCGATAGAAATAATTCGGCTTCTCTTAGATTGTTGGTCATAATTGCAGAAGACAATCCTTGCATTACACCATTTTGTATTTCAATTGCCGCTTCAACAGTGCCCGAATATTTTAATAAGTATAAAACAGGAGCAAAAGTTTCGTGCTGTACAATTTCAAAAGAATTATCAGCCTCCGCAATTGCAGGTTTTACGTAACAGCCACTTTCATATCCATCACCAGAAAGCACTCCACCTTCAACCAGAATTTTACCTCCTTGCTCTACCACTTTTTTCAAAGCATCATTGTACAATTCAACTGCTTGCTTGTCGATAAGAGGACCAACATGATTTTTTTCGTCTAAAGGATTTCCGATACGCAATTGTCCATAAGCAGAAATCAGAGCTTCTTTAACTTTTTCATAAATGCTTTCATGAATAATCAAACGTCTGGTAGAAGTGCATCTTTGTCCTGCTGTACCAACAGCACCAAAAACGGCACCAATAACGGTCATCTTAATATCTGCATCTGGCGTGACAATAATGGCATTGTTGCCACCTAATTCCAATAATGATTTTCCAAAACGTCCTGCGACTACCTGCGCCACAATTTTACCCATTCGAGTAGAACCTGTAGCCGAGATTAACGGAATACGTTTATCATTGGTTAACAATTCGCCTATTTTATAATCTCCCGTAATTAAACACGAAATTCCTTCAGGCAAATTATTTTCTTTTATAACTTCTGCTATAATATTTTGACAGGCAACTGCGCATAGTGGTGTTTTTTCAGATGGTTTCCAAACGCAAACATCGCCGCAAACCCAAGCCAAAGCTGTATTCCAAGCCCAAACAGCCACTGGAAAGTTAAATGCCGAAATGATTCCCACAACTCCTAGAGAATGGTACTGCTCATACATTCTATGTCCTGGTCTTTCTGAATGCATCGTTAATCCGTGAAGCTGACGCGAAAGTCCAACCGCAAAATCACAGATATCTATCATTTCCTGTACTTCGCCATAACCTTCCTGCAAGGATTTACCCATTTCATAAGAAACCAGTTTGCCTAAAGCTTCTTTATTTTTGCGCAATTTTTCTCCAAATTGACGTACAATTTCTCCACGCTGCGGAGCTGGCATTAATCTGAATTGTTTGAAAGCAGCTGTTGCCGATTCCATTGCTTTTTCATAATCTACGGGAGTAGATGTCTTTATTTTTGCAATCAATTTTCCATCTACAGGCGAATAGCTTTCTAAGATTTCTCCATTAGAAAAATTATTCAATCCTGTTGAAGTTCCTTCGTTAATGTCCTTTATATTTAATTCTTTTAAAGCTTCTTTTATTGTAATTTCTAATTCTTCGATTGCCATTATGAACTTTTTAATTGTGCTTTTTCTATTAAATGAATGTTAGAGCGTTTTTTGAAGCTTTACATCAGTACTTTCAAATATCTTATCTGCTGATGATGCCACAAATCCTTGATACAATTCTCCGTTTGACATCGGATAACGCAATGCAAATTCATAATAACATGATGGCACTTTTAATGTTCCTTCTTCAAAATCTACATTGTACAAATCTGCTAAAGTGCTTGATTGTTCCAATAGCTGTTCTGGAGTTCCTTTAATTTTTCCTCCAGATGCATTCAATTCCCATCCGCTAGATTCTAAGAAATTATTCAATTCTTCTAAGGTTTTAAATCCTTTTAAAGCATTGGTATTGATTGTAAAATGATTGGCTCTAAAACCATAAACATACATCCAAGCTGCATATTCAGACTCTTCCAATAATGATTTATAAACCGCTTGTGAATTTCCATTCCAAACAGATCCACTTAAAACCAATTCTGGATTATTAAAAACATTTTGATCGCAGTTGTTTAATAAATTTTCCACTGTAGTCTGCAAGTCAGCAGAACATTTTTCCAATTCTAGTTCAGAAATAAAAATTCTTGGTGCGTCTTTATCGGTTGCGTGCTCATAATGTTTAGCAAAGAGTTTTTTAGTGTCAAAATAATACTCTCCTTTTGCCTCATAACCCACATTTAGAAATGGTTTCTCTAATACTTCGATATTCACACGCTTATCATTGAAAGTACGAATCGCGATATGATCATTTTTAATTTCTTCTCCCTTGTCTTCCAGAAGTTCATGAATTTTTAATGCTGACGGAGTAATTTCAACATATTGCTCCCATAGCTTTGTAAGTAGTTGATCTTTATTCATTTTGTAGTTATGTTAAAATAGTGTTATTATGACACAAATCTATACATATAACTGTTATAATAACAGTATAATAACACGATTATTTATAATTAGACATTTGTTATGTTATTTTTTGTAATTTTGACACTTTAAAAACCATTTTTAACAGAAGAATTGTCAAAATAATAGAATCATCAATTAAAAACTACTTATGGCAAAGGTCAAGAAGAATGAAAATACTGACTATTTAGATCGAGAAATCATACAAAAACTTAGCGAAAATGCGAGAATACCATTTTCTGATCTGGCTAAAGAATTAAATATTTCTAATTCGCTGGTACATCTAAGGGTTAAAAAACTCCAAGACGCAGGAGTAATTAATAGCTTTACTGTAAAATTAAATCCGAAAGAACTTGGTTTTGAAACTATTACCTATACAGGAATTGTTACTAAAGAAGCTCACTTTTCTTACTCAATCGCCGAAAAGCTAAAAGCAATTCCCGAAGTGATAGAGTGTCATTGGGTATCGGGAAAATATGCTTTGTTCATAAAAATTGTCGCTGCAAATAATGAAGAGCTTCGTAAAATTTTATACGAACAAGTGCATCAGATTGAAGGCGTTGGAAGCACCGATTCGTTTTTCTCTTTTGGTTCTGCTTTTGAGAAAAATCTGCCAGTATAACTACAAAACTCTAGCATAATGGTATAAAGCTATCTTATGTAGATAAATGTAAACTTACTCTAGTTTATGATATTAATTAGATATTCTTCCCAAGTCTGTTTACCACTATTATTTTCTGGACACAGATTTATTCCTGTAGTAAATAATCTATGGCGAATATCTTCTGGCTCTTTTAATGCGAGATTTTTATTGCTCTGAATTACTTCGAAGTAAGTTTGAATCATTTCTTCTAAATGAAGCACCTTTGGACCTCCAAAATCTCGCATTAAACCTTTTGGAGATTCGAATGCAAGAGAGGCTAATAATGCAGCGACTTCTTGTACAGCTACAGATTGGAACCTCAGCCCAGATGGAATTGTCATTACATCACATTCTACACTTTGACTCTCTAATGCCTTTATCATAGTAAGCACAAAATCATGAAATTGTGTAGTTCTAAGGATTGTAAAAGGAATGCCACTATTTGCGATACTATTTTCAACTTCCAATTTTCCTTGGTAATAAGGATAATCGCTTTTATCAATTCCGACAATAGAAATATAAATGAAGTGTTTGATTGAGTTTCTATCTACTGCTTGCAGTAAATTTTTGGTGCCTTCTATATCAGTTTGCTGAAAGTCTCTAGGATTACTTGCACAGTGAATAACGATTTCTGCTCCAGCTGCTGCTTCTTTCAAACCAAAATTTTCAAACAAATCTCCTGTAAAAAACTCTAAGTTATTTTGAACACAATTATTTGCTTGAGTTGTTAATACAGCTGTTTTGAAACCTTTTTCTAATAATATATCAACAATATATTTTCCTAGATGTCCATTTCCGCCAGTAACTAATATCTTATTCATTTGGTTTGCAATTAGAATACTATATTAGAAAAAAAACCTCGTAACCTCAAAATTTTTTAGGTATAAGTAGACCATTATGCCGATTCTTTTAAGAAAAAATAAATTGGCTCAATCTTAAAGACGTTAAATCTAGAATTAGTAACCGGACTACTCAAAATATAAAAAGTGGTACATTTTGATGATACAGCAAAACAATACATTTGACCAAAAATCATTAAAGCATATCAAAATAAATGAACACGCAAATAAGACACGACTGGAAAAAAGAAGAAATTCAAGCTATTTACGATCAGCCTTTATTAGAATTGGTTTATCAGGCTGCAACCGTACATCGAGAGTTTCATAAACCTTCAGAAATACAGGTTTGTACGTTGCTTTCTGTAAAAACAGGCGGTTGTCCAGAAGATTGTTCGTATTGCGGACAAGCAGCACGTTATCATACAGATATTAAAGTTCAAGCACTACTTCCAACAGAAAAAGTATTAGAACATGCGCAAAAAGCAAAAGACGGCGGTTCTTCTCGTTTTTGTATGGCGGCCGCTTGGCGTGAAGTGCGTGACAACAAAGATTTTGATCGTGTTATCGAAATGGTAAAAGGTGTAAACGATCTTGGTTTGGAAGTTTGCTGTACTTTGGGAATGCTTACAGAAGAGCAAGCCATTCGTCTTCAAGAAGCGGGTCTGTATGCTTATAACCATAATTTGGATACTTCTGAAAGTTATTACGATGAAATAATCAGCACGCGTAAGTTTGACCAACGTTTGGATACTATTAATAACGTGAGAAAAGCAGGAATCACGGTTTGTTCGGGCGGAATAATTGGCCTTGGAGAATCTAATGGTGATAGAGTTTCTATGCTGCTAACTTTGGCAACAATGCCTGTTCATCCTGAATCTGTTCCTGTAAATGCCTTGGCAAGAGTAAAAGGAACTCCGTTAGAAAACAATCCGAAAGTGCCTATTTGGGATATGGTTCGAATGATAGCTACAGCGCGTATTGTGATGCCTGCATCTATTGTTCGTTTGAGCGCTGGACGTATCGAAATGACCGAAGAAGAACAAGCTTGGTGTTTTATGGCTGGTGCCAATTCTATTTTTACAGGAGAACGCGAAACTTTATTGGTTACGCCAAATCCAGGATTATCTGAAGACATGCAGATGTTTCAAAATCTTGGACTTAAGCCTTTGGTTAAAGAAAACAAAAGTGCTTGTTCTGTGATTTAAAAAGCAGCTATAATATCTGACAAAAAAAATATTTTATTGGATATTTTTCTATCTTTGAAGTTCATCAAAATGGCTTTATCTTTGAGCCAATAGAAAAATAAAACGCAATATGGAACAGAAAATTCATCAGGGAAGAAACATAAAACGCTTCAGAGAAATGCTTAACATTAAGCAAGAAGCATTGGCTTATGATCTTGGAGAAGACTGGAGCCAAAAGAAGATTTCTATGCTGGAACAAAAAGATACAATTGAAGAGAGTCTGCTTAGACAAATCTCAGCTATATTAAAAATTCCTGTTGAAGCTTTTCAAAATTTTGATGAGGAACAAGCCGTTAATTTAATTTCATGTAATTTCTCAGATAATTCAATGTTCAATAACCGAATTGAAGTTTTTAATAACAATCCAATTGAGGAAATCAAAAAACTTCATGAAGAGAAAATTGCTTTGTTTGAACGTATGCTAAAAGAGAAAGATGAAATGATGGCCAGGCTTGAGAAATTAATTGGTAAATAATATTTATTACAATATTAGTTCAATAAAAGAGAGACTCTAAAGTCTCTCTTTTTTTATGTCTTTATAAAAAAACTAATCAAGATTACAATTTCTAAGACAAATAAATTGCGCAAAGTCAGTCCCGAAAGCTTTCGAGATTTGCGTAGCTTTTCATTAGGAACTCTTAGGAGAGCGGGAATAGAATGTAATCTGATTTTTAGGTATTTGTTTCTTTAATTTTGAAATAGCATTTTTCGCAAACAATTTTAAATTTGCCTTCTTCCCAGCATTTTTCTGACAAACCACCTTCTTCGACTCTCAATTTTTCACATTCGTTACACCAAGCCACAAAATCATCATCCTCATATTCGAATTCCATATCTTCAAATGTTTCAAATGATTCTTCAAATCCATTTTTACTTCCTTCCTTTAAATGCTGGCAGATAAATGCCCTTCTTCTTCTCTCATGATTTTCGCAATCAACATATTTGGTCTTTTCCCTTTCGGCTAAATCATTATCAATCATTTCAGTTAATACAATGTGAATTTTTAAGTGATCAACAACAGGCCTATACACGCCAATACCGCCTATTAAATTACAGCAGATAGAAGATAATTCCCATCCTATCTCATCATAAGATGGAAATTCCCCATTCATTAGATTCTCATAGCTATTTGCAATTCCAAAACCTTTAATTTTTTCAATATCAGCGACTACGTTTTTAGATGTATTTTCATTGTCCCAAGACCATTTCCAAGTTTTCGATTCTGTGGAATAAGTGCCAACTTGATAATATCTGAAATTAATAGTTTTATCAGGCTTAGATAGTGTAATAATGCCACTCGGCTGGTCATAATTCCAACTTGTAAAAGAATTAATATCGTACGCTTTATTTAAATCATCTTGCATTTTTTGTAGTTCAGCAAAACAATCTGTTAAGAAATCTTCATATGTCATATCAAATGTTTTTATAGTAATTCTAGCTGTAAATGTATCAGCAAATCACAAACCCTGCTCCGCAAAGTGTTCTTAATTAACGCTGCGCAAATGTCTCCGACTTTACGCTTTTCAAACAAATGTACTTAAAAACATACACGTTCTTAAAGTCTCTGACTTTAAAACAAAAAAATTCCTAATGAAAAAATTCTAACAAGGTATGAACGGAAAAAGTCGGAGACTTTTGTGATGTATCAAAATTCTAATAACTACAAAAAAAATTGCGCAAAGTCAGAGACATTTGCGCAGCTTTTCAGTTGAACTCTTCGGAGAGCGGGGGGTCAGAGACATTTGCGCAGCTTTTCAGTTGAACTCTTCGGAGAGCGGGGTCTTGGAGAATCTAATGCCGATAGAGTTTCTATGCTGCTAACTTTGGCAACAATGCCTGTTCATCCTGAATCTGTTCCTGTAAATGCCTTGGCCAGAGTAAAAGGAACTCCGCTAGAAAACAATCCGAAAGTGCCTATTTGGGATATGGTTCGAATGATAGCTACAGCGCGTATTGTGATGCCTGCTTCTATTGTTCGTTTGAGCGCCGGACGTATCGAAATGACCGAAGAAGAACAAGCTTGGTGTTTTATGGCAGGAGCCAATTCTATTTTTACTGGGGAACGCGAAACTTTATTGGTAACACCAAATCCAGGATTGTCTGAAGATATGCAGATGTTTCAAAATCTTGGACTTAAGCCTTTGGTTAAAGAAAATAAAAGTGCTTGTTCGATAGTCTAAAACAAATTTTTATCACCCTTTATAGCCCGTAAAACTGCACAATTTCGAAAGCTTTCAGAATCGTGCAGTTTTTTTGTAAAAACTTTTCTTTGCTGCGCAAATGTCGTTTTCGCACCTTTTCAGTTGAACACTTCGGGAACAGGGGAGCGTTGTACGTTGCCCTTATTTTTCCTTTTTAAATTTTAAAATCTGTTTTTTTTCAAGTACAACTAATGAATCACTTGTTAGCTTCAGAATTTTCCATTGAAAACTAGACACATCATCATCATTAAAAAAATCAATTACGTTATCGTTCATTTCATACTCAAAAAACAATTGTTTATTATTAGGATAAAAATTCATTTTCAGTGCCTTACCGCTAATATTCAGTTTAAGAATTAAGCCATTTTCCTTTGTAACCCAGTTGCCACAAACAGAATTTATATTTGTTTTAATAACAGGGCTATCCGTTATTGAATTGTTTTTTTGGGAATAAGCAAAGAGCGCAATAAAAAAAATATAAATCAGGATAACCATAAGCATTTGAAAGAGGGATCTATTTTTTAAGAACCATGTGAGGCCAAAAGTTAAAAGTACACCTATAATACTAGAAAAAAGACTTCCTAAAATTGAAGAAGATTGGAGAACATATTCTTTAAAAAAGAAAAATGTCAATACAAATATAAACACTGCAAATCCAATCGTTTTATAAAATTCTTTTTTTAATTTTTGTTTCATTATTTTTTACTTTTTGTTCTTTTATTTCATCCATCCCCCCCTGCTCCACAAAATGTTCTTAATTAGCGCTGCGTAATCCCGAAAGCTTTCGGGACTGACTTTGCGCCACATTAGTTTCTTTTAAGGCGTAAATATCTAAAAGTTTTTTCTTTAAAAACAAAATCTAATACAAGTTAAAGACATTTATTGATTTTTAAGTCTTCTTCTCATTTCAAATCTTTATTGGTAATTTTACGAGAACAAAGAAGAAAGAAGTCAAAAACATGTATAAAAAAGCCCTTCATCCATTAATAGATAATTCCACAATTATTCTAATTATGGGCACTATGGCGGGCGAACAGTCTATTGCGAAGCAGCAATACTACGCCAACAAAGGCAATCTTTTCTGGAAAATTCTGTTTGCTATTTTTGATGAAGAATTCAGCACTTCTTATGAAGATCGAAAAGCATTGCTAACAAAATACAATATTGGTCTTTGGAATGTTCTTAAAAGCTGTAAAAGAGAAGGAAGTAGCGACGCTAAAATAACAGAAGAAATTCTTAACGATTTTGAGAGCCTGCACAAACAGTTTCCAAATATAAAACATGTCTTTTTTGAAAGCAAAGCTGCCACAAAATACTTTCATAAACATACTATACCGCAGGAAGGAATAACTTATACAACGCTGCCCTCCACAAGTGGACTAAACGCGGGTTTAACTAAAGCAGAAAAAATGGAACAATGGAAAGCCGTATCTGAAATAGCCCTTTCTAAACATGAGGGTTAATTACAAAATAATTTCAGGCAGAATTATCTGTTTCGCATAATATAAAAAAGTATTTCTTCCTCTAATTCTCTTGACAGATTCTCAAACTTCATTCGGCGTCTGAAATTTTTTTCGCTCCTATCTTTGTATAACTCTGTTTTAGCTGTGCTAACGCAGTAAGCATCACACATTACTTTAAATTTTTGGTCGAGTATATACAATTCTTTCATTGAATCAAAGTATGCTGCAAACTTAACATTATACAATTCGTCAGGAATAGCGGCCATAGGTTGGATTGTATTTAGATTAATACTTTGTTTTACCTTATAAGTTCATATACACATACTCAATTATAAGTAACTGTATATATTTCAATTCATTTCTCTGCATATAGAAAAACTGCTTTGAAATAAATAATACTTAAAATTAAAATGAAAAACTTTAATCCTCCTGCCTGAGCCTCTGGAAATGGTTTCAGATTATAATCTGAAACCAGAAATAGTAAAATGAACCTTGAACCGTTAAAATGAAACAATGAAAAATTAGGTATTTTTTACATCATACACATAAATCTGTACCTCATCGTCATTGGCTAGAATTCTGCGATCGACAGCGCATTGCTGTCCGATATCTGACTTAAAAGATTCCATCATGGCTTCTAAAGAATCGAAATATAAATTAGCCACAAGATATACATCTAAATGTCCTGTAAGCGATAAGACAGATCCATTGCTTACTTCATATTTTATAATTCCAGGAAGTTTTTTTGCCAAAGGAATATGCACTTCATAATAATGTTTTTCAAAAAAAGCAGTGTCTTTTGGAGTTTTGTAAATTACTGTCATTTTTGCCATAATACTGTTTTATTATATTGATTAGATAATACTTAAAGTAAAATTAAAAGCAAATACTGAACTTTATAATATGAAAACTAGACATTCTTAGAGGTGTATTTGGACAATGACTTTTAGTATCTTTATATAAAAATATCATGAAACAACTTATCATTATAGTTCCTGAAGGAGACAATAATCTTTCGAGTATTTCTGGCGCGTACGAAATCTTTACAAAAGCAAATGCTTTTAATAGAGCAAATGGCAAAAAAGAATTGTTTCATATTCAGCTTGCCGGAATTTCTGAGAAAGTAGAATTCAATCAGGGAATTTTTACTGTGAAACCTCATTTAAATATTTCGCAGGTTAGTAAAACCGATTTGATTATCATTCCGTCATTAAACCACAATTATAATCTTGCTCTTGAACATAATGAAGAATTAGTGCTGTGGCTACAAAAACAGTATAGAAAAGGTGCCGAAATCGCGACTATTTGCACTGGAGCTTTCATGCTCGCCGCATCGGGACTTCTTGATGGAAAAAGCTGTTCTACGCACTGGTCTGTTAAGGAAAATTTCAGTAAGATGTTTCCAAAAATAAATCTTAGAATTGACGAACTAATTACAGACGAAAATGGAATTTATACCAATGGTGGTGCTTATTCTTTTTTGAATCTGATGATTTATCTTATTGAAAAATATTACGGTAGAACTACAGCAATTTATTGCGCAAAAGTATTTCAGATTGAAATGAATCGAAGTACGCAATCGCAATTTATTATTTTCTCAGGTCAGAAAAAGCATGAAGATGAAATGGTATTGCATGCGCAATCTTTTATAGAACAAAATCTGGGCGAAAAACTGTCTATGAGTGATCTTTCTAACAGGTTTAACGTAAGCAGAAGAAATTTTGACCGAAGATTTATAAGAGCGACAGGAAATACTCCGAGCGAATATCAGCAAAGGGTAAAAATAGAAGCGGCCAAAAAAGCCTTTGAATCAGACCGAAAAACGGTAAATGAAGTGATGTACGAAGTGGGTTATTCTGACATAAAAGCTTTTCGCGATGCATTTAAAAAAATTACGGGAATTGCACCTATAGAATACAAAAAGAAATACCATAAAGGCGCAGCCTAAATCTCATTGCGCTTTAGATCAAGCGAAAGTAGATTTTTAAAATAATTTAGATAGTCTGAATTTCTTAACTCTTTTGCTTTGTTGTCTTTCTATTCCTCTGTCAAAACAAAAAATTGATTTATCTCCATACAGTTTGTACTTTTGCGCTTATGAATGATAATTTTATAAATGAATACTTTGGTATAGGAATACAAAATGGTAAAACGCCAGAAAACTTAGGTGTTTTGTGGAGATCGGCTCAAAACTTAGGGGCTACTTTTATATTTACCATAGGAAATCGATATGCTAAACAAGCTTGTGATACACACGATGCAGTTAAAGCAATTCCTTATTTTCATTACGATACTTTCGAGGCATTTTTCGAAAACTTACCTAAAGGGGCAAGATTAGTTGGAGTCGAATTATCTGAAAATGCTTCCGACCTAGAAACCTTTGAACACCCGAGACGCTGCGTTTATATTTTGGGTGCAGAAGATCACGGCTTATCTAAAAAAGTAATGGAAAAGTGCCATCATTTGGTGAAATTCAAATCAGAAAAGAGTTTGAATGTCGCCGTAGCAGGAACCATTGTGATGTACGATAGAAATTTGTCTAAACCGCGTTCTTAAAAAATCGCAATAGTTTTCCCATTATCTAATAAAAAATATAAAGATTAATTAGCAACTAAAGCTTTCTTACCGAATAAAGTATACTTTCAGTTATTTTGGAAAAATCATTATCGTAATGGTGAGAACCTGGAATTTCGATAATTTTAATCCCCGCTTCTGAGAAATGATTGCGAATTTCAGCATCTTCTTCATTTCCAAAGAAACAAACTGGATTGTAGATTTTAATTTTCTTCATTTCAGAAACAACATCATAATTATCGCTGGAACTTTCCATACTTAACATATCAGCAATATGAATTTCGAAATCAGCTTTTATATCAGGAGATAGAGCATAAACTCCCATTAGTTTTCCTTTTAAAGCTTCAGATATATTTGCGGCCGTAAATGGCACAACAGATGCTCCAAATGAATAACCTACAAGTATAAATGTCTTTTTGTTCCATTGCTGCAAATAATATTCAACAGTTTTTGATATTGCGCTTGCGGTTTCTACAGGAGTTTTTGAATTCCAAAAATATTTCTGTGCATCTAATCCTATTACTGCAACTCCTTTATCTGCCAGAGTTTCTCCAAACGATTGATCAAAGCTCGTCCATCCTCCATCACCAGAAATCAAAAATGCGATTGGCAATGATTCATCTTTAATTTTAGCGGGAATCACTGTTACTGGCATTTCAAAATGCTGTTCTTTTAATAAAGAATTCTGCTCCAATTTTTGTTTCGCATAACTTGGTGTGTTTAATATCTGCTTATAAGCTTCTATAAATTGTGGCAACCAATTTTTTGTAACAGAAAATCCATGACCTACTTTTGGCAATGATACTAACTTTCCCTGTTTCAGTCCATCCATATACTTTTTGGTATCTGCATAATTACAAACTTGATCTGTAGTTCCCTGCAAAACTATAAAGGGTGCGGTCAATTTTTCCGTTTTTTCAAGATAATAAGCTTTTCCTTCTTTTAAAACATGTGACGTCAAACCAGAACCGTCGCACAATGTTCTGTCTGTTTCAATATCAGGGCAGAAACCTAAAGCAATTGCTCCATTAAAAGTATTTGCTGGAGCCTGAGCCAGCATTCCATAAACCAGAGTCGCTCCAGAAGAATATCCAACCAAAATTGGTTTTAGATATTGATTCATCTTTAACTTCTTCTGCAAAATCATACTCAACTCTTCAAAATCTCCTGCCGGATAGTAGCATTTTGTTTTTTCTTTTTTGATTGCTTTAAAGTAATGCTGAATATCAACACCTGCCACCAAGGCTCCTTGATCGACAATACTTTTTGCCATATCTACAACACCACTGTTCCAACCTCCATCGCCAGAAACAAATAAAACTACTGCAATAGGCGTAACTTTAGGTTTGTAAATAATTACTTTTCCAAAGGCTCCTACTTTTATAGTATCGGCTACTAAAGCAAATGCATTGAAATTAAAAATAAAAAGGTGCAGAATGATAATTACAATTTTCTTCATTTAATTACTTTTTTACATTATGAAATTAAACTAACTGTTGTGCGCAATTATTTTGAATTTATAGAAACATCTTTCTTATTATATAATGCTAGCCAATGTGTTAAACGATACTTTTTTTATTAAACATTATAATCGAAACTGCAATAAAGTAGATATAAAGATTTAAAAGAAAAAGTCTCTGCCACAAGCCTTTGTAAAGGACTATGAAATCATTTTCATTTGAAGAAAATCGAATTGTAAACAAAAGCGTTGTAATAAGCCCAACAACAAACACTATGTACGAGAACAGATAAAAAAAACGGCTTTCGGTTTTTGAGATTACTTTGCTCATAAATAGCGGTAAAAGCAATGCTGCCAAAACTCCGATGCCTCCAGCAATATTATGCAGTATAAATGAGCTTGTCATTCTCCCTTCTATTCTATCTGCTTTAAATGCACCTGAACCAATTCCTTCACCTAATCCATACAAAATAATCAGCCAAGAAGCGATACTGACATTTTTTGTTTGACGGTTAAATGCGCTTTTAAGATGAAATCCGAAAAAAATAAAAACAATTCCAATAAATATCCACCATACTGAAATTATTTCAGACACAGGACTTGCTGAAGCTCCTAAAGAACTTATTGTATTTTTTAACTGACTGTAACCTGGATAATAATCGCCTAAAACAAATAATACAATAAAATCTAGTATGCATACTAAAATGCACAACAAAGCCACGATTTTGATCTCATTTAAATTCTTCGCATTCGTAACTTCCATCGCTTTCAATTAAGGTTTAACTACTTTATTTAAGATTATTGGCACTTGCACCAAATCATAATCATGAGAATACACCAGATATTTATTATACCAAACTGGTGAAAATTTTTCTTTAAAATCACGCAGTCCTTTATAATGTGAAAAGAACTTAATTCGTTCATAGGCAAATTTCATAGATTTTTCAGGAAATGTTTCTGCTTCTTCTAATCCGCTCATTGCGGCCAATCCTAAATTTACTTTTGTGCAACCTTGAGATTTTAAATACTTAAAAAGCTCCAAAAGAATAAAATCCATAATACCATTCGGCGCATCAGTGGTTTTTCGGATCAAATCGTAAGTACCTTCATCTTTCGCGTAATCCGGAATTACATTTAGAAATGCTACTATTTTCTCTTCTGTATTTTCTACAGTAATAATAGTCTGCTGTTTTAGCTCTTCCCAATCAAATCTTCCTTGCGAAAAAATTATTTCACTCCTTCCTGTATCAGCAAGCCATTCATCACTAACTGCTTTTATTTTCTGTAATAATCCATCCTTAATCGGTGCAGTATGTATCGTTGCAATAAATCCTTTTTCTTGTACTTTGCTAACCGCATTACGAAGTGATTTTTTGGCGCCTCCTTCTAAACTAAATGTGCTTAAATCTACAACTCCTTCCTGTCCTATAAACAAAGTCTTTTTGTTTAGTGAATGAAACAGGACTATACTTTCTTCTGAAACACGATAATAAATGCTTTTTAATCCGTTCTCATAACAATAATCATCGAACTCTAGGATGCATTTTTTTATTTCATTTTCCGATTCCGCAACTGGACTCTCCAAAACCACAGCAAAATTATCTGTTACGCGATATGCTAAAAAAGCTTTTTTACTGGCAGCTATGAAAATAACTTTGTCATTGTATGTTTTAAAATAATCGAGAGCTGAATTTCCATATTGTTTCATGATTTCATCTGCCATTATAAAATCATTTTCTACAGCTTTCTTTTTTATTGTATAAGGCCTAATTAGGGCAAAAATTAAAAATCCCAATGATAAAAATCCGCATATCTTTATAGAAAGCAAAAAGCGTCTTGCAAAACGATCTAAAGGAACTAAATCTGAACTTCCTATTAAGAAATAATTCTGAAGTCCGTACTTAATCGATTCAAACCAATTAAAATCAATATTAAAATGTTTTTTATCCAAAAAATAAAATCCTAGAATACTGTATACCAAAACAGCGATAATACTAATTAAAACGGTTTTGAAGCCTATACTCTGGAAGTGTGAATCACTTTTAATATAATATTCTTTTCTGGTAAAAATTAAAGTCAACAATACAATTAAAGCAATTACGGCCTCTTCATAATCAATTGCCTTAGTAAGATGTCCAATAGCAGAAATACTTGTCAAGAAAACGGCAAACCACCAAGCTGTTCGTAATCCTTTAAGCATGAAAGTAGCATTTACAAGCATAAACAAACCAGCAGTAATGACAAAGTAATTCGATGCTTTAATAGCCGAAATGGGAATAAAATTTTCTAATGCATGCAAACGTTCTGAAATAGCAGGCGTTAATACTGAAACTATATTTATTAAACCTAAAATAAAAAGCAGAAAAGAAGGTATAATTCTCATCAATATATTATTAGCACTAAATAAGAAAAGCGCCGCACCAGCGAGCAGGGGAACCCAAAATTCAAAAAAACGATACAAAAAAGTAATGGCAATAGCATTAACGTTCTCAAAACCAAATTGTATCAATATAAAACTCATTGAAATCTCAATGGCGCCAAGTCCACGAAGAAAAGGAGAAACAATCAAAAATATAACTGAAATAATATAGCCTACTGCGGCAGCAGCCAGCGAGGGTGTAAAACCCAATGCAATCATGGCTACATACAAATGCGCTATACCAACAAATTCAATAATTAGGGAGTAAAAAACAACTTGCAGAAATTGATTCTTGTTTATTTTATTGTTTCTGAAATCTTCAATAAATATCTCTGACGAAGGTGAAATCTTCACTACAAAACGATAGATAGTTCCTTTATTTATAATTGAAGTATAAATAAAAAAAACAAGAATACTTAATCCCACTACTGCTGCAAAAGCATACCATATACCAGCTCCTAAAGTTCCTTGAAAGAGAGAGTAAATTAAAGCTGGTATTGCTACAATTATTACTGATAGTATTCCAACAAAACCATAGATTAATGAGGCAAAATGGATATGAATAGGTTTGACTCCGCTCTTTTTGATAGATTTTGTAAAAAATGCCAAAGAAGAAATTCCACCAGCAGGAAGAAAAACACTGATAAAATTTCGTTTAAGAAATAAAATTAGCGCTTGTTTAAATGATATTTTGCTTTGAACCGCTTTAAAGGAAGCAAAGTACATTAGGGCCTGAAGTATTATATAAAAAACAGCTAGAGCTATTCCGAATAAAATCCAGAAACTTTGAGCATCAGCCAGCACATTTTTTACTTCTTTTAATTCCGAGTTTTCATGTTTAATAAACCAGATTCCAATTCCAATAAAGAAAATGGTAAATATAAACTGTCTGATAATTTTATCATTCTCCCGTAAGAAAGAGATTCCTTTTCTTGCTTTAAAAAAACTATACAATCTATTGGGCGCTATTAATCCGTTCATATTATACTATTATGCAGAATAAGTGACTCATAAAAAACATAGATGAAACCTTACATAAATGTACAACAATTTTAAATTGAATTGCATAATTAGTAATTTGAAAGAATAAGGAGCAACGAAAATGATTACAAAGAGAGTTTCTTTGACTTTTTAATATTTAAACTTTTATCATGGCGGAACTAATTCAACTGCTTTAAATTCACATAAAATAAAAAGGAGCAAAAGATAAACTTTTGCTCCTGCTTAAAAAGCATTTTCACAAAGCCAATGAGATCTATTTACAATACTCCTTCTCGGCTTCTTTTACGGCAAACTGCCGTTAATGCTTTTACTTAATAGACATTTCAATTTCAAAATATCTATTTTCAACTAACTTAAACTAACCTATTATAAAAAATATTAATAGCCAGGATTCTGATAGGCTGCTTTTTCTTCAGGCGTCATCTGCATCCCGTCGAGCTGGCTTGTTGGTATTGGACGAAGGTAATTCTCAGGAGCAATTGTTCTTGTAAACACCTTAACGCTATGATCTTTCCAATCGTTTGGATTAGTAGCTCCCGCAATTGAAAATGAATTTCCGTATTGGGTCCATTTTTGCGTGCGTACGAGATCATACCATCTATAGCCTTCTCCAAAATATTCACGAGAACGTTCTGCAAGAATATAATCAATATCAATAATTAAAGGAGTAGCAGCCGTCATCGCAGCACTGTTGTCCTGCGTTTTAACTTTATTGCCATTATTATCAAAAGTCCATTTTCCAGCACGAGCGCGAATAACATTAATCAAATCTCTTGCTGTTTTTCCTCCTTGCACTGAAGCTCCTTTAACAGCGGCTTCTGCAGCTATAAAATACAACTCAGAGAATTTAGCTATTGGAAACGGACGCGTACTGCTTCCGTTAGGAGAACCTAAACCTGTTCCGTTATCTGTACGATATGGGCCTAATTTCCAATTTCCTGGATAACATATTCTAGAGATTACGCTTGGCTCAATTACAAAATCTGCTCTTCCAGGAAGAACTCCTGCACCAATTGAACTGTTAAATACAGAATTAGAATAATCAATACCGGGAGTATCATTATTTAAAAAGGTAAGAACTGGATCTCCGTTTGAAATAGGAAGATAATTGGCATTATACAATACTGGCGAACTAATTCCTGCTTTCGCCCAGTTTCCACGATATACTGTAGTGAAAGTTCCGTCATATCTAGAATCATTTGTTTTATCGGCAAATGTCTTTTTAAACACTTCAATAGGAGGCGCAAGCATCGTCCATGGTCTTCCTAAATGCTGTTCTGCTTCACGCTGCACAGAACTTACCGCAGCCCAACCGGTGCTGCTTGAAGAACTTCTTACACCAGTATAATTAAACTGACCAAACCATCCAGCAAAATAATCTGTGCTAAAACCTCCGCCACTATAACCGATATCACCTCCGTTATAAAGAGAACTGGTCTCTGTATGATCTGCATACAGCAGCATTTCTTTATTGCGGTCATTTTTACCAACACTTACTTCGTAAAAAGAAGACACTAATCCGAAAGGTCCAGGATTATTTATCGCTTCTACTGCAACGTTATAAGCTTGCTGATAATACCAAGCTGCATCATGCCCATCTAAATCTTTGCGGTCGGCTAAAGGATAAGTAGGGATATTATTCGGATTTTCTAGCCACCATGCAAATGTTAGATATGCTTTGGCAAGATAAAAACGTGCAGCTGTTTTAGTAAGACCTCCAGTCACACGTCCTGTTACTGGCAAGTCTTCAACCGCTTGTCTTAAATCTGGAAATATCGCTTTGCTATAAACTTCTGGAACCGTATTTCGCACAGAAGTTCTTACTGTAGAAGAATTAAATCTCAATTCTCCTGCTCCCAAATCTAATGGCACACCTCCAAAAGTCTGTACTAATAAGAAGTAGTCAAAAGCTCTAAAAAATCTTGCTTCAGCAATCAGAGCTGGAGAAATGGTTCCAATTTTGGAAGCGTTTTCAATTACACCACTTGCCGTATTGATATTAGGAAAAGTATTCCCCCAGACTATACCAGTATTACTTGTTTGAGCATTAATTACTCCTACTCCAGAAAAGTCAAGATTTTTAACATTCCCATCTGAGTTTTGTCCCCATGTAGATTCATCGGTTGCAATCTGTCCTGTATTTAAAAAATAACCGCTACCATACATATATCTCAAATGGCCGTACATTGATGTTATTCCTCCCATTACTCCTTCTTGAGTAGAAAAATAATCTGGGGTAAAAATAGCTCTAGGATTTTCTTCTAATATATTATCTGAACATCCTGCCAGAAAAATTGAAGCAAATGCTGTTATAATATATTTTTTTACTTGAATATGTTTCATTGCTGTTTTCTGTTTAAAAAATTATACTAAGTCCCAAAATCAGATTGCGTGACTGAGGCGTGTTATAACCTACAGTTAACAAACGGCTTAAGTTTCCTGAATAGGCAACAGCCATATTTGAAGCGTCGTTTGCATAAGAATTAGTTTCAGGATCTAATCCAGATACTTTATGATAAGGTGAATAAATTACCCACGGATTCTGAATAGTACAGTAAAGTTTCAGCTTTTCCATTCCAGCGCTTTTAATCCATTGCTTATTGAGACTGTAACCAAGGGTAATAGTTTTTAACTTAACAAATGATCCGTCAAAATACCCTAAAGTAGAACCGTATTTAGGATTATTACTTTCTGTAGGACCTCCTGGTTTTGGAAACTGAGCATCGGTATTCTCAGGCGTCCAGTAATCTACATCAATTTGTCCGCGTCTTCCGTCATTGATATTTAAATAACCGTTAGAACCGTAAAGTGTACTGTTTAAAATACCTCCGCTCTGGAAAAGACCTACAACGCTTATATCAAAATTTTTATAGGCCACTCTTGTATTAAAACCACCTTGAAAATCTGGATCTGCATTTAACACCTGTCTGTCTTCTGCTCCAATCAATCTCTTAGGTGTTCCATCAGTATTATAATCTCCAGTATAAGCAACTCTTACCATTCCAGCTTGACCTGCAGGTCCTTCATATTGTTTTGCCTCAGCATCGGTCTGCCAGAGTCCTATTTTTTTATAATCGTAAATTACATTAAGCGGTTTTCCAACAAACCACCAGTTATTCTGATCTTCTGTCATGCCCGAAGCAAGAGATACCAATTTGTTTTTATTGCTATAGATGTTAACACCTGCATCCCAAGTCCATCCATTATAGTTGTCTAGAATTACACCATTAAGACTTAACTCCCAACCTTTATTCTGAGTTGATCCAACATTACCTACATACGAACTAACTCCAGAAGTTACAGGAAGATTAACGCTCAACAAAAGATCTTTTGTATCTGTTGTATAGTACTCAGCTGTTCCTGAAAGCCTGTTATTAAAAAGAGAAAAATCTAATCCGAAATTTGACGTGATAGAATACTCCCATCCTAAATTAGGATTAGGAAGAGTCGAAACATAATAACCAGTGGCATTACTTGCTCCAAAATTATAAGGTCTTGTACTTAAATAACCTAAAGTTGCATAAGGTGCCACGGACTGATTTGAAGTCTGACCATATCCTCCTCTAAGTTTTAAAGCATTTACCCACTTTACATTCTTCATGAAAGACTCTTTACTAATATTCCAACCCGCTGAAAATGCTGGATAAGTGTGCCACTGATTAGAAGGCGCTAGACGAGAAGAAGCATCAGAACGTACTGTTGCGCTAATCATATAGCGATCTGCATACGAATACATTGCACGAGCCATATACGAAATAAGACCACTTTGAGTATAAGTCTGATTGCCATTATTTATAGTAATATCATCATTATCACCTGTAGAAGTCTGACCTAAATTAAAATACTGAAAACTATCTCCTGCTATATTTCTTCTTGAAATTAAAGAACTGTTGTACGTATCTTGTGCTGACGAATACATCGCCAATGCATTTATTTTATGTTTTTCAGAAAATGTACGATCATAGGTCAGCATTGTTTCAACTGTCCAGCTTGTAGACTGCGAGTTTCCAATAGATGCTACATTTGGATTGTCTGGATTAGCATTAAAAACTCCTATTCCTGTATAAGTGCCTGAATTGCTGGTTCTGTAGTTCCCTCCTAGATTCACACGAGCTTTTAAACCTTCAACAGCTGGTATTTTTAGTTCGCCGTAAATAGAATTATAAGAACCGAAAGCTTTGTTTGTATCAGCCCACTTATCTCCAAGGTTTCTCATACTTTCTTTAGTATAAACCCAGTTTTCATCTTGAGGCATTTTTACGGTTCTTTTTAGCGAACCGTCTTCATTATAAGGATTTGCAATTGGCGACATACTTAAAACTCCGTACATTCCCAAACTAGCACCGTCTGTTATACTGTAATTATTATTAGAAGAAAAACCAATTTTGAAAATGCCAATTTCCTGATCTAAAGCCGCACGAATAGAATATCTGTTATATTCTGATCCTGGTATTACAGCCTGGTCTTTATAGTAATTAACTCCAACATTATAATTGCCGTTTTCTGTTCCTCCTGTAACTGCAATATCATGATTCGTTACAATTCCTGTTCTATAAAATAAATCTTGCCAGTCTGTGTTCACATCATCAGCTTCATCTATTCCGTTTACAAGATTTTTACCTGCCAATTTTCGAAATTCAACATATTTAGGTCCTTCCATCATAGGATACTTGACAGCGGTTTTATATCCTGTATAAGTATTATAGGCAATAGATGTTCTTTGTCCTTTCGTTCCTCTGTTGCTAGTTACCAAAATAACCCCATTTGCTCCTCTAGAACCATAAATAGCAGTAGCAGATGCATCTTTTAATATATCTACACTTTTGATATCTTCAGGACTTATATCGGCCAGAGTTCCTGAAAACGGAATACCATCAAGCACCACTAAAGGATCATTGCCTGCTGTTAATGAACGTGTACCTCGAATACGGATCTGCATGGCAGCTCCCGGTTTTGTAGAGGTCTGTGTAATTTGAACACCAGGAAGACGTCCCTGCATAGACTGAGTAATATTAGCAGAAGGAACCTCACGTATTTCACTTCCTTTGATTGAGGCTACCGATCCTGTAACTGCTTCCTTGCGCTGGGCTCCATACCCAATAACAACTACTTCTTTTAGATTATTGGAATCCTCCTGCAATTTTACGTTAATAGTTTTCTGTCCATTAACACCGACTTCACGACTTGTGAAACCTAAAAAACTAAAGACCAGCACTCCGTTAGAAGGTACTGCAATAGAATAAGTACCGTCAAAACCTGTACTGACACCAGTCTTTGTCCCTTTTACATTTACATTGGCACCTGGAATAGGTCCTTTATCATCTGAGACTGTTCCTGTGACTGTTGTCTGTGCATTCGAGTGAATCGAAAAGACAGACATTAAGATCAAAAAACCAAAGCATTTGAGAAGCTTTGATCGACTTGCAACAAAAAAGTTAGTCATAATAATTGATTTAAATAATTAAAATATGGTTTATGGTTTAGTTAGAGATCTGAACTTATTATTCAGAAATAAATAGTAAGTTTTTGAACAAATATATATCTTTTTTCAAAAAAACAATCGGTTGTGTAATTATTTTTTTGTTTAATATTCAAAAATTATAGAATAAAAAAACATAATACCTATTTTATACTTAAATTATTTAATGATAAATCAATAAAAAGTTGCGTAATGTTTTAAAAAACAAATAAACATTCATAGAAAATTAAAGAAAAAACAAAATGCATTATTATAAAAATTTATCTAAAAATCAGTTTTATAGTATCATAATGTCCTAAAAAACAATAAAAAACAGACAACAATGAATTATAATGCAAAAATTGCACAATAAAGCCACTTAGTAATCATATTACAGCAATCGGTTGCTTATTTATGGTGATTTTGAAGTATCATTGGCAAAAGCGTATCCGTGAACATAACTACTGAAGAGCTCAATGGAAGCAATGATGAAGAAATACTTACTGCCAATAAAATAAAAAGCAACTCAGTTTTTTTGTCTTACTCAATATCATTATCTTACAAGTCTCTTTTCCTAATTATAAAAACTATGAAAAAAACATTATTAGCACTTAGTTTTTCTACATCTCTCTTGGCAGGATGCTATCTTCTTTCTTCTAATGGCCAGCCTTCCAAAGAATCTAACGCATATAAAGTACAGGAAATTCCAGGAAAAATAGAATGTGAATTCTATGACCTAGGCGGACAGGGAGTCGCTTACTTTGATTTGGATAGTGTCAATAATGGAAGCGGAAAACTTAATCCTGTAAATGGAAATCCTCTTAACGAATTTAGAATTAATGAAGGTGTTGATATTTCATATACTAAATCGGACAGTATTGACGATACCCCATATAGTAAAGTTCCCGTGAAACTAAAACAACTTTATGTTGGTTGGACTCAGCCTAAAGAATGGATTAACTACACTGTTGAGGTAAAGAAAACCGGGAGATATAAAATAGGTCTTCAATATACCGCAAATGGAGACGGCGTACTATCTTTTGATGTAAATGGAAAAGATGCCACAGGAAATATCAAAATTACTTCAACTCACGACGATAAAGATCCTGTAGCATGGAGACAATGGCACCATTGGAACTTTTCGGGAAATATTGGAAACATAACGCTAAAAAAAGGCAAACAGCTTGTAACATTGCATATTGTTGAGAACGGCAATATGAACTTAGATTATCTCATTTTTACGCCTTATTGAAAGTTTACAACCATGGATGGTAAAAGATTGCAAAAAACTATTCCAAGGCTAACTTAAAAAAGCAAGAAAAAGACCGTGAATACAAGGATTATATGATATAAATTCAAATAATATAAGATTAAAAACCGAAAAAAAAGCTTATCTTAGTGGCTTGATTTTAACTGCAAAAAACAGTTTTAAAATCTAATTTTTAATTCCGTATCGCAATCTCTACATTTTACATCCGGAGCTATATTATAAAATGAGGTTTCTATGAAAAATAGCCCTAAGTTAATTAGTAATTATGAGTACAAGAAGTTCTTTCTTCCCGATATAAGCACTCACAATCTCTTTAATAATTCTAACGTACAATTGTACCGAATTGAAAACTATTTAAGGAAAATTGTAATACCAGTTAATCCGTATCAAACCACTTTCAACTTTCTAATTTTTGTTACAAAAGGATTTGTAAAACAACAGCTAGAAACTTCCGTTTTTGAAATTAATGCGAACCAAGCGCTTAGTATTAAACAGGGGAATTTTACGGCAACCTTAGAATTATCAGATGATGTTGAAGGATTTTTTGTTATTTATGAAAACGAGGTCATCACTGAAATTGCGTTGACTACAAGTGATCTAAACTTTTTTTACACTTCCCCTTTCTCTATTTTAAATCCTAACCAAATTAATTGGCTTATCCGTTTATTTGAATTACTGGAAGAAGAATTGAACCAAACCGAACATATTAATGCAATCACTACATCTCTTCTTCAATCTGCATTATTAAAAATTATACGAACAGAAAACACAGACAATAAATCACTTAGCCGTGCAAGTTTTATCTCTTTTCAGTTTAGGGAATTGGTTCAGAAAAACCATATTCAACATAAAAACATAGATTATTACTCCAATCTATTAAAAATATCAGACAATTATTTGAACAAATGCGTTAAAGAGACTACTGGAAAGGCCCCAAAACAATGGATAAACGAAATTACGATTCAACACAGCCAAATTCTTTTACAAGATAATTCGAAAGAAATAGCAGAAATCGCATTTGAGCTGCATTTTCAATCGCCTTCTTATTTTTCACGTATGTTTAAAAAAGTGACAGGAGAATCACCTTCTGACTATCGAACACAGTTTTTAAAGCATTAAGATTTACAACTCATTCATAAAAAAAGAAAACGCTTAAACAGGATGTTTAAAAATCCTGTTATAAGCGTTTTTTGTCTAAAAAAGACTCTACTTAAAAAATATAAATTTTAGCTGATAAATTAAGCTGGCGTACCTTCGCTGTTAGAAACAACAGCGTCAACTTGGATCAAAGCATCCACAGGAATTGCCGAAACTCCAATTACCGTTCTTGCAGGCAAATCTCCGCTGAAAAATGAAGTATAAATTTCGTTGACAGCATCAAGGTCTTCAATATTTTTTAATTGAATGTTTATTTTAACAATGTCATCCATTTTATGGTCGATGCTTTCTACAATTGCTTTGATATTATTTAAGCATTGTGCCGCTTGCTCTTTAATTCCGCTTCCAACTATTTGATTGTTTTCTGAAACCAAAGGCAATTGACCTGAAATATGATTGTAATGTGAATAAGCAACTGTATGCGAATACGGAACTTTTGGTGCGTTTTCTGTGTTATTTGCTTCAATAACTAAAAAACGTGCATCTTCTGGAAGTTGCGGAGGAGTTCCGTCACCATGTGAGACTGCAGTATCAATCTGCACCAAAGCATCCATTGGCAAAGCAGAAGCACTAACAATTGTTCTAGCTGGAACATAGTTTGGGAAGAATTTTGCTAAAACTTCGTTTACAGCTTCAGCCTCAGAAATGTCTTTAAGAAAAACGGTAGTTTTAACCACATCATTCATAACGTGTCCAATGCTTTCTAAAATAGCTTTAATATTTTCTAAACACTGTTCAGTCTGTTCTTTTACGCCACCTGCAACAATTTTACCAGATTGCGGATCGATAGGCAATTGTGCAGAAATATTACTGTAGTGAGAAAATGCAACATTATGTGCATGTATGCTCTTTGGTGCGTTTTCTGTATTTCTGGTCACTTTAATAAGATCTAAAGCTTTTTGCGGAGTTGTTCCCTCGCCGTTTGAAATAAGTGCATCGATTTGAATTAAAGCTCCTTCTAGTGGAAGAGCTTCTACAGCAACAGTTGTGCGAGTTGGAAGATTGTTTTTGAAGAATCTTTTGTACACTTCATCTACTGCTTCTAAATCAGAAATACTCTTTAAGAAAACAGTTAGTTTTACTGTATCATCCATAACATGACCAATGCTTTCTACAATTGCTTGAATATTTGTCAAACATTGTTTTGCCTGCTCTTTAATATCGCCACTAACAATTTCTCCCGTTTTAGGATCAATAGGCAATTGCGCCGAAAAATTGTTGTAATGAGAAAACGCTACGGTTTGCGTTGAAAATGGGCTTTTTGGCGCATTTTCAGTATTTCTCGAGTTCTTTTTAATTTCGCTCATAATTTATTTGTTTTTCTGTTTTAATTATTACTTTTTTTTTGTGGACTAATGAGTTGAGTGATATTGAGTAAGATTTAATTTTAACACATAGCTCTATGTGTATTGAAATTAGTGAAACGCCTTTTTTTTGAGTTTACAAAAACTATGTTTCTATGTGTTTAAAATAATTTTACAAAATGTGTTAAGCACTAAATCTTTCTATTAGTTTATCATGCCCCAAAAGGATTTTTCCAAATTATATCTAAGGCCAAATAATTCACGTCTGAAATATCAGATCCTTTACCAATGAGGTTATACATATAGCCTACATCGAAAATAAATGGAATTTCATGTGGTGTAAGTGAGTAGTAAAGTGTGAACCTGCTTTCTTTATAATCAAATTTTGACCATTCCTTCTCGGGTTCATTTTCTTTGCTTATGGCAAAAAGCGCCTCTGCTCCGCCTATAATATGATGCGTTTTACTGCTACCTAAATCTAGGCTTAGCTGTGTTTTGAGGCGAGTACGCAACTGAAAATTCTCTTCGGCATTACTGAAATCTGGATTAAAAAATTTCCTAAACTCTTGTCTTATCGTATTTTTCCATTTCAATCCGTTCCCTTCTGTGATATAAGAATAGCGTCCGTATAATCTAAATTCCTGCTCAATTGCAGGATTCAATTCCGCATAAGGTGCCTCAGAGTCGTAATTGTTAGATCGTCTGTAGCTTAACGCATAAGAGTATTCCCAATTCTTTTTATAGCGATTTGAAATTTCTTCATTGATTACCAGAATAGCCATTTTAGAAAACGGATTGTTTTCATCTGGACTGCTCTTTAATCCATAGCCAACATAAGTTGTCGATTCTTTCTGTTTAAGTGAATCTAAAGACTGTCTAACTCCAAAGGCAAACCAAGCTGCGTTTTTTCCTTCTCCTAAACC
Source organism: Flavobacterium movens (assembly GCF_039581425.1). Classification (NCBI taxonomy): domain Bacteria; kingdom Pseudomonadati; phylum Bacteroidota; class Flavobacteriia; order Flavobacteriales; family Flavobacteriaceae; genus Flavobacterium; species Flavobacterium movens. The sequence continues at coordinate 203,749 of NZ_JBCPXY010000010.1, forward strand.
TGGTGGACTTAATTGTGCGTATGATTTACTAAATGTGACCACAAAAATGACCACTGCCAATAGCAATTTGCTTTTTGCAGACACGTTTTTCATATTTTCTAAAGTTTAAAATTTGTAGCTAATTCCTGCTTTTACAGCGAAAGGGGTACCAGGAGTAAAACATAATTCTGATACTGAACTAGTCTCGTCTCTAAGTCTGGTTTCTGTTTCAAATTGCGCTTCATTCCATTTGGTATTAAAGATGTTTTGAAACTGCATGTTTACTTCCCACTTTCTTTTTCCATAAGCCAAGACAAGATCATTAACGAAATAGCCACGTGTTCTTACTGAATTATCCTCGATAGCAGGTCTTGAATCCATATAGCGGTATCTAAGATTTGCTGAGAAACCCGAAGGAAGTTTTACCGCCACACCACCAGTGCTCGTAAAAGTTGGAACTAATGGAATATAATCTTCTCCTTTTGGTTCATCAATAAAACGGGCATGAGCATAATTTAGGTCTCCGTCTAAATAAAGCCAAGAAATGGGTTGGTATCTCAAACTCAAATCAAAACCCAAACGGCGTGTTTTTCCTGATGGTTCTACCACAGCCTCGTCTCCAACATATACAAATTCTTGCTGCAAATACATGTGCCAGATAGCCGGCTGAATAATCATATTGGCTGTTGGGCGCAGAATAACACCTAAATCACTTCCAAAAGAATAAGGAAGAATGTCTTTTCCATCTTGTGCTACTACAACTCTTACGTCATTAGAATGAAACCCAAAACCAGACTTAATATACCATTGCACATTTTGGTTCTGTGTATACGAAATATTCAATTTTGGACTTACTCTCGCCGCCGAAGCCTCTTTTGCTGCAGGTAAACTAGCCAGACGATCGTGAAGACTAAAGGTTAAATAGTCTAGCCTCGCTGATGGATTAATAAGCCATTTCCCAACTCTATAATCAAGAGAGGTATAACCGTGAACATTGACTTCTGTAGCAGATCCATCAGATAATCTATCTAACAATAAATCGCGCTGATAGACATGATTTAATTGTAAGTCCTTGATATCATCAAAACGGAATCCTGCTCCCGATGTCCAAGTCATGTTGCTATTTTCAAATGCAAATCTTCGGATATACTTATTTTCAAGACCATAAATAGAACGATTGTCAGTTTGCTGAATCTCGTCTCCGTAAACAGGATCATTTAGAAAAAATGTAAAGTTTGAAAACAGATTGAAATCATATTTAGAATAGAATAAATTGCTCGAAAACTCTTCATTTTCACTAGCTAAGTATCTATAATTTAATGCCAAATTAGTTCTCGAAGTCCTTCCCCCCTCAGTTGGATCTATAGATCCCCATCGGCTTATAATTCCTTCTTCTACTGCTCTTTCCGGAATTTGTCCCGAAGCATTCCAGTTTGAAGAAAAGGTAGATCCTAAAATAGAGATATATTGTTTTTCATCAATCCATTGGCTGTACTTCGCTAAAAAATTTACGCGTGTAAAATCCTGTTTGACATCAAACGGTCCATCGGTATAATTGAATTCACCCGCCACATAGAAACTCTTATCTTTATTATTTTTATCTAAAAGATTAAGCATTGTCACCGCTCGCATCGTATTAAACGAACCACCTTCAATCTTAAAAAGATTATTATCCAATCTGTCAAAAGTGCTAAAATTGACATATCCCGAGGTATTAAAATCTCCTTTATCGGCATAATAAGATCCTTTACCAAAATCGATATCTTTGATTGTTTCTGGAATCAGAAAATGCAGATCGGCATATCCTTGTCCATGCGCATGCGAAACTATGTTTACTGGCATTCCGTCAGCCATAACGCTGATGTCGGTTCCATGATCATTATCAAAACCTCTCAAAAATATTTGTTCTGCTTTACCTCCGCCAGCATGCTGGGCAATAAAAAGTCCGGGAACTTTTCGCAATAGATCCTGTGCAGAATTTACGGGTGACATTTTTAAATCGACTTTCATTATATGCTTCCTGAAGTCGATATTACTAATTACTATTTTGCTCAGATGCATTGTATCTGCTTCTGATTTGTTTACTTCTATTTTTTTTGCATCTGGCTTATTTGCTTCTTGAGCAAATCCATTCTGCACCGCTAACAATACTATTACAATTGCTGTAAAAAGTTTGTTTCTCATTATTATTAATTTTCTTCTACAATTGCCATTTTATTTTCAAAACGGCCTACTATTTTTTTTAGGAAAACAATTACCCACATCGATAATACAAATGGAAACGTAAGTGTAATCCATCCGTTATGCATCATAAAAATATCAAAGTACGTTGCTATGATTACTGATAGCAATACATATAATCCATCTCTTGGTTTTGTTCCGCTGCATGCAATTCCGCATAAAACAGCATTGAAACTAAACATTCCATCTTCTATTAATTTTACAGAATCTTGATCAAAATGCGCAATTGCTGCTGCAATTACTGCCGCTAGGAATCCGTATAAAGCTGCTGTTGGATTATTGAGAAAAACCCCAATAAAAAACAGTAAACCTGCAGCGATAGTTCCCTGAAAAATTACTTCACTATAAGCATGCGCAGCTACAGCAAAATCTTCAAGTTCCTTCATCTCTACATTAGCTGCAGGTATTCTTGCAACTGCTAATCCAAAGTGCTGAATACTCAAAACAGCAATTACCGTGATAACAATAAAAGGAAAGGTGAAAAAGGGAATCTTTTTACGAATAGAAAATTCCATTAGCAATGTGCTTAGTACAGATCCTAAAACAAGTAAAAACCATATTAACGGACTTGTTTCAAAGAAGAAAACTAATCCTACTCCTACTAGCGTTGCATTAAATCCGTATAAACCTGCCTTTATATTTTCATCACTAAAATTGCAGATTCTTGCTGTCGCGGTACCGATTATAGAACTCAGCAAAGCTGCAACTCCCATCAGGATCGAATCATAAGATATCGCAATTAAAAATAATAATCCTGTCCAAGCACTTTCTTGAAGCATGATTTGTCCAATGCCCTTAAGCACTGTTTCTACTATTGATTTTATTTTTTTCATTTGTGTATACTTCTAGAAATAAAAATTAATTGAATTACCAGCCTAAAAAGACCATCCCGACGCCACATGCTAAAACTACCGCTCCGCTAATTGCTGGCGTATAACGTTCGAGCTTTTCTGTTTTGAAAAAAGAATACCCATATACTCCTAAAAGCACCATACCAAGCATAGTTAAAACTGTGCTTAATGTGAAAACACTAATAATTGTGGAAATTTCGCCAACAGAACGATTCAATCCTGAATAGAACAGCAAAGGAATTAGCGGTTCGCTTGGGCCCATCACAAAAATGGCAAACAAAACCAAAGGCGTTACTTTTACTCGATTCGTGGGCATAACTACTTCTCCATGTTTATGCGAAAACACAAATACATCTTCTCCCATTACGTCAAAGTGTTTGTGCGCTTTGTTTTTGTAAGCAGCCCAAAGTCCATAGACAAGATAAATTGCACCAAATAACAGCAACGCCCAGCTTGCAATATTGCCTCTAAAATCTTGGAAAAATGTAATTTTATTGATTTGCCATCCTAAGAAAACTCCAATAAATCCTAAAACTACCGAGCTCAGAATATGTCCGAAACCGCAAACTATTGTAAGCATAATGGTCTTAGACATACTCCACTTTCGAGATCTGGATAAAACAATAAATGGCAAATAATGATCAGGTCCCGAAGCCGTATGAAAAAAGCTGATACTGATCGCTGTAATTGATAATGCTATTAAATTTGAATCCATAATCTGCTTAAATTTGTATTACTGCTTTTTCTTCCCAAAGCACATCCTGCACTTTTCTAAAGAAATCAAACATTTGCTCTCCTCCATGTCCTAGAATTCTAATGGCAAAACCATTTGATTCTAATTCACTGATTCCAAATGCTACATTTTCCAATCCTTCCAATTCTTTAAAAAAGAATTCGATATTCTCCTTCACATCTTCATTCCTTGTGTTTAGATAAACAAAAGTTCCTTGATGTGTAAAGCCTTCCAATAAACCCATAGCCGATAAAGGCATAATATCTGGTCTTAATAGAACATTGTCTTTTAAAACCAGTCTATCGTGATGAAAAACTTCTAAAAGGTTTTGAAAATGAGCATACTTAAAAGTTTCTCCGTGATGCTTACGTCCACAGGTAATAATTTCGCTTATTGTCAAGTCACAATCATCTTCAAGTTGAATTTTATTATGACTTTTAAATGTTGAATCTTCATGAGGCACGACAGGATGAGGAACATACGAGAAAGAAGTTCCTTTTTCCATTTTGACATTCATGATCTGTGAAGCACTCCCATCCATATTAAACAATCGCTGATAAGATTGTGACTGCAACTGCAAACGAGCATTTTCTTTTACATTCACCTGTATATCGTAAACGTCACCGCTTAAAATTCCAGGCGATGAACTCATAATCATCAAATACGAAGCTCCATCAGATTTATACTGTCCAACAGGCATAATCCTGAAGGGCTGTGTCACGTATGCATCTCTTAAAAATGATTCCCCATCCCTTTCTTCTACTTCTATTTTTAGGGTACTTACCATTTGATTAACGAACTAAATTTGGTTCTTCAATATCTTCTAACAATGCATATTTCTTGATCCATCCAATAACTTCATCAATTCCTTCAGTAGATCTAAGGTTTGAGAATACAAATGGCGCGCCTTTTCTCATTCTACGTGCATCGTTCTCCATCACTTCTAAACTTGCTCCAACGTAAGGCGCTAAGTCAATTTTATTAATCAAAAGCAAATCAGATCTTGTAATACCAGGTCCGCCTTTACGAGGAATTTTTTCTCCTTCTGCCACGTCAATTACGAAAATCGTAACATCGGCCAAGTCTGGTGAAAAAGTTGCAGAAAGGTTATCTCCACCGCTTTCAATTAGAATTAATTCGATGTCCGGAAAGCGAGAAACCAATTCATCTACCGCTTCTAAATTCATACTTGCATCTTCACGAATTGCTGTGTGAGGACAACCTCCCGTTTCTACTCCAATGATTTTTTCTTTTGGTAAAAGACTATTTTTTACCATAAATTCGGCATCTTCTTTAGTATAGATGTCATTGGTGATTACGCCTAAATTATAATCGTTTAGCATTTTTCGGCTTAAACGTTCTAACAATGCAGTTTTTCCTGATCCTACAGGTCCTGCCACTCCTACTTTTACATATTTTCTAGTTTCCATTTTCTTTATTTCTTTATTTTTTTAAGTCTTTTCTCTTTATTCTTTTCTCTTTGTTACGACATGTACAATCTTGAATAAAGTCTTTCGTGCTGCATGCAGCGAATATCAAACGCAATGCTGCAAAGACCAACAAGTTCTCTGTCGATTGTTAGTGTTTCTTTTGCTAATTTTTTAATCAGCGGTTGTAATTCGAATAAAACATCTTGTCCATCTAATTGTCCCAGAGGTACAAGCTTTACCGAATTGGTAATCATTCCGATAGCGGCATTGTAATAGAATGCGAATAAAGCTTCGTCAAGCGGAATTTCCAATAACTGAGCATACAATCCAAAAGCGATACAATAGTGGGCAGTCGCTTCTTTATTTGCTATTGCACGTTCATAACCATCAATAAGGTCAAAAGCTTTCTGTCTTCTGAAAATCTTAATTAATCGAATTCCCAACTTCTGACTTGCCTCACGTATTTCACGCGGACTCTTTAAAGCGCTGCATTCTTGATCTAGTTTTATGATCGTTTCCAAATCATTATTTGCAGCCGCTACATAAGCTAATTTCAAGAAAGATGCATCATTGTATTTAATGTTATACATTAACATGTTTGATACAAACTCTTTTGCCGAAGCCACAGAATTTACCGCTTCATCTTGAACATAAGTCTCCAAACCATTAGAGTGTGTATATCCTCCAATTGGCAAAGTAGGATCTGCTAAATGCAGAAGACTTCCTAAATAGGTGTTTTCTATATTAGTCATTTGAAGAAGCCATGTTTAGGATTTTTGTAAAAAGAGACGAATTTCCGTGACCATGAGGTGCTACATTTGATTTTAACAAATGCAAAAGTTTTATCTCTTGTTTTTCTGGTGCATAACCACTCGCTTCCAACCATCTAAACATTGGCATTTCAAAAGGCATCATAATCTGATCATTCTGAATAAATAATGGAAGATGTTTATTTCCAATTTCATAGCAAATTGTCCCCATTTCTAATAAAGACGAAGGTGTCATTACAATCGCTTCGCAAGGTTTAATGTTTACAACAATTGCTTTTTTATCATCTTGATAAAGAATATCATCTTGATTCAATCGCTGTCCTTCCTGAATAAACTTAATCGCAATTTCAACCCCTGAATTTGTTCGCTTGCGCTGAATTCTCTTAGTAGTTTCAAACCATTCAATTTCCAGCAGATCAATCTCAAGACCTTCTGTTGAATGTGTTTTTGAATTACCTATTATCTGTTGTATAATCATTATTTCATTCTTTTAAAAGAGATATTCTTTGAAACGCCAAGCCCTAATGTTGAGCCATTTATTCCTGCAACAAATGTTCGATTACTGGTTTTATTTGCGTCATTTCCTGTCGTGTTTTCATATGATAATTCACAGAATTTGGCTTTTAGCGCCCAGCCATGACCAAGAAATACGGCAACAATTGGATAGATTCTTCCTAGATAACCATTATAGCTATAAGAACCTGGAGTATTCATAAGTGTATTTCCCCATACATAATGTGCGTCAGCCTGAGCAATGATGGCAAAGTGATCTCCAATATTCCAAGAATCACTATAAAAAGGACCAATTTCATGTTTAGAGTCGGTAAGATTTCCTGCTGCGTTTTTCTCTTGATCAAAAGCAAAATTCATCCCTGCAACAACGTGATCATTAAAAAAATATCCTACTCCAATTGGGTTTGCACCAAAACTACTTCCTGTATTATTATTGTCATTATAAGTTAAAGAACCATAAAGCATTAAAGATCCCTTCTGTGCATGAACCGTTGTAAGACTGGCACATACTAAGAGAAGAATTAAACCCAAATTTATTTTCCAATTTTTCATAAAATTCTTTTGATTTTTGTTTCTAATCTTACTGCGACAAAATAAATTGTCACAGTAAGAAGTAGAATTTTTATTGATTAAAACAAATAGTATAGTTGTGCTAACGGAAGTTTATCCACTGGTTCGCAAGTGATTTTTTCTCCATTGATTGTTACGGTATAGTTTTCAGCATTTACCATAATCTCTGGAGTTGCATTATTGTGAATCATATCAGCCTTGCCAATGTTTCGGCAATTTGAAACTGCTAGTAACTTCTTTTCCAAACCATATTCTTCGGCAATATTATTATCGATACCAGCTTGAGAAACAAAGGTGAACACCGTTTTAGTTAATGCTTTACCATAAGCTCCAAACATATTACGCATAATAATAGGTTGTGGTGTTGGAATAGAAGCATTAGCATCCCCCATTTTGCTTGCGGCAATAAAACCTCCTTTTACGATAATTTCTGGCTTAACTCCAAATAATGAAGGTTTCCAAATTACCAAGTCAGCAATTTTACCTGCTTCTATAGATCCAACATAATTAGAAATTCCGTGCGCAATCGCAGGGTTGATTGTGTATTTAGACACATATCTTTTTGCACGATAGTTGTCGTTTTTGTTTGCTGCATCTTCAGCCAAATAGCCTTTTTGTATTTTCATCTTATCTGCCGTTTGCCAAGTACGTGTAATTACTTCACCTACACGTCCCATAGCCTGCGAATCTGAACTCATGATACTGAATACTCCCATATCTTGAAGTACATCTTCTGCCGCAATAGTTTCTGGTCGAATACGTGAATCGGCAAAAGCCACATCTTCTGGTATTTTTGGGCTTAAGTGATGACAAACCATTAACATATCTAAATGTTCATCAATTGTATTTGTTGTGTAAGGTCTTGTTGGATTTGTAGATGCTGGCAATACATTTGGATACATTGCGGCCTTAATAATATCTGGTGCGTGTCCTCCACCTGCTCCCTCGGTATGGAATGTATGAATAACACGTCCTGCGATAGCATTCATGGTATCTTCAAGAAACCCAGCTTCGTTAAGCGTATCGGTGTGAATTGCTACTTGCACATCATATTTGTCTGCTGCTTTTAGAGAAGCGTCGATCACAGCAGGAGTTGCTCCCCAATCTTCGTGGATTTTTACTCCTAATGCTCCAGCTTCAATTTGTTCTTCAATTGGAGCCTCTGTAGCAACATTTCCTTTTCCGAAGAAACCAACATTTACAGGAAATGCTTCTGCAGCTTGCAACATTCTTTTAATGTTGTGTTTTCCAGGTGTTACAGTTGTTGCATTTGTTCCGTCAGCAGGGCCAGTTCCACCGCCTATCATGGTTGTAATACCACTATACAAAGCAGTTTCGATTTGAGTAGGGCTGATAAAGTGAATGTGTGTATCAATCCCGCCGGCTGTAACAATATACCCATGTCCGCCATGAACTTCTGTTGAAGCTCCGATAATCATACCAGGAGTAATATTGTCCATAGTATCTGGATTTCCAGCTCTACCAACGCCAACAATTTTTCCATCTTTAATACCAATATCCCCTTTTACAATTCCCCAGTGGTCAATAACTGTAGCACCAGTAATTACAAAATCGAGAACACCTTCATCACGTAAAGCAGTCGAAGATTGACACATTCCATCTCTAACTGTTTTTCCTCCTCCAAATTTTGCTTCGTCTCCATAAGAAGAGAAATCTTTTTCAATTTCGATAATAAGATTTGTATCTCCTAAACGTATTTGATCACCTACAGTTGGACCAAAAATACTTGTATAATTTTTTCTAGTTACTTCTAAACTCATGATTTCACATTTTTAAATTCGGCTTCTTTTAAACGTTCTAATGCAACAGCTTTGTTATGTGGAGATAAGTCTCCGTCTACTAAGTTGTTGTGTCCAAAAAGTCGCTGGTTTCCGCCAAATTGAGTTAATTCAACTTCTTTCTCTTCTCCTGGCTCAAATCTTACTGCTGTACTGGCAATAATATTTAATCGCATTCCGAATGCTTTTTCTCTGTCAAAAGACATCATTCTGTTCACTTCAAAAAAATGAAAATGTGAACCTACTTGGATTGGTCTGTCTCCAGTATTTGTAACTTTTATTGTTAACGTTTCACGGCTATCATTACAAATAATAGGACTGTCTTTTAGTATAATCTCTCCTGGAATCATTGCTGTTTTTTTAGGGTTATCGCACAGGATTGTGCACTGTTACTAATTTGGTTCCATCTGGAAATGTAGCTTCAATCTGTATATCATGAATCATTTCCGCGACTCCTTCCATCACATCTTCTTTACGAAGCAGTGTCGCGCCATATTGCATTAATTCGGCTACGGTCTTTCCATCTCGTGCACGTTCCATCAATTCACTGCTGATAAGAGCAATAGTTTCAGGATAATTTAATTTTAAGCCACGGGCTTTTCTTTTTTGTGCTAATTCGCCAGCTGCATGTAGCATTAGCTTCTCAACTTCTCTTGGTGTTAAATGCATAATAAAATATTTTGGGTTATGAATATAGAGATCCGCATAACTGATCTCTTTTTTTAGATCAATAATGATTTCTTTAGATGGATAAAAATGGATTAAAGTCATGGCAATAACTGCCACTCCAAATAGGATTCTACTTGGACAAATCTAGTGGTATCTTTTTTTAGGAGGATCTGCGCCTGTCTTATTTGCTGAAAAATGTAATGACTACTTGTGGGATTAAGTGTCTCTTCATTCATGTGTTAAAATATGGGCACGTTTTTCCTCTCATGATAAAATCTATGCTTTACCATGAATACAACGCGCTAAATTTTAATTAAGCAGCTAGTAAGAAAAAGTTAAATGTGGATTTTCAGGCTGTGAAATAGGATATTTCGTGACATGTTTCTAAAAGGAATTATGTTTCGTTCCCATAATCCCTGACTGTTCAATTTTATATTTTCTATATAAACAAAACAGTCATCCTTTAAATTCTTGAAATTTAAATTAAACGGAGAAGCAGGCAAAGAACTGCTGCATTTTTCCGTTTCAGAAGTATTCTCCAGTACAACAAATTTTAGCTCATCAGAATCTGAAAGCGCTTTATTTACAATAATCTTATTTGGAGTTACTGTTTTTACTGATTCAGTTGCTGTATCATTGTATGCTTTCTTTACAATAGAATTGCTATAACTATTAGAAATAGTTAAAAGGCAAATTTGTAAGAATAAAATGTAAGCTAACTTCATCGAGAAGATTTCAATTATTAGAGAATTGTTCCTTATACACGCAAAATTAGTGGAGTTGAAACACAATTGAGTAGCACAAATCTTGACTTTTCTGTTCCAAATTTACAAATAACAGAAATTTAACACTCTTTTATTGGGTTTACAAATTAGCAGAAATTGACGTTTAATCTTGCGTTACAAAACTTAGATATGAAAAATTATTACAATCAATCTAATTCCATATCAAATATTTTTTGCTCTTTCGTTTCTACAAAACCAATTTTATCATAAAATAAATGGGCTTCTCTGCGAAGAGCATTGCATCTTACTCGTATTTTATGGCTTCTTTTCAATTGAGCCCATTCTATTAGTTTTTTAACCAAAATTTCGCCAATTCCGTTTCTACGATATTTTTCATCTACTATAAGTCCTCCAATTTCTACAAAAGGATCAGACTCAACACTAAGAGAGTAAAAACCATGAATCCAACCAATAATATTTTCATTATCGAGAATTACTAAAACACAATTATCATCATTCTTTAAAATTTGGCTAAGACGATGCTCTGTTTTCTCAATTGCAGATTTATAACCTAATTGACTAGATAATTCGTCAATCAATTTAGCATCATTCAATTCTGCTTGTCTTAAAAACAATTTTATGTTTCTTTTATCTTCCATTACTGTTAAATTATATAGTGTTATTTAATTACAAAGTAATAATAAAAAAATATTATTGTCATTTCTTCAAATTGACACAAATGTCTTTTAAGTATTTAAAACTTCTTGTTTTAATCTTTATGTGATTAATTTACTGTAAATCACAAAATATTATTAGAAGCTATTTTTATCAAAACAATTTATTCTTATTTTTTTCATACTTTTTTTACATAAAATATTTTTTACTTCTTAAAAAGTCACTAAAATATATTTTCAGGACATTATTACACCTAAAAATGTATTTTATTTCTCCTTCCAAAAATCATTATTAGTCAATTTTGCACACGAAATTACTGAAGACCTCCATATAAAACCATGTTATAGGTAATTTCCAAAACTAACTATTCAATTAACCAAATTACCAACCGAAATGACAAATTTTAACAGGATTAAAATGGGGCCTAACGGTGTATCTGGATTTAGTTCGAAAACAAAATTGATACTATTCTGTGTCTTGTTTTCTTTATCCCAAATCCACGGATATGCTCTTAGTTCCAAAGGCGTGGCGAAAACGCAAAATGTACAACAACAAAAAAACATTACCGGACAGGTCAATGATGAAACTGGTATGCCGCTACCAGGTGTGACTATTTTAGAAAAAGGAAGTAAAAATGCTGTCTTAACAGATTTTGACGGGAAATTTTCTTTAAAAGTAGAAAATGAAAATGCCGTATTAGTATTCTCTTTCATGGGTTATAAGAATATTGAAGTTTCCGTAAAAGGAAAAACTACCGTAAATATAAAAATGCAAAGAGCAACAGCTTCACTAGAAGAAGTTGTGGTTGTAGGATACGGTAAAATGAAGAAAAAGGATTTAACTGGAGCAATTACTCAGGTTTCTCCTGATAGATTAGTCAACCAAAATCCAAAGACCGTTCAGGATATCTTAAGAGGAACTCCAGGTGTGCGAGTAGCTTATGATCCTTCGGCAAAAGGAGGCGGAAAAATACAAATTCGCGGACAGACTTCTATATATACAGCCAGTACGAATAAGGATGATAAAAGTGGTCCTCACAACGCTCCATTAATTATTCTTGACGGAATGCAGTTTTATGGTGAATTATCAGAAATTAATCCTGACGATATTGCACAGCTAGACATTCTAAAAGATGCGTCGGCATCATCTGTTTACGGATCGAGAGCGGCAGCAGGGGTTATTCTTATTTCAACCAAAAAAGGTAAAACAGGAAAACCGATGGTTAATTTTACTACGAACACAACCATTAGCAACAAAAGCGCTTATCGTACCGTATATTCTCCAGAAGGTTACTTAAAATACCGCGAAGATTGGGAAACTGCTCAAACCTACGGCGTTAATCCTGCTACAGGACAATACGAAGCTTTTATAGCTGGAACAGTTGCAAATGGCAGACCTGGGTATTTTTCAAATCCAAATGATTTAGCCAAATGGGGCATTACAGAAGCACAATGGTTAGCGTATCAGCCGGCTTCTCAAACAAATGGAAAAAGCAGCAAAGAGGTATGGGGAAATCGCTTAGGGTTAAATTTTGATCCTTCATTGATGGCAAATTTTTTAGCAGACAAAACACACGATTGGAGGGATAGTTCTTTTAGAACAGGAATTAATCATGATAACAATTTGAGCATTTCTGGAGCAAGCGATAGAGTAAATTATTATATGTCTTTTGGCTATTTAACTTCAGAAGGAGCAATTGTTGGAAATGACTATAAATCTGCTCGTTCTAACATGAAAGTGGATGCCAAAGTTACAGATTGGCTTGACCTTGGATTAAACGTAAATTTCCAAGATCGATCAGATGGAGATGTTACGCCTTCCCTAGACACTCGTTCTGGATTCAATAATATGATGAGAACCAGTCCATTTGGAACCTTTATAGATGCAAATGGCAAATACGAGAGACAGCCAATGGGGAAAAATGTTTCTGGACAAAATTATAACTATTACTACGAGCGCCAATTTATTGATAAAGAGACAGGATATGTAACCTTAAATACCATTTTTAATGCAAAGGTAACTTTACCATTAGGTATTACATATTCATTTAATATTGCTCCTCGTTATCAATTTTTTCATGACCGTTATTTCAAATCAACACAAAATCCAAACTTTCCTGCAGCTACCAATGGGGTAAACAGAAACAATGCGACAAGATTTGATTATAACCTGAATAATACCATAACATGGGATTATACAATTGCTGAAAAACATCACTTTATCGCCACTTTTGTTCAGGAAGCTGAAGAACGACGTTATTGGTCAGATGAGACAGATGCATATAATATTCAGCCTTCAGATGCTTTAGGATTTCACTACGTGAATACGGCAACAATGGCCAATAGTGCTATTAGATCAAATGACACACATGAAACAGCAGATGCATTAATGGCTAGACTTTTCTATTCTTTTGATAACCGTTATATGCTTACAGCCACCATACGTCGTGACGGATATTCGGCATTTGGTGCTGCAAAACCTTATGCAGTTTTCCCATCTTTTGGAGTTTCATGGAGTTTTAAAAATGAAAAATGGTTTAACTGGGATGCAATGAGTACTGGTAAATTGCGTATATCTTGGGGAAAGAATGGAAACAGAGCGCTTGAGAATCCATACATATCATTGGCAAACTTGGTAAATACGGGAACAATGGGATATCTAGATGCTTCAGGAAAAGCGCTAGAAATTAAGTATTTATCTCTTGATCGTATGGCGAATCCACATCTTGAATGGGAAAAAACAGCCGCAACAAATATTGGTCTTGACATAGGCTTCTTACAGGATCGTATTACTGCTACTTTAGACGTGTACAGGTCATCTACTCGTGATATGATTATGAACCAATCTTTACCAGGATTTACCGGTTTTTCATCGATTGCTACTAATCTTGGAGAGGTACAAAACCGCGGTGTTGAGTTGAGCCTTAACACTCTTAACATGAAAAAGCCAAACTTTGAGTGGCGTACTACATTTGGAATTTCTTATAACGAGAATAAAATTGTGTCATTGTATGGTAACATGGTAGATACTAAAGATGCTAACGGTAATGTCATCGGGAAAAAAGAAGGAGATGATTCTGCTAATGGATGGTTTATAGGTAAGCCAATCACTTTAATTTGGGATTACAGAGTAACCGGAATCTGGCAGAAAGATGAATGGAAAGAAGCTCAAAAGTACGGACAGCGTCCTGGAGATCCAAAAGTGGCAAACAGCTATACAGGAGATGATGTAGATGCGGTTGATGCAGATGGACAGCCTTATAAAAAAGCAGTTTATAATGAAAAAGACAAACAATTTTTAGGAAATTCAAACCCTCCGGTACAATGGATGCTACGTAATGATTTTAAAATTTATAAAAATTGGGATTTGGGTATCAGCATGTATTCTAATATGGGTGGCAAATCACTTGATTCAAATTACATGAACACTTTCAATGATTCAAGTTTGTATAAATTCAACTTCAATCCATATTTAAATCCATATTGGACACTTGATAACCCAACAAATGAGTGGGCACGTCTTGATGCTAAAGGACCTGCTGGAACTCCTGCTGCGCCAGGAAGACTATACGACCGTAGTTTTATTCGTCTAGACAATATTTCTTTAGCCTATACTCTTCCAAGAGATCTTATGGACAAAGTGCATATTAAAAGTATAAAAATCTATGCTTCAGTTCAAAACGTAGCAACTTGGGCTGCATCTAAAGAATGGAAATATTATGGAGATCCAGAAACAGGAGGATTAGCTACGAGACAGTTTAATTTAGGTTTTAATTTCCAACTTTAAAATTATTCAACAATGAAAAAATATATAAAAAATAGCATTTCAAGACTAGTGCCTTTTGTATTATTGGCAGCGCTTTCTAGTTCTTGTTCAAAAGATTTTCTCGAAGCAGATCCGCTTTCATTCTACGAACCAGAAACTACATTTTCTACAGAAGCGGGCTTACAGGCAACTTTAGCATTGTGCGATAAACAATTGCGCAATAACTATATTCACTTTGGCTATTCTGGTGTTAGTGTGCCAATTGGTACAGAGTATCTTTTCTCTGACATGGCACAATATGGAAAAACAGATACAGGAAGTAATATTGCTGATTATGCTAATACTATTGTTCCTACAGGAGATTATAGAAGAGATGCAGGTGGAGAACATATTTATCTTGGGTTCCTTTGGACTGAAGCTTATACGGGTATTAAAAATGCAAATACTGTATTAACCTATATTGACAAAGTGACAACTTTAACAGAAGATGTTAAACGTAAATATATCGGGCAAGCTTATTTTCATAGAGCATACCGTTATCTTAACTTAGTATACCAATTTGGAGACATTCCTTTGATTACTAAAATTTTAGAAGTTCCAAAACAGAGCTATTATTCTACTAAAAAAGAAGCTATTATCGAAATGATTACGGCAGATATGGAAAAAGCTGTGGAATGGGTTCCAGAACAGGCAAAAATTGGATATGTTGGAATGATTAGCAAAGGTGCTTGCCGTCAGTTATTAATTAAATGCTATTTGGCATCTGGAAGATTTGCTGATGCTGAAGCACAAGCTAATATTTTGATTAATCAATCTGGTTATACTTTGGTACAAGGCAATTTAGGAATTTTTGATCCAGGAGGAAATCCTACTGCATGGCCTATTACAAGAAATGTAATCTGGGACTTGCACAGACCGGAGAATAAAGTAATTGCTGCAAACACTGAAGCTATTTTAATAGCTCCAAATGGAGGAGCACAATCATTTTTAGCATTTTCTTCAATGAGAATTTTTGGGCCAAACTGGAATGATGCCAACTTAATTACTCCAGATGGTAAAACAGCAGCGCCTCGTTTTCCATCGAATGATAAAACAAACTATAATGTAAAATATGATTACCAAAGAGCAATCGGACGCGGTATTGGTACCATCAGTGGCTCGTATTATTCACAGCATCCAATGTGGGTTGTTAATGGTGTTGAAGACAAAGTAGATCTTAGACATAATAGTACAGTTGGTAACTGGGTAAATATGGAAGACCTTAAATATGCTCCTGGGGCTGGCGGAAGTGCAACATGGGCTGGGCAAAACTTCAGAATGAAGGATGCTACAGGTAAATTATTAGCACAAGATTCAATTCGTGATTGGTATGATTTCCCTCATTACAAAATCTTCTATCACGATGTTGTAGCCGAAGCAAATCCAGCAGCAAATGATTTCCAGGGAGCTACTGCAGGTGCAAGTGCTCATATGTATATTTATCGCTTAGCCGAAACGTATTTATTGCGCGCCGAAGCACGTTTTTATCAAGGCAATGTTTCTGGAGCTGCTCAAGATGTAAATGTAGTGAGAACAAGAGCTAAAGCTTCTCAAATGTACACAACAGTAACTATTGGTGATATTTGCGCTGAAAGAGGAAGAGAACTTTATATGGAAGAATGGAGAAATGTAGAGTTAAAACGTATTTCGCACTGTCTGGCTCTAAGTGGAAAAGCAGATGAATGGGGAAATACTTACAATAAAGACACTTGGGATAAACAATCAGGAAAAGATGCAACTGGTGGAAGCTACTGGTGGCAGCGTATTGTTCATTATACTCTTTACAATAAATATCCAGCAGGTATTGCTATTAAACCAGGAGTAAAATTTTATTCTATGGATAAGCGAAATAATTATTGGCCAATTCCCTACAAACTTGCAATAGAACCTAATATCAAAGGTCAATTAAGTCAAAATTTTGGTTATGACGGATATGATGCAGGAGTAAAAGTTTGGGATAAATGGCAAGATGCTGTTGCGGACGAAAGCAAAATTTAATTTTTTTGATTTTTATTTACTATCAAAAAAAATCAAAGCGAATGACTCTGAACTTTTAATAGTAAAACAAATCTAAAAGCACCCAATAAAAAAGGGCAAAAATGTTAATCAATAACATTTTTGCCCTTTTCTTTTACTCCATACTTCCTTACCGTTTACTTCAAGATTTATAAATGAACTCTCTACTATTCATTAAGGCCAAACATATCATGATACAATAATTAGAAACTAAAAAATAAGTTTCGTTCGTCATACAAATCATAGTGCTTTTCAGGTAGCATTCAATAAAACTGCTTTCCAATAGCCGACTATAACCGCCAACAATTGACTATAATTTAACACTTATGGACTTTACAATTCAGATGCTTATGGCGTTTCCCTGCGGGCCGCGCTGTCCGCTGTATCTTTTGCGGGGGAAGGATAATGGCGAAAGAGGCTTTTAGGTGTCCCGCAAAAGGATGCCGCTTCCATCGCTAACGCGGCATACCGCCTATGAGCGGCTATTGTCTTCTGCCGGGGCAGGCTTCTTTTCCAA
>NZ_JBCPXY010000011.1:0-191718 GCF_039581425.1 Flavobacterium movens
TATGTCGTCGCCTTTCTTTTGAAAAACCCTATCCGGATCGGATAGGGTTTTTCTGTTTATATTGGTTTTGGAAAAGATGCCGGCCGGCCGAGGGCAATAGCCGCTCATAGGCCGTATGCCGCGTTAGCGATGGAAGCGGCATCCTTTTGCGGGACACCTAAAAGCCTCTTTCGCCATTATCCTTGCCCGCAGGGAAACACCATAGAAATATAATCGTCTGATATTTTAAGCTTAGTTTTTGTTTTAATTCCGTTAATATTTATTCATAAAGGAAGAATATCAAATTTTAATTGTTAAGTCTTTAAAGTTCTTAAAATCTGTTAAAAACAAGGTTTGTTAATTTGGTTTAGCTTTTGTCTTAAATTCGTTTTAAATTTGGTTATAACGAAATAAAAAATAGATGGAAGAGCTAATTCAGATTATAAATAGTTTTGAGAAATTAGATTCGGAGACAGAGCTTGCTATAAAAGAAAATTTTGTTGAAGTAACTTTTAAGAAAGACGAATTTATTATTGAAGAGGGTAAAGTTTGTAATAATATCTATTTTATAAAATCGGGTGCAGTTCGAAGGTTTTGCATCGAAGATGGGGAAGAAGTTACCAAATGGATTTATACGGATAATCAATTTGTAACTTCAATGAGTAGTTTCTTTGAGCAGAAACCAGCATTTGAGAATTTTCAAACTTGTGAAAAAACAGTTGTCTATTCGCTGTCTTATTCTGATGAGCAGACTTTATTGGAATATCCGTTATTTACTAAATTTCATATAAAACAGCTTCGGTATTATCTTTCTCAAATAAATGAGTTTAATCATTTATTTCGTTTAATGACTGCCGAGAAAAAATACTTATTTCTTTTAGAGTCATTTCCTCAGATTATTAAAAAATCCAAATTGAAGCATATTGCGTCATTAATCGGCGTAAGCCAGGAAACATTGAGCAGGATTAGGACATCAATTATTTGATATTACATCAATAAAAAGTATTTAAACTTTTTGAATTTTTGTGGCTAATTAATGACGCAAAAATTGAAAGATACTTTTATTAATAAAAATGCTGTTTTAGGTAATAATATTTGCATAGGAAATGGTGTAACTATTGAGGAGGATGTTGTAATTGGCGATAATACTCGAATAGGAAATAACGTAACAATTTTAGGTGGATCAAGAATTGGCGAAAATTGTGAAATTCATTCTAATGCAGTTTTAGGCGGTATTCCTCAAGATTTGAAGTACAAAGGAGAATATACTCTTTTAGAAATTGGCGATAACAATATAATTAGGGAATTTGTAACAATTAATAAAGGGACAGTTTCTAAAGGAAAAACATGTATTGGTAATTCTAATTTAATTATGTCCAATGCACATATTGGCCATGACTGCATTATTGGAAATAATTGCATTATAGGTTTTAGTGTTGGAATGGCTGGTGAAGTAACTGTTGAAGATTGGGTAAATATTAGCGGACTAACAGCTATACATCAATTTTCAATTATTGGTGAGCATGCTATGATTAGTGGCATAAGCCGAGTTGTTAAGGATGTTCCTCCTTATATTGTTGCTGCTCATGAACCTTTAAGATTTGCAGGGTTAAATACTGTTGGTCTAAAAAGAAGAGGATTTAATTCTCAAAAAATTGATGAACTTCGGTCAATTTATAGAATTTTATTTCAAGAAAAGAGAAATACAAAATTTGCTTTGGAAATAATTAATGAAGAATTCGTGAAAACAGTTGAACGTGATAAGATTCTAAATTTTGTTCATCGATCTAAAAGGGGAATTATTAAAGGCTTTGACATTTAAATATATAAAAATGCTAAATTTATATATTTAATAAATTAACTCATCATGACAAAATATAGTACCAATTCTAAAGTTGATTTTTATTTCGAAAAAGCTGAAAAATGGAAAGCTGAAATTGAACAAATGAGAGAAATTGTTTTAGACTGTCATTTGTCTGAAGAATTGAAATGGGGATCTCCTTGTTATACTTTTGAAAAAGCAAATATTGTTTTGATTCATTATTTTAAAGAATATTGTGCTTTTTTGTTTTTCAAAGGCGCTTTAATGAAAGATCCAGATAATATCTTGATTCAACAATCAGAGAATGTTCAGGCGGCACGCCAAGTTCGATTTACAAATGTTGAAGATATTTTAGCTAAAAAAGAAATTCTGAAAAAGTATATTTTTGAAGCGGCCGAAATTGAAAAATCTGGACAAAAAGTAGAGTTGAAGAAAGTTTCTGAGTTTGAAATTGCAGAAGAACTTCAGAACAAATTTGATTCTGATGTTGATTTTAAAAAAGCGTTCTATGCTTTAACTCCTGGAAGACAGCGAGCGTATTTGCTCCATTTTTCTCAACCTAAACAATCTAAAACTAGAGAAGCTAGAGTAGAAAAAAATATTCTGCGTATTTTAGACGGAAAAGGATTGAATGATTAAAAAAATAAATAAAAATAAAAACTCCTTTTATACAAAGGAGTTTTTCTGTTTTAAGAGATTTGCTCTGTGATGTTGTTTTTCTTTCGAATGGAAATTAAAGATTGGAAAAGAACGGAAGTCATAACCAAGCTTATTCCTATGTAAAAAGAGAAATTAACCGATTGCCCTTCATTAAAAAATAAAAAGGCTAATATTATGGAATAAATTGGCTCTAGGTTAAATGTTAGGTTGATGGTAAACGCAGGAATCTTTTTAAGTGATTCTGCAAACATTACGTAAAGAGCAACAGTACAGCATGAAGCTAAAATTAACAGATAAAAGATATCTTTTAAATTTGGAATGAATGTTTGATCTGGAAAATTATAAAAATAAACAGGTAGAAGGAGCCCTAATGCTAAAGTTCCTCCAAACATCTGGTAGAAGTTGATTAGTTTGCTGTCATAAAATTGTACCAGCCTTTCATTGTAAATAGTGTACAAGGCAGCAAAGGCAGATGAAATTACTCCGAGTAAAATTCCAAGTTGATAGGAGGAGTCAAAATGAAAAATCAAGCTTATTCCTAGCAAGGTTAGCATACTTAGCAAAACTTGAACTAGGTTGAACCTTTTTTTATTGAGTATAGGTTCAAAAAAAGCTGTAAAAAAGCTAGTCAGGCAATAACAAACTACACCAATTGAGATGTTAGAATATTTAATGCTGGCATAGAAGAAAATCCAGTGAATGGTAATCAATACTCCGGCTTTGGAAATTTTTACGGCTTCAGAAAATGACTTCAGCATTTTAAGATTATAAATTTTTAAAATGAAAAAGAGAATAATTGAAGCAAATAATACTCTATACCAAACTAAAGTGATTTCATTAAGAGAAATAAGTTTTCCGAAAACGCCAGTAAAACCGGCCAGTAAAACTGCAGCATGCAGTATCAAATAAGATTTTTTCATAAGAAGTTGTCTATCCTTTTTGAGGATATATAGAAATTAATAATTGTTTAATTGGAGTAAAGACACAAGAAATCGGACTGAAAGCATACAGTCAAGTGTCAATACTAAAAAAGCATTATTAATTTATGGAGGAGGAAGACAACCTTTAAAACTCATGATAAAATTTGATTTTCGGTAAAATTAATAAAAAAGCATTCCGTGAAAAAGCATAAAAAGTTATTTAAATGTGAAACTTCAAACAATTTAACAGCTGAATTGAATAAATCTGATTTTGATTTGAATATTAATTTGTAGAACTTGCAACGATACCAAATTACCTAATTTATAAGTTTATTGCAATCTAATGAGTACAAGCCAGTCCACTACAGCAGTTCTTGAAACCAAACAGCATTTTGAAATTTTAGACGGATTAAGAGGCATCGCAGCTTTTGCTGTTGTTGTTTTTCATTTTATGGAATGGATTTTTACTGATCCAAGTCAGAACTTTATTGGACACGGATTTTTAGCTGTCGATTTTTTCTTTTGCCTGTCAGGATTCGTGATTGGATATGCTTATGATGACCGTATTGCAAAAATGGGACTTCGCAATTTCTTTATATCAAGAATTATAAGATTGCATCCTTTAGTGATTGCTGGATCTATATTAGGATTGTTGGCATTTTTATTCGATCCGTTTGGCGGTCATTTAGAATTATACAGTACAGGAAAAATTATTTTGACATTTATCTGTTCTCTGTTTCTTATTCCACTTCCAGTTATCGCCGATCGCGGATTTAACCTGTTTAGTTTTAATGCGCCTGCTTGGTCATTGTTTTGGGAATATATCGCTAATATAGTTTACGCATTTGTACTTTATAGAATCAGTAGGAGCTTTTTATTACTGCTAACTATATTAGCAGCAATTGCGATTTGCTATGTTGGATATAATTCAGGAAGTTTATTAGGAGGTTGGAGTGGTCCGACTTTTTGGGATGGATGTGCTAGAATTTCCTATTCTTTTTTAGCAGGATTACTTATTTACCGTTCCAACTGGATTATAAAAAATAAACTTGGTTTTGGCGGATTGACTTTTTTATTACTGTTAGCTTTTATTATGCCATTTTCAGAATGGAACTGGATTTCTGAACCTTTAGTAGTTTTATTGTATTTTCCATTGCTGATTTCTTTAGGAGCAGGTGCTGTTTTAAAACCAAGATTAAAAAGAGCATGCGTTTTTTCTGGAAAAATATCTTATCCGTTGTACATGACACATTATGCCGTTTTATGGATGTTTGGAAATTATTATACCAATTATAAACCCGATACAACACAATTGACTTTAATTGTAATTACTTCTGTAGTTCTACTTGTTGGTTTTGCATATTTAGTAATGGTGATTTATGATATTCCAGTACGAAATTATCTTAATGATAAAAGAAAGAAAAATATAGCGACAAATTCTTAAATAAGAACTTTCGATAAAAGGTCTTCGGTATTTATTTTTTGTATTAAAATATTAAAACTGATATCCTGTGGAAAAACATAGTATATTAGCTTTATAATCTTACAAATGTTTTAGTAACTTAAAATGAATAAACTTGAAAATTAGTATTGTAATAAAGTATTTGTTTCTCTTTTTAACCTTACAGACATTTGGACAAAATGCCTCTTTCAAAATTAAATATTCGGAGCAGTTGGCTGTTTTTGTTTTTTTAGAAAATCTATCCGAATATTATCCAGACAATGTTTTTAAAACAGAGTTTCAAAACTCAAAATATAATAGTGAGAAGTATAAAAATATAATCTCAAAATTTGATCAATTGTCTATTTCTTATAGTTTTCGCTTCGAAGATTTTCTGTATGGATCAAAGAAAACAATGCAGACACAGGATATTTTGAAAAAGAATTTGATTGAAACCGACAATTTAACTGATTTCAAAATTCGTTCTGCAGGAATGATTCCCAATAAAACGCTGAGTGATTTAGGAGAATGTATTTCAGAATTTATTCCTATCTATAATGACTTGATCTATAATCCGAATAAAGAAAAGTTTGAAAAACAGTTAGATGAAATTAAAAAATATTCTAACGATCACGAGATTGAAAATTATTTTAAAACCGGATTAGTATTTTATAATTCCAGTTGGGATAATTCGATCCCGTTTGTGGCTGCTTTTTATCCGTTGCCTAATTCAAAAGGCTTTACTGCTTCTGCATTTTGCAATAATTTTGTCAGCGCTATTCAAACCGATTTAAAATTGCATAAAGATTTATTTAGTGTAATGATGCATGAAACGTATCATATCATTTACGACGAACAATCGTTGGAAGTAAAAACTGAAATTGACACTTATTTTAAAGAGAATAAATCAAAATGCAGCAACTATGCTTATCAATTACTGAACGAAGTTTTGGCAACAGTATTAGGAAACGGCTATGTTTATGAAAAATTGGACGGAAAAGTTGACGTTGGAGAATGGTATAATAATAAGTATATCAATTTGATGGCAAAGCAGATTTATCCGTTAACCATAGAATACATCGAACAAAAGAAGCCGATCGATAAAAATTTTATAGATCAGTATGTCCATCTTTATGAAACCAATTTTCCAAATTGGATTAATGAACTTGATAATATAATGACGTATCGTTATGTGATTACAGAAAATGAAAAAGATTTTAAAACTATAAATAAAATATTCAGATATCGCTCCAGAACAGAATACGAAGATCAAATTTCAGAAAGTAGCATTGAAAAAATGAAGCAGACACCATTGACCAAAATGGTAATTATTTCAAAAGATAGTAAAGAAAAAATAAAACTTTTGAAAAGTAAGTTTACAGAATTGAAAAACTGGAAAGCAAATCCTGAT
Source organism: Flavobacterium movens (assembly GCF_039581425.1). Lineage (NCBI taxonomy): Bacteria > Pseudomonadati > Bacteroidota > Flavobacteriia > Flavobacteriales > Flavobacteriaceae > Flavobacterium > Flavobacterium movens. Next base: position 6,234 of record NZ_JBCPXY010000011.1, read on the forward strand.
AAAGAATTTGTAGAGAAAATTCTTTTAGACAATAAAAGTCAATTGATAATTGTCAACCAGAAAAAAACGGAATTGGAAACATTAATTAAATCTATAAATGAAAAAAGTAAATAGTTATTTAGTATTAGTTATTTGTATCTGCTTTTCGTCAGCAACCGCCTTTGGGCAAATTACATCACAAAATATTGATGTATTGATGGAATCTGCCTTAGCGAAATTTAAAGTAGCAGGAGCATCAATTGCAGTTGTTAAAGATGGAAAAATAATTCATTTAAAAGGCTACGGAGTTAGTTCTATAGAGACAAAAAAAGCTGTAAATGAAAATACTAATTTTCAAATTGCCTCTAATAGTAAAGCATTTACAACGGCAGCACTTTCTATTTTGGAGGATGAAGGAAAATTAAAATGGACTGATAAGGTAAAAGATTATGCTCCTGAATTTAAAATGTATAATGATTATGTAACGGAAAATTTTAATATACAGGATTTGCTGACTCATCGTAGCGGATTAGGATTGGGAGTAGGTGATTTGATGTTTTTTCCTGATGGTACTAATTTTACCATTAAAGATGTTTTGACAAGTTTTCAGCATTTTAAGCCTGTTTCAGCTTTTCGAACGAAATGGGATTATGATAATTTGCTTTATATAGTAGCCGGTGAAGTAATTGCAAGAGTAAGCGGTATGAGTTATGAGGAATTTGTACAAAAAAGAATTATTGATCCTTTACAAATGAACAATACTTTTGTTGGAAGTAGTTTAATAAAAGATACATCTAATTTTGCAGTTTCGCATTCGTCTGAGTCTGGAACGATAAAAAAAATAGAAGGGTTTAATGATCAAATTAATGCTGCTGCGGGCGGTATATTTTCTAATGCCCAAGATATGGCGAAATGGATGATAGTTCGTTTGAATAAAGGCCAGTACGGACCAGATTTGAAAACGACGCTTTTTTCCTTAAAAAACCACAATGAAATGTGGAGAATACATACTGTTCAGGAAACAGATCAAAACCCGAGATACAATTCTCATTTTAATGGTTATGGTTTAGGCTGGCAATTATCAGATGAAAAAGGAAATTTAAAAGTATCTCATACTGGAGGTTTGCCTGGAATGCTTTCTATTGTAACCATGTATCCAGATTTGAATTTGGGGATTGTAATTTTAACTAATACTGAAAATGGAGGAGGAGGACTTTTTACAGCAGTTAGCAATACCATTTCTGATAGTTATTTAGGTTTAGATGATTTTGGATGGACCGATAAATTGGTGCAGTGGATGAATGAAGATAGAAATTCTGGTGATGATGTAACTAAAAAAGTTTGGGAAAAAGTAAAGCTTTCAAAAAATGTAAAAATAAAGAATGAAGATTTTATTGGTGTTTATGCTGATAAATGGTTTGGTGAAATTGAAGTATTTGAAAAAAATAAACAATTATGGTTTAAATCGTACCGATCACCAAAATTAAATGGTCCAATGGCTTTTTACAACGCCAATACATTTGCCATAAAATGGGAATATCAAGCGATGAATTGCGATGCATTAGCAATGTTCTCTTTGGATGAAAATGGCAAAGCTCAATCTATTAAAATGAAAGGCATCTCTCCAAACATTGATTTTAGTTTTGATTTTCAGGACTTAGATTTAGTAAGAGTGAGATAACAATTAGTGTAAATAAAAAAAACTCCATTAGAAATAATGGAGTTTTTTATTGGGTTTCATAAAGTTGTAATTCAATAAACTAATTACGCTATTTTACAAATTATCCTTAATACGTTTTGTTATTTCTTCAATTGTACCCATTCCATCAAAAGTTAAGACTTTGATTTTTGATTTCATATATTCAATTGCAGGTCTAGTTGAACTTTCAAAAACCTCGATTCTTTTAAGATGGATGCTGGCATCTTTGTCGTCTTTTCTGTTAGAAGTTTCGGCTCTTTTTTGTGCTCTTTTTAAAAGCTCTTCTTTGGGAACATCAATATTGATTACTTTTCCAATTTCCAGATTTTTAGATTTTACGAGTTCCAATAAATCATTTACTTGGGGTTCAGTTCTTGGGTAACCATCTAAAATTATTCCTTTAGCATTTCTGTTTTCATCCAATATTTTACTAAAAAGATCTTTCATGATAGAATCAGGAACTAGATCTCCTTTTTCTTCATATTGAGACATTATTTTTCCAATTTCCGTTTCATTTTGTTTTTCCAAACGGCATCTGTCTCCAGTTGAAATATGCTCAAATTTAAGTTCGTCTTTTAAAATTTCGCATTGTGTGCCTTTTCCTGAGTATGGAGGTCCTGTAATTATTAATATTTCCATTTATTTGTGATGTTTATAATTCTATAACGTTCATCAAGATTATGAATGTTTTTTCTTTTTCATAAGAGTAACTAATTTACAAGAAAAACAATTGTTATTTCCAAAGCTTAAAAATAAAAAAACTCCATTTTGTTAAATGGAGTTTTTCATTCAAATATTTGCAATTATTGTAAACTACACCATTTGATTAATTCAGGATACAACTGATCAATTTTCTTTTTCTTGTTTTTGTTTCTAAGACTTTTCAATTCTTCGTTAAACTCTTTCATTTTAATGAAGCCTCTGTCAATCATTACAGAATTTACCTCATTGTTGATTTCTTGAAGGAGTTTTATGTCACTTTTGTAAATTTCTTCAGCATATAATATAAAGACGCCATAAGTCATATATTCATTAAAAACTTTAAAGCCATCGGGATAATATTCAGTTCCATATGCTTTTGTATTCACCCATTTTTCTCTTTCTTTTAGCGCTGTATTTAATTCTTCTTTATGTTTTACGCTTGGTTTTTCGACATAATTATGATCAATTTCGGTAAACATACTGCGTGTATTAAAAGCTTCACTGTTTTTTTCTGATCGGCCTTCTACTTTTTGTATAGTTGGTAAAACCATTTCGATAAGATGAAAATTGTTGTTTTCGTAGCCTCCAGTATAATTAAGACCGTTTATTAATGCAGAAGTATAGACAATATAACTATTGATTTTTGTGTCAAAGTTTTTTTCTAGCCAATTCCATTGTTTACGAAGATTTGAATATTTCTCATAATCAGAAATTATCTTGTCATAAAAAGGTTTTTCAGATTTATAGAATTCATTAAAATGAGATTTTTTAGCAAAATCTTCAATCTCTTTTTTATAAGTCGTAATCGGATTTACTTCAATCTTAACATTAGCTACTTTATTAGCAGGCAAAATGTAAGCATTGTTCGGAATTAGAACATCATTTTTTAAAAAATAGGTTTGAGCATTTCCAGTAAAGAAAATATACTCAAGCGGATTTTTCATTAAAAGAGAATTCATTGTTTTGATGATTTCTTCCTCTTTATAAGGTTTGAAATGTTTGAGAACACGTTGATAATAATCTCCTTTTTGTTCAAACATGTCGTCATTTTCCAAACCAAAATCGGTAATAGCTAACATGATTGTTAGAAGCTCTTTTACTTCGTTAATTTCAACAGTAGATTTTCCTTGGTTTTCTTTTTTAAATTCTTCTGTAAAATTTACTTTTTCTTGAGCGAATACGGTAATTGATAAAAATAAAAAGAAGGCAGATAAAATTTTTGTTTTCATAAAATGGTATTTGTTTTTTGAGTTCAATCAATTTACACTTTTGATGATATTAATCAAATGGGTAAAAGAAATTAGCGCTGTAAATGTCTTATAAATACAAGTGTAATTCAATATATTTTTTGTGTTTTTTATGGGGTTTTTATAAGTTTTTGATTTTAAACGGTTTGGTTTGTTTCTTCGAAAAATGAATTTCATAATTTTTAAAACATAAAAACAATTCATCTAGTAGAAACAACAATTCGGTCAATAAAAATTGAATGTTTTATTGAATAAAAATACTTTTACATCAAAATCAAAACAACCATAATTCAAAACCATGAAGAAAATTTTAAAATTTATCAAAATCACGTTTATTAGCCTTTTGAGTATTATTTTGCTTTTTATGGCCTATTTATTTATCAGCAATAAATTATTTTTAGAATCTAAAAATGATGATAATATCAGCTATTTATCAAAAAATAATGTTCAGATAGGAACTTCTATTGACGAAAAACTATTTGATGATGAGTTTTATAAATCGCAAGTTTTCTTATTAGGTGAAATTCATGGTTATGCAGATAATCAGAAAATAGATCAGGAAATGCTTTTTTTCTTGAATAAGAAAGTGGGAATCAAATATTATATTGCCGAAATGGATAGTTTGACAGCTAAAAAGTTGAATGCTTTTTTGTCTGAGAAACAAAAGAATAAAGCAATTTTGAAAGAAGTTGTTGAGTCTATTAAGAGAAGAATTCCGCAGCAAGCTAGCCAGGAATTATTTGATAAATGGAATGCCATATACGATTACAATCAAAATTTGGCTGATTCTCTAAAAATTACCGTGATCGGAATTGATAAAAATTTTGACGATGAATCTAAAGGTTCAAGAGATGAAGCAATGGTGAGTAATTTTAAAAATGCAATTCAGAAGGAGCATCTTGAAAATGAAAAATTCTACGGACTTTTTGGATATTTTCATACACTGCAAAAGAAAACAGAATCGGGCAGAGCAACTTTTGCTGCAGGATTAAAAGATTCGGGAGTAAAAGTGACAAGCTTTGTAAGCTATACAATTGATAGCGAAATGTATCTTCCTAAAAATCCTCAGTTTCCAACTCCTGAAAATGAAAAAGTAGATTGGATAAATGCCGACGGACCATTAATGCTTGTAAAAGGAATTAATGATATAAAAGAATTGAGCAAACCAGAATCAATCACACTTTTTAAAGTTAATTCGAAAAATTCACCTTACCTGAAATCGCAAAATTTAATAACAGTAAAATCGAGAGCTTTTGGAGAAAATATTGTGCCGCTTAAAGATGCTGTTACGGCTGATTATTTTCAATATGTGTTTTTGTTGAGAAATTCTAAAGCGCTGACGAAATTGAAATAAAGATTCCTCTTTAATTTTCAAAAACTCCATTAGAAATAATGGAGTTTTTTTATGTAAAATCTCATTTCTCGTGTTTTAAAATTTTAAAAGTAAAAACAATTAGTATATTTGTAACCGATAAGTATAGACTATACTCTATACTTTATTGTTTTTTCATCAAAAAAATAAAATTATGCTTGTAAACGAATTGTCAAAAAGAACCGGATTGTCAATCCACACTATTAGATATTATGAGAATTTAGGAATGATTAAAGGATTGACTGATGAAAAAGTGACCTCTAATAACTATAAACATTACGATGCTAATACTATTGAGCGTTTAGAAATTATTATAGAAGCAAGAGAAGTCGGATTTACTTTAGCAGAAATAAAAAAAATATTGATAAGCTGGTTCGAGACAACAGATTCGAAACCAGAAACACTAGAACTTTTTCAAGCCAAAATAAAAGAGATCGATGATAAAATGAAATATTTCAAGCAAACCAAAAGTCTTCTTGAAAAAGTATGCGAGAAAATACAAAGTAATAATGATTGATTATTAAAGTTTAAAAGCGTGTAAAGAACTCCTTAAGAAATTAAGGAGTTTTTTTATGATTCTTATTTTAACTGTTTAAGAAAAGTTTTATGCGGAATTTAAGAAATTAATAAGAGATTTTGCAAATAGTCTTATATTCGCTTTTGAATTTATAGAGTTAAATAGCGTACTAAAATAAACTTCAAATAACAACCCAAGTTAAAACTAGAAAACTAAATTATGCAAGAAGAGATAACCAAGCATTCAAACAAAATTTACAAAGCTGTCAAAAAATCAGAACACACAGTAGGTGAGAAAGTAAAAGAAATCATTATAGAAATATGCATTATCGTTTTTGCTGTTACACTTTCAATATCGCTGCACAGTTGGAGCGAACATAGGCACCAGCAAGAAGAAGTACAAGCGTTTCTTGGTAATTTAAAAAATGATTTAAAGAATGATATCGAAAGTATTGATAGAGAAGTGGGAATGTACCAAAAGACAAACGCAGACTACGAAAAAATTTTGGCATTAACGTCTTCTCAACTAGATAGTATTTATAAATCTAAAAGTAAAGTAAACTTTCCAATTCATTCGCACGGACAAACATTGACTATAGGTAATTACGAAAGTTTTAAATCAAGCGGTAAACTTGGCTATATTGAAGACGAAAAATTAAAACAGAAAATCTTAAACTACTACCAAATATTTGTTCCAGCTGCTAACGAAGTTGATAAAATGTACACTGAATTTTTGTTTAAGTGTTTTGATAAAGAAATAGAAAATGCAGATAAGCCAGAAAAAGAATTATATTCTGATCCAAAATATAAAAAGACACTTTCATATCTTGTTAAACTAGGTAAAAACAACATAAGGGTTTATAAAGAAAATACAAAACCACTTGCAGTTGAACTTATTAAAGAAATTGAAAAAAAGTTAGACAAATAAAAAAGCGAAAGCATAAAAAAACTCCATTAGAAATAATGGAGTTTTTTTATGCTTTAAAAAGGTTATTTTCCTTTTGCTATTTTTTCGAGATATTCAACTTTGTCTTTTTCGGCTTGGATTAAGCGTTCGTAAAGTTTTTCTTTTTCTCCGTAAAGTTCTACAATTTTATCAAGCGGATTAAAATTAGGTTGAACATTAATTGAATTAATTGTTGAACTATCGTGGCTAGTATTGGTAAAAGTATTGTTTATGATATTCAATACCATATCATCACAATAATTTTTAATAGCCTCTGCAGTTACTCCAAGTGCTTTTGCAACTTCAGCTAGTCTTGTGTCGTCTATAGTTTCGCTGTTTTCAATAGCGGAAACCGTTTGCTGGCTTGTGCCTAAAGCTTGCGCCAAAGCTTCCTGCTTCATGTCGCGAAGTTCACGAATACGACTAATATTTCTTCCGATATGTTTTGGTCTTGATAGTGTGCTCATAATTCAAAGATAATAATTAAGTGAATAAACCAGAACTGTAAAAAACAGATTTTAAATGTATGTTACAGATTTTCTTGGGGAGCGGTAAACAAAAATACAATTTTTATAGTAAGAATAAGACCATGAATAGTTGTTTGTGATTCTGGAATTTATAATACTATATTAGCATTTGTAAATTTTAAAATATAAACTCACTGTAGAAATGGATTGTATTATTATTGAAAATTTAAAAGTGCTGTCAGAAAACTTCAAACACAAATTTGATACTTTTTCAAATTCTGTCCTTTTTGTTAGCGAAGTGAATAAGATAAAAATACAATTTGAGGATGATGGCAATTTTAAAGTTACTTACAATTTATGTTTTAGTGAAAAAATAGTGTTTGTTCCAAAAGAGGCTCTTTATGATTTTTGTTTTGATTTATTTAGGAGACCAAATGATGATGCAGAAGTGATTTGTAATGCGGGTAAAACAATTGAAATAGAGAAGTGGCTGGAAATCGAAAAAAGCGAATCTTTAGATATACTTAATAATATTCATAAAGAATTGAATTACAATTATAGAATAAAACATTTAGCTCTGGAGAGTTCTCAATTTAATATGTTTTATTTCAATGGATTGCTTGTTTTTGAGCACAAAAACAAGGAGTATTTGTCTAATGTTTTTGATTTTAAAAGCATAAAATATTGATAGAAGGCTCTCGGTTAATTAAATAGTTTGGATTTAGTTATTCTTCTGTTTCTTCATCTTCATATTTCCAATATTCTGTTCCGTATTTTTCTCTTAACAAATGATATTTTTTAAGACCATTAGCTATAACTTCAAAATCATTTTTGTTACAGAAACCTAGTTTTACGTAATCTTTTGGTCTAGTGTCTCCATGAGTTTCTTCCTTATGTAATTTGAAAAGTATTTTTGGAATTTCTTTTTCAAATCTAAAAACTAATAAATTTTTGTGTCCCCTGTCAATAGTGTCCGTTGGCGCCCATCCTTCATAGATTGATTGAGTTAAAATAAATTTTTCGAAAACAAACTCATCAAGGTTGTTGATGTTGAAAATGCAATCGAATTCTTTATTTATCTTTAAGTCTGCATAAGCATAAAGTGTAAAGACAATAATTTCATTTTTTTTTCTTTCCCAGTTTATGTATCTATGATAAAACTCATCTTTATTGCGATCTGCGAATCGTTTAATTATGGCTTTTTTTGATAATTCAATCCCATCGTCAGATAGATACATGTCAGAAAATAAATATCGATGAATTCTTGGGCAATCTTCTTCGTTTTTCATGTATGCTTTTTTTTTGCTAAGTAAAGAGTTCTTTAATTAATCCAAAAGTAGAATATTAATAGATAAAAAAACACCTGCTGGCGCGAGCGTCTCGCTCGTGAATCCAGTTTATGCACGAGCGAGATGCTCGCGCGAGCAGGAGATATTAGTATTGATGAAAATGATAATTTTAATACTGAAATTACTTTACAAGATTATCTTCAAAATGATTTTGGTTTTAGGTTAAAAATTGAAAATTTTATTATCAAGCAAATAGAATATGATCCGATTCTATAAAAAGACAATATTTTGCTTTTTCAGTATGCGTAATTTTATATACGTAAAATGATTTTAATTCAGTTTAATTCCTGATTTTTACCATTCTCTAGGTGCGATTATTTCTTCCTTATCAGCATCAAATCCGTAAGATTTTGCAATAATATCAAAATCTTGTCCAATTGATTCTCTTGCGGCAGTTTCAATTTCACTATTATTCTCGTAAAAATCATCTTGTAATTCATTGATTTTTATTGTTGCAGAATGTGTTAATTGGTAGAATTCATCAAGATTTTTTGGAGATGTTTTCTCGATTTCAAAACATAGGTCGATAAGTATTGTCTTTACTTTATCAACAAGAAATTTTGGAAAGTATGAATCTGCATACATATCTTTCAAAAAGATATAATCTTTCATTTTCTCATTTTTTAAATCCTTTTGGGTTATTATTCTGTCTTGATTTTTTGATTGCTGACCATTGCAGGAAATTAAAATCAGGGAAACTATTGCTATTATATAACCTTTCATTTTTATAAGTTTTTTATTGTGTTTGTAAAGGTGTTTTTTGAAAAAAGAGCATAAAAAAAACTCCTTAATTTCTTAAGGAGTTTCTTAGTGGGCGATGAGGGGTTCGAACCCCCGACCCCCTCGGTGTAAACGAGGTGCTCTGAACCAGCTGAGCTAATCGCCCTATTTTACTAGGTCGCTATCATTTCGTGATTGCGAGTGCAAATATACGCTAGTTTTTGAGTTCTGCAAAGAAATTCGAATAAAAAATAAAACTTTTTTAAAAATAGTTTATATCTCCTTGTTTATGAATTTGTTATTAAAATGATTTTTTTGAAGTTTTTTCTACATCAAAAGTATATTTTAGTTCAAAGGCAGTTCGGCAACCACAAAAGTGCTTCCGCCAACATAAATAAAATCATTTTCTGAGGCATTTTTCTTTGCTTCCGCGAAAGCGATTTCAACAGAATCGTATTTTTCTCCTATTAAACTGAATTTTTCAGCCGCATTTTTTAAAGTTTCTGCAGGCAAAGCTCGCGACGAATCTGGATTGCAGAAATAATATTGCGCATCTTTTGGGAAAAGTGGCAAAATAGAATCTAAATCTTTATCATTTACAACCCCCAAAACAATATGAAGTTTATCGTATTTTTCGTTTTTCAGCTGATTCATTACAACCGTTAATCCGTGTTTGTTGTGTGCCGTGTCGCAAATGATTTTCGGGTTTTCTCCCAATTGTTGCCATCTGCCTTGCAAGCCAGTATTTTTTACCACATGCAATAAACCTTCTTTTAATTGTTCGGTCGAGATTTTAAAATTGGTTTCGTTATTCAAAATCGAAATCGTCTGCTGAACCGTCTTTTTATTATGAAACTGATAATCTCCAATCAAGTCCGACAAATAAATCTGATCAATCAAATCTGAAGCAAAATAAATCGGTGCGTTGTTTTCTTCGGCTTTAGCCAAAAATACAGGTTTTGTCTCATCTGTATATTCACCAATAACCACAGGAACATTCGGTTTAATAATTCCCGCTTTTTCGCCAGCAATCGCTTCCAAAGTATTTCCTAAAAACTGAGTATGATCTAAACCAATATTGGTAATTACCGATACCAAAGGCGTGATAATATTGGTAGCATCCAATCTTCCGCCAAGACCAACTTCGATAATAGCAACATCCACTTTTTCTACCGCAAAATAATCAAATGCCAAACCAACCGACATTTCGAAGAAACTCATATCATTGGCTTCAAAAAAAGATTTATGTTTTGCGATGAATTCAATCACGAATTCTTCAGAGATTTCTTTTCCGTTTATTTTAATTCTTTCTCTAAAATCTTTCAAGTGCGGAGAAGTATATAAACCTACTTTGTAGCCCGCTTCTTGAAGAACAGAAGAAAGCATGTGAGAAGTAGAACCTTTTCCGTTTGTTCCCGCAACGTGAATGCATTTTAGCTCGTTTTGCGGATTATCAAGATGAGCTGCCAACAATTTGATATTCGTTAAATCTTCTTTATACGCAGAAGCACCTTGCAATTGGTACATTGGAAGTTGATTAAACATCCAATTGGTAGTTTCTTGATAGTTCATTTGTTTAGATAAAATGGTTGTTGATTGAAATAAATTTCGATTTTTGTAGTTTAATATTACAGCGAAAATTATCTTTATTGCAAATTTCAAATATTTTTTAGAATTAATTATTAAAAACCAGAATTAATATATGTTTAGTTTTATTCAGTTACAAACAGATACAATCGCAAATGCTTCAAATGTAGTGATCGAGAAGATCGCAGCGCCACAAAATGAAATTTCAATGTTTGGTTTCATCATGAAAGGGGGAGTGTTCTTAATTCCAATCGCGATTTTATTGTTTTATACGATCTACCTGATTTTTGAACGTTATATGTACATTAGCCGAGCATCTAAAATTGACAGCAGATTGATGCAGGATATTGGCGAAAAATTACATTCTGGGAATATTGAATTGGCAAGAACTATTGTAGAAAGAAATAATACCGCAGCTGGAAATATCTTAAAAGAAGGTGTTTTGGTAATAGGAAGACCAATTGCTGAAATTGAATCTAACATGGATCGTGCTGCCGATATCGAGATTGGCGAAATGGAAAGGCATTTAGGCCATCTTGGACTTATTGCTGGTATCGCGCCAACGTTAGGTTTTATCGGGACGATTTCTGGGGTTATCAAGATTTTCTACAGCATTTCGGTTACTGAAAATATTAGTATCGGAAACATTTCTGGAGGTTTGTACGAGAAAATGATCAGTTCTGGTTCTGGATTAATTGTGGGAATTATTGCTTATAGCGCTTACCACTTATTAAACGGAAAGATTGATAATTTTGCTTTAAAGATTCAGAAACAGATTTTAGAATTTGTCAATATAATTCAAAGAGCATAAGCCATGTCTATTAAAAGAAAAAGAAGATTTCACGCCGAAGTTGCGACTTCATCTTTGAGCGATATCATGTTTTTCCTGCTGTTGTTTTTCTTAATTATTTCAACACTGGCAAATCCGAACGTAATTAAGATGACATTGCCAAAAGCTAAAGCGAATGAAAAGACCAATAAACAGCTAATAAGTTTATCGGTTACCGAAGATAAAAAGTTCTACATAGACAAACAGGAAGTAGATTTCGAAAATCTAGAAACCAGTTTAATGTCTAAAATAGGAACAGACAAAGAACAAACTGTCGTAGTTCGAATTCCGTTTAATCTGCAAGTTCAAGACTTAGTAGATGTTTTGCAGATAGGAGTGAAGAACAATTTGAAGTTTGTAATTGCTACAAGTCCGAAGTAAAAATAATTATTGTGGCGTGACCATACCAAGATAAAAAGGCAAATATACTTTGCGCATATACGCCTTTTTATCTCGGTACGGTCGGGCTATCCGCGCTACTTCGGTAGCTAGCTTCTATCCCTCACGCGAACTAATTGGTAATCTAGACCTAGACAGGTTTTTAAAGCCTGTCAGGTCTAATTGGAGAAGTAAAAGAACACAATTTTGTCATTTCGACCGAAGGGAGAAATCTTCACAAGTAACTCCGCAACGAAAATCCAATCTTTGTAGAGCTTCTCGCGGAGATTTGCTTCGCCTATTCGCTATCGCTCGAGTCTCCTTCGTCGAAATGATAAACTAGACGAAGTGGGCGAGTCGAAACAAAACTCAATAAAAAAAGGCTTTCAGAATTTCTGAAAGCCTTTTTTTATTGAAAACAGATTTAGTGTAAATCTGTGACTCGAGCCCGAAGGGCGAACAGACGAAGTAAATTCGTGTTTTTTAATCCAAACTAAAATTATAAATAATTTTCCCCACCTGTTTAGCAGCAGCATTCGAATCAGCAGACCATTTGGTATTTAATGCTGCAATTTTAGCTTGTTCCAATAAACAGCTTGCAGTATTGGTTGTTCCTTTTACTCCAGGCGTTGCGCTTATCGTTTTTCCGTTTTGATCGACCGTAACTTCAACCACTACTTTTCCTTCTTCGTTACAAGTATATTTTGGTGCTGGTTTAGATAATGCTTTTCTGTTTCCTAGAGAATATCCAGATCCTCCGCCAGAACCACCACCAGATCCTGCTCCGTAACCGCTTCCAGTGCCAATACCATTTCCAGTTCCGTTACCGCCTCCAGTTCCTCCGCCAGAACCACCAGAACCATAATATCCGTTTGAGTTTAAACTTCCGTTTGCTTTTCCTTTATTTCCTGCTGCTTTATCATCTCCGTCTCCGCCTTTGTTCGAACCTTTCATAATACTCGCCAAAGCATCGTTTGTTGAGTTAGAAACTTTTGGTTTTTCGGGTACAGGTTTTTGTGTCGGTTTTTCAACAGGAACAGGCTTCTTCGGTTTTTCTTTTGTCGGAATCACAACGTCATTATCTGTTGTCGTGTTTTCCTGCGTAATGATCGATTCTTCTTCTGGAGTTGCTTTTGCAGGAGCTTGTTTTACATTGTTTTTTACATCCAAAACTTCGCTTTTATAATTGGCACCAGAACCTAAATCGCTATCTCCGAAATTTACTGTAACGCCTCCGCCACCTCCGCCGCCATCTGCAAGGGCAACATTATTTTCAGGATTATATGGAGGCCAAAAACGTATAAAAAACAGCAACGCAATAACGACCGCATAAATAGCGATTGTGAATAGTAATGATTTCTTTTGATCTGAAGAAATAGAGGAACTCATTTAAATTCTGAATTTTGAAATGTATTATTTTAAAAACGTTTAAAAGTAGTAAAAATTGTTTAGAATGGAAGTCTCCGATCTATTTTGCATCGAATGTTTTTCTCGCAGATTTGGCAGATTGAACAGATTAAATGTAAAGCACAAAAAAAATCTGCATAATCTGCCAAATCTGCGGGAAACAAAAAAAAGGACCAAATTTAAATTTGATCCTTTTGTAATAAAGTAGAATATATCTTTATTATATCAACTGTTTCAATGCAATCTCAAAAGCAGTTGCACTAATATTTGTTTTTGACGAACTCAAAGCGTGAGCTTTAACGATCGCATTTTTAATCGTGTCTGATGTATCATTAAAAATAGCCTCGTCTGTCATTTGAACTTTTTTCTCCATGAAATAAGCAAAAACTCTTGCCATTCCGCAGTTTGAAATAAAGTCTGGAATCAAACTTACTTTGCTGTCTACTTCTTCCATAATAGAACCGAAGAAAATTTCTTTGTCAGCAAAAGGAACATTGGCTCCACAAGAAATTACTTCTAATCCGTTTGCGATTAAGCTGTCAATTTGCTCTTGAGTAACCAATCTTGAAGCCGCGCAAGGAGTGAAAATCTCAGCACCAATAGTCCAGATTTTAGAATTGATTTCTTCAAACGGAATCATATTCTCAGCAACTAATTTATTTCCGTCTTTATTTAAAAACAAGCTTCTGATTTCTTCAAAAGAAAAACCTTCCTCTTTAATTAATCCACCATCACGATCAATAATTCCGATAACTTTTGCTCCCATTTCAGCTAAATAAAAAGCTGCTGCCGAACCTACGTTTCCAAAACCTTGAACGATTGCTTTTTTACCTTTAATGTCTCCACCGTAAGTTGCGTAAAAATGACGAACTGCTTCTGCAACACCAAAACCAGTAATCATATCAGCAACTGTATATTTTCTAGTTACGTCTGGTGAGAACTTTGGGTTTTCAATCACTTTAATTACACCTTGACGCAATTGCCCAATTCTATTAATTTTATCAGCTTCAGTTGGTTTAAAGTGTCCATTAAAAACACCTTCCTGCGGATGCCAAACACCACATTCTTCCGTCATTGGAATTACTTCGTGAATCTCATCAACATTTAAATCTCCTCCAGTTCCATAGTAGCTTTTCAATAAAGGAGAAACGGCTTTGTACCAACGTTGCAAAACACCTTTTTTGCGAGGATCGTTTGGATCAAAATTTATTCCAGATTTAGCTCCTCCAATTGCAGGACCAGAAACTGAGAATTTAACTTCCATAGTTTTAGCCAAAGACAAAACTTCGTTCATGTCTAGACCTTTTCTCATTCTTGTTCCTCCACCCGCAGCTCCTCCACGAAGTGAATTAATAACAGTCCACCCTTCGGCTTCTGTTTCTGAATCTTTCCAATTGAAAACAATTTCAGGTGCTTTGTTTTCAAATTGTTGTAATAAATCTTTCATTTTGTTGTGATATGTTTATTTTGCGTAAATGTATAAAATAGAATAATGCGAATAATGTATTTTGCAGCAAATTTATAAAACATAAAAGAAAAGCCGTCCCGAAATTTTTCGGAACGGCTTTTTGAATATTTAAAAAATTAAGAACTATTGTCCTAATAAATGTTTTTTCAAAGTTTCGTCAACTGGTTTGTCAGAAAGCCAGATTCCGAATAATGCTTTTTTGAAATCGAATCCAGGAATTTTTCCTTTCAAAACTTCGTTTTTAGAAATGTAAACATTTTGGTCTAATGGGTTGTATGCTAAAATGAAAACATCTTTTTCTGTAATGGCATCGCTTAAGAAACTTTTTAATTGTTCAATTCTTGGACGTAACTGCTCAAGATTTGCACCCGCAGATTTTTCAAAACCTGTGTTCATAGCTTTTGTCAATTTGTTTGAAGAAACCATAGAAGAAGTGATTTCTATTCGAACAGCCATTTCAGTATCACTGTCAATAATGAATTGTGGGTCTTGAGTCAATTGAGATAAATACAATGCCTGAACATAAACTTCCAACCACATTTTTGATCTTCCGCCTGCTCCGTTTAATTGTAATGACTTACCTTGAAATTCTATTTTTCTTGGTACAGTTACACCATTAACATCAATTTGCGTTTGCGCTGAAACAGTCGAAAATTGCAAGCTTAAAAGCATTGTCAGCAAAAGTAAAATCTTTTTCATGTTCTATCAATTATTTATTTTTTGGTCAAAAATAATGTTAATTTCTTAATATTTGGCTCATATTGGTAATGTTTTTTTCTTCTCAATTTGATGTTTAATTTTTGTATTACATTAGAAATCACTTTAGTAAGACTAAGTTTACGTAGTTTTACTCATTTTAAGAATTGTTTAATTTTTTTAGATTTAATTGCCTTCAATTTTTTAATTAATAATGAAAATTCAAGCTAATTCGAATCTTAAATTTTAGAAAATTTGTTGCTAAATTGACGCTCTTTTGAAAAAAAAGCTAAATAATAGCGAAAACGTTATCGTAATCTTTGCTGATCTATCAATTTTGTATGCGTGCATTGTAATTTACACATTTAAAAAGTATCTTTGGAAGCCTTTGAACTGAAAAGTTTAGGCATTGAAAAAAACAAAAACATAAAAAACCATCAACTAAAAAGCTCTGTTTGAAATTTGGTTGAAAAAACTTTAAAGAATACTACTATGGATTTTAATCTTACCGAAGAACATTTAATGATTCAGCAGGCAGCAAGAGATTTTGCTCAAAATGAATTATTGCCGGGAGTTATTGAACGAGACGAAAAACAAATTTTTCCAACTGAGCAAGTCAAAAAAATGGGCGAGCTTGGGTTTATGGGAATGATGGTTGATCCTAAATACGGAGGAAGTGGTCTTGATGCCATTTCTTACGTTATTGCAATGGAAGAAATTTCTAAAGTAGATGCTTCTGCTTCTGTTGTAATGTCTGTAAACAATTCGCTAGTTTGCTGGGGATTACAAGAATATGGTACCGAAGAGCAAAAACAAAAATACTTGCCAGGTTTAGCTTCTGGAGAAATTCACGGAGCATTCTGTTTAAGTGAACCTGAAGCAGGAAGTGATGCTACTTCGCAAAAAACTACTGCAATTGATATGGGTGACCATTATTTAGTGAACGGTACCAAAAACTGGATTACAAACGGAAACACAGCTTCTGTATATTTAGTAATTGCACAAACTCATCCAGAATTAAAGCATAAAGGAATCAATGCTTTGATTATGACCAAAGATATGCCAGGTTTCTCAGTTGGTCCGAAAGAGCAAAAAATGGGAATCCGTGGTTCTGATACACATTCTTTAATGTTTACAGATGTAAAAGTTCCAAAAGAAAACAGAATCGGAGAAGATGGTTTCGGTTTTAAATTTGCTATGAAAACTTTGGCTGGTGGTAGAATCGGAATTGCATCTCAAGCATTAGGAATTGCTTCTGGAGCTTATGAAATGGCTTTGAAATATTCTAAAGAGCGTAAAGCCTTTGGAACTGAAATCTGCAATCATCAGGCAATTGCTTTTAAATTGGCAGATATGGCAGTGAATATCGAAGCAGCACGTCATTTATGTATGAAAGCAGCTTGGGATAAAGACAATCATAAAAATTACGATGTGAGTGGTGCAATGGCAAAATTATTTGCTTCGCAAGTTGCAATGGATACATCTGTTGAAGCTGTCCAAATTCACGGAGGAAATGGATACGTGAAAGAATATCATGTAGAGCGTCTAATGCGTGATGCTAAAATCACTCAGATCTACGAAGGAACTTCTGAAATTCAAAAAATTGTAATTTCTAGAGCAGTTATTGCAGGATAAATAAATTTCAAAATAAATTTTAAAACCCTTTCAGCTTTTAGTTTGAAAGGGTTTTTTTATGAATATTCTATTACTTTTCATAAGTTTATGCCTTCAAGTAAATTTTTGTTTTTTACTCAGTATTAAATCAAACCAAACATTATGAAAAAGCTATACTTTCTGCTTCCTCTTGTTTTTCTAGCATGCAAATCGGGAACTTCCACAACAAAAGAGAATGAAATAAAAGGAGCTTCAAAACCCATAGAAATCAGTTATAAAGTAAAGGAATCTGAAATTTCAGATTTTCTAAAATATCTTTCTTCTGATGAATTAGAAGGACGTGAGACTGGAACGAAAGGAATTGAAAAAGCGGCAGTTTTCTTGGAAGACTTTTTAAAGAAAAATAAAATTAAACCGTATTTTAAAACTTATCGTGATACTTTAACCAATTTCGAAAAACCAGCGTTTAATATTGTTGGAGTTATTGAGGGAACAGATCCCGAACTAAAAAAAGAATTTGTGGTATTGAGCGCGCATTATGATCATATTGGCCTGGAGACAAAAGATCAGGCTGATAAAATTAATAATGGTGCAAATGACGATGCTTCGGGCGTAACTTCTGTCGCAGCAATGGCAAAATATTTTAGCACAACTAAAGCTAACAAACGAAGTATATTAATTGTATTTTTTGCGGGAGAAGAAAAAGGATTATTAGGATCTAAAAGTTTAGTAGAGAAATTAAAAAAGCAAAATTTCAATCTTTACACACAATTAAATATCGAAATGATTGGTGTGCCAATGAAACGAGATTATCTAGCTTACATAACAGGTTTTGATAAATCGAACATGGCGCAAAAAATAAATGAATATACAGGAAAAAACACCATCGGATTTTTACCAAAAGAAGCAGAATATAAGCTGTTTTATAGATCTGATAATTATTCGTTTTTTCAAGCTTTCGGAAAACCATGTCAATCTCTAAGTACTTTTGACTTTGAGAATTTTGATTTTTATCATCATGTTTCAGATGAATTCAAATTAATGGACATTCCTCATATTACGGCTTTCACGCAGGAATTATTGCCAGCGGTAACAAAAATTGCCGATTCTCCAACGCAAGAAATAACCATGAACAAATAAGAGGCTGTTTTACACCATTTGATTATTTTTGCTCCATGAAAAATATTATTGTTACCGGAACGAGTAGAGGAATTGGTTATGAATTGGCATTGCAGTTTGCAAATGCAGGAAATCAAGTATTGGCCATTTCGAGAAAAATACCAAAAACACTTTTAGAACATCAAAATGTAACTTGTCTGTCGGTTGATTTAGCAGACGAAACTGCTTTGCATGAAGTAGAAAGTTTTCTTTCTTCAACATGGAAAAAAGTAGATGCAGTAGTTCATAATGCAGGCGCATTACTTTTAAAACCTTTTGCAGAAACTACACAAGCAGATTTTGAAAGCATTTATAAAGTGAATGTTTTTGCTGTTGCTAATTTGACTAGAATTTGTCTTCCGTATTTAGAAAAAGGAAGTCACGTAGTTACGATTAGTTCGATTGGTGGAGTTCGCGGAAGTTTGAAATTCGCAGGATTAGCCGCTTATAGTTCGAGCAAAGGTGCTGTAATTACTTTGACTGAATTATTAGCGGAAGAATATAAAGAAAAAGGAATTTCATTTAATGTTTTGGCTTTGGGTTCTGTTCAAACCGAAATGCTAAACGAAGCTTTTCCAGGATATCAAGCGCCAATTTCAGCAGAAGGAATGGCAACTTATATTTATGATTTTACGCTTAACGGTAATAAATACTTTAACGGAAAGGTACTTGAAGTTTCATCAACTAATCCGTAAGTTAAATTTCAAATTCCAATTTTAAAACGTTTAATATCTAACAAATAACATTTAACTTAAAATTGAGCGATACTTTAGCTAAATATATTCCAGAACATGCGGTAAAACCCGTTTTCGATTTGATAGTGGCCAATCAGGTTCACTTGAAAATTGTAAACGAACGTCAGACGCGTCATGGAGATTATAGACGCGGACCAAGCGGTAAGCATGAAATTACGGTCAATGCAAGTTTAAATAAATACAGATTTTTAATTACACTGATTCACGAAATTGCACATTTAGTTGCTTTTGAAAAGTTTGGACGAAATATAAAGCCACATGGAAATGAATGGAAGTATACTTTTCAGCGTTTAATGGTTCCGTTTATTCGACCAGAAATATTTCCGGGTCATATTTTACCTTTGTTAGCAAGACATTTCAAGAACCCATCTGCAAGTAGCGATACAGATACTACTTTGTCTTTGGCTTTAAAGCAATACGACAAAGAAAATGATAAAAATTACGTTTTCGAAATTCCTTACGGAAGTATTTTTAGAATTAAGAATGGCAAAGTCTTTAAAAAAATAGCCGTTAGAACAAAGCGTTTTGAGTGTTTAGAAATCAGCTCTGGGAAAACGTATCTTTTTAATCCGAATGCTGAGGTTGAATTAATCACTTTAAAAAATTCCAGTACCTAAATTCCAAATTCCAATTACTGGAGAAGTCAATAAAAAAATCCCAAATTCCAATAAGCAACTTGGAGTTTGGGATTTTTAATATTTTGGGTTTTAAAGTCTATAGTCCTTTTAAATAAGCTTCACGTACTTTCTTAAATAGGTTAGAAGAATATACGAATTTAACTATTGCTTCATTATCGGTTTTAAAGATTTCTTCTTTAGTTCCCTGCCAAGCTTTTAAGCCTTTCTTTAGAAAAACAATATTTTCACCGATTTCCATCACCGAGTTCATATCGTGTGTATTAATTACTGTAGTGATATTGTATTCTTTTGTAATTTCCTGAATCAAATTATCAATCAAAGTCGAAGTATTTGGATCTAATCCAGAGTTTGGTTCATCACAAAACAAATATTTCGGATTGTTTACAATAGCTCTTGCAATAGCCACACGTTTTTGCATACCTCCAGAAATCTCAGAAGGTAATTTTTTGTGAGCGTCAACAAGATTTACTCTTTCTAAAACAAAGTCAACTCTTTCTTTGATTTGTGCTTTGCTATTATTAGTGAACATTTTTAGCGGGAAAGCTACATTTTCTTCAACTGTCATCGAGTCAAATAAAGCAGAACCCTGAAATACCATTCCAATTTCAGTTCTCAATTCACGTTTTTCATCTTTATCTAAATCAGAATAAACTCTTCCGTCAAATTCGATTGTTCCTGAATCTGGCGTATGAATTCCTAATAACGTTTTTAATAAAACTGTTTTTCCAGATCCACTTTGTCCAATAATCAAGTTGGTTTTTCCAGTTTCAAATACCGTCGAAACGCCTTTTAAAACTTTACTATCGCCAAATGATTTCTCTATATTTTTTACTTCTATCATTATCCTAATAATAATTGAGTTAATATATAATTTAGAAGGATAATAGTAACAGATGTCCATACAAACGATGTCGTACTTGCCTTACCAACTTCTAATGCACCACCTTTCATATAATAACCATGAAAAGATGGAATTGTTGCCAATAACATCGCAAATATTAAAGTTTTGATAAATGCATAAGTAATATGAAACGGTATGAAATCTTTTTGAGCTCCCATAATAAAATCTGCACCAGTTGAAAATCCTCCATAAGCACAAGCAAGCCATCCTCCAAAAATCCCTAAAAACATACTAATTCCAATAACAAAAGGGTACATTAATAAAGCAATAATTTTAGGGAATACAAGATAATTTACAGAGTTAACCCCCATAACTTCTAAAGCATCAATTTGTTCTGTAACGCGCATTGTTCCGATACTTGAAGTGATGTAAGATCCCATTTTACCGGCCATAATTACCGAAATAAAAGTAGGGGCAAATTCCAAAACTACAGATTGACGTGTAGCAAAACCAATAAGATATTTAGGAATTAATGGGTTAGTTAAGTTTAAAGCTGTTTGAATGGCAACAACTCCTCCAATGAAAAAAGATATAAAGCAGACAATTCCAAGGGAGTCAATAATCAAATCATCGATTTCTTTGAAAATTAAATTTTTCATAACAGGCCATTTGGTCTGTTTATTGAAAATTTCTTTCAGCATTAAAAAATATTTTCCTATTTGGGATAAATAACGAATTAGCATCATAAGTTTTAAATATTGGCTAAGGTAAAAAGAAGTTATGAGTTATGAGTTATGAGTTCAGTTTTTTCGAGTGTTTTACTGATCAAATTAACTTTTCTTTCATTTTTTTTAAACGATAATTTCTAATAAACTTAGCTTGTTCGGGAGTTACTAATAAAGGAGTTTTGGCGCTTTTTGCTTTCATAAATCCTTTAATGTAATCTAAAAATAGAAATGGTTTTTTCTTCATCATTGCCAGTTTTGCCGAAGCAATCGCCGTGATCCAAAAACCATAACCTAAAGTGTAAAAAGCTTCGCCTTGTTTGTAACGAGCTGTTTTATTGTAGTTTGCACCTGTCGGTTTTAGGTGTTTTACATGTAAAGATTCGTCGGTAACTATTTTCCAATCGTAATACTTGCAAAGCAATTCGTCTACAGTATCCCATCCCATTGCTGGTCGCAAACCTCCAATTTGCTGGAAAGTTTCTTTTCGATACGCTTTCAAAGCACCACGAATGTGATCTTTATCAGTTAGATTTTCTAAAACCCATTCGCCGTTTTTATCAATATAGCAGAATCCGCCAGCCATTCCGATTTTAGGATCAGATTCAAAATGTTTGATTATGGTTTCAAAATAGTTTGGAGGAAAAATTAAGTCGCCGTCTATTTTTACAATAATATCATAATCAGAATCCAGAGTTTCAAAGCCTTTCTGAAAAGCCTGAATTACTTTACTTCCTGGTAAATGAATCGCATCTGAAGTTTTGTTTACAACAGAGATGTATGGGTTTTCTTTTGCAAAACCCAGTACAACTTCTTCTGTTTTATCTGTAGAATTGTCATTTACAACCACAACTTTTGTAGGCAAAACAGTTTGAGTAATTAGAGACTGCAATGTCAATCCAATTAAATCTTGTTCGTTATGTGCGGGAATGACGATGTAATATTTCATTTTAAGAATTTTAGATTTTAGATTTTAGATTTTAGATTGTATGGAAATCATCTAAAAATCAAAAATCAAAAATCGTTAATCTGCAATCTTAGTTCTTAACTTTTTCCGCGACAACAATATAATATCTCGGAGTGAAGTATCTTAATAATGGTCTGATTCCAAGTTTTTTTACTGGATGTGTAAATTGAAGACGATCTGTGATTTTCCATCCTGTTTTTTCTAAAAGCCAGTCCAGCTGCCAATCTTCAAATTCATGATAATGTCTGTCCCACATATCGGTTTTAGAACGATAAGCAGGCGAAAACCATAAACGTAACGGAATTGAAATTAACAATTTATCACACTTTACATTTTGCAAAATAGTGTACGGATTTAGTAAATGTTCGAAAATTTCAAAAGCTGTAAAAACGGTATAATCTTCTGTTTGTAAAGCCGTTTGGTCGTTGTCTAAATCTTCTCCTTTTGTATTTTTTACAGTATAACCGTTTTCTTCCATTATTTTTGAAAATGGATTTGGAACACCAAAATCAAAAATGGTTTCAGATGTGCTAACGTGCTTTTTTAAAAACTCTAAAGTAAGTTTGAATCTTTTATTCGGAAACGTTTTTTCGTACATATTCATTGTGAACGAATTAATCTCTCGTTCATGATTTGTTAATTAGGTCGCAAATATACTAAAAAAGTCCGCATCTTATAGTGCGGACTTTTTTAGTTTTCAGTCTCAATCACAGTTTACAGTTAGTTAAACTGAATACTGTGACTGTAAACTGCGACTAGTATCGGTAAACAAAAGCATTAATATTCATTCCGGCTCCAACTGAAGCAAAAATAAGAACATCACCTTTATTTATTTCATGATTTTCAACTTTTCCCTGAAGTATTAAATCATACAATGTCGGGACAGTTGCAACACTACTATTTCCTAAATCGTGAATACTCATTGGCATGATATCTTTAGGAGCCGTTTTGTCGTATAGTTTGTAGAAACGTTCGATGATTGCTTCGTCCATTTTTTCGTTTGCTTGATGGATCAGGATTTTTTTCACTTCATCTATTGCAATTCCGCTTTTATCTAAACAGCTTTTCATCGCACACGGTACATTGCTTAAAGCAAATTCGTAGATTTTGCGTCCATACATTTTAATATATTTCGTATCTGGATCTAAATCTTTATTGTATGATTTTCCGAAGAAAAGATAATTGGCTTCATCAGTTGCATAAGTCGCGCTTTCATAAGCTAATAATCCAGCTTCATCAGTTGCGGCTTCTAAAATTGAAGCACCGGCACCATCAGAATAAATCATTGAATCACGATCGTGATCATCAACAACTCTTGATAGCGTTTCAGCTCCAATTACCATAACCCTTTTTGCCATTCCAGATTTGATGAAAGCATTGGCTTGTAAAACACCTTCGATCCATCCTGGACATCCAAAAATAATATCGTAAGCCACACACTTAGGATTTTTGATGCCTAGTTTGTTTTTAACACGTGTTGCTAAACTCGGTAAAATATCTGACTGAGTAGTTCCTGGTTTTACATCTCCAAAATTATGAGCGATGATAATATAGTCTAAAGTTTCTGCATCAATGGCAGCATTTGCAATAGCTTTTTCAGCAGCAAAGAAAGCTAAATCGGAAGCATTGTATTGTGGTTCAGCATAACGACGATTTTCAATTCCCGTAATACCTTTAAATTTTTTAATAACAACTTCGTTCGGATAACCAAAAGGAGTTCCATCCTCATTTAAAAAAACATGTTTATCAAAATCTGTGTTTTTTACTTCTAGATTAGGAATATAGCTCCCAATACCAATAATTTTTATTTTCATTTTTCCCTTTAATTATCCGATAAATTTAATGCTAATGTATAAATAATATTATGATAACTATCATAAAAAATACTATGCATGCATATAATTGTCAAAAAACGATTTTTCGGTTGATATATTGTTTTTTTTCTAATGATTTTTTAATATTTCCTAGATTTCAAACGATTGAAGACGATTTGGAGACCAATGTTTTTTGACTATTATTTCAATTTTATTGAAATAATTTCACAAAAGATTAGCAGAAAGTTATGTTTCTTTAAATCAGATTTCTTCTTTGCTATTTGGTTTAAAAAAGTTTCAGGTTTCGGGTTTCAAGTTATGCTGAAACCTGAAACTTGAAACTTGAAACCTGAAACAAAAATAAAACCCGACAAGTTTTTAAATCTGTCGGGTTTGGATATTTATAAGAAAACTAAATTTTAGCTTTCCATGTAAGCTTCAATAGGAGCACAGCTACAAACTAAGTTTCTGTCACCATAAGCATCGTCAACACGACGAACTGATGGCCAGAATTTATTGTCAGCGATATAATCTAAAGGATAAGCCGCCGTTTCTCTTGAATAAGGGAAATCCCAAGAATCAGCCGTTAACATTGCTAATGTGTGAGGTGCATTTTTCAATACATTGTTTTTGTCATCAGCAGTTGCAGTTTCGATCTCTTTTCTGATTGAGATAAGCGCATCACAAAAACGATCTAATTCTGCTAAATCTTCAGATTCAGTCGGTTCGATCATTAAAGTTCCAGCAACTGGGAAAGAAACTGTAGGAGCGTGGAAACCGTAATCCATTAAACGTTTTGCGATATCACCTACTTCAATTCCGTTTTCTTTAAATGAACGGCAATCTAAGATCATTTCGTGAGCCGCTCTTCCACATTCTCCAGTATAAAGAATTGGGTAGTGGTCTTCAAAACGAGATTTCATATAGTTGGCATTCAAAATCGCATGTTCTGTAGCACTTTTTAATCCGTCAGCACCCATCATTGTGATGTAACCGTAAGAAATTAAACATACTAAAGCAGATCCGTAAGGTGCAGATGAAATAGCAGTAATTGCTTGCTCGCCACCAACTTTTAAGATTGGGTTTGTTGGCAAGAACGGAACTAATTTTTCGTTCACACAAATTGGTCCAACTCCAGGTCCACCACCACCGTGAGGAATAGCGAACGTTTTGTGTAAATTCAAGTGACAAACGTCAGCGCCAATTGTAGCAGGATTTGTTAATCCAACTTGCGCGTTCATGTTTGCACCATCCATATATACTAAACCACCATTATCGTGGATTAATTTTGTGATTTCGATAATTGAAGATTCGAAAACTCCGTGAGTAGAAGGATATGTTACCATTAAACAAGATAAATCATCTTTGTGCTCAATCGCTTTTTCTCTTAAATCTTCTACGTCAATATTTCCTTCTGGAGTCGTTTTCGTAACAATGATTTTCATTCCGGCCATAGCTGCAGAAGCAGGATTGGTTCCGTGAGCTGATGATGGAATTAAACATACATTACGGTGCCCTTCGTTTCTTGACATGTGGTAAGCACGAATCGCCATTAAACCTGCATATTCGCCTTGAGCTCCTGAGTTTGGCTGTAAAGTTGTTCCAGCGAATCCAGTAATTACATTTAATTGCTGTTCTAATTTTTTAAGCATTGTGATGTAACCTTCAGCTTGCTCTACTGGTGCAAACGGGTGAATACTGTTCCAGTTTGGCATTGAAAGAGGCAACATTTCAGAAGCTGCGTTTAATTTCATTGTACAAGAGCCTAATGAAATCATCGAATGATTCAATGATAAATCTTTACGCTCTAATTTTTTGATATAACGCATTAACTGGCTTTCTGAATGATGATTGTTGAAAACATCATGCGTTAAGAAAGAAGAAGTTCTTTCTAAAGAAGCCGGTAATTGACTAGCCTCAGTTAATTCAGAAACTGTGAAAGCTTCTTTTCCTAAAGCTTCAGCGAAAATCGCAATAATTTGGTTGATGTCAGCAATTGAAGTTGTTTCGTTGAACGAAATAGAAATTGTATCAGCATCAACATAGAAGAAGTTTACTTCATTTTTCTCTGCAACAGCTTTTACTTTTTGAGCATCAGCTTTTACTAAAATAGTATCAAAGTAAGCCGTATTAGTTTGGTAAACTCCTAATTTATTTAAAGCTTCAGCAGCAGTAACCGCCGATGCGTGAACTTTGTTTGCAATGTATTTTAATCCTTCTGGTCCGTGGTAAACCGCATACATTCCTGCCATAACTGCCAATAAAACCTGAGCAGTACAAATATTTGAAGTCGCTTTTTCACGTTTAATGTGTTGTTCGCGAGTTCCTAAAGCCATACGTAAAGCACGGTTTCCATTTGTATCAACAGAAACTCCAATAATACGACCCGGCATAGAACGTTTGTATTCGTCTTTAGTTGCAAAGTAAGCTGCGTGAGGCCCGCCGTAACCCATTGGCACACCAAAACGTTGAGTAGTTCCGACTACAACTGCTGCACCCATTTCTCCCGGAGAAGTTAAAGCAGCTAATGATAAAATATCAGCAGCAAAGGCAACTTTGATTTCGTTTTCTTTTGCTTTAGCAACAAAAGCGCTGTAATCGTTTACTTGACCGTATTTTCCTGGGTATTGTAAAATAGCTCCAAAGAATTCATTTGAAAAATCAAATGTTTCATGGTTTCCAACAACTAATTCAATTCCAATTGGAGTTGAACGCGTTTGAAGTACAGATAAAGTCTGAGGTAAAATTTCTTCAGAAACGAAGAATTTATGTGTATTATTTTTCTTTTGATCTCTTGTACGAACGTCAAATAATAAAGCCATAGCTTCTGCAGCAGCAGTTCCTTCATCTAATAAAGATGCGTTTGCAATTTCCATACCTGTTAATTCGATAACCGTAGTCTGGAAATTTAAAATTGCTTCCAAACGACCTTGAGCAATTTCGGCTTGGTAAGGTGTGTAAGCTGTGTACCATCCTGGGTTTTCAAAGATGTTTCTTTGAATTGGAGCAGGAACAATAGTTGGGTGATAACCCAATCCAATATAAGATTTGAATACTTTGTTTTTTCTTCCTAACTCTTGAATGTGATTTGCAAATTCGTACTCGGTCATTGCAGGATCTAAATTCAAAGGTGCTTTTAAACGAATGTCATCTGGAAGGGTTTCATAAACAAGTCGCTCGATTGAGTCAACTCCAATAGTTTTCAGCATATGCTGAAGATCAGTTTCTCTTGGACCAATGTGTCTTAAAGCAAAAGCATCTGTTTTCATGTAGCTATCTAAGTTTTTTTAATTAATGTGTTCGTACACCATTTTATGGTGCGAATCACATTTAAAAGTAAATGTGTTGTTTTTTTGTGGCGCAAAATTAAGTATTATTACTAATTTAATAGGTATTTTTAACTTCATTTTTTATCAAATTTATAATCAAAGACTTGGTTTGTTAATAAAATATTAGATTTGAGGTATGATAGTATCAAAACGAATCTTAGATTTTTATCTAAATAGCAGTATTCATGTGGCTTTATCGTGTTACGCTCTTGTGCGAATTACGTTTCATGTATTTCATATTCAATATGATGAGCCGATGGCACTTTTTGTTTTTTTTGGCACAATTGTAGGATATAATTTCGTAAAATATGATGCGCTGGTTCGCGTAAAGAAAAATCAAATAGGAACGCAGCTAAAAATTATAGCCGTTTTGAGTTTTATTTCGCTGATTTTGGTTGGGTATTATTTTTTCCATTTAAAGCGAATTACCCAAATTGTCTCCGTTGGAATTTTTGCCATAACGGCGCTTTATACTTTACCCTTTTTTCCAAACCGAAAAAATGCTAGGAATTGGGCTGGCGTAAAAATTTATATTGTAGCGCTCTGCTGGGTTGGTGCAACTTTGGTTTTGCCTCTCATAAATGCCGAAATTCCATTTACAATAGATTTCTTTATCAAATGTATTCAGCGATTTATATTGGTTTTTGTGTTGATTTTGGTTTTTGAGATTCTGGATCTCGCAAATGATGATCCGCATCTTCAAACCGTTCCGCAGACAATTGGCGTTAAGAAAACCAAACTTTTAGGATTTCTGTTATTGATTCCGTTTTGGTTTTTAGAAGTTTTTATTTCAACATTCAATTATCACGATGCAATTATAAATCTTATCATGGTTATTATGCTGATGTTGTTTATTGCATTTGCCAATCCAAATCGGTCCAAATATTATACTTCTTTTTGGGTAGAAAGTGTACCGATTTTTTGGTGGCTGATGATTCTTTTTCTATAAAAATATTTAGGGCGTGCCCCCGATAATACAGGCGGGTAAAATTACTTTGCGCTTATTTGCCCGCCTGCATTATCGGGGTCGGGCTATCCGCGCTACTTCGGTAGCCAGCTCCTATCCCTCACGCAACCGTAA
Source organism: Flavobacterium movens (assembly GCF_039581425.1). NCBI lineage: Bacteria > Pseudomonadati > Bacteroidota > Flavobacteriia > Flavobacteriales > Flavobacteriaceae > Flavobacterium > Flavobacterium movens. Next base: position 34,518 of record NZ_JBCPXY010000011.1, read on the forward strand.
AACGAGGAAAATTCATTTTTAAAATATATTCAGAGAAACAACATATTAAGAATATTGCAAATAATTTTAACCATTGAAACCACGGGCTATGTTTAAAATTAGAATTTGAAAAATAAATTTTAATTTAATTGTTTTGAATTGCCTCCAGCTTTAGCTGGAGGTAAAAGAAGTCTTCAAACAGGGCTTTAGCCAAATGACAAAGTTCAGCTAAAGCCAAGACAATCTATCATAATTTATCCTCGAGCTAAAGCTGTAGGCAATTGAAATTAGCTTTTTTTATCTGCCCAATCTGTTAAATCTGCGAGAGAAAATTATTTCGTTTTCTGTTCCGCCAAAGCTTTATTTAAATCAGCTTTAGCTTCATTTAGTTTTTTCCTTTTTTTGTCGATTTTTTCTTTGCTTTCATTCTCTTTAATAGCTTTGTTCAACTCGGCTGTTCTTTCATTTACTTCTTGCTGTTTCTCTTTTACCTTTTTGTCAAGATCTTTATTTACTGTTTTAGTAGTGCAGTTTTTCTTGGTTTGCGCAATAGCCTCTTCAAGACCTTTTATCTGATTTTGATTTCCGGCTTTTTTTGCAGCAGCTAATTTTGTGTTTAATTCACATAATTTTCTTTCGCATCCTTTTAAAGCGGCGCAATTACTTTGAGAAAATCCAACAAAAGAAATGGTAAAAAGAAGTATAATTAATATCGTTTTCACTTTCATAAGTATATTTTTTGATTTGTAATTAATTCTTTTTGAGAATAATACTTATAAAGTTAAATAAATTATCTAAACGTACTTCTCTGAAACCAATTTTAAAATTTTATTTCTTTCCAAAAGAAAATTCGTCAAATGTTTTTTCAAAAACAAAACATCAAACAATTTTCCAAATATCCCAAACGGAGTTTCATATTGCAATTTATCTTTCATGACTGTAATGCCATTTTCTTCTTCAAAAAAATGTTCATGTTTGAAGGTTTTGAATTTGCCTTTTTCCATTTCATCTACAAAACAATCATAAAAATTCATTGCAGTAATTCGGCTTTCGTGAATGATGTAAAATCCAAAATGTTTGCCGCGCCAAGTTACCGTTTCTCCAAAATTTATTAAACCAGATGTTATTCCAGCAATCGCTTTTTCTTTTGAAGGACTAGCAGATTGCTGGTGAACATCGATATTTCGAGATGCATCAAAAACGATTTTTTTTGATGCTTTTATTTTGGTTGTGAGGTTTATTGTTGTCATGATTTTCTTGTTTGTGCGTTGTTTTGTCATTTCGACGAAGGAGAAATCCTCGCAAGAAGCTCGACAAAGATTGGCTTATTGGCGCGGAGTTACTTGTGAAGATTTGCTTCGCCTATTCGCTATCGCTCGTGTCTCCTTCGTCGAAATGACAAAACTATGTGAATTTGGGTTTTAAATTAAATCTCGAAAAGCCTCATCAATATCCCCAAACTTAAATAGAAACCCATTTTCTAAAAGTCGTTTCGGAATCACATTTCTGCTTTTTAAAACCAATTCAGTTTCTGTTCGAATAAAGAAAGATCCAATTTCAAGAAAGAATTTGTTCAACGGAATTCCAAAAGGAAAACCAACAGCTTTTCGAAGTTTTTCCATGAAATCAACATTTCTAATTGGAGTAGGAGAAACGATATTGATAACGCCAATAATTTCTTTTTCAATTATAAAATCAACAGCATTCGCAAAATCTTCTTCGTGAATCCAGCTTACAAACTGATTGCCACTTCCTTGTTTTCCTCCAAAACCTATTTTTGTCAAAGTCTTTAACGGAACAAAAGCACCGCCATTTTTACCTAAAACAATTGAAGTTCGCAAAGCTGTTTTTAAAGTCTTTGGAGTTTCGGTTTTAAAGAATGCTTTTTCCCAAGAAAGCGCCACATTTATAGAAAAATCATTTCCAATTTCGCCGTCTATTTCATTCATTTGTTTGTCAAGTGAAAAGCGGTAAATAGTTGCTGTTGAAGAATTCAGCCAATGTTTAGGAGGATTTTTACAATTCAAAACCGCTTTATTTAAGACTTTTGTACTGTCAATTCGTGACCAAAGAATCTCTTTTTTGTTCTCTTTCGTATAACGGCAATCAACAGATTTTCCTGCGAGATTGATTAAAACGGTTGCATTTTCTAATTCCTTTTCCCAACCAGTAAAAGTTCTGGCATTCCAGTTTACATATTTAATTCCGTTTAAGGTTTGAGATTTTCCTCGAGTCAGAATTACAATTTCTTCAAATTTATCTTTGAAATGATTCACTAAAACTTGTCCTAAAAAACCTGTTCCGGCCGCGATTATGAGTTTTTTCATTTGAGTTTTTTTTTTAGCCACGAATCACACGAATTTTCACGAATTTAAAAATGTATAAAAGCAATTTGAAAATTAATTCGTGAAAATTTGTGTAATTCGTGGCAAACTATTTTAAGCTTTAAAAACCAATCTTTCTTCTCTTTGAGCTTCTTTTGCTTTTCTTTTTCCTCTAAAAAAGAAATACAAATTAAAGAACAACATAATACCAAGATAAATAGAAAATCCGCCGATTTTATAACTCAGTCTTTCAATTAATTCCTGATAGCTATCTTGATTTAATTGAAGTTCCAAAATCATTAATGCAAAACCAATATTTAAAAGATAGAATCCAGTTTCAAAAAGTTTGTTCGTCGCTTCAGCAATTTCTTCACGGCCTTTAAATATGTCGAGCATAAAGATTTTTCCATTTTTGAAAAGGGTTTTAGAAACGTAATAAGTTAAAAATAAAGCGACTGGTAAATAAATTCCGTAACCGATTAAGATTTTTGTAGTTTCCATAATATTTGAATTTTAGTTGTTGTGAATTAGTTTTTGAACGTATTTGGTTATAATCAAAATGTTGAGGTAATGCAGAATTGAGATAATAAAAATTATAACAGATGTTTTGATACAGAGTATTTCGACCAATTGAGATGAAGAAATAATTTTTTGCCAGGAAATTAAAGTCATTGCACAATAGCCAATGTTTAAAAGGCAATAGGCTAAAAGTAAAACCTGATTAATTTTTTGGCAGAGATCGGCGTGATTTGGAATTAGTTCTAAAACAAAAATATTTCCGTTTTTGTAGCAGATTTTCCCAACTTTTAGGATAATGAAAATGGTTATGCTGAGGTAAACAAAATACCCAATGATATTAAAATTCATGATTTCCCAATTTATGAGGTTAATACATCTCTTTCAGAGCAGGAAGCATTTGCAATTTTCTTTTGTTCTTCACTGTAATTTTTGAGCCTTGAGCTAAGAAAACCGAAGTTGGTTTTTGAGTTTGAAGGAATCCAAAATCACTTCCATAATTTTTTTCGAAATCAATATCAATTTTATGATTTACAACTTCAAATTGTTCCCATCTCGGATATGTCACTTCATATTCAAAAGTGGTTTCTTCATCGATTTTTGTATACCCGAAGTAATGCTCTGTAATGAATTCAGCTTCAGAATCGATTTCGATTTTGCTTAAGTCTTTTTTGGTTTCAATTTCAATTGTATTCCATTCCTTGTCATTCTTCCATTGATATATAAAAGTATTCGTGTTTTGATTTTCTATTATTTCATGTCTCATTTTCTGAGTTTCATAATGTTCTTGATACAAAGTATTGGCGATAAAAGTGATGGCTTTTTTAGGAACAATTTCTTTAATGAAAACTACACCACGTTTCCATTCACCGTTTTCAAAACGTTTTACATAAAATCTCAGATTCACTTCTTCAAAATCGATATGAAACGGAACTTTCAATCCTAAAACTCTGGTATTTTTAAACATAAATCCAACTAGACTGACATAACATTTGTTGTCCCAAATATCGATATCAGTTCCTGCAGGAAGATATTTTTCTAAGATTTCAGCATCAATTTCATAATTGGCAAGTGCTAAGTTTTTCCATTCTGCTTTTAAGAAGTTCATATCAATTGTTTTTAAGATTTTAAACTTTCAGAAAAAAATGAAAGTTTAGGTTAAATTTTTTTACTTCATCATTTTCATGACCAATTTACCTAACCAGTTATCATTGAATTCAGTCATTTTGTCTAACATATTATCTGCTTTCAAAACAAAATCGTATAATTTGGTGGTTTGATCTACAAAGTGTTTTTCTTCTGCTGAATCTTTCGCTTCAATTGTCGAAACTTCTTTTAAGATTTTAAGCGTTGGTTTAATTTCTCTTTTACTTCTTTCTCTGGAAATTTTAACTGCTAATTCGTCTAAATCTTTTTCTGCGGTGAAAAATTCTTTTCTTTCTCCTGCTTTAAATTCTTTATAGACAATTCCCCAATCCATTAAACTTCTTAAATTCATGCTTGCATTTCCGCGAGAAATTTGCAATTCTTCCATAATGTCTTCCATAGAAATAGGTTCGTTTGAAACCATCAATAAAGCGTGGATCTGTGCCATTGTTTTATTAATGCCCCATTGAGAACCTAATGCTCCCCAAGTTTGAACGAACTTATTTTTTGCTTCTTTGAATTCCATGAAACAAATGTATGTAAAAGTTTTTAAACTTTCAAAAATAATTGAAACATATTTAACGAATAATAAAGTTATGTTAATTCAACGCAAGAAATTTTTGATTAAATAATGGTACAGTTATTTTTGTAAAAATCACAATTTATGGAATTATACTACACATTTTCGGTGCTAATTGTATTGGCATCTTTCTTCGCCTATTTGAATTTAAGATTTTTAAAACTTCCTGGAACCATCGGAATCATGATTATTGCCATGTTGGTTTCAGTCGGAATTCGTCTTTTGGGAGATTCTTATTTTCCCGCAACTACCAAGCATTTTTTCGATCTGATAAAAGAATTCGACTTCAACGAAATCCTAATGGGAGCCATGTTGAATTTTCTTTTATTCGCTGGAGCATTGCACGTAAATATGGCTGATCTGAAAGAACAAAAAGTGCCTATTATGATTTATTCTACAGTAAGTGTTGTCTTATCAGCTTTGATAATTTCGATGCTTCTTTTTTATATCGCGCCACTTTTAGGGATAAAAATACCTTACATATTTTGTTTAGTTTTTGGAACTCTAATTTCTCCAACTGATCCAATTGTGGTTTTAGGAGTTTTAAAAGAAGCGAAAGTTCCAAAAAGAATAGAAACTAAAATTGTTGGTGAGTCATTGTTTAATGATGGAGTGGCAGTAGTAATGTTTGCTGTTGTTCTAAAAATGGCAACCGATCCAACATTTGATGCGACTTTTGGCTCAATCTCTTTGCTGTTTATAGAAGAAGGAGTCGGCGGACTTTTATTAGGAGCGGTTTTTGGATTCACAGCTTCAAGAGTCATGAAAAAAGTTGATGACTATAAAGTTTCGGTTTTAATTACTCTCTCTATAGTAACGGGCGGATTTTTAGTTGCCCAAGCATTACACGTTTCTAGTCCGCTGGCGATGGTAGTTGCAGGATTGATTATTGGAAATTACGGTAAAAAAGTTGCTATGAGCGAAGTCACTAAAGATTATCTTGGGAAGTTTTGGGAGCTTATCGACGAAATCTTAAATGCGGTTTTATTCCTGTTTATTGGTTTTGAATTGTTGTTGCTGCCAGATTTAAACAAACAATTATTAACAGGTTTTGTAGCTATTTTTATCGTTCTTTTTTCAAGATTAACGGCTATCGTTTTACCTTGGAAGTTCTTTGATATCTTTAAGTTTTTTGGAATAAGGTCTGCATATAACAAAGGTTCTCTTATGGTTTTGGTTTGGGGCGGAATTCGCGGAGGAGTTTCTATTGCATTAGTACTTTCTATGCCCGAAGGAGAATACAAAAACCTTTTACTTGAAGTAACTTATATCGTAGTATTATTTTCAATTGTAGTGCAAGGTTTGACAGTTGGAAAGCTTGCAAAACGAGTTTTGGAGAAAGAGTAGAGAAAAAATATAGAATAAAGAGTAAAGAAAATAGATGCTAGAATAAAGATTTTATTTTTAAACTATTTAAAAAAAAGACTTGCAAATATTCTTGCAAGTCTTTTTTTATGAATTGTTTTCGTTAGATATTTTAACTTTAGGATATTTCGGTTTTGAAAGGCATTTCTTATTTTTGTAGCATGATTCGATTTGCGACTAAATTATAGTTGCAAATTAAAGATATAATGATAAATTTGTATGAGTAAGGTTGAAAAACTTATTGAAAGATTAAAATCAAAACCAAAAGATTTTTCTTGGGATGAAATGCTGAAAGTTTTAAATCACTTTGGTTATAAACAAATCTCACAAGGAAAAACTGGTGGTTCAAGAAGAAAATTTGTGAATGAAAATAAACAGATTATTAGCTTGCACGAACCACATCCGCAAAAAGTCTTGAAAGGATATCAACTTGATATAATTATTGAATATTTAGAATTGTAAGATGAAAAACTACTTAGAATATAATGGGTATATTGGTACATTAGAATTTTCTGCAGATGATAAAATGTTCTTTGGAAAAATTCAAGGTATAAATGATTTGGTGAGCTTTGAAGGTTCTTCTGTTACAGAATTGGAAGAAGCTTTCAAAGAAGCTGTTGAGGATTATTTAGAGACATGTAAATTATTAAATAAAATCCCAGATAAAACATATAAAGGATCTTTTAATGTGAGAGTTTCACAAGAATTACATCAAAAAATAGCCCTTTTGGCTTCTAGAAAAGGATTGAATTTAAATGAAGTTGTAAAGGAGGCTTTGTCTTATGTGGTCAAACATGAAGAAATTTTAAATTAAGAAAACCCGAAACATTTCTGTTTCGGGTTTTCTTTATCGCTTATCTTCTTTAGAATAATTAGATTCTCCATTAATATTAATTTCTCCACCTAAAAAACGAGGTTCACGATTTCTTAAAACATCGAAAAAAGATTTAAAAACCGAACCATATTCTCTAAAGCGAACATAATTATATCCAAGATATTCTCCTTTATTGGCAGAATATCCAGAAGATTTAATGCCTAGTTTTTGTCCAATATAAATGGCGCGATTTAAATGATATTCTTGCGAAATTAAAGTTGCTTTTTTAATCTTAAAAATGTGTTTGGCGCGATACATTGTTGAATACGTATCAAATCCCGCGTAATCAATAAAAATTTTTGTAGTGTCAACGCCATGATTGTAACAATAATTTTTCATTACTGTCAATTCATCGTATTCGTCACGACCATTATCTCCAGAAAGCAGAATTTTATTGATACGTTTTGCTTTCCAAAGCATAATTCCTGCATCTAAACGATCTTTTAAATATTTGCTTGGCTGATTTCCATTAATTCCTGCGCCAAAAATAATTCCGACATCATTTTTAGGAAATTTTTTTATGGAATAATAAATGTTCTTTTTAGTCGAAGATTTAACATAATAGTTTACCGAAACAATGGCAATCAATCCGATAATTGAAAGATAAAGCGCTATTTTAAAATATTTTTTCATGGCTTGTATTTGTAAGATAAGATTTAAAAATACGAAGGTAGTTAAAGTAAAATCAAATAAAAAACCGAAGTATTTCTACTTCGGTTTTAAAATTTAATTCTGTAAGAAGCTTAGCAACTTAGGAGCTTAGTATCTTAGAAGCTTTATAACAATCCAGCTCTTTTCAATAAAGCCTCTGGTTTCGGTTCTTGACCTCTAAAGCGTTTGTATAAAATCATTGGGTGTTCTGTTCCTCCTTTTGAAAGAACGTTATCTTTAAATTTCTTAGCAATATCTTCGTTAAAGATTCCATTTTCATGGAAATATTCAAAAGCATCTGCATCTAAAACTTCAGCCCATTTGTAGCTGTAATATCCAGAAGAATATCCACCTTGAAAAATATGTGAAAAAGCGGTACTCATCGCGTTTTCTTTTACATCAGGATACAATTGCGTGTTGGCAAATTGCTCAGTTTCGAAGGTTTTTAAATCGGTAATATTTGTTGGATCTTGTCCGTGCCAAGCCATGTCTAATAATCCAAAACTTAACTGACGCAATGTTGCTAAACCTTCTTGAAAACTCGCACTTTCTTTGATTTTCTGAACGTACTCAATCGGAATAATTTCTCCCGTTTCATAATGATTCGCAAACAAAGCCAAAGCTTCTGGTTCGTAACACCAGTTTTCCATAATCTGACTTGGTAATTCTACAAAATCCCAATAAACTGAAGTTCCAGATAAACTTGGGTAAACTGTGTCAGCCAACATTCCGTGCAAACCGTGCCCGAATTCGTGGAATAAAGTTGTTACTTCATTAAAAGTCAATAATGAAGGTTTTGTTTCGGTTGGTTTTGTAAAATTACAAACGTTTGAAATGTGTGGTCTTTCGTTTACGCCGTCTTTTACATATTGTGATTTGAATGAAGTCATCCATGCACCGTTTCTTTTTCCTTTTCTTGGGAAGAAATCAGCGTAGAAAATCGAAACTAGATTATTATCAGCATCTCGAACTTCATATGTGGTTACTTCTTCGTGGTATTTATCTATGTCAAAAACCTCTGTAAAAGTTAAACCGTATAATTTTTTGGCAACTGTGAATGCACCGTCTAAAACTTTTTCTAATTGAAAATAAGGTTTCAATTTTTCATCATCTAAATTAAAAAGCTGTTGTTTTAATTTTTCAGAATAATAAGCGCCGTCCCATTTTTCTAATTGCTCGATTCCGTCTAATTCTTTTGCGAAAGCAGTCAATTCGGCAAATTCTTTTTGAGCTGCTGGTTTTGCTTTTGCCAATAAATCATTCAAGAAAGAGAAAACTTTCTCCGGACTTTCGGCCATTCTTTCTTCCAAAACAAAATGAGCATGCGTTTTGTAGCCTAATAAATTGGCTCTTTCATGACGAAGTTTAGCAATTTTCAGAACGTTTTCTTCATTGTTGAATTCGTTTTTCTGAAAACCTTTTGCGCCAAAAGCGATTGCCATTTTTTTACGCAATTCACGATTGTCAGCATAAGTCAAAAACGGAACGTAACTTGGATAATCTAAAGTAAAAATCCAGCCTTCTTTTTCCTGATTTTTTGCCAATAATCTTGCCGCTTCAATTGTGCCTTCTGGTAAACCGGCTAAATCTTTTTCATCAGTTAAATGCAATTCGAAGTTGTTGGTTTCAGCCAAAACATTTTCGCCAAATTGTAAACTCAATTTCGATAATTCTTTGTCGATTTCTCTTAACTGATTTTTCTTGTCTTCTGGCAAATTGGCTCCGTTTCTCGAAAAGCTTTTGTATTTTTTATCTAATAAAGTAGTTTGTTCCGGATTCAGATTTAAACTTTCTTTCTGGTCATAAACCGCTTTTACTTTTGCAAATAATTCAGCATTTAAGCGAATGTCATTTCCAAATTCTGAAAGTAAAGGCGAAACTTCCTGTGCAATTTTCTGCATTTCGTCATTCGTTTCAGCCGAATTCAAATTGAAGAAAATGCTAGAAAGACGATCTAAAATATCTCCAGAATAATCCATTGCCACAATTGTATTTTCAAAAGTTGGTGCGTCTGGATTATTTACAATAGCATCAATTTCGGCTTTAGCCAAAGCAATTCCTTCTGTAAAAGCAGGAACGTAATCTTCGGTTTTAATTTGCGAAAAAGGTGCTGTGTTATGTTTGGTATTGAAATATTGTGTTAAGATACTCATATTGCAGTTTTTTATCCTGCAAGGTTTTCAAAACCTTGTAGGTATTTTAGAAGTATTTTATTTTGATTGTGATAATAAGACCTACAAGGTTTTGAAAACCTTGCAGGAATTTATGGGAGAATTATTTCTTCAAACCTTCAGCCGCTTTATTAACCGCCGCTTTCAATTCTTCTTTATAAGAAATAATAGTATCTAAAACTTTTTTGTCGTGACTTCCGATGATTTGCGCCGCTAAGATTCCAGCATTTTTTGCTCCGTTTAAAGCAACAGTCGCAACTGGAACGCCCCCTGGCATTTGCAGAATCGATAATACTGAATCCCAGCCATCAATTGAATTGCTTGATTTTACAGGAACTCCAATTACTGGAAGCGGCGACATTGAAGCCACCATTCCTGGTAAATGTGCTGCACCACCCGCACCGGCAATAATTACAGAGATTCCACGATTGTGTGCATTTTTGCTGAAATCGAATAATTTCTCCGGTGTTCTGTGTGCTGAAACAATATCTACTTCAACTTCTACATTAAATTGTTTTAATATGTCGATTGCATCTTGCATAACTGGCATGTCTGAGATGCTTCCCATTATAATAGCTACTTTGCTCATGTTTTTTATTTAAAGATTAAATGATTGAAAGATTTAAAAATTATCGCATGAATCTTTAAATTTTTCAATCTTTAAATTTTTTAATTATTGTGAAATCACTCTAATCGTGTTCTTAACTTCCTGCGCAATTCTTCTGGCTTCTGCCATATCTTCATTTACGATTGTAACGTGACCCATTTTTCTGAACGGACGCGTTTGTTTTTTACCGTAGATATGTGGCGTAACGCCATCCCATCCTAAAATAGTTTCGATGTTTTCATAGACTACATTTCCAGAATGACCTTCGGCACCCACTAAATTTACCATAATTCCGGCAACTTTACTGTCGGTATTTCCTAATGGAAGATCTAAAATCGCACGTAAGTGATTTTCGAATTGTGAAGTATAACTCGCTTCAATAGAATAATGTCCTGAATTGTGTGGGCGAGGCGCAACTTCGTTTACTAAAATCTCGTCGTCTTGAGTCTGGAACATTTCAACAGCCAAAAGACCAACGTGGTTGAAGTTCTCTGAAACTTGTAAAGCAATCGCTCTAGCTTTTTCAGCTACTTTTTTGTCAATTCTTGCTGGACAAATTACATATTCAACTTGGTTTGCTTCTGGATGAAATTCCATTTCGACAACCGGATAGGTTTTCATTTCTCCCGATGGATTTCTTACCACAATTACCGCCAATTCGTTTTTGAACGGAACCATAGTTTCTGCAATACATTCTACATTTGGAAGATTATCTAAATCTGAAACTTCGCGAACTATTTTTACTCCGTTTCCATCATAACCAAATTCGGTGCATTTCCACACGAAAGGCAATTTGATTGTTGATTGTTGATTAACGATTTCTGATTTTAGATTTTCAAGGTTCTCAAATCTTTTGAAAGGTGCGGTTGGGATATTATTTTTAGCGTAAAATTCTTTTTGAACGCCTTTATTCTGAATTCCTTTTAAGGTTTTTGGAGATGGATATACTTTTAAACCTTCATTTTCTAATTGCGTTAAAGCTTCAAGGTTTACCAATTCGATTTCGAAAGTCAAAACATCGACTTGTTTTCCAAAGTTGTAAACCGTTTCATAATCCATTAAATCGCCTTGAAAAAATTTGTTGCAGGCAATTTTACTCGGTGCTTCGTCGCTTGGATCAAGAACGTAAGTTTGTATGTCAAATTTTCGGGTATCAAACAAAAGCATTTTGCCTAATTGTCCGCCACCTAATATTCCTAATTTAAAATCAGAAGAAAAATAATTCATTTTGTGTTGTGTTTTTGCAAAGATACCTTTTAATCTTTTTTTAGCCAAAATTTAGTTTTTCTGTCACAAATTGATAAAGTTTTGCCACAGATTAAAAGGATTAAAAAGATTCTTCTCTATGTGTTTTTTTGGTTGCCACGAATAACACAAATTTTCGCGAATTATTTTTTTAAGTTCAGCTTAAAAAATTAGTGTGAATTTGTGTAATTAGTGGTAAAATGACAAAATAGAAAATCCTTTCTAATCCTTTTAATCTGTGGCTAACCCAAAACTATTTTATTTTTTTCAACACTTCTTTGGCGACGGCTTTATAGGCTGCTGAATGATCTCCGAAATCTTTATCAATAATCACTTTGAGTTCGGGGTGAATCCAGTCGTAATGATTTCCTAAAACATATAAAGTTCTTATAGAATAAGCTTTTGTTGCCACTTTGACATCGTTTATCAACCAATCAAAAGAAGCTTCAATAATATGTTGTAAGTTGTTTTCGGAAAGAGAAATACTATTTTCGTTTTTTTTGTAATGAGATTTTACCAAAAGCTGCGTCACTTTTGCGATTGGACGCATGGAACTTTCGTCTTTTAAAATTTTCAAATTCGAACAGAAAAAATCAAGATGTGGTTGTAGCCAAAGCAATTCTTCGTACGAAACAAATTCTAAAATCCAGCAGGCTTTATGATTGTTTTTGTCTTCTGGCGAAAAACAAATTGAAACTAATTCACTAAAAAGTGAAGGATTTTCTAAAACATCCTGCGCTGCTTTTAGACGGTTTTCTCTATAAGCATTGACATAATCCAGTTTTTTCTGCAGTTCGGAAAGCATTGTTTTTGATGTTTAGTACAATGCTAAAATACATAATTTAATGAGATAATTCCGTAATAGTTTATTGGTAAACCTGGATAATAGAATCTCGGTTGCGCATTTCCAATTCCTGTTGCATTGGTTAAAATCATTGAAGCATATTTTTCGTTCATGACATTATTTATTCCCGCATCAAGATGAGCTTTTAAACCTGATAGAATTTCAAATTGATAACCGGTTTTTAAATTCAAAAGTGAATAAGAATCGGAATAATCTGCATTAGAATCGTTCATCGGAATTTTATCTGTAAACTGGAAATCGGCAGTAAAGTAAAATCCCGAATTTAGGTTTAAAGTAAAACCTGCGCTTGCAGTATTGGCTGGAACTCCGGTGAGTTTATTTCCAGAGAAATCATTTCCATTATCTACAAATTCTTTGAACTCATATTTTCCGACTGAAGCGCCAACATAAGAGTTTAAAGTAAAAATTCGATTAATCGGCCAATTATGATTTAAGGAAATTTCAATTCCTTCATGAAAAGTTTTCCCGGCATTTACACCTTCGTATTGATCGTCTCCAATTCTTTTGGCGACTAATAAATCTTTAATTTCCATTCGGTAAATGGCAATTTCGGTGTAGAGTTTTTTATTGAAAAAATGCAATTTTTCGCCCAATTCAAAGTTATAGCCAGTTTCGGGTTTAATATCAGAATTGATGTTTCCTGTTGAAGTTAAAGTTTCTTCGGTTGCGGGAAGAGAAAATCCTCGGCTCACAGAAAAATAAACGGTCTGAATTTCATTTGGTTTGTAGAGAAAAGAAAGCTGAGGTGAAAAAATGCCATCATAACTATAATGTTCCGTTGGATTATTCGCGGAAGCGGGAAAATCATTCTGCAATTCAAATTTGGTTTTGTTGTAATTCAAACCAGCCTGAATTTCAAAATGTTCAGAAAGCAAAGTTCTGATTTGAGAAAAAATATTATAAAAATGCCTTTTTTGATTCGTTGCAGAGAGCTGATCGCCTTGTAAACTTCCATTTCCATTATTTTGTTGATATAAATTCTGAAAAGTATTTCCGCTATAATTGTCGTTGAAATATTCAATTCCGCCAATAAATTGATTTTTAATTTTTCCGATTCTAAAATCTCCTGAAAATTGCGTTCGTGCACCTGACGCAAAAGTATATTGACGCAAAACATCAAAAGGACGTGGCTCGTTGCTGTCTTTATAATTGATAAAAAAAGAAGTTGAATTTTGAAGATGATCATTTAATTTGAAATCATAAGCCAATCCTGCCAAAGTCGATTTGTATTCTTTAAAACCTTTTGAAGCAACCCAAGTTGGCGCGCCCGCTTGCGGATTATTCTCGAAAGTGGTTTTATTAATAGAACTCGGAATATAAGCTTTCAAATAAGTGTAATTGGAAAAGTATGTCAACTTGCTGTTTTCCTTTCCGAATAATTCTCCACCAAGTGTAATTCCTTCCCGATTGTAAGCGCTGTTTTCGCGCCAACCGTCGGTTTTTAAATTATGATAACTAAGATTTAAAGATGCGCTTTTTTCATTTAGATTAAAACCGACTCTGTTTTTCAATAAGCCAAAAGATCCAAAAACAGAACTGACTTCAGTTTGATAATTTCCTTTATTAAATGTTTGGGGCGAAATTAAAATCGCTCCGCCCAATCCAGCTCCGTAAATACTCGAAAGCGGGCCTTTAATCACTTCAACCTGATTGATGTTTTGAAGATCAATATCATCAATAACCGTTTCGCTGTTTCCAGAAGTTAGTGGAATATTTCCATAAAAAGCTCTTATTTTATTAGTTCCGTATGGAGTTCTGGCTCCAATTCCGCGAATCGAAATTCGGGTTGTGGTAATATTCGAAGATTGCATAAAAACACCAGGAATAGTATTAATGACGGTGCTAATATCCGTAGTGTTATTTCGAAGTAATTCTTTTTCAGATAAAACACCAATCGAAGCCGGACTATTCTGCAAATCCCGATTAATATGAAGCGGACTTATTAAAACTTCGTTTAGTTTTTGGGTTTTGGTAGAATCAATATTTTCTTGTGCTGAAATGTTTTTAGAAACAAAAAGAATCAAAAGAAAAAGAAAACATTTTTGAAAAGGCATAAATGAGCGAAGTTAAAAGTGCTGTTTTATTTTAACACATAGAAACATAGTCATTGATTGAGGCAAAAAAGGCGTTTCACTTATCAAAAGCCACACAGAAAAACTATGTGTGAAAACGAGTTTTCTTACTAACATCTTTTTAAACAAAAATCTATGTCTCTATGTGTTTAAAATCTTTTTATAGATTGGAATTTGGAATTTCAAAAATTGGAATTTTATTTAGCTGCTACCTTCCAAATCGTATTTCCGCTATCGTCATTTACCAAAAGCGATCCATCATTCATAACAGTAACCGCAACCGGACGCCCGTAAACTTCTGCTTTATCATTGTCAGAAATAAAGCCAGTTAAAAAATCTTCTGGCTTTCCTGATGGTTTTCCATCTTTAAAAGGAACAAATAAAACTTTGTAACCTGAAATTACAGATCGGTTCCAAGAACCATGTTGACCTACAAATGCGCCATTTTTGTATTTTGCAGGAAAAGCATCTTTAGTATAAAAAGCCAACCCAAGCGAAGCCGTATGCGCACCAACAGGAACATCGGGAACAATAGCTTTTTCTATTAAATCTTTTCGTTCACCTTTCCCTTTCCATCTAGGATCAGGAATGCTTCCAAAATAGGAGTAAGGCCATCCATAAAAACCGCCTCTTTTTACACTCGTAATATAATCCGGAACCAAATCGTCACCAAGTTCATCTCTTTCATTTACTGCAGTCCAAAGTTCTTTTTTATTGGCCGGATTCCAGTCCATTCCCATTGGGTTTCTAAGCCCGTCAGCATAAATTTTTTCGTCGTTTCCGTCAGGATTAATTTCTAAAATTGCCGCGCGACGAATTTCTTTATTCATTCCGTTTTCTCCCACATTACTTCCGGAACCTACGCCAATATAAATTTTTGTTCCTTCAGGATTAGCGAGCAAACTTCTTGTCCAGTGATTGTTGTATCCGCCAGCAGGAAGCTCAATAATTTTAGTTCCTTTGGTTTCTAATTTTAAAGGAGCATTTTTATAAGGATAACGGTAAAGTCCGTCAGTATTGGCAATGTAAAAAAAGTCGTTAAGAATTAGCATCCCTAAAGGTCTGTTTAAACCAGAAATAAAAACTTCGCGAGTTTCATATTTTCCATCTTTATCCTTGTCACGCAAAACTATAATTTGGTTTTTGCTTGTTCTGGTTCCGCTTTCAACAACAAAAATATCATTGTTTGGCCCTATATAACTCCAACGCGGATTTTCGAAACCGTCAGCAAATTTTGTAACTGTAAAACCTTCGGGAGCTTTTGGCGTTTTGCCTTCTGGCCAGCCTATAACTTTGCTGTTCTTTGTTTTTGATTCGGTTGCGTAGGGCGGAGGAAGTGTAATATCTCCGATAGCCGTTTTCACAACGTTTCCGGGCTGTTTGGCAAGTGCTTCCTTTTCTTCTTTTTTAACCTGTCCGTTACAGGCAGTCATTAAGGCTAATAGTGGTATAGATAACAGCGTTAAGGATTTTTTCATCGGTTTTTTGGAGTTAAATAATTATATCACAACAATTTACTGAAAAATCCTATAGTGTCAAAAAATGATTTGTAAACATTAACTGATATTTAACATTCACAAAAAATATCTTGATACAGTTTATTTTGATATAAGCTGTTAAGTTCTAATTCTGTATCTTTGTCCATTATTTTAAAAAGAAAAATAATGATACAACTTCACGATAAACAATTTGTTCCGTTTATTTCGGCTAAAGAAATTGATTTTGCTTTAACTAAAATAGTAGCTCAGGTAGAAGACGATTTTGGAGATGATACACCAATTTTTATTGGAGTGTTGAATGGTGCTTTTATGGTGGTGTCAGATTTTCTAAAAAAATATAAAAAACCATGCGAGGTTTCCTTTATCAAAATGGCATCGTATGAAGGAACTGAAACAACAAATTCGGTTAAAGAATTAATCGGAATCAATCAGGATCTTTCGGGAAGAACAGTTATTATCATCGAAGATATTATCGATACTGGAAATACAATCGAAGAATTGAAGCATTTGTTTAAAGCACAAAATGTAAAGCATTTTAAAATTGCAACATTATTCTTTAAACCAGAAGCATATAAAAAAGACATTAAAATAGATTATATCGGAATTCGTATTCCGAATAAATTTATTGTAGGTTACGGACTGGATTATGATGGTTTAGGACGAAACCTGACTGAGATTTACAAATTAGCAGAATAACACACAACTAAATATTCATTTTAAAACTTCTGAAAGACAGAAGTAACAACACTCATTTCAATTATGATTAACATCGTTTTATTTGGAAAGCCTGGTGCAGGAAAAGGAACTCAGGCAGAATTTTTAAAAGAAAAATACAATTTAACACACCTTTCAACAGGAGATATTTTTCGTTTCAATTTAAAAAATGATACTGAACTAGGAAAACAAGCAAGAGTTTTTATGGACAACGGAGAATTAGTTCCTTGCGAAGTAACAACTGCAATGTTAATCGATGAGGTAAAAAAACACCCTGATACAGCAGGATTTTTGTTCGACGGTTACCCAAGAACAATCAATCAGGCAGAAGCTTTAGACCAGTTTTTGCCAACAATTGGTTCTAGCGTGACGGCAACAATCGCTTTAGAAGCCGATGACGAAATTTTAGTAGCACGTCTATTAGAAAGAGGAAAAACAAGCGGAAGAGCAGATGATCAGGACGAAGAAAAAATTCGTGTGAGATACCAGGAATACAATGAAAAAACAGCTCCGCTAATCGATTACTATAAAGCGCAGAATAAATTTCACGCTGTAAACGGTATCGGAGAAATAAAAGATATTACAGAGCGCTTAACGTCAGTTATAGATAATTTGTAGAAGCTTTTTCCAGCTGTACGTTACGAGTCCTCACTAAAAAAACTATTTTTCTATACCATAAAACGAGCTTCCTTCGGTCGCTGTTTTCTGGCAAGAAAAATTAGTTTTTTTAGCTCCGGGCTCTTCACTTCCATCTGGGCTATTTAGATTACGATTACAAATTACATTAACGAGACTATTTTATAACGAATCCCCTATCAATTGGAAATACTAATAATATTTTTTCTAATTCTACTAAACGGAGTTTTCTCCATGTCTGAAATCGCTTTGATTTCGGCCCGTAAAAACAGGCTTGAAACAGCTGCGAAAAAAGGCAACAAAAGTGCTAAAACAGCACTTGATTTAGCCAATTCCCCAAATAAATTCTTATCGACAGTACAAATCGGAATCACCCTAATCGGAATTTTGACGGGTATTTATTCTGGAGATAAAGTTACTGCCGATGTTGAGGTTATTGTATCTGGAATTGTAGTTTTGAAACCTTATGCTCATTCAATTGCAGTTGGAATTGTAGTTGTAATTTTAACTTTCTTCTCATTGGTTTTGGGAGAATTACTTCCAAAACGTATCGGATTAAATTATCCGGAAGCTATTGCTAAAATGGTAGCAATGCCTATGAAAGTCATTTCGATTATTACGGCGCCGTTTATTTGGCTGTTAACTTCTTCAACAGATTTTTTGTTGAATATTTTACAGATCAAACCAACCGCTGACGGAAAAGTTACCGAAGAAGAAATTAAAGCGATTATTAAAGAAGGAACCGAAGTGGGAGAAGTTCAAGAAATTGAACAGGATATTGTGGAGCGTGTTTTCCATATTGGAGATAGAAAAGTAAGTTCGTTAATGACACACCGTAAATCGGTTGACATGTTGCCTTTAAAAGCGGATAAAGCTAAAATTAAAGAACTGGTAGTTCAAGATTTGCATGCGGTTTATCCGGTTTATAATGACAACTATGATGATATTGTTGGAGTTGCAACTCTAAAAAATATATTTGCGAATATAGAAAATGATAATTTTGATTTTTCATCAATTATAACTGAAGCACCTTATTTAATGGAGCAGACTACGGCTTACAAAGCTTTGGAAAACTTCAAGAAAACAGGAATTCATTACGCTTTAGTTTCAGATGAATATGGCGTTTTTCAAGGTATGATTACGTTGAATGACATTCTAGAAGCTTTAGTTGGAGACGCATCAGAGTTTTACAAAGACGAATTCCAGCTTATAGAAAGAGAAGACGGTTCATGGCTGGTTGACGGACATTATTCGTTACACGATTTTTTAACTTATTTCGAGTTAGATGAATTAACCAACGATTACGAAGTAAACACCGTAAGCGGAATGATTATGACGGAGCTTTCTCATATTCCAAAAGAAGGTGAGAAATTAGTCTGGCAGAAATTCGTCCTTGAAGTGATTGACATGGATGGCGTTAAGATTGACAAAGTGCTTGTGAGAGCATTAAAAGAGTAGAGAAATTTGTTTCAAGTTTAATGTTTCAAGTTTCAGGTTAACAGCAATGTGAGTAAACTTGAAACTTGAAATTTGAAACTTGAAACTACACATAAACAAAAACAATGACAGAAGGAAATTTTGTAGATTACGTTAAGATATATGTTTCTTCCGGAAAAGGAGGGAAAGGATCTACGCATTTACATAGAGAGAAATTTATTGAAAAAGGTGGGCCAGACGGTGGAGACGGTGGCCGTGGAGGACATGTGTATTTAGTTGGGAATAAAGGACTCTGGACATTATTTCATTTAAAGTTTGCGCGCCACATTAAAGCGGGTCACGGTGGAGATGGAGGTTCTGACAGAAGTACAGGTGCAGACGGAGAAGATAAAATCATTGAAGTGCCACTAGGGACTGTTGTGAAAGACAAAGAAACTGGAGAAACTCTCTTTGAAATTACAGAACACGGAGAAAAACAGATTCTTGCAAGAGGGGGAAAGGGAGGTTTAGGAAACTGGCATTTTAGAAGTTCGACAAATCAAACACCTCGTTATGCACAGCCTGGTTTATTGGGTGTAGAAATGGATGTGATTCTGGAACTTAAAGTTTTGGCAGATGTTGGTTTAGTTGGTTTCCCGAATGCAGGAAAATCTACTTTATTGTCAGTATTGACTTCGGCAAAACCAAAAATTGCAGATTATCCTTTTACGACTTTAAAACCAAATCTAGGAATCGTAGCCTACAGAGATTTTCAATCTTTTGTAATTGCAGATATTCCTGGAATTATCGAAGGCGCTGCCGAAGGAAAAGGTTTAGGACATTATTTCTTGCGTCACATTGAACGTAATTCGACTTTGTTGTTTTTAATACCAGTTGATACAGCGGACATAAAAGGAGAGTACGATATTTTGGTTAACGAATTAACGAAATACAATCCTGAAATGTTAGATAAAGAACGTCTTGTCGTGATTTCAAAATGCGATATGCTTGATGATGAATTGAAAGCTGAACTGAAAGCTGAATTAGATGTTTCTTTCAAAGGTGTTCCATACATGTTTATATCTTCTGTTGCGCAGCAAGGTTTGACAGATTTGAAAGACAGACTTTGGAAAATGCTTAACGAATAGTAAAGCTTACTTAGATATTAAAAAGGTGTTCTGTTTTAAGAACACCTTTTTTGTTTTATAATGTTAAATTCGTAATAAACTGCTAAAAATCTAATGTCATTTTTAATTTTAAGATTGCTTAGGTTGAGATAATTGCTAAAATGACTTATATTCGCATCACTTAAACAAAATAACATGAAAAAAGTAATTTTATTCTTGACCATGTGCCTTATGGCTTTCCCAATGAGAGCTGATGAAGGAATGTGGTTTTTGATGTTTATCGAAAGATTGAACCATAGAGATATGGAAAAAATGGGCTTGCAATTGACAGCCGAAGAAATTTACAGTATCAATCATCATAGCTTAAAAGATGCAATTGTACAGTTCAATGGAGGTTGTACTGCAGAAATTGTTTCAAACAGCGGATTGGTCCTTACAAATCACCACTGTGGATATAGCGCGATTGCAGAACTTTCGACAGCAGAACAAAATCATTTGAAAAATGGTTTTTGGGCAAAAAGTCGTTCTGAAGAGTTAAAGCCTAAATCTTTGTTTGTTCGTTTCTTCGTTCGTATGGATGATGTTTCTAAAAGAATCTTATCTAAAGTAAACGATCAAATGACAGAAACTGAAAGAAACAAAATCATTCAGCAAGAAATCGCTTTGATTGAAAAAGAAAACAGCGAAAACGGAAAATACACTGTTTCTGTTCGTCCTTTCTTTCAAGGAAATGAATATTACTATTTTGTTTACCAAGATTACACAGACGTACGTTTAGTAGGAACTCCTCCTGAAAGTGTTGGTAAATTTGGTGGAGATACAGACAACTGGGAATGGCCTCGCCAAACTGGAGATTTCTCTATGTTTAGAGTTTATGCAGATAAAGACGGAAATCCTGCAGCATATTCTAAAGACAATGTGCCATTACAGCCAAAACACCATTTACCTGTAAGTTTAAAAGGAGTAAAAGAAAATGATTTTGCAATGATCTTAGGATATCCAGGAAGAACAAACCGTTGGATGCCAGCTGGAGGAATTGAGCAAAACATTAAATATGCTTATCCTGCTTGGGTTGAAGGTGCAAAAACAGGAATGGATGTAATGAAAAAGTATATGGATAAAGATGCAACTGTTCGTTTACAGTATGCTTCTAAATATGCTTCGACTGCAAATTACTGGAAAAACCGTCAAGGTATGATTGATGCTTTAACAAAAGCGGGTACAGTTGATACTAAAACGGAACAAGAAGATAAATTCTATGAGTGGGCTACTAAACCTGCAAACAAAGAGAAATATGAAAATGTAATTCCGACTATCAACGATTATTATAGAGAGACAAACTTAAAAGCACGTCATGATAATTATTTGATGCAACTTTTGCGTACTTCTAGTTATGCTACAGGGCCTGCTAATTTAGGAAATGCATTAATCGCTTACTATAAAGAAAATGATGCAAAGAAAGCTGAAATGCTTCCTAAAATCAACGCAATGGTTGAGAATATTTATGGTGAGTTTTATGCTCCATTGGAAAAAGATATTTTAACAGCTCAGTTGAATTTATATGCTTCTAAAGCTGCTGAATATGGACTTGCTCCAGAAATCGCAAAAATGAAAACAGCTAATAATGGTGATTTTACTGCAGATGTAGCAAAAGCAACTGAGATTAGCTACTTTACAAGCAAAGAAAAAGTATTGGCTTTCTTAGCTGATCCGAAACCATTAGCAATTGTACACGATCCTTTGTATATTATTTCTAATGATTTATTGACAAAATATCGTGCTAAAACAGACGACCAAGCAAAAGCTGATGATGGTTTTGCTGCTGCTTACCGTAAATTGGTTGAAGGTTTAAGAGAATCTAAATTGAATGCAATTAAATATCCAGATGCAAACTCTACTTTGAGATTGACTTACGGAAAAGTTCGCGCTTTACCTGCAGATCCTCGTAATGATGCTAAAATCAATAACTATACTACAATGGAAAGTATGGTTAAAAAATATAAAGCAGGAGATCAGGAATTTGATTTGCCAGCTCGTTTATTAGAGTTGAACAAGAAAAAAGATTTCGGACAATATGCTGATAAAGCAGGTTACATGCCAGTAAACTTCTTAACTGATAACGATATTACTGGAGGAAACTCAGGTTCGCCAGTTCTTAACGGAAAAGGAGAGTTAATCGGTATTGCTTTTGACGGTAACATCGAAGCAATGGCTGGAGACGTAATTTTCGATTCTAAATTACAAAGAACTATCAACGTTGATATTCGTTATGTCCTTTGGATTATCGACAAATACGCTGGAGCTAAAAATATTATCGACGAATTGACGATTGCAAAATAATCTTCATTTCTTTATATAAAAATAAACCCGACAAGTTTTTGAAACCTGTCGGGTTTTTTAATTTTTCTGGATTAATTTATCTCCAAAAGCAAAGGAGGCATTCTAAAATATTTCCTTATTTTTGAAGAATAATTACAGCGTTTTATTAGTTATTTGCTATTTCGATTAACCGATGAAACAGTTTAACGATTAAACATTTTAAATGAAAACACATTTCATCGCAATTGGCGGAAGCGCTATGCACAATCTGGCATTAGCATTACATAATAAAGGATATCAAGTTACAGGAAGTGACGATGCTATTTTTGAACCTTCAAAATCAAGATTAGAAAAGAAAGGAATTCTTCCTGCAGAAATGGGTTGGTTTCCAGAAAAAATCACTTCAGATATTGATGCGATTATTTTAGGAATGCACGCAAAAGCAGATAATCCTGAATTATTAAAAGCGCAGGAATTAGGATTAAAAATCTACTCTTATCCTGAATTTTTATATGAACAATCTAAAAATAAAACACGTGTTGTCATTGGTGGTTCTCACGGGAAAACAACAATTACTTCGATGATTCTTCATGTAATGCATTATCATAATATTGCGGTTGATTATATGGTTGGTGCACAGCTGGAAGGTTTTGATACAATGGTGCATCTTACAGAAGAAAATGATTTTATGGTTTTGGAAGGCGATGAATATTTATCTTCACCAATTGACAGACGTCCGAAATTTCATTTGTACCAGCCAAATATTGCCTTGATTTCTGGAATTGCTTGGGATCATATTAATGTTTTTCCAACGTATGAAAACTATGTGGAGCAGTTTGAGATTTTCATCGAAAAAATTACAAATGGTGGAATTTTAGTTTATAACGAAAATGATCCAGAGGTAAAACTTGTTTCTGAAGCAGCAACAAATCCGATTAGAAAAATAGCTTATTCAACCCCAGAATATTCTGTGAGCGATGGAGTAACTTTATTAAAAACTCCTGAAGGCGATATGCCGATTGAAGTTTTTGGAGCACATAACTTAAACAATCTTGCAGGTGCAAAATGGATCTGTCAAAATATGGGTGTAGACGAAGCTGATTTCTACGAAGCAATTGCTAGCTTTAAAGGAGCTTCTAAACGTTTAGAAAAAATCGCTGAAGGAAAAGGAAAAGTCGCTTATAAAGATTTTGCACATTCACCAAGTAAAGTAGCTGCAACAACAAAAGCTGTAAAAGAGCAATATCCGAACAGAACTTTGGTTGCTTGTTTAGAGTTGCATACTTATAGTAGTCTAAATGCTGAGTTTTTAAAAGAGTACGAAGGTGCCTTAGAATATGCTGATGTTGCAGTTGTTTTCTATTCGCCAGATGCGGTAAAAATTAAGCAATTGGAAGAAGTGACTTATGAGCAAATAGCGACCGCATTTAATAGAAAAGATTTAATCATTTATACCAATCCAGCTGAATTTAAAGAATATTTATTCAATTTAAATTTAGATAATTCTGCACTTTTATTAATGAGTTCAGGAAACTACGGAGGTTTGAATTTTGATGAGGTAAAAGGGTTGATTGATTAGAAAGTTAGTCAATGAGATAATTTGCCGACTGTTTATACAGTCGGCTTTTTTTTGAATTATTGTAAATAATCAATGTATGATTTTGAAGGATTTTTCTTCTTTTTTGAATATCTTCGCATCTTAAAATTATAAGTATGGAAGGTGGGCATTTTGCTATAAAAAATTGGTCAGATGATGACAAACCTCGCGAAAAATTAATCCTCAAAGGAAAAGATGCTTTAAGTGACGCCGAATTATTAGCTATTCTAATTGGCTCGGGAAGCCGTAACGAATCTGCGGTTGCGTTAAGCCAACGTATTCTAGCTAATGTTGGAGGACTAAACTCACTGGCAAAATTATCTATTGCTCAATTAATGAAATTTAAAGGAATAGGAGAGGCAAAAGCTGTTTCTATAGTTGCTGCACTTGAATTGTGTGCACGCAGAAAATCAGAGCAAGCTAATGAAATGCTAAAAATCACTTCAAGTAAAAAGGTTTTTGATTTAATGCAGCCTGTAATAGGAGATTTATCTCATGAAGAATTTTGGGTGCTTTTTCTTAATAATTCTAATAGTGTAATTTCTAAGTGTCAATTGAGTAAAGGAGGAATTGGTGGTACAACTGTCGATGTTAGATTGATTTTTAAATTGGCGTTTGAGAAATATGCTACGGCCTTGATTTTGTGCCATAACCATCCTTCTGGAAGTTTGATTCCTAGTGATGCCGATAAACAAATTACTAGAAAGATTCGTGAAGCAGGAAATAAGTTAGATGTTAAAGTTTTGGACCATGTTATTATAACTGAATTAAAATATTATAGTTTTGTAGATGAAGGAATTTTTTAATACATGAACACCAATATTACCGACATCTTTTTTGATTTAGATCATACGCTTTGGGATTTTGATAAAAACTCAGAAATGGCTTTTGATCGTATTTTTAAAAGTAAACACCAAGAAATTGTTACTCAAGATTTTATTAAAGAATATATTCCGATCAATCAAGAATGTTGGAGATTGTATCAAAATGATGAAATTACGCACCAAGAATTGCGTTACAATCGTTTGAAGTTTTCTTTCGATGCTTTGAATTATGTTATTTCCGAAGAAAATATTTTGGAAATATCTAATGATTATATCGAGTTCTTGACAGATAACAATTATCTTTTTGACGGGGCAATTGAAGTTTTGGAGTATTTAAAGCCAAAATATAAGCTTCATATCATTACCAACGGATTTGCTCAAGTACAGGAAAAGAAAATTAATAATGCTTCGCTTGGAGGTTATTTCAGTACGATTACAAATTCGGAATTAGCAGGTGTAAAAAAGCCAAATAGTATTATATTTGATTATGCATTAAATTTGGCAAAAACTTCAAAAGAAAACAGTATTATGATTGGCGACGATTTTGAAGCAGATGTAAACGGAGCTTTGAATGCTGGTTTGGATGCTATTTTCTTCAATGAAAAAAAACTCGACGTTTCGGAAGAATATAAACAAATTAACCATTTATTAGAACTAAAAAAATATTTATAATGATGAGAATTAAATTTTTACTTGCTGCAATTTTATGTTCAGTTGTTGGATTTGCGCAGACTATTAATGATTACAAAGCTGTAATTATTCCTTTGAAATATGAGTTTATGAAGACTGATAATCAATATCGTTTGGCAACTTTGAGTAAACAAAATTTGACTAAAGCGGGTTTTGAAGCTTTTTATTCAAATGAGCAGCTTCCTGATGGTTATACAGATCGTTGTCAGGTTTTGTATATTGATGTTATAAAAGATAGTGCTTTCTTGGTAACTAAGCTTATAATAAACTTCAAAGATTGTTTCGGTCAGGTTGTTTATACTTCAGAAGTTGGAAGAAGTAAAGAGAAGGATTATGAGGTAGCTTACAAAGAAGCATTAGATAATGCTTTTAAGTCAGTTATTGCTTTACATTATAAATATAGCGGTAATCCAGTTGCGACTTCAAAAACACCAGCTCCTGCAAGAACTGCTGTAGCAGCAACTGCAGTTACAACTGTGGCAGCAACTCAAGTAGCTACTGCATCTTCGCCAGATTTGAAAGATCCAAATTTATTGTACGCTCAGCCAACAGAATCAGGTTATCAGTTGATCGATAAAACTCCAAAGGTGGTAATGAAGCTTTTCAAAACTTCACAACCAAATGTTTACATTGCGAGCAAAGATAATGTTCAGGGCTCTTTAATCTTAAAAGAAGACGGACAATGGTATTTTGAATCTTATCAGAATGATAAATTGGTTTCAGAAAAAATTGTAGTTAAATTCTAAATATAAAATAGGGTTTAATAACCGTATTTATCTTTCCAACGGTTCTTTAAAAATTCGCGGGTACTGTTCTCTCTAGAATTGTTTCCAGGATTGTAAAGAACCGTTTTTTTTATGGCATCTGGTAAAAACTCTTGTTCAGCAAAATTATTTGCATAATCATGCGAGTACTTATATTCATCTCCGTATCCTAGTTCTTTCATTAATTTGGTAGGTGCATTTCGCAAGTGGAGCGGAACAGGCAAATCGCCAGTTTGTTTTACCAATTGCTGTGCAGTTCCAATAGCCATATAAGACGCATTACTTTTTGGCGATGTCGCAAGATAAATTGCACATTGGCTTAATATGATGCGGCTTTCCGGATATCCAATAGTAGTAACGGCTTGAAAAGTATTATTGGCCATTATTAGCGCAGTTGGATTGGCATTGCCAATGTCTTCGCTTGCAAGAATTAGCATTCTTCTAGCAATAAATTTTACATCTTCACCGCCTTCAATCATTCTTGCCAACCAATAAACAGCTCCATTGGGATCACTTCCACGAATAGATTTTATAAATGCAGAAACAATGTCGTAATGTTGTTCGCCAGTTTTGTCATAAAGAACAGTGTTTTGCTGTACAAGTTCTAAAACGCGATCGTTGGTAATAGTAATTTCGTCACCAGCAGAGGCATTAATAACAAGTTCAAATACATTTAGAAGTTTTCTGCCGTCACCGCCTGAAATACGTATTAAAGCTTCTGTTTCTTTTAAATTTATTTTTTTTGTTAATAAATATGCGTCAGTTTTCATTGCGCGTTCTAAAAGAGCTTCTAAATCGGCTTTTGTAAATGCATTTAGTATATAGACCTGGCATCGTGACAATAATGCAGGAATCACTTCAAAACTTGGGTTTTCGGTTGTGGCACCAATCAAAGTTATCCACCCTTTTTCAACCGCAGCTAAAAGTGAATCTTGCTGCGACTTACTAAATCGATGAATCTCATCAATAAACAGAATTGGATTTTTAGCAGTAAAAAGTCCGCCGCTTTGTTTGGCTTTATCAATAACATCACGAATGTCTTTTACACCAGAGTTTATTGCACTCAGAATATAAAAAGGTCTTTTTGATTCTTGAGCAATAATTTGGGCTAATGTTGTTTTTCCCGTGCCAGGAGGTCCCCAGAAAATCAATGAAGGAATTATTCCTTTTGAGATCTGCTGTGTTAAAGAACCAGTTGGCCCAACCAAATGCTCTTGGCTTATATAATCTTCTAATTTCTGCGGACGAATACGCTCTGCTAAAGGTGCTTCCATAATTACAAAATTAATATTTTAAGATTTAAATATCGTTCATTCAAAAGTTAAAACAGTTTGAAGAGATAAGGATTGTTATGATTTGAGACATTTTATTAACTTGGTATGACAAAATATCAGTAAAATATTTTTGGATAGTTTTTTGAGTTCTTCTAAAAGTTATTTTGTAAAGATATGAGCGATACTAATTTTAAGTTTTCAAATTCGGTTATTGGACTCCCATTATTTTTTGTCCTTTTTTTATGGGTTGTATATTGGCTTCAAATCCGTTTTGATTTTGATTTTTATCGGTACGGAATTTATCCAAGAGACTTAATTGGTTTACGAGGTGTCTTGTTTAGTCCCTTTATTCATGAAAATTTAGATCATTTATATAATAACAGTATTCCACTTTTGATACTATTGGGGGCTATGCAGTTTTTTTATCCGAAACAGACTTTGGGTGTCATAGCGTATGGAATTTTATTTTCTGGATTAATCACCTGGATTGTCGGACGAGAGAATTTTCATATTGGAGCAAGCGGGTTGATTTATGTTTTGGTGAGCTTTATTTTTTTTAAAGGAATTCAAACTAAATATTATAGATTGGTTGCTCTTTCCTTGACAGTTATTTTACTTTATGGCGGAATGATATGGTATGTTTTTCCAGATGTTGATCAGTCTATTTCTTGGGAAGGGCATTTGGCGGGCCTTATTACTGGATTTGTTTTAAGTTTATTCTATAAAGCTCCCGAATATGCAAAGCCAATTGTTTACGATTGGCAACGTCCCGATTTTGATCCCGACAGCGATCCTTTTATGAAGCATTTTGATGAGAATGGAAATTTTGTTGTTTTTGCGAATGAGGAAGAAGACGACGATTTAGGATATTTTTTGTCTAGTCATCCAGTAAATTATATTGTGACCAAAAAAGAAGCTCCTGAAGAAGATGTCACTCAATAATTTTCTTTAAGATAAAAAGATTAAATTTGTTAGGTAACATTTTAATTATTGGGCATTATGAGAAAAATCAGTTTTTTAGTTTTGTTCTTGTGTTTTGTATTTAATGCAAAAAGTATTGCTCAATGTGAAATAAAAAATAGGGTACAGGCGGACGGCAGTATGATATATTTTTTTGAGCCTGCCGTATTTTATACTACGAAATCAAAATCGTTAAAAATTAATATCGTCACTGACAAAGAGCATTATTTTGTTGCATTACAGCCTACGCCATTTCCCGAAAAGAAAGTTGGGAAAAAGATAAAAGAAGATTTAGTAATGCATCTTGCCGATAACAAAACCTACACTTTAGCGCATTACGATACACAATATCGACGCAACGATTCTATAATGCAAGTTCTTTATTTGATTGATGATAAAGATCTTGATGCATTTTCTAATTACGAAGCTGTTAGTGCAGAAATCAATATGCAGGGTACTGAATTTGTTAGAAGCTATAATTTTAAACTTCATAAGAATGCTATTGTCGAACAGCTTAAATGTTTTTTGAAGAAAGAGGAAAACTAACTTTAATCTTCGTCTTTTACTGGAGGATTTTTTTTAGCATCAATTTTCTTTTTAAGGTTTCGAAAAAGATTATTGAAACTTATGGTAAGCGATGCTGCATTAGTTGTTTGATTTCCGCTGTTTCGTGGAAGATATTCGTTGCAATAAGTTAATTCTACTTGAAAGTCATCTGAAAACAAATAGCCTGCTCCAATATTGAAACGATTTCGGTCAAAGAAACTTTCTCCCGTAACATTGGCTCCAGATTTAAAATAAACTTCGTCTGATGCAATCGCATATACAACTCCGCTTCTTAAGAATTTACTGTTAAGAGGCTGTATATACTTAATTTGTTGACGATATCTAAAAACATTTTCATAATCATCATCTTTATTTTTCATATGACGGAATTCAGTACGCATTCTTGTACTTAAAGTATATCCAGTTTTATGAAAATAGTAAATTCCTTGAAGAGCAAATCGTGTCTCGGGAGACTCAAATTGACCTATTTCAGGAACATCTCTATTGTTGAAATATGCTATAAAAGCAGAAAATTTCCATCTTGGAGAAAAATAATAATGTCCCCAGCCTCTAATAGATCTTTGTATGGTATTTTCGAATAAGTTTGGTGATGAGTCGGTACTACTGTAAGCAGCCGCAAAGTCTATTTCAGTAGCCCATTTTTTACTTAAAGTTTGGTTAAACTGAATTTCATTCCAAAACTGATTATATGTAGTATTTTGTCCGTAGCTGTTTGTAATTAGTAAAATTACAAACAGACATCGGAGGACTATGATATTTAAATTTGAATTAGATTTTGAAAGCATTAATTAAAGGTATTTAATTATTCATTCTAATCTTAATCGCAATGTGTTTTTTAGGTTCTTTGACGAACAGCTTCATATAGAAAAGCACCACAGGCAACAGACACGTTTAATGACCCGATTGATCCAAACATTGGCAGTTTTGCTTTTTCATCTACTATTTTTAAAACAGATGGATTTATACCGCGATCTTCAGATCCCATAATAATGGCTAATGGTTCTGAAAGTGATACATCGTATATGTTTTGATCTGTTTTTTCGGTCGCAGCAACCGTTTTTATTCCAGAACCTTGTAGATAAAAGATAGCATCTTTGATGTGTTCAACTTTGCAAATAGGCACATTAAAAACAGCTCCAGCAGAAGTTTTAACTGTATCGCCATTTACTGGGGCAGATCCTGCTTTTTGTATAATGATTCCGTTTACACCTGTACATTCCGCAGTTCTAATAATAGCACCAAAATTTCTAGCATCTGATATTTGGTCCAAGATAAGAAAAAGAGGTTTTTTACCCGACTCCATTGTAGATTCAACTAGATGTTCTAAATCTATAAAGCCAATAGGAGAGATGGTAGCTACGGCACCTTGATGATTATTTGGAGTAAGACGGTTTAGTTTTTCTACAGGCACATAAGAAAAGTTAACGTTTGCACGTTTCATTACCTTCATTAAATCTTTCATAAGCTCACTAGAAATTTCTTTCTGTATGAAAACCTTGTCTACTTCTTTTCCTGCCTGAATTGCTTCTATGATGGCTCTAATGCCAAATATTTGATGTTCTTTTTCCATGAGACAAATATAGGTAATATGTTTATATAAAAAAACCACCCCAAATTAATGGAGTGGTTTAATATTTAGACTACTTGAATAAAAATTCTAGTATTCGTCTTCGTAGAAACCAGTTCTTTTGTGACCTTCATAAAGAATATCATATCCAGCTGGGTCATAATCAAAATGAGCTCTGAATGAGATTTTGTCTACTTTATGTCCACCTTTTGATGTTGCAGCTCCCTTTTCAATTTTTCCATTTGTAATAGTAACTTTAGATCCATCTAATAGGTTGTCTGCAGAAGTAGCTGTGAAAGTACCTGCCTTAACATCAACAGTTACTTTACATTTAATCCAATATCCGTGTTTTACATCATCAATCCACATTGTATTGTCATTAGCTGCAGTATTATAAGTTTCATGTATTGCGTTAGCTACAACCAATTTTCCATCACTATCTGTAAGTGTTATGAACCAGTCACCTGACATAGATTCTACAGATGTTCCTCCTGGATCTGTATCTCCAACTTCATCACAAGCTACAAATGACGTAAGTACAAGCATTGCTACAAGTACACGTGTTATATTTAGTTTTAATTTTTTCATTGTAATGTGTTTTTATTATCGTTTAAATATTCTGTCTGCTGTTCCAAATACTGCTGAAGCATAGATAACCCATTTCCAGTTGTTTTTGTCAGTAATAGTTCCTATGTTGCTTTCTGCAGATATTCCCGATTCAGAAGCACTTGGATTGTAAGGAGCATAAACCTGTTTGTCATCTATATTGTAGAATTCCATAGTTAAATTATCTGCAGCAACATTGTAACCTGTTGCATTATCGCAGATATATTTTCTTCCCGCGTATCCGTCTAGTTTAGTTACCACGTTAGGGTTACTATTTCTAAAGAAAGTACCAGTCAAATCAATTGTAGTTGGTTTGTTACTCAAAACTACTATTGTACGAGTTAAGGAAGCAGGGAAACCATCACTATTTGTAGCAGAGTATTTAATTTTGTAAACAGTTGGTTTACTAGTATCTACTGCACCATCGATTTTCACTTCAAGAGCTTTTCCGTCAGCTTCAGCTTCTACTCCAGCTTCTGTGTATGTATCTCCTTGAGTAAGAACAACAAGAGCGTCTCCATGCATAGTCAGGTTAGCATAAGCTGTTACTCTTGAAACATTGTCAGTAGAATCTGTTTCGCATGAAGTAAACAATAGTCCTGAGACTATCATTAGGGATATATATATTTTTTTCATTGTTTATTTTTTTTTAGTTAACATCCCACCAAACTGGCGCAGTTATTTTTGCTAAAGCCGGAGCATTTGGATTACGTGTTTTTACAGTATTTGGTAAAACAAGTCTTCTAGGGAAAACATCACTTGTAACGTTCTCAACAGATATTGCAAATTGTCCTGGGATATAATCTTCATCTGTCTGAGGAACAGCTGATTCTTTAGGGAAACCAGTTCTGTTTTGTTCGAAGAAAGATTCGTAACCGTTTCCAGGGAAACTAGCAATCCATTTTTGAGTGATAATTGCTTCAATTTGAGCAGTAGTTCCTGTTGCTGGGAATTCATATTTTCCTCCCGCAGCTAAGAAAGCAGCAGGGCTTCCAACTGGACCAGTAATTGGAGCAACAGAAGTAGTGTTGTCGTATTTCTTGAAGTTTGCAGCAACCCCTAAATCATATTTTTCTTTAGCTCCTGCACCTCCATAATATCTAACAAGAGCTTCTGCTTGCAAGAAGTAGCTTTCTTCTGCACTCATGAAATATAAAGGAGTTTTTGCATATAACGTTACTAATGAAAGTCCAGTAGCTCCATTTTCGAAATCACCTTGATTATTAGGTACTCCTGCTCCGTAATATTTATTTAAACGAGGATCTCCATTTGTTTGTAAATAAAGATATAAAGTTTTACTAGCTCTAAGATTTAATGTTGTATTTAACTGTCTTCTGTCAGTTTCATACAATGGATTACTTCTGTCAGCAGCATCTTCAAATTGAGTCATTGCAGCATCAACATCTAAGAATTGTGCACCAGAATCAATTAAACTTTTAATACCTGATTGAGCCAATGTAGGATCGACTTGTGTTAATCTAAGATGTAATTTTAATAGTAAAGAGTTACCAAATTTTGTCCAATTAGACATTGTACCATTAAAGATAAAATCATCTTTTCCTGGCGCTGCTCCAACAGAAGAACTTAGATTTTTAGATAAAGCTAATTTTAAATCAGCAATCATTAAAGCGTAAGTTTCTTTACCTGTATTGAATTTAGGTTGCAAGAAAGTTGGATTATTTGCTTCAGTATATGGAATTGCATCATACCAGTCTGTTAAAATTTGCGAAGCTTCAACTTCAAGAACAGTAGCAATTAAGTAATAGTTCCAGTTTCCTTCAGCTTCAGCTTGTTTTTTTACAGTTCTAATATCATTAAGTGCATCATACATTGCAGTCCATGCAGTTTGGAAATCATTTGTTCCAAGGCTGTACTGGTCAATGTTTTTATATTGATTTGAAGTAGTGTTTTGTGTCCAGAATTGAGACCAAAACCCTCCAATTAGAGCATAGTATGATCCTTGTGCACCAGCAAGACCAGCAATACCTGCAGGCAAAATAGTGCTATTAGCTTGTCCAGGAGGCAAAGCATCCGGGTCTCTATTAATGTCAAATGTTTCATCACATGACACTAATAAGAAAAGTGCTGTTATTATTGTTGCTATTTTTTTCATTTTCTATGAATTATATTTTTAGAATGATAATTTTAAAACTCCACCTACTGATCTTTGTGATGGGTTAGCTCCAAATTCTCCAAACTCAGAGAGTACTCCAGTTCCGTAAGTACTTACTTCAGGGTCAACATATGGATTTTCTCCAGGAGTCCACATGAAAAGGTTTCTTCCGTAAATACCAACTGTGATTTTGTTTAATCCCATGTTTTTAGTAAGTGTAGAAGGGAAGTCATAATTTAAAGCAATTTCTCTTAATCTTACAAAAGTTTTGTCAATTACATGTGTTCTTTCAATACCAGGGTTGTTTCCTGTGTTGTAGAAGTTTGTATAAGTACTAAATGTAAGAGGTGTTGTGTTTTCTGTATATGTAACAGCTCCAGTTGTTGCATCTACGTGCTCATTAACAGAATTAGGAACAATAAATGCATTTCTATCATTAAATGTAGTTTCAATACCATTACCTACGAAATGAGAAAGTCTTTTAGTGTAAGAGTAGAATTCTCCTCCTTGTTTCCAGTCTAATGAGAATGATAAGTTAAAGTTTTTGTATTTGAAAGAGTTTTGTAATCCCATAACAAAATCACGTTGTGCGTTTCCAACTTTTTGGATATCATCACTCACTTCATACATTCCAGTAGATGCATTTACAATATATTGACCTGCTGCATTTGTTTTAGGAACTTGTGAATAGAAACTACCAATTGGATCACCTTTAGTTGCTCTCATAGTTACACCATAAGCAGGAAGTAAATCAATATAATTTCCACCTGTGTTTAATTGTGTTACTTCGTTTAAGTTTTTAGTAAATGTGTAAGTTACGTTCCATGTAAAGTCCTGATTTTTAATTGGACTACCTGAAAGAGAAAGCTCAATACCTTTGTTCACAACATCTCCAGCGTTGATAGCTTTGATAGTATAACCTGTTGATGGGTCTAATGGTAGGTCTACAATAAGGTCAGAAGTCGTTTTGTGATATAATGCGATATCATAGCTAATTCTGTTTTTGAAGAAAGATCCTTCAGCTCCAACTTCATATTCTACTGTACTTTCAGGTTTTAACTCTGGATTACCAAGTCTTCCTGATGCTTCGAAGAAACTTACTCCTCCAATTGGAGATGCAATTATACCAAAGTTCGCGTTAGCAGAACCAGAGATATATGAGTCTTCTGTTGTGTATACCCTTGTATCATTTGCAATTTTTGAAGCAGCTGCTCTTAATTTAAGGAAAGTGTTTCCGTTATCAATTGCAATAGCGCCTAATGATAAAGATGGATAGAAATATGAGTTATTTCCTATTGGTAATGTTGATGTAATATCTTGTCTAGCTGTAGCCGTTGCAAAATATCTGTTTTTAAATGCAAACTCAGCAGATGCGTAAACAGCTCCTGTTTTTCTAAGACTGTTTGATTGATCAATTACTGGTCTTAAAGCTGAGTTTGAAAGCTCATAAAATCCTGGAAGGCCTAAATTTGTTACAGTGTTTTTCAATATATCAGACTCTCTTTTGTTGTAGTTAAAACCTCCTAAAAGATTTAATGTCCAATCTTCACTTAAGTTTGTGTTGTAATTAATATTGAAGAAAGTATCAAACTCACTGAATTCTGATCTTGATTCTGTTACACCTCCTACTACTGGATTAGCACCAGCAATTGCCTGAGGAGTACCTGGAGCATAATTTACAATTGCACCGTAGCTCTTAAGTCTTTCTGTTCTAACGTTACCACCAATTTGCCATGAAGCTGTAATCTTGTCAGTTATTTTGTAACTTAAATTAATGTTTCCGAAAAGGTTGTGTCCGTATACTTTTGTGCTGTTCTCATTAATTGAAAAATATGGATTAGCAGCGTATGGAGTAAAATAGTAATCTGGAGTATTGAAGACATTGTTTTTGTAATCTCTTAAATCTACAATACTAACGTCTCTAGGAATTTGTAATAAATCCTGTTGCAAAGTTGAACCTTGTCCTGCATCATCACCCTGACCTGTGTTAACTACACTTTGATCTTTGTAAACATAATTAAGAGAAGTTCTTAATGTGAATTTTTTACCTTTTAATCCACCATTAAATCCTAATGATTGTTTTTTGTATAAATCTGCATCAGTTGGTACAACACCATCACTGTTTACATTTGAAAAAACTAAAGAGAAATCAGAATTGTCTCCACCACCGCTTAGAGTTGCAGATTGTGTAGCTAGTGTACCTGTGTTGTAAAAATCTCTTACGTTATTTTTTAAACCAACATAAGGTTTGATTTGTTGAGTATTGTTGTAAACTGTTCCCCATGGTCTAACCTCTCCATTGAAAGCAGGTCCCCATGAACCATTTTCGTTACTGTAAGAATTAGATCCTGAGAATCCTAGTCCATTCCAACCTTCACCAAATTGATTTTGTAAATGCGGAACTCTTGCTACTTCGCTGAATTCTGTTGAAGCCAATAAATCAACTTTAATTCCAGAGTTAGCTTTACCTTTTTTAGTAGTAATGATGATTACACCACCACCAGCTCTTGAACCATATAATGCTGATGCAGCCGCTCCTTTAAGAACAGTCATGCTCTCGATGTTATTTGGGTCAATGTCACTGATTCCGTTACCAGTATCATACGATCTTGTTGATGTAGCAACTCCGTTATTACTAGTGCCAGTTGGGGTATTGTTAATCGGTGTTCCATCAACAACATAAAGTGGACCATTACTGTTTGTGATACTGTTTAAACCACGGATAACAACTTTAGTTGAAGCCCCTGGTTGAGAAGGTGCAGTAATGTCAACCCCTGCGATTTTACCAGAAAGAGTTTCAAATGGGTTAGTATTAACTACTTGTGTAAGTGCGTCCGCTTTTAAAGTTGTTGTTGCGTAACCAAGAGATTTTTTCTCTCTTTTGATACCAAAGGCAGTTACAACAACACCTTCTAGTTCTTGCGCACCAGCGTCTGCTAGTTTTACATTAACATTTGCAGATGTAGCAGCTACTTCTTGAGTTTTCATTCCGATGTAGCTAAATACCAAAACTTGGCTTGAAGAAGCTTTGATCGAAAATTTACCATCAAAGTCTGTTTGCGTTCCCGTTTTAGTTCCTTTTACTAATACACTAACACCTGGTAAAGGTATTCCTGCATTATCAGAAACTGTTCCCGAAACAGCTCTTTCTTGCGCAAAAGAAAGTTGCGCAACTAGTACTAATAAAAGCACTAAGAATCCATTGAACTTTAGTTTCATTTTTAAATATTTTGAATTAGTCCGACAAAAATCTTAATAATTTGTTAATCTACCTAATTTAAAAAGCTTTTTTTTTAGTTAAATAATAAATTTAGGGTGCGATTTTATCTTTTTATAGATTAAAACCTTCTTAAAATTACAAATCCGCAATTTTTAGTGTTAAATTTGAGGATAATTAAAAATTTTGTCAAGCGACGAAATGTTAAATTTATAGATGAAGGGTGATTAATTGTTTTTTTTATAACTTTTATCTTAAAAAAAACAGTCGGTCGAAGTGCTAAATTTTGTTAAAATAGTCGTGAATCTTTAATAGTCAGCGTTAATACGTGTGTAAACTATTTGTTTTGTAGTATTGCTTTTTGAAATTTATCAAATTTTTTTATCCTATGAAAATATTAGAAATATGGTTTATTTCTAATGTCTTTTTGTGATTTTGACTCTGATAAGGAGGTTTAATGTAAAATTACGGTTAACTGATTTCTAGAAAAAAAAAGGGTTGCAGGTATTTTGTAGCTACTTTCGGTTTTTAATAAACAAAAAAAAATCCTAATATTTTGTTGGTTTATTTTTTTGTGTTAGCTTAAAATTTAACATTATAGGAGATAGTAAGGATGCTGTTGTGAAATTTTATTTCTGAGTCATTTGTGCTTCCATTGGCTATTATTACTTTTAATAAAGCGCTTTTTGTTAGTAGTCCTAAGCCTATTCCGGCACTGATTAAATTATTAAATTTTGTGCTATTTTTTATTGCAGTTTGATCTTGATAAATACCGTAATCAAGAATGGTGTGTATGTATAAATTTGGAGAAAGTAGGTATCTATATTCGGTAATAAATAAATTTGCAATATTTCCTTGCAAGCTATTTTCTGAAAAACCTCGAATTGAATTTAATCCTCCAAATCTAAAAAGTTCATTTGTTATATAATTGTCGCTTTTTAGATATAGAATTTGAGGGTTGATGAAAACAAAGTTTTTTTTATTTAATTCGAAAGTATAAGACAGATTTAGGTTAGTGTAAAATTGATTAGTTGTTTCTGTAGTTTCGGGAGAGTTGTTTGTGCTTCTTTTTCCATAACCAAATAATAGATTTGCATACGATTTTCTTGGGAATAGATAGTTGGAGTAATTGTTTTTTTTATATTCTAAAGTAGCAGTGATATAGGAGTTTTTGAAATCACTGAGTGTGGCATTGTTGATGTTTTGGATGTCACTTGATTCTGTTGATTGGTATCCAACATATATTTTAGAATTGTAATTTAAATAATAGCCGAGATCGATTGCTGTTTTTGTGTTTTGAAATGTGCTGTCCTGCTTGAAAATATTAAGCTGAGCTTTTATTCCTAGTGCGGTTTTGAAAATGTAAGGAATTTCAAGTTTTGTATTAAAGGTTGTTTGTTTGTTACCGTCAGTTTTCCAGTATAATGAAAATTGTTCACCTGCATGGAGTGTATTTATTAATGAAATGTCTAAATATCCATTAAGTCGTATTTTTTTACTGTCATCATTTGAAAAACCTATGTAGCCATCAAAAGTATTGGCTTTCCTTTTTTCTATATAAGCATAGATTTTAGTTGAGTCGTTTGTGAATAAAATTTCTGGATATTTTAACTGATTTGCAAATTCGTAATTGTTGATATCTTGATAAAGTTCTTTTGTGATTTCTTGATTAAAGGTTTTGTTTAAATATTTTTTACGAAGTTGTTTTAAATGGCTATCTGGAAAAAAGTTCCTCTCATTTTGATTTCCATAATTTAGAATAATTGAATTTATACTACGTTTTTTTTCGGTTTTAAAGCTTAAATCGGCATAAAGGATGGTGTCTTTTTTCTGAATATTTTCGAGTTTAATCTTGCTCAGTGCAAAACCAGATTTTTCAGCCTCTAATATTTTTTGATTTAAGTAGTTTTCCACTTCGCTATAAGGAATTATTAGGCTGTCATTTTTTGTTTTTTCAGTTTTGAAAAGAGGATTGTTTGTTCCTATATATATATGCATGTATTTTATTTTTTTATTTAATGATATAATGGCTGTATAGGAGCTGTCGTTTATTTTGTCGGTTTGCAGTATTTTGCTGTTGATGTATCCGATTTTAGACAGCTTTTCGGTGGTTTTTCTTGTTTCGTTTAAAAGCGACTTTAGATTTGGATGTAGGTGATTGTAGTTTAATGAATCTATGATTTTACTTTCGGTATTGTTGGTGCCATTTATTTTTAGGTAAAAGTTTTGGGCATAACCAGAAATGCTTAAAAATAGAAAAAGAAATATTTGTATTAAGTGTTTCAAGGGCAGCTGTTTCATTTATTAAAAATATTGCAAATATCTATTGTTTGTTTGTAAAATCATAAGTCTAAATAATCTTATTGAAAATTAATGGTTTAACGTTTGTATAGTGAAAAATATTTTATACATTTGCAACCCCGTAAAAAGCGGGAATTTAATAAACATAATAATTTTTAGTATTAATTATGCCAACAATTCAACAATTAGTAAGAACAGGAAGAACTCAGATCACTAAGAAGAGTAAATCGGTTGCTTTAGATTCTTGTCCTCAAAGAAGAGGGGTTTGTACGCGTGTTTACACTACTACACCAAAAAAACCAAACTCTGCAATGCGTAAAGTTGCGCGTGTACGTTTGACAAATGGTAATGAGGTGAATGCTTACATCCCAGGAGAAGGACATAATCTACAAGAGCACTCGATAGTATTAGTGCGAGGTGGAAGGGTAAAAGATTTACCAGGTGTTAGATATCATATCGTTCGTGGAGCTCTTGATACGTCAGGTGTTGCAGGAAGAACGCAAAGAAGATCTAAGTACGGTGCTAAACGCCCAAAAGAAGCAAAAAAGTAATTTAAAAACTTTTAAGAAAAAGACATGAGAAAAAGAGCGGCAAAGAAAAGACCACTTTTACCGGATCCAAGGTTTAATGACCAATTAGTTACACGTTTTGTGAACAACTTAATGTGGGATGGTAAGAAATCTACAGCTTTTAAAGTATTTTATGATGCAATTGATATCATTGAAACTAAAAAGCAAAATGATGAGAAAACTTCATTAGAGATCTGGAAAGATGCTTTAACAAACGTTATGCCTCACGTAGAAGTACGTAGCCGTAGAGTTGGTGGAGCTACATTCCAAATCCCAATGCAAATTCGTCCAGACAGAAAAATTTCTATGGCAATGAAGTGGTTAATACTTTATTCAAGAAGAAGAAATGAAAAATCTATGGCACAGCGTTTAGCTTCTGAGTGTTTAGCAGCTGCTAAAGAAGAAGGTGCTGCGGTTAAGAAAAGAATGGATACTCACAAAATGGCAGAAGCTAACAAAGCATTCTCTCACTTTAGATTTTAATTCGTAAGAAATGGCTAGAGATTTAAAATATACAAGAAATATCGGAATCGCTGCTCACATTGATGCTGGTAAAACAACAACGACAGAGCGTATTCTTTTTTATACTGGAAAGTCACACAAAATTGGTGAGGTGCACGATGGTGCTGCAACAATGGACTGGATGGCTCAAGAGCAAGAAAGAGGTATTACAATTACTTCTGCTGCTACAACTTGTACTTGGAACTTTCCAACTGTACAAGGTAAAGTTATTCCAGAATCATTACCATACCACTTTAATATTATTGATACTCCTGGACACGTTGACTTTACTGTAGAGGTAAACCGTTCTTTACGTGTACTTGATGGTTTGGTTTTCTTATTTAGCGCTGTTGATGGTGTTGAGCCTCAATCAGAAACTAACTGGAGACTTGCGGATCAATATAGAGTTCCTCGTATGGGATTCGTAAACAAAATGGACCGTCAAGGTGCTAACTTTTTAGCTGTATGTGGGCAGGTTAAAGATATGTTGAAATCGAATGCGGTTGCAATTACTTTGCCTATTGGTGATGAGGCAGATTTTAAAGGTATTGTTGACTTAGTGAAAAATCAAGCTATTGTATGGCATGATGAAACTCAAGGAGCTACTTTTGATATCGTTGATATCCCAGCTGATATGGTTGATGATGTAAAACACTACCGTTCTATCCTTATCGAAGAGATTGCTACTTATGATGAGAATCTTTTAGATAAATACATGGAAGATGAAAACTCTATTACAGAGGAAGAAATCAACAATGCTTTAAGAGCTGCAACTATCGATATGGCAATCATTCCTATGCTTGCTGGTTCTTCTTTCAAAAACAAAGGAGTTCAATTTATGTTAGATGCTGTTTGTAAGTATTTGCCATCTCCATTAGATAAAGAAGGTATTGAAGGAATTCATCCTGATGATGCTGAATTATTAGAAGAAGATCAAACTAAAATCTTACGTCGCCCAGATGTAAAAGAGCCGTTTGCTGCTTTAGCATTTAAAATTGCTACTGACCCATTCGTAGGTCGTTTAGCTTTCTTCCGTGCTTACTCTGGACGTTTAGATGCTGGTTCTTATGTTTTAAATACTCGTTCTGGTAACAAAGAGAGAATCTCTCGTATTTACCAAATGCACGCTAACAAACAAAATCCAATCGAATTTATTGAGGCTGGAGATATTGGAGCTGCTGTAGGATTTAAAGATATCAAAACTGGAGATACTTTGTGTGATGAAAAGAATCCGATTATTTTGGAATCTATGAAATTCCCAGAGCCGGTAATCGGTATCGCTATTGAGCCTAAAACTAAAGCTGACGTTGATAAAATGGGTATGGCTTTAGCTAAATTAGCTGAAGAGGATCCAACGTTTACTGTAAGAACTGATGAGGCTTCAGGTCAAACTATTATTTCTGGTATGGGTGAGCTTCACTTAGATATCTTAGTTGATCGTATGAAACGTGAGTTTAAGGTAGAGGTTAATCAAGGTGAGCCACAAGTAGAATATAAAGAGGCGTTTACTAAATCTGCTCAACATAGAGAAACTTACAAGAAACAATCTGGAGGTCGTGGTAAATTCGGTGATATCGTATTTAGAATCGAGCCTGCTGATGAAGTTGATGGTAAAGTTCCAGTTGGATTACAGTTTGTAAATGAGGTAAAAGGTGGTAACGTACCTAAAGAGTATATTCCTGCTGTTGAAAAAGGTTTCCGTGAGGCTATGAAAACAGGTCCATTAGCTGGGTACGCTGTTGATAGTTTAAAAGTGACTTTATTAGACGGATCTTTCCACCCTGTGGATTCTGATGCTCTTTCTTTTGAATTAGCTGCTAGAATGGGTTATAAAGAGTCAGGACGTGCTGCTGGAGCTGTTATTCTTGAGCCAATCATGAAAATCGAAGTTATTACTCCAGAAGAAAACATGGGTGATATCGTAGGTGACTTGAACCGTCGTAGAGGTCAGGTTAATGACATGGGTGATAGAAATGGTGCTAAAACTATTAAAGCTGATGTGCCTTTGTCAGAAATGTTTGGTTATGTAACTACATTAAGAACATTATCTTCTGGTAGAGCTACTTCAACAATGGAGTTTTCTCACTATGCAGAAACACCTTCTAATATTTCAGAAGAGGTAATCAAAAAAGCAAAAGGTAACGCTTAATTTTAAGAAAATGAGTCAAAAAATCAGAATAAAACTAAAATCTTACGATCACATGTTGGTAGATAAATCTGCTGAAAAGATCGTAAAAACAGTAAAAACTACTGGAGCAGTTGTAACAGGTCCAATTCCGTTGCCAACTCACAAAAAACTTTTCACTGTATTGCGTTCTCCGCACGTTAACAAAAAAGCGAGAGAGCAATTTGAAGTAATGTCATACAAGAG
Organism: Flavobacterium movens; assembly: GCF_039581425.1. Taxonomy (NCBI): domain Bacteria; kingdom Pseudomonadati; phylum Bacteroidota; class Flavobacteriia; order Flavobacteriales; family Flavobacteriaceae; genus Flavobacterium; species Flavobacterium movens. The sequence continues at coordinate 76,545 of NZ_JBCPXY010000011.1, forward strand.
ATTGATTGATATTTATTCATCTTCATCTAAAACTATTGATGCTTTAATGAAACTTGAATTGCCAAGTGGAGTTGAAGTTGAGATTAAAGTATAATTTTATTATATTTTTTTATATAAAAAGCGAGGTAGAAATACTTCGCTTTTTTTGTTTGTGAAATATGATTTTGAGATGTGTGTTTTGTGATTTTTTATTTTTTTTAAATCTTGGATATTTTTGTAAAAGCCTTTGTTTAAAGGTAATGTGGAGGATTAGTGTCGCGATTCTGTTATTTAATTGTTAAGTAAAAAGTCTTTTTGTGTGATGAAAAAGGAATTGGGTTTTGGTGGCAAAAAAGTTTCTTTTATTGGTATTTTGAGGCTTGGATTTTGATAATGAGCGATTTAATTTTTCTAACTGTTTGGTTTATTCAATTTTAATATCTACTTTTGCACTCCCTGTTTGGAAATTTCTGTTATTTTCAAATTGAAGGGAATTTTAGTAATTAATAATTAATATTTATGTCTGGGTTAATTGGTAAGAAAATCGGCATGACTAGTATCTTCGACGAAAACGGGAAAAACATTCCTTGTACAGTAATCGAAGCTGGACCATGCGTTGTTACCCAAGTCAGAACCAACGAGGTTGACGGGTATGAAGCGTTGCAACTTGGTTTCGATGACAAAAACGAGAAACATTCTACTAAAGCGGCTTTAGGTCACTTTAAAAAAGCTGGAACTGTTGCTAAGAAAAAAGTCGTTGAATTCCAAGATTTTGCAACTGAACAAAAATTAGGAGATCTTATTGATGTTACTATTTTTGAAGAAGGAGAATTTGTAGATGTACAAGGTGTGTCTAAAGGTAAAGGTTTCCAGGGTGTTGTTAAACGTCACGGTTTTGGTGGTGTTGGACAAGCTACTCATGGTCAGCACAACCGTTTAAGAGCGCCAGGTTCTGTAGGAGCTTCTTCTTATCCATCTAGAGTATTCAAAGGAATGCGTATGGCTGGAAGAATGGGAGGAGAAAATGTAAAAGTTCAAAACCTTAGAGTTTTAAAAGTAGTTGCTGATAAGAATCTACTTGTTGTTAAAGGATGTGTTCCTGGGCACAAAAACTCTTATGTAATCATTCAGAAGTAATGGAAGTAAAAGTATTAGATTTCAACGGAAAAGATACTGGAAGAAAAGTTCAACTTTCTGATTCAGTATTCGCAATTGAACCAAACAATCACGCTGTATATCTTGATGTTAAGCAATATCTTGCTAATCAAAGACAAGGTACTCATAAAGCTAAAGAAAGAGCTGAAGTAACTGGAAGTACGCGTAAGATTAAAAAACAAAAAGGAACTGGTACTGCTCGTGCAGGAAGTGTTAAGAATCCTTTGTTTAAAGGTGGTGGAACAGTTTTCGGACCAAGGCCAAGAAGTTATTCATTTAAATTGAATAAAGGCTTAAAGAGATTAGCTAGAAAATCAGCTTTCTCAATCAAAGCAAAAGAGTCAAATATTGTGGTTTTAGAAGACTTTAATTTTGAAGTGCCAAACACTAAAAATTTCATTAACGTTTTGAAAGCTTTAGGGTTAGAAAATAAAAAATCTCTATTTGTGTTGGGTGAGTCGAATAAAAACGTATATTTGTCGTCACGCAATTTAAAGGCTTCAAATGTCGTAACTAGCTCAGAATTAAGCACTTACGCAATATTAAACGCTAATAATTTAGTGCTTTTGGAAGGTTCTTTAGAGTTAATTGAAGAAAATTTAAGTAAATAATAGGAATATGAGCATCATTATTAGACCTATAGTAACGGAAAAAGTAACCAAAGAAAGTGAAGTTCTAAACCGCTTCGGATTCGTTGTTAACAAAAAAGCAAACAAAGTTGAGATTAAGAAAGCTGTTGAAGCTGCTTATGGAGTAACTATCGTTTCTGTTAACACAATGAATGTGAGACCAGATAGATCTACTAAATACACTAAAAGTGGTTTAATCAGTGGAAAGACAAATGCATATAAAAAAGCAATTGTTCAAGTACAAGAAGGAGAAACAATTGATTTTTACAACAATATCTAAGATAGAAAAATGTCAGTAAGAAAATTAAAACCTATTACCCCGGGTCAGCGATTTAGAGTTGTGAATGGTTATGACGCTATTACAACTGATAAGCCGGAACGCTCTTTGATAGCGCCGATAAAAAACTCAGGAGGTAGAAATAGTCAAGGAAAGATGACCATGCGTTATACGGGTGGTGGTCACAAGCAGAGATATCGTATTATTGATTTCAAAAGAACTAAAGATGGAATTCCAGCTACAGTGAAATCAATTGAATACGATCCAAATCGTACTGCATTCATCGCTTTGTTAGCTTATGCTGATGGAGAGAAAACTTATATTATCGCTCAAAACGGATTGAAAGTTGGTCAGAAATTAGTTTCTGGGCCAGAATCTCAACCAGAGATTGGTAATACATTACCTTTAAGCAGAATTCCTCTTGGAACTGTTATATCTTGTATTGAGTTACGTCCAGGACAAGGAGCTGTTATTGCTCGTTCAGCTGGAACTTTTGCTCAGTTAATGGCAAGAGACGGGAAATATGCAACAATTAAAATGCCATCTGGTGAGACAAGATTGATCTTGTTGACTTGTTCGGCTACAATTGGAGCTGTTTCTAACTCTGATCATCAATTAGTTGTATCTGGAAAAGCAGGTAGAACAAGATGGTTAGGAAGAAGACCTAGAACTAGACCAGTAGCGATGAACCCGGTTGATCACCCTATGGGAGGTGGTGAAGGACGTTCTTCTGGAGGGCACCCACGTTCAAGAAACGGATTGCCAGCTAAAGGTTACAGAACTCGTTCTAAGAAAAACCCGAGTAACAAGTATATCGTAGAACGTAGAAAGAAATAATAAGATATGGCACGTTCATTAAAAAAAGGACCTTTCGTTCATTATAAATTAGACAAGAAAGTTCAAGAAAACGTAGAAAGTGGTAAGAATGCAGTTGTAAAGACTTGGTCTAGAGCTTCAATGATTACTCCAGATTTCGTTGGACAAACTATCGCAGTTCATAACGGTCGTCAATTTGTACCAGTTTACGTAACAGAAAACATGGTAGGTCACAAATTAGGAGAGTTTTCGCCAACTAGATCTTTTAGAGGTCATGCTGGAGCAAAAAATAAAGGTAAAAAATAAAAGAAGCAATGGGAGTTCGTAAAAGAGAAACAGCAGATGCGAGAAAAGAGACTAATAAGTCTATCGCTTTCGCAAAATTGAATAACTGCCCTACTTCACCTAGAAAAATGCGCTTAGTAGCGGACTTGGTAAGAGGTCAGAAGGTAGAAAGAGCACTTAACATTTTAAGATTCAGTTCTAAAGAAGCTTCAAGAAAATTAGAAAAACTATTATTATCTGCAATCAATAACTGGGAGCAAAAAAATAGTGAAGGTAATTTAGAAGAGGCTGGATTATTTGTTAAAGAGATCAGAGTAGATGGTGGAATGATGTTGAAAAGACTTCGTCCAGCTCCGCAAGGTCGTGCACACAGAATAAGAAAACGTTCTAATCACGTAACAATCGTGCTTGGAGCTATCAATAACACACAAAGCAATTCTTAAGCAGCATGGGACAAAAGACAAATCCAATTGGAAATAGACTTGGTATCATCAGAGGATGGGACTCAAACTGGTATGGTGGAAATGATTACGGTGATAAATTAGCCGAAGATCACAAAATCAGAAAGTATATCCACGCTCGTTTATCAAAAGCTAGTGTATCAAAAGTAATCATCGAGAGAACTTTGAAACTTGTAACCGTTACTATCACTACTGCTAGACCTGGTATTATTATCGGAAAAGGCGGACAAGAGGTAGACAAGTTAAAAGAAGAACTTAAGAAAGTTACTGACAAAGAGGTTCAAATTAACATCTTTGAAATTAAAAGACCTGAGTTAGATGCTTATCTTGTGGCGACAAGCATCGCTCGTCAAATCGAAAGCCGTATTTCTTACAGACGTGCAATCAAAATGGCTATTGCTGCTTCTATGCGTATGAACGCTGAGGGTATCAAAGTTTTGATTTCTGGTCGTTTGAATGGTGCTGAGATGGCGCGTTCGGAAGGTTTCAAAGAAGGTAGAATTCCTCTATCAACTTTCAGAGCTGACATTGATTATGCTCTTGCTGAAGCTCATACTACTTACGGTAGAATGGGAATTAAAGTATGGATCATGAAAGGTGAAGTTTACGGTAAGAGAGAACTTTCTCCACTTGCTGGAATGGATAAAAAACAATCTGGTACAGGTGGTGGAAAAGGTGGAGATGCTCCTAGAGGCAAATCTAACTTTAACAAAGGTGGAAAACCAGACGCTCGTAAAAGAAAGTAAATTTTTAAACTAAAGAAAAATGTTACAGCCTAAAAGAACAAAATACCGTAAGGTACAAAAAGGTAGAATGAAAGGTAACTCTCAAAGAGGGCATGAGCTTTCAAATGGAATGTTTGGTATTAAATCTGTACATGAAGATGGAATGTTCTTAACTTCTCGTCAAATTGAAGCTGCGCGTATCGCTGCAACTCGTTACATGAAAAGAGAGGGACAATTATGGATTAAAATTTTCCCAGACAAACCTATTACTAAGAAGCCTCTTGAAGTACGTATGGGTAAAGGTAAAGGAGCAGTTGAGTATTGGGCTGCTGTTGTTAAACCAGGAAGAATTATGTTTGAAGTTGGAGGAGTTCCATTGTCAGTTGCAAAAGAGGCTTTGCGCCTTGCAGCTCAAAAACTTCCAGTAAAAACTAAGTTCGTCGTTGCTAGAGATTTCGAAGCATAATTTATATTTATTATGAAACAATCAGAAATAAAAGATCTTTCTGCAGCGGAGTTGCAAGAAAAGCTTAGTCAAACTAAGAAAGTATATGCTGACCTAAAAATGGCTCACGCAATCTCTCCAATTGCTAACCCACTTCAGATTAGAAGCGTTAGAAGAACAGTTGCAAGATTAGCTACAGAGTTAACTAAAAGAGAGTTACAATAATTGTATTCTGCTGAAAGATGGAAGAAAAAAGAAATTTAAGAAAAGAAAGAATAGGTGTTGTTACTTCAAACAAGATGGATAAATCTATCGTGATTTCTGAAGTAAGAAAAGTAAAACACCCATTATACGGTAAGTTCGTGTTGAAAACTAAGAAATATGTTGCACACGACGAAACAAACGACTGTAACATTGGAGATACTGTAAGAATTAGCGAAACGCGTCCTTTAAGTAAAACAAAATGTTGGAGATTAGTTGAAATCTTAGAAAGAGCTAAATAATTATGGTACAACAAGAATCAAGACTAAAAGTAGCAGATAACACGGGAGCTAAAGAAGTTTTAACTATTCGTGTTTTAGGAGGTACTAAAAGAAGATATGCCTCTGTTGGTGACAAAATTGTAGTTTCTATCAAAGATGCAACTCCAAACGGAAACGTGAAAAAAGGAGCTGTTTCAACTGCAGTTGTTGTACGTACCAAAAAAGAAGTGAGAAGAGCTGATGGTTCTTATATCCGTTTCGATGACAATGCATGTGTTCTTTTGAACGCTGCAGGGGAAATGAGAGGAACTCGTGTTTTTGGTCCGGTAGCAAGAGAACTTCGTGAAAAACAATTCATGAAAATTGTATCATTAGCACCAGAAGTGCTTTAATTCGTTTTAAGATGATAAAGCTAAAAATAAAATCAGGAGATATCGTAAGAGTTATTGCTGGAGACCATAAAGGTGCTGAAGGTAAAGTTTTACGTGTTTACCGTGAGAAAAATAAAGCGATAGTTGAAGGTGTGAACATGGTTTCAAAACATACAAAACCAAGTGCTAAAAACCCTCAAGGTGGTATCGTTAAGAAAGAAGCTTCTATTCAAATTTCTAACATTTCTCTAATTGATCCTAAAACTAAGGAGACAACTAGAGTTGGTATTAGAGTAGAAGGAGATAAGAAAGTAAGATTTTCAAAAAAATCTAATCAAGTACTATAGTAATGGCATATACACCTAGACTAAAAGAAGAATATAAGAGTAGAGTAATCTCTGCTCTTAAAGAAGAGTTCGGATATACAAACGTAATGCAAGTTCCTAAACTTGAAAAAATCGTTTTGAGCCGTGGAGTTGGTGCAGCTGTATCTGATAAAAAACTTATTGACTATGCTGTTGATGAGTTAACAAAGATCACTGGACAAAAAGCAGTTTCTACAATCTCTAAGAAAGACGTTGCGTCTTTTAAATTGAGAAAGGGAATGCCTATTGGAGCAAAAGTTACATTACGTGGAGAAAGAATGTATGAGTTTTTAGATAGACTTATCACTTCAGCTTTACCACGTGTTAGAGATTTCGGTGGTATTAAAGCTACTGGTTTTGATGGAAGAGGTAACTACAATCTTGGAGTTTTAGAGCAAATCATTTTCCCAGAAATTGATATTGACAAAGTAAACAAAATTTCAGGAATGGATATTACTTTTGTTACTACTGCAAAAACAGACAAGGAAGCAAAGTCATTATTGGCTGAATTAGGATTACCTTTTAAAAAGAATTAAGACATGGCTAAAGAATCAATGAAAGCCCGCGAGGTTAAAAGAGAGAAAACGGTAGCTAAATATGCTGAGAAGAGAAAAGCTTTATTAGAAGCTGGAGACTACGAAGGTTTACAAAGATTACCTAAAAATGCTTCACCAGTTCGTTTGCACAATCGTTGTAAATTAACAGGTAGACCTAGAGGTTATATCCGTCAATTCGGTATTTCACGTGTAACTTTCCGTGAAATGGCTAACAATGGGTTAATTCCAGGAGTTAAAAAGGCTTCTTGGTAATCTCGCAATAAGTTATTACTTTTGCAAACCAGAAAATAATTTTAATTGATTAAAGGTTCGGGAGACGGGTGTCTCCCGAAAACCATAATCGCAATCAAATACATATGTATACAGATCCTATTGCAGATTATTTGACTAGAGTTCGTAACGCTGTGGCTGCAAACCACAAAGTTGTTGAAATTCCAGCATCTAATCTTAAAAAAGAGATAACTAAGATCTTATTTGATCAAGGTTACATCTTAAGTTACAAATTTGAGCAGAACACTGTACAAGGTTCTATCAAAATCGCTTTGAAGTACGATAAAGATACTAAAGAGCCTGTAATCAAAGATATCCAAAGAATTAGTAAACCAGGTTTGCGTAAGTACGCTGGTGCTGCCAAATTACCTAGAATCCTTAATGGATTAGGAATTGCTATTGTTTCTACATCAAAAGGTTTGATGACTGGAAAACAAGCTAAGCAATTAAATGTAGGTGGTGAGGTAATTTGTTACGTATACTAATTTTAAACACTAGATAAGATGTCAAGAATAGGTAAAAGTCCAATTGTAATCCCTGCTGGTGTAACTGTTGAAGTTAAAGATGGTATTATTACAGTAAAAGGAAAAAGAGGTCAACTAGTTCAGGAGTTTTCGGACGTAAATGTAACAGTTGAAGGCGATCAAGTTTTAGTAGAAAGATCGTCTGATCATAAAGACCATAGAGCAAAACACGGATTATTCAGATCTTTGATCAATAATATGATTGTTGGTGTTTCTGAAGGTTTCACAAAAGAACTAGAATTAGTTGGAGTTGGTTATAGAGCTTCAAACCAAGGTCAAAAGTTAGATTTAGCTCTTGGATATTCTCACAATATTGTTTTAGAGATTGCTCCAGAAGTATCTTTAGAAACAGTATCTGAAAAAGGTAAGAACCCAATCGTAAAATTAACATCATTTGATAAACAACTTTTAGGACAAGTTGCTGCGAAAATCAGAAGTTTCCGTAAGCCAGAGCCATACAAAGGTAAAGGTGTTAAATTTGTGGGTGAAGTATTAAGAAGAAAAGCAGGTAAATCAGCTTAAAATATAAGATTATGTCATTAACAAAATCTGAAAGAAGACAGAGAATTAAATTCAGAATTAGAAAATCGGTTAGTGGTACTGCTGCAAGACCTAGACTTTCTGTTTTTAGAAGTAATAAAGAAATTTACGCTCAAATCATTGATGATGTAAATGGAGTTACTATATTAGCTGCATCTTCAAGAGAAAAAGAAATAGGAAAAGGTACTAACGTTGAAGTAGCTGCTGCTGTTGGAAAACTAGTTGCAGAGAAAGCGTTAAAAGCTGGGATTGATACCATCACTTTTGATAGAGGTGGATATTTGTATCACGGTCGTATTAAATCATTAGCAGAAGGCGCAAGAGCCGCTGGACTTAAATTCTAATATATTATGTCTAAATACAAAAATGTAGAATTGGTAAAACCTAGTGGTCTTGAATTAAAAGATCGTCTAGTTAGTGTTAATCGTGTTACTAAAGTTACAAAAGGTGGTAGAGCTTTCGGTTTTTCTGCTATTGTAGTTGTAGGTGATGAAAATGGAGTAGTTGGTCATGGATTAGGAAAATCTAAAGACGTTTCTGAAGCAATTGCGAAAGCAGTAGAAGATGCTAAGAAAAATCTAGTTAGAATTCCTTTGAATGGACAATCTGTTCCTCACGAACAAAAAGGTAAATTTGGTGGTGCACGTGTATTCTTAATTCCAGCATCTCATGGTACTGGAGTTATTGCTGGTGGAGCTGTTCGTTCAGTTCTTGAGTCAGTAGGTATTCACGATGTATTGTCTAAATCTCAAGGATCGTCAAATCCACATAACGTAGTAAAAGCAACTTTTGATGCTTTATTGCAAATGAGAAGCGCTCATACTGTTGCAAAACAAAGAGGTGTTTCTTTAGAGAAAGTTTTTAAAGGTTAATTCAGGAAATTATGGCTAAATTATTAGTAAAACAAGTAAGAAGCAAAATCAACTGTCCTCTTTCTCAAAAGAGAGGGTTGGAAGCTTTAGGTCTACGTAAAATTGGACAAGTTGTGGAGCATGAGTCAAATCCTGCTATCCTTGGGATGATAAACAAAGTTAAACACTTAGTTTCTGTAGAAGAAGCTAAATAACAAATACTGTTATGAATTTAAGTAACTTACAACCTGCTGAGGGATCTACACACAATCAAAATAAAAGATTAGGTAGAGGAGAAGGTTCTGGAAAAGGTGGTACCGCTGCACGTGGACACAAAGGAGCAAAATCTCGTTCTGGTTATTCTAAAAAGATTGGTTTTGAAGGAGGGCAGATGCCACTTCAAAGACGTGTACCTAAGTTTGGTTTCAAAAACATCAATCGTAAAGAATACGAAGGTGTTAATTTAGATACTCTTCAATTATTAGTTGATAACGGTGTAATTACTGATTCTGTTTCTATGACAGATTTCGTAGCAAATCGTCTGGCTACTAAAAATGAAATCGTTAAGATTTTAGGTAGAGGAGAATTGAAAGCAAAATTAAAAGTAACTGCCCACAAATTTACTGCTACTGCAAAAGCTGCTATTGAGGCTGCTGGTGGAGAAGCTGTAACTATATAACTTATCTATTAAGATGAAGAAATTTATTGAATCAATAAGTAATGTTTGGAAAATCGAAGAACTAAAAAATAGAATCTTAATTACGTTAGGATTACTTTTAGTATATCGTTTTGGAGCACACGTTACGCTTCCTGGAATTGACGCAACGCAATTGACTGGATTAGCGGGACAAACTAAAAATGGTCTAGGATCTATTCTAGACATGTTCACCGGGGGTGCTTTCTCTAAGGCTTCAGTTTTTGCTTTAGGTATCATGCCTTATATTTCTGCGTCTATTGTTGTTCAGTTGATGGGGATTGCGATTCCATATTTACAAAAACTTCAAAATGATGGGGAAAGTGGTAGAAAAAAGATTAATCAAATCACTCGTTGGTTGACAATCGCTATCACATTGGTTCAAGGTCCAACTTATATCTATAATTTATACAGAACATTGCCTAGTAATGCATTTTTGCTAGGCTTTAATTCTCCTGAATTTTTGTTCTCGTCTGTTATCATTTTGGTTACTGGTACAATTTTTGCTATGTGGCTTGGTGAGAAGATTACAGATAAAGGTATTGGAAATGGTATTTCATTGTTAATTATGGTTGGTATTTTAGCTCGTTTACCACAAGCTTTTATACAAGAGTTTACAACTCGTGTTACCAATAACAATGGAGGTCCAATGTTATTAGTTATTGAAATTATTGTGTGGTTATTAGTTATTATATCTTGTGTATTGCTTACAATGGCAGTACGTAGAATTCCTGTACAGTATGCTCGTCGTACAACTACAGGAGATTACGAACAAGATTTGGCTGGAGGTAATAGACAATGGATCCCTCTTAAGCTTAATGCTTCTGGGGTTATGCCAATTATTTTTGCTCAGGCAATTATGTTTATTCCTGCTGCTGTAGCTGGATTGTCTAAATCAGATACATCACAATCTATTGTTGGTGCATTTAGTAATATGTTTGGTTTTTGGTATAATTTTGTTTTTGCAACTTTAATTATTGTATTTACATTCTTTTATACTGCAATCACTGTACCTACTAATAAAATGGCTGATGATTTAAAGAGAAGCGGTGGTTTCATTCCTGGAGTTCGTCCTGGAGCAGAAACTTCTGATTTCCTTGATAAGGTGATGTCTTTAATAACTTTCCCAGGATCTTTATTCCTTGCTTTGATTGCTGTGTTCCCAGCTATTGTTGTAAGTATTATGGATGTACAACAATCTTGGGCAATGTTTTTTGGAGGTACCTCATTAATAATTATGGTTGGAGTTGCAATAGATACTATTCAACAAATCAATTCATACTTGTTAAACAAACATTATGATGGTTTAATGAAGACTGGTAAAAATAGAAAAGCGGTAGCTTAATATATTTATGGCAAAACAATCAGCAATAGAACAAGACGGATCAATTATTGAAGCATTATCAAATGCGATGTTCCGTGTAGAGTTAGAAAATGGACATATTGTAATTGCTCATATTTCTGGAAAAATGCGAATGCATTATATCAAATTATTACCTGGTGATAAAGTGAAACTAGAAATGAGTCCTTACGATTTGTCAAAAGCAAGAATTACTTATCGATATTAAAGGATATTCACTATGAAAGTTAGAGCATCAGTAAAAAAGAGAAGTGCCGAGTGCATTATCGTGCGTAGAAAAGGGAGACTGTACGTAATAAACAAAAAGAATCCTAGATTTAAACAAAGACAAGGATAATTATGGCAAGAATAGCAGGGGTAGATATCCCAAAAAACAAAAGAGGTGTTATCGCACTTACCTATATCTTTGGATTAGGAAAAAGTAGAGCTATTGAGATTTTAGAAAAAGCTCAAGTTAGCCAGGATAAAAAAGTTCAAGATTGGAATGATGATGAAATCGGAGCGATTCGTGAAGCTGTTTCATTTTACAAAATTGAAGGAGAATTACGTTCTGAAATTTCTTTAAACATTAAACGTTTAATGGATATCGGATGTTACAGAGGTATTCGTCATAGATCTGGTCTTCCATTAAGAGGGCAAAGAACTAAAAACAACTCAAGAACAAGAAAAGGTAAAAGAAAAACTGTTGCTAACAAGAAAAAAGCAACTAAATAATAAGTAATATGGCTAAAGCAACTGCAAAAAAACGTAAAGTTATCGTTGAATCAACGGGTGAGGCTCATATTTCTGCCACTTTTAATAACATTATTATTTCTTTGACTAATAAGAAAGGTGAAGTTATCTCTTGGTCTTCAGCTGGTAAAATGGGTTTCAGAGGTTCTAAAAAGAATACTCCTTATGCAGCTCAAATGGCAGCAGAAGATTGCGCTAAAGTAGCACTTGAGGCAGGACTTAAAAAAGTGAAAGTTTATGTAAAAGGACCAGGTAACGGACGTGAGTCTGCTATCCGTTCTATTCATAACGGTGGAATCGAAGTTACAGAGATTATCGATGTTACTCCAATGCCACACAACGGATGTCGTCCTCCAAAAAGACGTAGAGTTTAATTTTTTATTTTTATAGTATAAACAAGGTAGAACATAGATTATCGAAGGATTAGACCTGAATTCATAATTTCTACCTTAAAATTTTTTTTAAAATGGCAAGATATACTGGTCCTAAAACCAAAATCGCTCGTAAATTTGGCGAGGCAATCTTCGGAGATGATAAATCTTTCGAAAAAAGAAATTACCCACCTGGACAACACGGGATGGCTAAAAAAAGAGGAAAAAAATCTGAGTATGCTGTTCAGTTAATGGAAAAGCAAAAAGCTAAATATTCTTACGGAATTTTAGAAAAACAATTCAGAAATTTATTCGAAAAAGCATCAGCTACTAAAGGAGTTACTGGTGAAGTTTTATTACAATTATGCGAAGCAAGATTAGATAATGTTGTTTTTAGAATGGGAATTGCTCCATCTAGAAGAGGTGCGCGTCAAATCGTTTCTCACAGACACATTACTGTAAATGGAGAGGTTGTTAATATTCCTTCTTACCACCTTAAGCCTGGTGATAAAGTTGCAGTTCGTGAAAAATCTAAATCTTTAGAAGCTATCGAACGTTCTTTATCAAATTCAAGTCATGTTTATGAATGGATTACTTGGAACAATGATCTTAAAGAAGGAACTTTTGTTTCTGTACCTGCGAGACTTCAAATTCCAGAAAACATTAAAGAACAATTAATCGTAGAGTTGTACAACAAATAATAATTGACTTAGTCGAAATTTATGGCAATATTTAATTTTCAAAAGCCCGATAAAGTTATCATGATCGATTCAACCGATTTTGAAGGTAAATTTGAGTTTAGACCTTTAGAGCCTGGTTATGGATTGACAGTTGGTAATGCACTTAGAAGAGTTTTGCTTTCAGCGTTAGAAGGTTATGCAATTACATCTGTTCGTATCGAAGGTGTAGATCATGAGTTTTCTACTATTTCAGGTGTTGTTGAGGATGTTACCGAAATTATCCTTAATCTAAAACAAGTACGTTTCAAACGTCAGATTGAAGATATCGATAATGAATCAGTTACTATTTCTGTTTCTGGTAAAGATCAATTAACAGCAGGTGATTTTCAAAAATTTATCTCAGGTTTTCAAGTTTTGAATCCAGACCTTGTTATCTGTAATTTAGATTCTAAAATCAAATTGAACTTCGATTTAACAATCGAGAAAGGTAGAGGATACGTTCCTGCTGAAGAGAACAAAAAACAGAATGCTGCAATTGGAACAATTTTTACAGATTCTATTTTTACTCCGGTAAAAAATGTAAAATATGCAATCGAAAATTTCCGTGTAGAGCAAAAAACAGATTACGAAAAATTAGTTTTTGAAATCAAAACTGATGGATCTATTAATCCAAAAGATGCTCTTACTGAAGCTGCTAAAGTTTTAATTCACCATTTTATGTTATTCTCTGACGAAAGAATTACACTTGAGGCTGACGAAATTGCACAAACAGAATCGTATGATGAAGAGTCATTGCATATGAGACAATTGCTTAAAACTAAGCTTGTTGATATGGATTTATCTGTGAGAGCATTAAATTGCTTGAAAGCGGCTGAAGTTGATACACTTGGTGATTTAGTATCGTTCAATAAAAATGACCTAATGAAATTCCGTAATTTTGGTAAAAAATCTTTAACTGAACTTGATGAACTTGTTGCGGTGAAGAATTTAACTTTCGGAATGGATTTAGCTAAATACAAATTAGATAAAGAATAATTTACTTCATATTTTGCTCTCCATAGTGGATTGTAGCAAGATGAAGATAAAAAAAACACGTCATGAGACACGGAAAAAAATTCAACCACTTAAGCAGACAGACTGGACATAGAAAAGCTATGTTGGCTAATATGGCTTGTTCTCTTATTGAGCACAAACGTATTAATACTACTGTTGCTAAAGCTAAAGCGCTTAAACAATTTGTTGAGCCTTTAATCACAAAATCAAAAGAGGATACGACTCACAATCGTCGTATTGTTTTTGCTTACTTGCGCAGTAAATATGCAGTAACTGATTTGTTCAGAGATGTAGCTGCTAAAGTTGGAGACCGTCCAGGAGGATACACTCGTATCATTAAAGTTGGAAATCGTTTGGGAGATAACGCTGATATGGCGATGATCGAACTTGTTGACTTCAATGAACTTTACAACGGAGGTAAAAAAGAAGTTAAAAAAGCGAAAAGCCGTCGTGGTGGTAAAGCTAAAAAAGCTGAAACTGCTGCTCCAGAAGCTCCTGCTGCTGAAACAGAAACGACTACTGAAGCTTCTGAATAATTATGAAAGTAATCATTCTATAGAAATCAAGGATAAACTAATTTTTAGTTTATCCTTTTTTTTTGATTTTTTTGAAACGGAAGAAATGTAACTTATTTAAAATGATAGGTTTTATTTTTACGAATGAAAGTTTTAAAAAATCTTGGAAGGGCTATTTTAAAGAAGTAAATTTGCAAAATTCTAATTACACTTAAAACCTATATTTTGGTTTTATAACTTGATTAAAAAACAATACAAATTAAATAATGAAATACACAACACGACAAAGCGCCATTTTATTACTTAGTGACGGAACAATCTTTCACGGAAAATCTATCGGAATTAGCGGTAAAACTTTTGGTGAAGTTTGTTTTAATACGGGAATGACTGGGTATCAGGAAATTTTTACTGATCCTTCTTATTTTGGACAAATAATGGTTGCGACAAATACACATATCGGAAACTATGGTGTTAATGATTCTGAAGTTGAATCTGATAGTATTAAAATTGCCGGTTTAGTTTGTAAAAACTTTAGTTTTAATTATTCTAGAGAAAATGCTTCTGGAAGTTTAGAAGATTATTTCACTAAACAAAATTTAATCTGTATTTCTGATGTTGATACGCGTGCACTTGTAAGCTACATCCGTGACAATGGTGCTATGAATGCTGTTATTTGTACAGATGGGACTTCAATAGAGGATTTGAAGAAAGAGTTGGCTAATGTGCCAAATATGGAAGGTTTAGAATTAGCGTCTAAAGTTTCGACTAAAGAACCATATTTCTTTGGTGATGAAAATGCTACTTACAAAATCTCGGCTTTAGACCTTGGAATTAAAAAGAATATTTTAAGAAATCTTGCTAAAAGAGATTGTTACATTAAAGTGTATCCTTTTAATTCTACTTATAAAGATATGTCTGAATTTAATCCAGATGGTTACTTCTTGTCAAATGGGCCTGGAGATCCAGATCCGTTGTTCGGGGCTATTCAAGTTGCTAAAGATATATTAGCAGATAACAAGCCTTTGTTTGGAATCTGTTTGGGGCATCAGGTAATTGGTCTTGCGAATGGGGTTGAAACTTATAAAATGTTTAACGGACACCGTGGAATTAATCATCCTGTAAAAAATATTATTACAGGTAAAGGTGAAATAACTTCACAAAATCACGGTTTTGCTGTTAAAAAAGAACAATTAGATAATCATCCTGAGTTAGAAATTACACACGTACATTTAAATGATGGAACTGTGGCTGGAATGAGAATGAAGAATAAGAATTGTTTCTCGGTTCAATATCACCCAGAGGCGAGTCCTGGACCGCACGATTCATCATATTTATTTGATCAATTTGTGGAGAACATAAAAACTGCAAAAGCCTAAAACGATGTAGTTAATAAATAAACGTGTTTAATGACGAGAGTGCGTTTATAGTATTAAATATTTTTATAATTTCGAAAAAAAAATATAATTTATTAATAAAAAACAAAAATAATGAGTATTATAATTAAAGTTCACGCAAGACAAATTCTTGATTCTAGAGGTAATCCTACTATTGAAGTTGATGTAGTAACTGAAAATGGAGTTTTAGGTAGAGCTGCTGTTCCATCTGGAGCATCAACTGGAGAGCACGAAGCTGTTGAATTACGTGATGGAGGTAAAGCTTACCTAGGAAAAGGTGTTTTGAATGCAGTGAATAATGTAAATACTATTATTGCTGAAGAATTAGTTGGTACTTCTGTTTTCGAACAAAACACAATTGACCAATTAATGATTGATTTAGATGGTACTCCAAATAAATCTAAATTAGGAGCTAATGCTATTTTGGGGGTTTCTTTAGCCGCTGCAAAAGCCGCTGCTAACGAACTTGGTTTACCATTATACAGATATGTAGGTGGTGTTTCTGCTAACACACTTCCTGTTCCAATGATGAACATTATCAATGGTGGTTCTCACTCTGATGCGCCTATCGCATTCCAAGAGTTTATGATTTTCCCTGTAAAAGCAACTTCTTTTACACATGCAATGCAAATGGGAACTGAAATTTTCCATAATTTGAAAAAGGTATTACACGATAGAGGTTTGAGTACTGCTGTAGGTGATGAAGGAGGTTTTGCTCCAAACTTAGCTGGAGGAACTGAAGATGCTCTAGATACCATTAAATTAGCTGTTGAAAAAGCAGGATATTCTTTCGGTGACGAAATTATGATTGCTCTTGACTGTGCTGCTTCTGAATTTTATGTAAACGGAAAATACGATTATACTAAATTTGAAGGTGAAACTGGAAAAATCAGAACTTCTGCTGAGCAAGCTGAATACTTAGCTGAACTTGCTTCTAAGTACCCAATCATTTCTATCGAAGACGGTATGTACGAAGATGACTGGGATGGATGGAAAGCTTTAACTGAGAAAATCGGAGATAAAGTGCAATTAGTAGGAGATGATTTGTTTGTTACTAATGTTGCTCGTTTGTCAACTGGTATCGAAAAAGGAATTGCTAACTCTATTTTGGTAAAAGTAAACCAAATTGGAACTTTAACTGAAACAATTGCTGCTGTAAACATGGCGAAAAACGCTGGATATACATCTGTAATGTCTCACCGTTCTGGAGAAACTGAAGATAACACAATTGCTGACTTAGCAGTTGCTTTAAACTGTGGCCAAATTAAAACTGGTTCTGCTTCTCGTTCAGATCGTATGGCAAAATACAATCAATTATTAAGAATTGAAGAAGAATTAGGAAGTACTGCTTATTTCCCTGGTTTGAATGCTTTTAAAATCAAATAATTGTACAAATTATATATTAGAAAAAACCATCTGTTTTTGCAGATGGTTTTTTTTTGGAGTTTTAACAAATTCATAGCAGTATTCTTTTTTTAATTAGTCTTAAATTCATTAGATTTGATAAATTATTATTTAAAGAATTATTTCCAGTATATTATGTCAAAAATAGCTACATTAGAAATAGATGGTAAAAAGGTTGAGCTTCCAGTAATCACAGGAAGTGAAAACGAATCAGCTATCGATATCAACAAATTACGTGATTTAACAGGTTATATTACACTTGATCCAGGTTATAAAAACTCAGGATCTTGTACAAGTGAAATCACTTTCCTAGATGGAGAAGAAGGGATTTTGCGTTACAGAGGATATTCAATCGAAGATCTTGCTGAAAAAGCTAGTTTCTTAGAGGTTTCATATCTTTTGATTTTTGGTGAATTGCCTACAGCTAAACAATTAGAAGATTTTGAAAATGGTATTAAAAAACATTCTTTGGTAAACGAAGAAATGAAAAATATCATTGATGGTTTCCCTAAAACAGCTCACCCAATGGGCGTGTTGTCTGCTTTAACTAGTGCTTTAACAGCTTTTAACCCAAAAGCGGTTAATGTAGATAACGAGAAAGAAATGTACGAAGCTATTTGTAAAACAATGGCAAAGTTTCTTGTAATTGCTACATGGACTTATAGAAAATCTATGGGGTATCCTTTAAATTACTACGATAATACAAAAGGATATGTAGAAAGCTTCATGCAATTAATGTTTAAATTGCCTACTGGACCTTACGCTGCAAATCCAGTAATTGTAAACGCTTTAGATAAATTATTTATTCTTCATGCTGATCATGAGCAAAACTGCTCTACTTCTACAGTTAGAATGGTAGGTTCTTCTCATGCAGGTTTATTTGCTTCAGTTTCTGCGGGAGTTTCTGCGCTTTGGGGGCCTCTTCATGGAGGTGCAAACCAAGCAGTACTTGAAATGCTTGAAGAAATCAACAAAGATGGTGGAGATACAGATAAGTTTTTGGCAAAAGCAAAGGATAAAAATGATCCATTCCGTTTAATGGGATTTGGACACAGAGTGTACAAAAACTTTGATCCAAGAGCTAAAATCATCAAAAAAGCAGCAACAGAAGTATTAGAAACTTTGGGTGTTGAAGATCCAATTTTAGATATTGCAAGAAAATTAGAAAAAGCAGCTCTTGAAGATGAATACTTCAAATCAAGAAACTTATATCCAAACGTTGATTTCTACTCTGGAATTATCTACAGAGCTTTAGGAATTCCAACCGATATGTTTACTGTAATGTTTGCTATTGGAAGATTGCCAGGTTGGATCGCGCAATGGAAAGAGATGCGTGAAAATAAAGAACCAATCGGAAGACCAAGACAAATTTATACAGGACATCCTTTACGAGAGTTTAAGTCTAATAAATAAAAAACGAAAGCTTCACTTAACTGTGAAGCTTTTTTTATATTTGCTCAAAATACAATAGAGTTATGTTGCAATTAAATGTAAAGAACGAAACGTCTCGACTTCGTGCTGTAGTTCTAGGTTCTGCTGTTCATAATGGACCAACTCCAACTATAGAAGAGGCTTATGATCCTAAATCATTGGAACATATTAAAGCAGGAACTTATCCTGTAGAAAAAGATATGGTTGCTGAAATGGAAGCTTTTAATGCTGTTTTTCAGAAATATGATGTAACAGTTTATCGTCCGCAGATGATTGAAAATTACAATCAGATTTTTGCTAGGGATATTGGGTTTGTAATTGATGATATCTTTGTGAAATCGAATATTCTTCCAGATAGAGAACGTGAATTAGATGCTATTCAATATGTAATTGATCAGATTGATCCATTAAAAGTAGTTCGTCCTCCAGAAGAAGTTCATATCGAAGGAGGAGATGTGATGCTTTGGAATGACCATATTTTTATTGGAACTTATAAAGGAAGCGATTATAAAGATTATATTACTGCAAGAACAAATATGCACGGTGTAAATTATATTAAATCGCTGTTTCCAAATAAAATTGTAAAAGAATTTGATTTAGTGAAATCTAAATTGGAAGCAAGAGATAATGCGTTGCATCTAGATTGTTGTTTTCAGCCGGTTGGAAAAAACAAAGGCATTATTTATAAACGAGGTTTTCGTGAAGAAGCAGATTATCTTTATTTAGTGAAACTTTTTGGTAAAGAAAATCTATTTCATATTGAAAGAAACGAAATGTATAATATGTTTTCAAATGTGTTTTCAATTGATGAAAATGTGGTGGTTTCTGAAAAGAATTTTACAAGATTAAACAACTGGCTTCGTGAAAATGATTTTGTAGTTGAAGAAATTCCATATGCTGAAATTTCAAAACAAGAAGGTTTGTTGAGATGCTCGACGCTTCCATTAATTAGAGACTAAAAAATAATTTTAAATTTCAGGCTTCTAGAAAAACTTGAAACCTGAAACTTGAAACAAAAAAATAAAGAATGAGACAGACTACTAATGCGATCGTAATGATTCGCCCAGTTGCATTCAGGATGAATGAGCAGACGGCTGTAAATAATTATTATCAAAAAGTATTAGACGGACTTTTACCAAGTACCGTTAATGCAAAAGCGCAACAGGAATTTGATGCCTTTGTAGAAAAGCTTAGGGCGGTCGGTGTAGATGTAACGGTTGTCGATGACAATTTAGAGACTGATACTCCAGATAGTATTTTTCCAAATAATTGGGTTTCATTTCATGAAAATGGAGACGTTGCACTTTATCCGATGTTTGCTGAGAATCGTCGTCAAGAACGTCGTGAAGATATCTTGGATACTTTGGAAGAAAAAGGATTCGAAATTGCGAATATCATGGATTACACTTCTGCAGAAGAAGATGGCATTTTCTTAGAAGGAACAGGAAGTTTGTTATTAGATAGAGTAAACGGAAAAGCGTATTGCGCATTATCGCCAAGAGCAGATGAAGAATTGTTTATAGAATTCTGTGAAGATTTTGATTATGCTCCTGTAATTTTTGAAGCTTTTCAAACTGTTGATGGTGAGCGTAAATTAATTTATCATACCAATGTGATGATGTGTTTAGGTGAAACTTTTGCAGTTATTTGCGCAGATTCTATTGATGATAAGAAAGAACGTAAAATGGTTCTAGATAATCTTAAACAAGATCAGAAAGAGGCAATTCTAATATCAGAAGATCAAGTGAATAACTTTGCTGGAAATATGCTGGAAGTTAGGGGGAAAGATGATAAGAGATATATTGTAATGAGTGCGTCGGCACATCAAAGCTTAACTCCGAAACAAATTTCGCAATTAGAAAACCACGCAGAAATTTTAAGTTCGAG
Organism: Flavobacterium movens; assembly: GCF_039581425.1. Lineage (NCBI taxonomy): Bacteria > Pseudomonadati > Bacteroidota > Flavobacteriia > Flavobacteriales > Flavobacteriaceae > Flavobacterium > Flavobacterium movens. The sequence continues at coordinate 96,798 of NZ_JBCPXY010000011.1, forward strand.
TTTAGATACAATTGAGGCTTGCGGTGGTGGAAGTGCCAGATGTATGATGGCTGAAGTTTTCTTGCCAAGAGCTTAAAAAAAAGGATATGCCAAAAGAAAAAGGGATGAAATTATATAAATTTCATCCCTTTTTCTTTTGGATAGTACAGTGATATTTGTTAAAAATTCCCTTTAATAATATTGATTATAGCACTTACTATATATTGAATTCCAATTGAAATAACTATAAAGCCAACAATTCTAGAAATTGCAACAATACCCGAGGCTCCCAATATTCTAGCTAAATAATGTGCGCTTTTTAGAATAGCAAAGATGGCAATTGCAATTGCAAGGATTGCAAGGGTTGAAATTATAACTTCATTTATTTCATGGTGTTCTTGATAAAAAGCAATTAAAAGTGACATAGATCCAGGACCCGCAAGCATCGGGATTGCGAGGGGTGTAAGTGCAATATCATTTCTGTGCTGTGCTTCGTTTTCAATTTTTTTATTGATTCCTCGTTTCTTGTTAAATTTTCCAGATAATAAAGAGAATCCGGAATTTACGATCACGATTCCTCCAGCAATTCTTAAAGCATCTATGCTAATGCCAAAAAAAGTTAGAACATATTGGCCAATGAAATAAGAAACTAATAATATGATAAAAACATTAATCGCAGTCCAAAGAGAGATTCGAGATCTTTCTTTTTGAGAGTCGTGCTGGGTTAAACCAACAAAAATGGGCACAGTTCCAATTGGATTCAGTACCGAGAATAAGGCAGCAAATAAGTAAATAAATAATTCCATAAAATATTGGTTAGTGAAGTAAATGTAGTTATTTTTTGATGCTTTTGTACGAAATTATGTTATGATTTTGTTTTTATTGCTATTGATTCTGAATCAAAGATATAAGGTTTAATCGTTCTTTTTTGATTACTTTTGCAATCTAAATAAAAACTATGAAAAGCAAAAAAACATTAGTTATAGGAGCTTCAACAAATCCAGAACGTTATTCATTCAGAGCTGTAAATATGCTTGTAGGAAAAGGGCACTCGGTGTTAGCAATAGGGCAAAAAGCAGGTGAGGTTGCTGGAGTGAAAATTCAAACTAAAGCAATACCGGTTAAAAATATTGATACGATTACATTGTATTTAAATCCCTCTCGTCAAAGAGATTATTATAATTATATTATTGAGGCACATCCTAAGCGTGTAATTTTTAATCCTGGAACTGAAAATCCAGAATTGTATCAATTATTAGAATTAAATGATATTCAAATTGAAGTGGCTTGTACATTAGTTTTGCTAGCTACAAATCAATATTAAATAAAATAATTGATAGTGATTTCCTACTATCATTAAGGTTTGAATTTAATAGTTGTAATGTAGGCTAAACCATTAAAAGTATTACTTTTGTCGTCATGGAATTTTCATCAAAATTAATCGAAAAAGCAGTAAACGAAATGTCACAATTGCCAGGGATTGGTAAGCGTACAGCTCTTCGATTGGTTCTTCATTTGTTGAAACAGCCTAAAGAACAAACAGCCTTTTTATCTCAAGCGTTATTAAATATGCGTGAGGATATTAAGTTTTGTGAAAGTTGCCATAATATTTCGGATACTAAAATTTGTGAAATCTGCGCTAATCCTATTAGAAATCATGAAACGATATGTATTGTCGAGGATATTAGAGATGTCATGGCAATTGAAAATACTGGGCAATTTAAAGGAATATATCATGTGCTTGGTGGAAAAATTTCTCCTATTGAAGGGGTTGGACCCAATCAATTGAATATTTCTAGTTTAGTGACAAAAGTGAAATCTGGAAGTGTATCAGAGATTATTTTTGCATTAAGTTCAACAATGGAAGGTGATACGACAAATTTTTATATTTATAAACAAATTGCAGATTCTGAGATTATAATCTCAACGATTGCGAGAGGAATATCGGTTGGTGATGAATTGGAATATGCAGACGAAATAACATTAGGGCGAAGCATTTTGCACAGAATCCCTTTTGAAAAAACATTTAAAAATAATTAACCAACCCAAAATAATAACTTGGTTTTCCTGAACACTGTAAGGAAAAGCTATGTTTGTGATAAAATTGAACGAATGACAAAAAAAAGCTTTTTTCTGTTTCTATTAATTTCAATGTTGTTTACCTCATGCATTCCGATTAAAGATTTGGTTTATCTTCAGGATAAAAATGATTCTGGGGAACAATCAGCGATTGCAGCGGTAGAGGCGAAACCATATAGATTACAGGTAAATGATGTTTTGAGCATTAATATAAAAGCAATAGATCCTAAATTAGTTTCTATTTTTAATACCACAGAAAATCAATCAACTCAAACGGGTAAAACTGAATCTAGTTTGTATTTTGATGGGTTTACAGTTGATGATCATGGAAATATTAGAATGCCAATTTTAGGAGAAATAAATGTAATTGGCTATACTCTTGAAGAAGTTCGTTTAAAAATCGAAAAGAAATTATTAGAAGAATATTTTAAAAGCGAAGCTAATGTTTTTGTTACAGTGAAGTTGGCAGGTTTTAGATATACTATTAATGGAGAGGTTGGAAGTACTGGAACAAAAACATTGTTTAAAGATAATGTAACCATTTTGGAAGCTGTTGCAAATGCAGGAGATATTACGACTGTTGGCAATAGAAAAGAAGTAGCAGTAATTCGTCAAACTCCGACTGGTGTGCAAATGCATAATCTTGACCTTACAGATTTGAATGTAATGAAGTCACCTTATTATTATTTACAGCCAAATGATTATATATATGTAAAACCGCTGAAACAAAAAACTTGGGGAACAGGTCAGACGGGAATACAGTCAATAGGAACAATAATTACATTATTGTCTTTAGCTACTACAGTTTACCTAATTATAAAGTAAAAATAGATTTTTAAAATGTTAGATATTAAAGACTTTGCCATTTTTGAAAATCATTCTCATTTTGATTTTAAAGGTTTTTTGTTAAAAATTGTAGGCTATTGGAAATGGTTTCTTGCAAGTTTGATTATTGCGTTCACTATCGCTTATCAGATAAACATTCGTAAAGAGAAAATTTATGAAATGCAGACCTTGGTTTCTATTAAAGAAGAAAACAATCCTTTTTTTACTGCAAATACAAGTTTGGTCTTCAATTGGGGCGGGATTTCTGATCAAGTAAATGGTATTTCGACAATCTTACAATCGCGATCTCATAATGAATTGGTGGTAGATAAGCTTCAATTTTATACTGACTATTTAGAACAAGGAAAATATAATTTAATAGATTCATACGGAGCTGTACCATTTTATGTTGACATTGATAAAACAAAAGGACAGCTTGCAAATACATTAATTAGCATAAAGTTTTTAAGTGAAAATGAATATCAAATCGAGATTCCATTTGAAAATAGCTCAGTTTCACTGATTACTTATGGCAATAATTCTTATAGTAATACTTCTGTACAACCGATAACTTTTATAAAGAAATACAAAGTAGGTGAGAGTGTTAATCTTCCATTTTTGAATTGGAAACTTCAAATAAATGACAATCCAGGATTTTATAAAGGAAAGGAATACTTTGTTAGATTTAATGATTTTGATGGAACTGTATCTCGATATAAAAGTATAAATGTTGATACCGGAAGAAGTGGAGGGTCGATATTAACTTTATCGCTGCAAGGAACAAATAAGGCAAGGATGGTTGATTATTTGAACTCTACTGTAAAAATGCTTATTAAAATTCAACTTGATGGGAAAAATCAATTTGCGACAAATACTATTAGATTTATTGATAGCACACTTGTGGCAATGGAATCTCAGCTCAAACAGACAGGAAACGAATTAAAATCTTTTCAAAAAGATAAAAATGTTTACGAAATAGAAGGAGGTGGCTCTAAAGTTTCAGAGAAAATCATGGATTTCGATGTTGAAAAAGACCAGCTAACGAGAAAAATAGCGTACTATAATTCGCTAAAATCATACTTAAATAATAGCGTCGATTATTCTAGACTACCAGCGCCTTCTGTTGCTGGAATTGAAGATCCAAATATTGTGGCGAATGTTTCAAAACTTATAGCGCTTTCAACCCAAAGATCAGAAATGGCTTATGCAGTAAAAAGTGAAAAAATATTTAAAGATTTTGACAACCAGATGGCAGCAGTAAAAAATGTTCTTCAAGAGAATATTATTACTGCAAAAGCATCTTTATTGTATGATTTATCTTTGATAAATGCAAAAATTGGTCAGGCGGAAAGTACAGTAAGAAGACTCCCAGCAGAACAGCAGGAATTGCTAAAGATTAAAAGAAAATATGATTTAAATGATAATATTTATACAGAATTCCTTCAGAAGAGAAATGAAGCAGAAATTGTAAGAGCATCTAACCTGTCAGATATTCATTTTATTGATCCAGCAAAAGATATAGGAGAAGGTTTAATTGGTCCCAAAACCTCTGTAAATTATATAATGGCTTTGTTTTTAGGGGTTTTAATCCCGTTGTTATTTGTATTGATAATTTTTTTCATTAATAATTCAATTCAAAATAGTGAAGATATTAGTAAGCTAACTCAGATTCCACTGCTTGGAGTTATTGGGTTTAATAAGGATTCTAGTAGTTTGGCAGTTTTTGACAAACCTAAATCGGCTCTTTCAGAAGCTTTTAGAGGGATACGTTCTTCGCTCCAGTTTTTATATAAAAAACAGCAAGTTAGCGGATCAAAAACACTACTGATTACCTCTTCAATTAGTGGTGAAGGTAAAACATTCTGTTCGATTAATATTGCTACAGTTTTTGCTTTAAGTGAAAAGAAAACAGTAATTGTTGGTTTAGATTTGCGAAAACCAAGATTGGCGGGTGAATTTCAAATAAAGTCATCTTTGGGAGTTGTCAATTATTTAATTAAACAAAATAATTTGGAAGAGATAACTAATTCGACTCCAATTCCAAATTTAGATGTAATTCTTTCTGGACCAATTCCCCCAAATCCTTCGGAGTTAATTTTAAGCGATGCGATGAAAGAAATGGTTGATGAACTGAAAAAGAAATACGATTATATCATTTTAGATACTCCACCAGTTGGTTTAGTGGCAGATTCACTAGAATTAGTTCAGTTTGCAGATGTAACATTGTATATAGTAAGACAGAATTATACTAAGAAAGATATGATAACGTTGTTAAATACCAGACTTAAGCGTGGAGAGCTAAACAATGTGAGTATTGTGTTGAATGGTTATGAAAATAAAGCAAAATATGGTACGGGCTACGGATATGGATATGGTTATGGAGCTTATTCAAATGGTTATCATGAAGAGGAAGTCAAAGTTGGTTTTTGGAAATCATTTATGAATCGGTTTAAAAAAAGCTAAATTTGAATAAATGGGAAGAGAAATGAAAAGTACAATTTTGATTACAGGAGGAGCTGGATTTATCGGTTCGAATTTGACGGAGTATTTTTTAGGCTTAGGTTACAAAGTTGTTTGTTTGGACAATTTTGCTACTGGACATCGCCATAATCTGAAAGATTTTTTGAATAATCCAGATTTTAAATTGGTAGAAGGAGATATTCGAAATATGTCTGATTGTGTTTTAGCGGTTCAAGGTGCTGATTATGTTTTGCATCAGGCAGCTTTAGGTTCTGTTCCTAGATCAATTAAAGATCCAATTACGACCAATGATGTAAATGTTTCTGGGTTTTTAAATATGCTTACGGCAGCGCGCGATGCCAAAGTAAAACGATTTGTATATGCAGCAAGTTCATCTACTTACGGCGATTCTCAAGGACTGCCAAAAGTTGAGGATGTTATCGGGAAACCACTATCACCTTATGCAATTACTAAATATGTAAATGAGTTATATGCAGAAATTTTCAGTAAAACTTATGGCTTAGAAACAATAGGTTTACGTTATTTTAATGTTTTTGGAAGAAAGCAAGATCCAAATGGAGCTTACGCGGCGGTAATACCGAAATTTGTAAAACAATTTATGAATCATGAAAGTCCAGTGATCAATGGAGATGGAAATTATTCTCGTGATTTTACCTATATTGATAATGTTATTCAGATGAATGAATTAGCAATGACCTCACAAAATTCAGAAGCGATTAATTCTGTTTACAATACTGCATTTGGTGATAGAAATACATTAAATGATTTAGTTAAATATTTAAAAGAGTACCTGTCGGAATTTGATCCAGAAATAAAAGGTATTCCAGTCATTTATGGTGAAAATAGAGCCGGAGATATTCCGCATTCATTGGCAAGTATTGAAAAAGCAAAAAAAAATCTAGGGTATAATCCAAAGTATTCTTTGCAAGAAGGTTTAAAAGAAGCTGTTGGATGGTATTGGAATAATTTAAAATAAAATTTAAGATCAAGATAAAAGAGATCAAATGAAAATTACAAAAATTTGCTGCATTGGTGCAGGATATGTTGGTGGGCCTACCATGGCAGTTATTGCTCAAAAATGTCCACACATTCAGGTTACAGTTGTTGATTTAAATGAACAAAGAATAGCTGATTGGAATGATCCAAATCCTGAAAATATTCCAATATATGAACCAGGCCTTTCTGAAGTTGTGGCAGAAGCAAGAGGGAGAAACCTGTTTTTTTCGACAAATGTTGATGAAGCAATAGATGACGCTCAAATGATATTTATTTCAGTTAATACCCCAACCAAAACTTATGGTAAAGGGAAAGGTATGGCGGCTGACTTAAAGTATATTGAATTATGTGCGAGACAAATAGCACGAGTAGCAAAACAAAATAAAATTGTAGTTGAGAAATCAACTTTGCCAGTTCGAACAGCTGAAGCAATTAAAAGTATTTTAGATAATACGGGAAACGGTGTTCAATTTCAGATTCTTTCAAATCCAGAATTTTTGGCAGAAGGAACAGCAGTTACAGATTTATTAAATCCAGATAGAATTTTAATTGGTGGTGATACAACCCCAGAAGGAGAAGAGGCAATTAATTCATTGGTAGATGTTTATTCAAATTGGGTAAGTAAAGGTCGAATTTTGACAACAAATGTTTGGTCATCAGAATTATCAAAACTTACTGCAAATGCTTTTTTAGCGCAACGAATTTCTTCGATTAATGCAATGTCGGAATTATGTGAACAAACGGGAGCAGATGTAAGTGAAGTAGCGAGAGCAATTGGAATGGATAGCAGAATTGGACCTAAATTCTTAAAAGCTTCAGTAGGATTTGGCGGTTCTTGTTTTCAGAAAGATATTCTAAACTTAGTTTACATAGCAAAGTCATACGGATTGAATGAGGTGGCAGATTATTGGGAACAGGTTATTATTATGAATGATCACCAAAAAAGAAGATTTTCAAATAAAATTGTTCAGACTTTGTATAATACGGTAGCTGATAAAAAAATAACTTTTTTAGGCTGGGCTTTCAAGAAAGATACAAACGATACCAGAGAATCAGCAGCAATTTATGTGGCCGATGATTTAATAAACGAACAAGCTAAAATTTCAGTTTACGATCCTAAAGTATCTGAAAATAAAATGTTGAATGATTTAAATTATTTGGAAACAAGATCTAGTCAAGAAAATACAAATGCATTAAATGTGTTTGAAAATGCTTATGAAGCATGTAAAGGTGCTCATGCAATTGCAGTCTTAACGGAGTGGGACGAATTTACGACTTATGACTGGCAAAAGATTTATGATTCTATGCATAAGCCAGCTTTTATTTTTGATGGAAGAAATATTTTAGATGCGAAGTTACTAGAGGCTATTGGTTTTGTATATAGAGGAATAGGATCTTAAATTGATTTTTGTATTAAGTGAAGTGAAATGATGTAAGAATGTGAAGTAGTATTTGGGTTTTACTTCTTAATAAATAAAAAAATGAATTGGTACGTAGTTTATACAAAACCTAAATGGGAAAAAAAAGTAGCCGATAAGCTCAATCAATTAGGAGTCGAATGTTATTGTCCTATTATTACTCAGGTTAAACAATGGTCTGATAGAAAGAAGAAGATTGAGGTACCACTTTTTAACTCTTATGTTTTTGTTCAATTGTCAGATTCGGAGCGAAGTTCTGTTTTTAGTGTGGCAGGGGTTGTTCGGTATTTGTTTTGGCTTGGAAAACCCGCAATTGTGAAAAATGAAGAAATAGAATCAATAAAGAAAAGCCTTAAGGTACCTAATATTAGCGATGTTTCAGTTTCTGCTATTCAAGTTGGAGATAAAATTAAAATAGAATCGGGTGTATTCACCAATCAAAGTGGAGTGGTTCAAGAGGTTTCAAACAATTATTATACTTTGGTTTTAGAAAGTTTAGGATGTATTTTGAAAATAAAATATAAATAATAGCGTTATCCTAGTAAAATTAACAGAAGAGAAAGTCTTTTTTAGATTTTTTTCTTCTGTTTTTTTTATAAAGTAATTATTTACAGCCTGATTAATAAGTGTTTGGGATTAAGTGTTTTTTTTATTAACAATTAGTTTTTAAGGATTACGGGAAACCGTATTGAATAACTAGAGTTATTGTACTATATTTGCCGAAAATGATTAATTTAGGTAGCTGAGTCAGAGATATGTGACTTGGAATGGCGAAGCCGTGAATTTTAATGACCTAAATAAATTGAAAGAATGGAATTAGAAGAAAATGTGAAAATTGCGGTTATTGGTTTAGGATATGTTGGTCTGCCCTTAGCTCGATTATTTGCAACAAAATATGAAGTTGTTGGCTTTGATATAAATGAATCAAGAGTCAATTCTTTAAAAAAAGGAATCGATTCAACTTTAGAAGTTGAAGATGATATTCTGCAAGAGGTTTTAGTTGATAAACTTAACGAAAAAGGACTTTATTGTACAACTTCAATAGATGATATTGCAAGTTGTAATTATTACATTGTGACTGTTCCTACTCCAGTCGATAAAAATAATAGGCCAGATTTGACTCCGTTATATAAATCGAGTGAGACAGTTGGTAAAGTATTAAAAAAAGGGGATATTGTAATATATGAATCAACTGTATATCCAGGAGTTACAGAAGAACAATGCGTTCCTGTTTTAGAGCGAGTTTCTAATTTAAAATTCAATCAGGATTTTTTTGCTGGATATTCTCCAGAAAGAATCAATCCCGGAGACAAAGAACATACTGTTGAAAAAATTCTAAAAGTTACTTCTGGTTCAACCCCGGAAATAGGATTAAAAGTTGATGCTTTATATAAATCTGTTATTACAGCAGGAACTCATTTAGCTCCAACAATAAAAGTTGCAGAAGCAGCAAAAGTTATTGAAAATTCTCAGCGAGATATTAATATTGCTTTTGTTAATGAATTAGCTAAGATTTTCAATTTAATGAATATAGATACTCAAGAAGTATTAGCTGCAGCTTCAACAAAATGGAATTTTTTACCATTTAAACCTGGTCTTGTTGGAGGACATTGTATAGGCGTAGACCCATATTATTTAGCCCAACGAGCTCAAGAATTTGGATATCATCCTGAAATTATATTAGCAGGAAGACGATTAAATGACAGTATGGGAGAGTATGTCGCGTCGCAAATAGTGAAGCTAATGATAAAAAAAGGCATTTCTGTTAATGGAGCTGAATTATTAATGCTCGGTATTACCTTCAAAGAGAATTGTCCTGACGTGAGAAATACTAAAATTGTTGATGTTGTAAAAGCGTTAAAAGATTACGGAATAGTTGTAACTATTTTTGATCACTTAGCAAACCCAGAAGAAGTTAATAGAGAATATGGTTTAAAGACTATCAACTGTATTCCGAAAGAGAAATTTGATGCATTAGTATTAGGAGTAGCTCATTCGGAGTTTCTTCAGATCGAGTTTTCAAATTTGCAAAAGGAGAAAAGTTTAATTTATGATGTAAAAGGAGTTTTAGGATCTCTAGCTGATAACAGGCTTTAGACTTTAAGCTTCTTTTTTTTGCTTAAAAAAATATGAGTTCAGATAAAACTATAACACATGTAATTCTTACAGGAGGAGTTGGAAGTCGTCTGTGGCCACTTTCTCGTAAAAGTCGTCCAAAACAATACCTTGAAATATTTGAAGGGAAGTCTTTGTTTGAAATGACAGTTGAAAGAAATAGTCATTTAGCAAATAAAGTAATGGTAGTTGGAAATATTGACAATCATCAATTAAGTGGAAAAGTGATGAGTAAAACCAATACTCAGTATGTAAATATTATTGAAGCAACTCCACGAAATACTGCAGCGGCAATTGCTTTCGCAGCATTTGCATCAAATCCAGAAGATATTTTAATTATCACTCCATCAGATCATATTATAGATCAAATGGAAAATTATAATCAAGCAATCAATGAGGCGGTTACAAAAGCTAATGATGGTTTTATTGTAACCTTTGGTGTTATTCCAACTAAACCGGAAACAGGTTATGGTTACATAGAAGCAGAAGGAGACAATGTAATCTCTTTTCGTGAAAAACCAAACGAAACCACAGCAAAAGAATTTATCTCAAAAGGAAACTTTTTGTGGAATAGTGGAATGTTTTGTTTTAAAGCAAGTGTCCTTTTAGAAGAATTAAAGAAATTTCAGTTTGAAGTTTATGAAAAATCAAAAATAGTTTGGGAATCAAGTAAAAATGGATTTTTAAATTTGGATTTATCTATGCAAATCCCTTCCATTAGCATTGATTATGCAGTTATGGAACGTAGTAAAAAAATTAAAGTTGTTCCTGCGTCTTTTTCTTGGTCAGATTTAGGTTCATTTGAATCGGTTTATGATTATTTATACTCAAAAGGTCATTCAACAGATTCTAACGGTAACATGGTTATCGGATGTGATAAACATACAACTTTTCTTGGTTTGAAAAATACTATTTTTGTTTATACTAAAACTGCAAATCTAATTTTGCAAAAAGAAAATTCGCAAGATGTAAAAGATATATATAACGAATTAGAAAAGCAAAATTCAGATTTGTTAAATTAATAAAAAGCATTTAAAAATGAAAAAAATTCTAATAACTGGTGGTGCTGGTTTTATAGGTTCTCACGTAGTAAGACGTTTTGTAAACAAATATCCAGAATATCAGATTTTTAATTTGGATGCATTAACTTATGCTGGAAATCTGGAGAATATAAAAGACATTGAAGATAAATCGAATTATATTTTTGTAAAAGGAGACATTGTTGATGAGAGTTTTATTAATGATCTTTTTGATCTTCATAAATTTGACGGGATTCTACATTTAGCTGCAGAATCACATGTTGATCGGTCTATTGAAGATCCTCTTGCATTTGTTAAAACTAATGTTATTGGAACAATGAATTTGTTAAATGCAGCTAAAAATCAATGGAAAGGAAACTTTGAAGGAAAAAGGTTTTATCATATTAGTACAGATGAAGTTTATGGTTCTTTAGGAGCTACAGGATTATTTACAGAGGAAACTCCGTATACTCCAAATTCCCCTTATTCAGCTTCTAAAGCAAGCTCAGATCATTTTGTACGAGCATATGGAGAAACTTATGGATTACCATATGTACAAACCAATTGTTCAAATAATTATGGACCTTATCATTTTCCTGAAAAACTAATTCCGCTTTTTATAAACAATATTATCAATAACAAATCTCTTCCAGTTTATGGTGATGGGAATTATACAAGAGACTGGCTGTTTGTAGAGGATCACGCTATTGCAATAGATCTTGTTTTTCATGAGGGTAAAAATCATGAGACATACAACATTGGGGGTTTTAATGAATGGAAAAATATTGATTTAGTAAAACTGTTATGTGAGGTTATGGATAGTAAATTAGGAAGAGAAAAAGGAACTTCTGAGAGATTAATTATCCACGTAAAAGATAGGCCTGGGCATGATTTACGTTACGCGATTGATGCATCAAAAATTAATAAAGAATTAGGATGGAAACCACAAGTGAATTTTAAGGAGGGATTGGAAAAAACAATTAATTGGTATTTAGATAATGGAGAGTGGTTGAACAATGTCACTTCAGGAATGTATAAGGAATACTATAAAAAACAATATTCATAAAATTTACGATGCTAGTACGGCATTTGATTAAGATAAATTACTCTTACATATATGAAAAAAACAACATATTTTTTTACCTTACTTTTTGTTTTGTTAATGTCAATCAATGCTAATGCGCAAGATTTCATGAAAACGAAAGATTTATCTACTGTAAATGTAGATTATATTTCTGATGACGAATTAGCTAAAATTAGTGCTCAGTTAAAAAGCAATAATACAACTATCGACCAGGTGGAACCAATGGCTTTAGCTAAGGGAATGAGCCAGACAGAATTTAATAAATTAAGTGTTAAACTTAAAGAATATGAAAAAAGGAATATTGGGAAAGACTTCAAATCTAGTAATTCATCCAAAAAATTAGATAAAGAAATAGATTTAGGAAGAAAACAAGAAAAAATACTAAATGAAAAAGTAAAAGATTCTGCAAATTCTTTAATTTTTGGTTCTGAATTATTTGATAATCCAAAACTAAATTTCGAACCTGATTTGAAATTGGCCACCCCCATGAATTACATTTTAGGGCCAGGAGACGAATTGCAAATTAGTGTTTATGGAGTTCAGGAATATGACGGAAATATTCCTGTAAGTGTTGAAGGAAAAATAACGATTGATTACGTTGGACAAATTTCTGTGTCGGGAATGACAATAGAAGCAGCTTCCCAAAAAATAAAAGCAGCTATAGCAAGAGTTTATAGTACAGTACGTTCTGGACAATCTCAGGTAAGCGTAAGTTTAGGTCAAATACGAACAATTAAGATTACTATTGTTGGTGGTAAACAACCAGGTAACTATTCTATTTCTTCTTTAGCAACAGTTTATAATGCCTTGCATTTAGCAGGAGGACCAGGTAAAAATGGTAGTTATAGAAATATAGAATTAATTAGAAACAATAGGATATATAAAAATATTGATATTTATAGGTTTTTAGTAAAAGGTGATCAATCTGACAACGTTAGTTTAAAAGAAAATGATGTAATTAGAATTCCTGCATATACTCAAAGAGTTACTTTGCAAGGAGAAGTAAAGCGACCAGGGATTTTTGAAATGAAAAAGGGTGAAAAATTCTCTGATTTGTTAAACTATGCATCTGGTTTTAATGAATTTGCTTACACTAGTTCTGTAAATGTTTTACAAAAGACAGGGAAAGAGTATAAGGTTCATGATATAAACGAAAGCGAATATAATTCTTACCAACCTCAATCTGGAGACGTTTTTAGGATTACTAAGATTTTAAATCGATTTGAAAATCGTATCAAGATTGAAGGGGCCGTTTTTAGACCAGATTATTATTCCTTTACAGAGGGAATGAGAATTTCGGATCTTGTTACAAGAGCAGAAGGATTAAAAGAAGATGCTTACAGTAAAAGAGCAAGAATTATTCGTTTAAAAACTGATTTGACAACAGAAATTGTTAATGTAGATTTAGGTGCTGCTTTATTAGGTGATTTAAATGCAGACATAGAATTAAAAAGAGAAGATATTGTAACAGTGTATTCTATTTTAGATTTTAGAGAAGAATATAAAATTACAATTGATGGAGAAGTAAAAAATCCTGGTGAATACGAGTATTTTGAGAATCTTACGTTAAATGATTTAGTAGTTCAGGTTGGAGGATTGACAGGTTCAGCTTCGAAAAGAGTTGAAATTGCAAGAATGATAAAATCTGATGCGATTGACGATTCGAATCCTAAACGTATAGAATTGGTGGAGTTGGAGATAACGGCAGATAATAATGAGCAAATTAAAAACTTCGTTTTAAAACCATTTGACGTCATAAATATTCGTAGGATGGCGGTTTACGAAAAACCCGAGATGGTTAAAGTTAGTGGTGCAATTACTTATCCAGGGAAGTATGTACTTGCTAATAAAAAAGAGACAGTTTATAATATTGTAATGCGAGCGGGGGGGTTAACATCGATTGCTAATCTAGATGGTATGAAAATAAAAAGACCTATAAAAGAAGAACAGATTGAGCAATTAGAGAATATAAATCTTAATCTAGATAAAAAAGAAACTCTAGATAAAAAAGAAGGAGTAGCAGAGGAATCTAATTTAAGATCTAAGGATACTCTTAACTCGAAATTATCTAGAAAATTAAGAGATGAATTGAAATATGCAACAATACCAGTTAATTGGGAAAAAATAGTGAAAGATAAAAACCATTATTCAAATGTTACTCTATTTCCAGGAGATGAAATAGAAGTATCTGTTTATAATGAAGGAGTTAAAGTAACAGGAAATGTTCTGTTAACTTCTGAAATTCCGTACAGAAAAGGAAAAGGATTTAAATACTATTTGAATGCAGTCGGTGGCGTAGATAACAAAGGATGGAAGAAAAAAGCTTATATAATTTATCCAAATGGAAAAGCTTCAGTGACAACTTCATTTTTGTTTTTTAGATCTTATCCACAAGTTGAACCTGATTCTCAAATAGTGATTCCTGAAAAACCTGAAACTAAAAAAATGTCAACGGGTGAATGGGTTGGTATTGGAAGTGTTGTTTCAAGTTTAGCTTTATTAATCGTAACAGCATTTAAATAAAAAAATTAATGGAGAATACAACAGAAGAAATAGAAGAAATATCGTTAAAAGAACTTATAGAAAAGCTTAAAGAATGGTATATCTACTTGCTTTCAAAAATAAAAATTATTTTCGTAGCAGTAATCATTGGTGCAATTTTGGGATTAACGTATTCATTTATTAAAAAACCTGTTTACACTGCTACATTAACTTTTGCTTTGGAAGATGAAAAAGCTGGTGGTGGAGGCTTAGGTGGAGCTTTAGGCTTGGCTAGTTCATTAGGGTTTGATCTAGGAGGAGGAGGAGGAAGTATCTTTACTGGTTCAAATTTGACTGAATTGTTTAAGTCTAGAACTATGGTTGAGCAAACTTTAATGACTCCTGTAAATGTAAATGGTAAGATAATTTCTTTAGCAGAAATGTATATTCAAAATGTTGAATGGAGAGATAAATGGGCAGACAATAACAAATTAAAGGATATCCAATTTTTGCCCAATACTAAACGTCAAGACTTTACGAGAGTTCATGATAGTATTTTAGGTGTAATTTATAAAGATTTGTCAAAATCATCTTTATCAGTAGCTCAAAAGGATAAAAAAATAGCTATAATATCTATGGATGTTAGTTCAACAAACGAATTGTTTGCTCTGTATTTTTGTGAGGCACTTGCGAAACAAGTTGGAAAATTTTATATAGATACAAAAAGTAAGAAAGCGCGCAATAACATGGAGATTTTGGAACGCCAAACAGATTCTATTCGAAACGAGTTGAATAGTGCAATTACGGGTGTTGCTATTGCAAATGATAATACTTTTAAGTTAAATCCAGCACTTAATGTGCGTAGGACTCCTTCGGTCAGAAAGCAAGTAGATGTACAGGCAAATACAGCCATTTTGACTGAGTTAGTTAAGCAATCTGAACTAGCTAAAGTCACGTTACGAAAAGAAACACCATTAATACAAGTTATTGATCGTCCTATTTTACCATTATACGAGGAACATTTTGGTAAAGTAAAAGGTTTTTTTATGGGAAGTGTTTTGGGTATTTTTTTTTCAATATTAATACTCGTAATACGTAGACTTTTAGAGGGATTGGAAGATCAGTAAATTATTGATAAAATTGTTATTAATAATTAAATGAGCTATTCTCATTTAAAGTTTTATTTTATAAATTATGTATAACTAATTTTTGGAGAAGAAAATTGCTAATTAAAATGAATAAAGATATAAAGATATACATCGCTGGGCACAATGGAATGGTTGGAAGTGCTATTTGGAGAGTATTACAAACTAAAGGATATTCAAATCTAGTAGGAATGTCGAGTTCAGAATTGGATTTGAGAAATCAAAAAGCGGTAAAAGAATTTTTAAATAAAGAAAATCCTGATGTAATAATTGATGCAGCAGCTAGAGTCGGAGGAATACTGGCAAATAGTGATTTTCCATATCAATTTATTATGGAAAATATGCAAATCCAAAACAACTTAATTGATTCAGCTTTGCAATCTGGAGTTGAAAAGTTTATTTTTCTTGGGAGCTCTTGTATTTATCCTAAACTTGCACCACAGCCTCTGAAAGAAGAATATTTGCTAACAAATGAACTAGAACCAACTAATGAATGGTATGCAATTGCCAAAATTGCTGGTGTAAAAGCATGTCAAGCAATTAGAAAGCAATTTGGAAAAGATTATGTGAGTTTAATGCCAACTAATTTATATGGTACTCATGACAATTTTGATTTGAATACTTCTCATGTGTTACCTGCTATGATAAGAAAATTTCATATCGCAAAGGAGAATAATAATTCTACAGTTACACTTTGGGGAGATGGCTCTCCTCTAAGAGAGTTTTTGTTTGTTAATGATATGGCAGAAGCAGTTGTTTTTGCGTTAGAAAATACACTTCCAGATTATCTGTATAATGTCGGTACAGGACAAGATTTGACTATAAAAGACTTAGCTCGAATTATTCAAAAAACTGTTGGTCATCAAGGAGATATTGTTTGGGATTCAACCAAACCTAATGGAACTCCCAGAAAATTAATGAACGTTTCTAAAATGCACGATTTAGGGTGGAAGCACAATGTGAATTTGGAAGAAGGAATTAAAGCAACTTATGATTGGTTTTTGGAAAATGTTAATGAAATTAAAGAAGTAAAAATATAAAAAGTAGAGTTCGTTTTGCTCGAAATTAACAATGATAATTTAAATATGAATACATCTCAAAAAACTGCATTTATCACAGGAGTAACAGGACAAGATGGAGCTTATCTAAGCGAGTTTTTATTAAAAAAAGGATACATAGTACATGGATTAAAAAGACGTTCTTCTTTGTTTAATACAGATAGAATTGATCATTTATATCAAGATCCTCATGTCAATCATCGTAATTTCTTTTTACATTATGGTGATATGACAGATAGTACAAATTTAATTCGATTAATCCAAGAAATTCAGCCAGATGAGATTTATAATTTGGCAGCTATGAGCCATGTTGCAGTTTCTTTTGAAACACCAGAGTATACTGGAAATGCAGATGGCTTAGGAACTTTACGAATTTTAGACGCTGTTCGCTTGCTAGGATTAGAGAAAAAAATTCGAATATACCAGGCGTCCACTTCAGAATTATATGGTAAAGTCCAAGAGGTTCCCCAATCAGAAACAACACCATTCTATCCTCGTTCCCCTTATGCTGTAGCTAAAATGTATGCTTTTTGGATTACTGTAAATTATCGCGAAGCATATGGAATGTATGCTTGTAATGGAATTTTGTTTAATCATGAATCACCAATTCGTGGAGAAACTTTTGTAACTCGTAAAATTACAAGAGCAACTGCAAAAATTGCTTTAGGATTACAAGATAAATTATATTTGGGAAATTTAGATGCAAAACGAGATTGGGGACATGCTAAGGACTATGTAAGGATGATGTGGATGATTTTGCAGGCTGATGAACCTGAAGATTGGGTAATTGCTACAGGAAAAACTACGTCAGTTAGAGATTTTGTTAAAATGAGTTTTGCTGAAGTCGGAATCGAATTGGAATTTGTAGGAGAGGGGATTGATGAAAAAGGGTTTGTTAAATCTTGTTCAAATCCTGAATTTCAAATTGAAAGAGGCAAAGAAGTATTGGCTGTTGATCCAAAATATTTTAGAGCTACAGAGGTTGACTTATTAATTGGGGATCCAACAAAAGCCCAAACTAAATTAGGGTGGGAATGTAAGTATGATTTATTGGCTTTAGTTAAAGATATGATGCAATCTGATTTGAAATTGATGAAAAAAGATCAATATTTAAAAGATGGAGGCTACACTACTTTAAACTATTTTGAATAAGATAGATTAAAAATAAAAACAGAAATACTGATTGTTTTAGATAAATTTTATAATTATATAGAAAAGAATAATTGTGATAAAAAATATAATTGTGTTTGGAACTCGTCCTGAGGCTATAAAGATGGCTCCTTTAGTAAGAGAGTTTAGAAAATATAGTGAATTATTTGATACAAAGGTTTGTGTTACAGCTCAACATCGAGAAATGTTAGATCAAGTATTAGATTTTTTTGAAATTGTTCCAGATTTTGATTTGGATTTAATGAAACCAAATCAAAATTTATATTCTTTGACTACAGATATTATTTTAGGTTTGAAGCCGTTATTTGAAGAATTTAAGCCGGACTATGTATATGTTCACGGAGATACAACTACTACGATGGCCACAAGTATAGCTGCATTTTATTCTGGAGCAAAAGTATGTCACGTGGAAGCAGGTTTAAGGACCCATAATAAACTATCTCCTTTTCCAGAAGAAATAAATAGACAAGTGACAGGTAGAATTGCCGATATTCATTTTGCGCCTACAATAGTTTCTAAGAATAATTTATTACAAGAGAATATTGCCGAACATGATATATTGATAACTGGTAATACAGTTATTGATGCTCTTTTAGATAGTACTGCTAGGGTACAAGAAATAAAAAATGAAGAAATTGATTTTTTAAAAGAGCAAATTGATTTTTCAAAAAGAATTATTTTAGTTACTGGCCATAGAAGAGAAAATCATGGTGATGGATTTATAAATATTTGTGCTGCGTTAAAAGAAATTGCTAAGCAGAACTTAGATGTTCAAATTATCTATCCTGTACATTTAAATCCTAATGTTAAGAAACCGGTATATGAGATTTTGGGCAATATAAGCAATATTAAACTTATTAAGCCTCTAGCATATCCTGCTTTTGTTTGGCTTATGAATCAATCAACACTAATCATTACCGATAGTGGTGGAGTTCAGGAAGAGGCACCTAGTCTTGGAAAACCAGTTTTGGTGATGCGTGATACTACTGAACGTCCTGAAGCTGTAGAAGCAGGGACAGTTATATTAGTTGGGACAGACAAAAATAAAATTATTGATCAATGCAACAATTTATTAAAAAATAAAGAGGAATATGAAAAAATGAGTGCTTTGCATAACCCTTATGGTGATGGAAGAGCATGTGAGCGCATTGTTAACTATATAAAAGAAGTTTCAAAATAAAGAAAATGAATACACAAAAAGTTGTTACAATAGGTTTAGGCTATATTGGATTGCCAACATCGGCTCTTATGGCCAATAATAATATATCTGTCCACGGAGTTGATATTAATCAGAATGTAGTGGACACTATAAATGCTGGAAAAATTCATATTGTGGAGCCCGATCTAGATCAGGCCGTTGCAAATGCTGTTAAAGCAGGATTTTTTAGAGCAGATATAAAACCTGTAATTGCTGATACTTACTTAGTGGTAGTGCCAACTCCTTTTAAAGAAAAAAATGAACCGGACATTTCTTTCGTTCAAGCTGCTACAAAAGAAATTATACCTTTATTAAAAGAGGGAGATTTATACATAATTGAATCTACTTCTCCAATTGGGACTACTGAAAAAATGATGCGATATATTTTTTCAAAAAGGCCAGAATTAAAAGATAAAATATATTTAGCTTATTGCCCTGAAAGAGTACTACCGGGGAATGTAATGTATGAATTAGTGCATAATGACCGTGTAATTGGTGGAATTGATGAAGCTTCTACACAAAAGGCAATTTCTTTCTATAGTCAATTTGTAAAAGGGGAATTACACCCAACTAATGCTCGTACAGCTGAGATGTGTAAGTTAACTGAAAACTCTTCACGAGACGTTCAAATAGCATTTGCAAATGAACTTTCATTGATCTGTGCTAAAGCTGATATCAATGTTTGGGATTTAATCACGTTGGCAAATAAACATCCCAGAGTAAATATTTTACTGCCTGGATGTGGAGTCGGAGGACATTGCATTGCAGTTGATCCATATTTTATAGTAGCAGATTATCCAATGGAATCTAAGATAATAGCTTCTGCTAGAGAAATAAATAATTATAAATCTTTTTGGTGTGCTGAACAAGTAAAAACTGCTAAATTGGAATTTCAAATTAAAAATAACAGAAAACCAAGTGTTGCTTTAATGGGGTTGGCTTTTAAACCAAATATTGATGATTTAAGAGAGTCTCCAGCGAAGTACATCGCTCAGAAAGTATTGCAGGATGCACAGGATGAGGAATATTATATTGTCGAACCAAATATTGAAGATCATAAGGTATTTAAAATTTCGCATTATGAAGAGGCAGCAGAAAAGGCAGATATTATAGTTTTTTTAGTTGCACATGATGAATTTAGAAAGCTTAGCAGTTTGAAAAATAAAATAGTACTTGATTTCTGTGGAGTAACTAATAGTAGTTTGTATTAATAAAAATTATCTTGGGATAATTTTTATTGTTAATCCATCATTATTAGTTTTAGTAGAATGAAAATTTTTAAGAATTTATTATTTATAAATATTGCGAAAGGTTTTGTTTGGCAAGGTTTAGGAATTGTGGCTACATTGATTTCTTTGCCTATTAGTATAAAATTTTTAGGTAAGCATGATTATGGACTATGGATAACTATTTATGGAACTGTATTATGGATGAGTAGCTTCGATTTTGGTATCGGAAATGGATTCAGAAATGAATTAACTATTTCTTTTACAAGAGAAGATAACCTCAAATCAACTAAAATAGTGACAAATGCATTCATTGCAATCTCTATCTTATCATTAGGGCTTGTATTAATAGGCTTAATATTAAATTTTATACTTTACAATCGGTTAATATTTAATTTTGACTATATAGAAAATTCTTTTAGTTTGATAAATATTTTACTTATCCTTTTTGGTTTTGAAATGATTTTAAGATTGACAAGTACTATATATACAGCAGATCAACGTTCATCTATTGCTCCTTTGATTACTGGAATAAATAATATTTTAATTCTTATAGCTGTTTACGTTTTTTATTGTATTAAAGATGTTTTTTCTCATGATAAGTTATTTTATTATGGAATAACTATTGGAAGTATTCCAGTAATATCTAATGGAACACTTACGTTAATTGGGTTTGCAGGGAAATATAAATACCTTTTGCCAAAATTTGATTATTTTGACAAGGAATGGATTAGGGCAATTCTGAAAACAGGAATCAAATTTTTTGGGATACAAATATCAATGATATTTTTATTGCAATTATCTAATATTTTAGTTTCAACTTGGAGTAATCCGGAATTTGTTACTGTAATTAATATTGCAGACAAATATTTTGGGATTATTTCAATCATTGGCACAATTATTCTTTTTCCTTTTTGGTCAGCTTTTACTGCTGCCAACGAAAGAGGAGATACTATTTGGATAAAAAAAACAATTAGAAAATTGGAGTTAATATTTGGAGGGTTAACTTTTGTGAGTTTAATACTGTTACTGTTGTTTCCACTTGCTGTAAAGTTTTGGTTTAAAGAAAGTATTGAAGTACCACAGATTTATGCATTAATAATAATGTTAAAAAATCTTTTTATAATTTTGAATAGTATTTACTCATATTACTTAAATGGTATAGGACGAATTAAGTTACAATTAATTATGTATGTTGTTTTAGCTATTCTTAATGTGCCAATCAGTTGGATTTTATTTATAAATTTTGGAACTGTTGGTATAATTCTTTTTATGCCACTAGCTATGTTGATTATGGCTCTTTCTCAAAAAAAATACATATTAAATATTTTAGGCAAAGAAAATGTTTAAAAAATGGAATGTTAGTTTTTCAATTTGCTTATTTGCTTTTTTCTTTTTTGTAGATCCAACGGTCTTTTTTAGAGTTATAGTCGGCAATGATGTTGTATCAATTATGTTTGTTTTAATCTTTTTGATATTAATTTCTATAAAATGCTATAGCATTGCAAAAAAAAAATTGCTATCAAATCGTTACTTGAAAGAGTGCTATTTAGTATTGGCATATATAATTATTAGTACCTTAGTTCATGTTTTGCTAGGGCAGGACTTCAATTATCTTATTCAACATGAAATAGTATTGATTCAATGTCTATTTCTTTTCATATTACTTATTGAACCAAAATATCAAAAAAGTTTGTTAGATGCTTATTTTTTTGCCAGTTTTATTCATTTATTAACGTTGCTTCCAATCTTTAGTTTCTTGACAGATAGTCTATCTGAGAATACATCATACGGTGACGGCGAATATTCAATAGGAATTTTTAGCAGAAGAGCTACGGGTTTTTTTAATTCTCCAGGTCAATTATCACTATTTGCTATAGGAGCATTTTCATTAGCATTGTTTTATATAAAGAGTAAAAAAAATTTAAGAGGAACATTACTTTTGATTTGTTCAATTGTTTTGGGGATAGCGGCTTTAAGTAGAAGCTTTTTTGTGACAAGTATATTCGTTCTTTTAATATTTATATTTAAAAGTTCATTTAAGATTAAACTAAAGTTTACAGTTTTCGTAGCTGTTTTAATTTTTTTTCTCTTGAGTAATGAAACTTTTTTAAGTTATTATGATTTGATTACTGAAAGATTATCAACTGTTTTTTCTTCTAGTGACAATGATAGATTAACAGGAGAGACAGGTCTTTACGAAGTATTGAAAGTAATTGAGCGAAATCCCTTTTTTGGTAATCCAATTTTAATAGATGGTAAAGCTTTATTCGCTTGGAATGGTGAAATCGCTGTTCGTCCTCATGTTGGATTATTATGTGTTTTATGTTATTATGGATTTATATTGGGATTCCCGATTTATTATTTAGTTTTGAAAGGTACCAAAATTTCATTTAAAGAATTATTCTTAGTACGTTCAAAAAAGATTAAAGGTATTGTAATAAATGAGAATCCATTTTTATATGGTTTTATAGCAGTGTCTGTAGTAACCCTTGTTGAACCTTTGTTAGAGCATCCTATATTTTTTCTTTTTCTATTTGGTATGATGCATCATTATAAACAAAGATCAGATTACAAATTTAATAGTCAAAAAATAGGTTAATTAATAAAAGTTATATTTAAGTTGGAGAAAAAAATAATTTTTGTTGGAAGTTTTGTATCTTCCTCAGATTCATTATCGCATTTTGGTTTTTCACAAGCAGCAAATTTGTATCAAGAAAAGTTTATAAATTTTACGAATCCAGAGCTCATAATATCAGTTTTGCCTATTTTTTTTAATGAAAAAAAGAAATTTACTTATCAGAAGAATGTTCGTTTTATAAATAATCAATCTGGTCTAAAAAATAAATTTAATTACCTCTATAGATTATTGGTAGATACTTTAGAAATTTTCAATACTATTCGTAAAAGCAATGTAAAAGATGTATTTTTTTACAATCTAGACTATCAAAATTTTATAGTAGTTAGTTTAGTTAAATTTATTTTGAATAAAAATGTATTTGTTATAATTGCCGATTATGATAATTATAAAGGGAGATTAATTGATAAAATATATATCAAGATATTTAAAAAAATTAATGGAGTTATTGCTTTGAACTCTAATATTAAATCTAACATCAATTCGAAATTGCTTCTTGGACTCCTCTATAGAAGCGAAATAGAAGTAAATAATTCAAAACTTTTGAATAGAAATGTTATATTGTCAGGCTCGTTAGGAAAAACTACTGGCTTAGAATTTGCTTTGGAATTTTTTAGTAAAAATCAGCAGTATAATTTGTTTATTACAGGAAGACCATTTCGATACGACGAAAAAGATTTTAATTCATTGATTCAGAGATATCAAAGTAATTTTAATAACATTAAATATTTAGGTTTATTGGACTATAAAGAGTATGTTCAGTTATTAAAGGATTGTGATGTAGCCTTAAGTTTTAGAAATCCTTCTGATGATGAGCATAATTATAATTTTCCTTCGAAAATTTTAGAATATTTATCAAAGTCTAAAATTGTTATCTCGACGAAGGAATATCCAGATCTAGAAGATGGACTTTTATTTTATACCGATTACACTATTGATTCATTGTCTCAAATATTTGAACGTATATATTCTTTAGATGGCGACGAAGTTTTAAATGTTAGAAATAATATTTATCAGTATTTAAGAGCTAATTTTACGGAAGAGCATACTGTAGAAATTGTAAATGAATTAATAAAATGATTAGAGGAATTTTAAAGGTTTTTGCGAGATTTCTATTAAGATTTTTACCGCTAATTAAAATGCCAAAATTAAATGTTTATTTATTTAGAACTCTTGGCTATCAAATAGATAAAAGTGCGAGAATATATTCCTCAGTTCAAATTTTAGGAAATATTGAAGTAAAAATTGGAGCAAAAACATTTATTGGTCATGAATCAATAATAACTGGAGGGCTTGCAAAAATTGAAATTGGATCAGATTGTGATATTTCAGATCGAGTCTCTATATTTTGTGGGACTCATGAAATTGATTGTCAAGGAATTCGAGTTGCAGGGAAAGGTATTGGAAAAAATATTAAGATTGGTAATGGTGTTTGGATAGGTTATGGAGCGTTGATACTTCCTGGCGTTACAATTGGTAATAAAGCTATAATTGCAGCTGGATCAGTAGTTCATAAAGATGTAGAAGAAAATACTATTGTAGGAGGTAATCCTGTTAAAATAATTCGAAAAATCCATGATAGATAAAATTAAAATTCTGTACTTGTATTCAGAATTAGTTGGTTATCAAATACCAATTTTAAAAGAATATGTTTCTCAATATAATGCAGAGGTTCATGTAATGAGCTGGGATAAAAAGAAAATTAAACCTTATGTGCCAGAACTAATTGAGGGTGTCACTTATTATAAGAGGTCAGAGTACAATAATGAACAAATTTTGTCTTTAACGCTAGATATTAATCCAGATATTATCTATATATCAGGATGGATGGATAAAGGTTATTTGTATGTTACAAAAAGAATGAAAAAGCAAAATGTTCCTATTGTTACCGCATTTGACGATATTTGGAAAGGAACTTTAAGACAAAAAGTTGGCGCATTTATTTTTCCATTTTATTTTAAAAAGTTTTTTACACATGCTTGGGTTGCTGGAGCATACCAATTTGAATTCGCAAAAAAAATGGGGTTTAAAAATAGGGAAATTGTATTTGATATGCTTTCGGCTGATACTTCTCAATTTAAATATGATGCTAACTCATTGAGAAAAGAAAATACGCAGAAATCTTTTTTATATGTAGGTAATTTTAGAAAAGTTAAAGGTGTAGATATTTTAATAAATGCATTTGAAATTTATAAAAGTAAGTACAATGGAACTTGGAATTTAATTTGTGTTGGAAATGGAGAATTAGAGCCATCTTTAAAGGAATGTTCAAGAGTAAAATTGTTTCCATTTTCAACCAGTAAAGAAATTATTGAAATTTCAAAAAACGCTAATGTTTTCATTTTACCCAGTAGAAATGATCAATGGGGAGTTGTTGTGCACGAATTTGCTTGTCTTGGGATGCCATTATTACTAGCTGAAAATGTTGGAGCAAAAGCATCTTTCTTTATTAATGGTTTTAATGGTTATGGGTTTAATAATGATTCTGCTGAAGAATTAGCTAAACAAATGTACCGTTTTGAAAAATTGGATAATAACGAACTATTAAGTATGGGGGAAAATAGCTACGCTTTATCCAAAAAAATTAATGTTGCTACATCTGCAGCAAATTTCATTTCAATCTTAAAACAATACAATGGCTAAAATATTAATTAATGCTTTGAATTTAAGTATTGGAGGAGGAAAAAACATACTTGATAATTATATAAGAGAATTGAGTAATGCAGATTTAACAGATACTTATTATGTACTTACACCAAATTTTAAAATGTATAGTTCATATAGTAAAGATAAATTGAATGTTATTGATATTGAATCAATTTTTAAAGCTAATGTTTTTTTTATTGGGCTATACTTTTTCAAATTTCCAATACTCTTAAAGAAATATAAAATTGACTTAGTTTTTAATTTTGGCGATATAGTTATTCCAACATCTATCCCTCAAATATATTTTTTTGATTGGCCTTATGCAGTTTATTCTGAGGAATATGTTTGGAGAAAAATGAGTTTAAAAGACTATGTTATTAGAAAGACTAAAATTTTTCTAATAAATAAATATGCCGATAAAGCTGTTTTAACAATAGCTCAAACGAAAAATATTGCTACTCGTTTAATAAAAAAATTCAAAAATCAAAATGTTACTATAATTCCAACACCTGTTGGGATTGATTTATCTTGTAATAAAGAATTTTACGGTTTAGATTTAGATAAAAATAAAAAATACTTTTTTTATCCGGCTAGTTATTCAACACATAAAAACTTTGATGTTGTGTTGGATTTGCTAAAGTTGATCAAGAAAGAAAAGATGCCTTTTGTGTTAATTTTAACTTTAGATTTTGATGTGGCATCAGAATTTTTAGAAAAAATTAAATCAGCCAATTTGAATAATGTAATTAATTTGGGAAAAGTGGACTTAAAATTAATGCCATCATTGTATAAACAAGTGGATGCCTTATTTTTTCCATCACTTTTAGAAACTTATGGATTACCATACATTGAAGCAATGGCTTTTGAAAAGCCGATTCTTGCCTCAAATTTAGATTTTGCCCATGCAATTTGTGATGATATGGCATTTTATTTTGATCCTTTTGATGCAGAGTCAATACTAAATGTTATGATGCATTATGATGACGATAAAGAAGATTTAGAAACACGTATTAGTAAAGGTAAATTAAAGGTAAATACAATTCCTAATTGGGAAGAAGTATTTACTAGGTTTAACAAAGAAATAGAGATTGTATTAAATAAAAAATAGTTATGCAACAGCAATATCAAATATGTACGAATTGTGTTATGGACACGTCAGATTCAAAAATAGTTTTTGATGATAAAGGAATGTGTGATCATTGTAATGATTTTTATACGAATGTACAGCCAAATTGGCATACCGATGAAAAAGGAAGAGCTGAGATGCTGGAAGTAGTGGCTAAAATTAAAAAAGAGGGAGAAGGGAAAGATTTTGATTGCATTTTAGGAATGAGTGGTGGTGTAGATAGTTCTTACCTTTTACATTTAGCTGTAAAGGAACTTGGATTAAGGCCATTAGTTTTTCATGTTGATGGAGGATGGAATTCTGAGTTGGCAGTTAACAATATTCAAGTAATGATTGATAAATTGGGACTTGATTTATATACAGAAGTAATTAATTGGGAAGAAATGAAAGATTTTCAACTAGCTTTCTTCAAATCAGGAGTTCCACATTTAGACATTCCTCAAGATCATGCATTTGTGGCTACGTTGTATAATTTTGCTAATAAATATAATATTAAGTATATTCTAAACGGTGGAAATATCTCTACGGAATGTGTAAGAAATCCTATGGAGTATCTCTACTACGGAACAGACATGGCGCAAATTAGAGATATAAGAAAAAAGTTTGGAAAAAATAAAATGCTTACTTATCCATTTAGTCCCGTGCTGAAACATAAATTTTATTTGAGATATATTAAAGGTGTTCAGGTTGTGAAGCCATTAAATTATATGCCTTATGTTAAAGAAGAGGCTTTGAAATTATTGGCTGATGAATATGGATGGACACCATATCCTCAAAAACATTTCGAATCTAGATTTACTAAATTTTATGAAGGATATTGGTTGCCTGAAAGATTTGGTTTTGATACTCGTCGAGTGCAATATTCAAGTTTGATTTTAACAGGTCAAATGACTAGAGAAAAAGCATTAGAAAACTTACAGAAGACAGCTTATAATCCTGAATTAATAGAAGAAGAGTTTAAATATATTGCTACAAAACTAGGTATTTCTGTAGAAGAGTTGCAAAGCTATTTTACCTCAGAGAAAAAATTCTTTTGGGACTATAAAAATCAGTTGTCTATGTTTAAAACTGGAGCTAAAGTTTTAAAATTTTTAGGAATAGAAAGATCAATTAAGAGATGATAACAATAATTGATTACGGATCAGGAAATATAAAGGCAATTGCTAACATTTATGAAAAATTAAATGTTAAATATTTAATAGCAACTAAGCCTGAAGAAGTAATTGGGGCAAAAAAAATTTTCCTTCCAGGAGTTGGCGCTTTTGATGAGACCATTGCAAAATTAGATAGCACTGGCTTTAGAGAGGTTTTAGATTTAGAGGTATTGCAAAACAAAGTACCTATAATAGGAATTTGTGTTGGAATGCAAATCCTTGCTGAATCTAGTGAAGAAGGAACATTAAAAGGCCTTGGTTATATAAAAGGGAAAGTCAAAAAAATTGATAAAAGTTATTTGGAACATAAACCTAAATTACCTCATTTAGGTTGGAATACTGTTACTTTTAATAAAGAGAATTTTTTACTAAAAGATATTGATCCAGATTTTGGCTTTTACTTTTTGCATTCTTTTTATTTTGAATGTGAGGACAATAACGATATTTTAACAACAACAATTTACGGAAAAGCATTTGCTTCATCTGTTGTTCATGAAAACGTATACGGCATCCAATTTCATCCTGAAAAAAGCCATCAAAACGGAATTACTTTACTTCATAATTTTGCTAAATTATAATGTTACGATCAAGAATTACACCCTGTCTTCTAGTACATAATAAAGGATTAGTTAAGACGACAAATTTTAAGGATCCAAAGTATGTTGGAGACCCATTAAACGCGGTCAAAATTTTTAACGAAAAAGAAGTTGATGAACTTATTGTTCTAGACATTGATGCTACAGTTGAAGGTAGAGGTCCAGATTTTGAATTAATTCAAAATTTGGCAATTGAATGTAGAATGCCGTTTTGTTATGGAGGTGGGGTAACCACTGTTGAACAAGCAAAAAAAATAATCAGTTTGGGAGCTGAGAAAGTAGCTTTAAGCACGGCAGCTATTTATGATACAGAAGTTCTAAGGAAAATAGCCAATGCTGTAGGCTCGCAAAGTGTTGTTGTTGTAATTGACATAAAAAAGAAAAAACTTTTTGGAGGTTATGAAATAGTCACTCATAATGCTACGAAAAATTCAAGTGTTAAACTCACTGATTTTTTAGAGACATTAAATGAAATTGGTATTGGAGAACTAGTGGTTAATTCTGTTGACAACGATGGAAAAATGCAAGGCCTGGATTTTAAATTATTTGATTTTGTTCGAGATAAAACTGAAATGCCAATGACTATCTTGGGTGGAGTTGGAACATTAGAGCATATTAAAGAAGCAATATCAAGATATAAAACTATTGGTGTTTCGGCAGGAAGCTTTTTTGTCTTTAAAGGAAAATATAGAGCTGTATTAATTAGTTATCCAAAATTTGAAGAACGAAAGCTTCTTTATCAATTATAAAAAAAAAAATTAAATGAAACAAATTATACAATCTTTTAAGAGTGGTGAAACTATACTTGAAGAGGTTCCAGCTCCTTTAGTTGCAAAAGGACATATATTAATTCGATCAACACGTTCTTTAGTGTCTTTAGGAACTGAACGTATGCTTGTAGAATTTGGTAAATCAAATTTAATATCTAAGGCTCGGCAACAACCAGATAAAGTAAAACAAGTTTTAGATAAAATTAAAACAGAAGGCCTTTTGCCAACACTTGAGGCTGTATTTAATAAATTAGGAGAACCTTTACCACTAGGATATTGTAACGTAGGTGTTGTCATTGGTGTCGGTGAGGGAGTTAGTGAATTTAAAGTTGGTGATAGAGTTGCTTCCAATGGACAACATGCTGAATATGTTTGCGTTCCTAAAAATTTAGCGGCTAACATACCTGACAATATTAGTGATGAGCAAGCAACTTTTACAGTCATAGGTTCAATTGGATTACAAGGCATTAGATTATTAAATCCAACTTTAGGGGAAACAATTGTTGTTGTTGGCTTAGGATTGATAGGACTGCTAACTGCCCAATTGTTAATAGCAAATGGATGTAAAGTAGTTGGTGTTGATATTGATGAAAGTAAATTAAGTTTAGCGAAAGAATGGGGAATAATTCCATTTAATCCAAAGAATGGAGATGTTGTAAAATTTGTTCAAGAATGTACTGGAGATACTGGAGCAGATGGCGTAATTATTACAGCATCCGCTAAAAATAATGAGATAATTTCTCAAGCAGCAAGAATGTCCAGAAAAAGAGGGCGTATTATTTTGGTTGGCGTTATAGGATTAGATCTTAGTAGAGCTGAATTTTATGAAAAAGAACTTAGTTTTCAGGTTTCATGCTCTTATGGACCAGGTAGATATGATGAGAATTATGAAAATAGAGGAGTAGATTATCCTTTGCCATTTGTAAGATGGACGGAAAAAAGAAATTTTGAAGCAATCTTACAGTCAATTTCTTCAGGAAAATTACAAGTAGATAAAATGATTTCTCAAGTAGTTGCGCTAACAGATTATATGCAAATATACAAAGAGATTGGAGCCAGTAAATCAATAGCCTCTATCTTGAAATATGATGATAATATAAATAATCCTAGAAACACTATTGAGCTAAAATCAGCAAATTATGAAGGTCAGAAAGGAGTAATTGGCGTAATAGGTTCTGGTAATTTTACAAAAATGACAATGCTTCCAGCTTTAAAAGGAAGTGGAGCTATTTATAAATATATTGCAAGCAAAGGAGGGGTAAGTGGAACTGCAATGGCTCAGAAATATCTTTTTTCTCATTCAACTACAAATACAGACGATATCCTTAGGGATAATGAAGTTGATTTAGTATTAATTACAACTAGACATAACCTTCATGCTCCAATGGTTGTTAAATGTTTAGAGGCAAATAAACATGTCTTTGTAGAAAAACCTTTAGCTTTAAATAATGAAGAACTAGTTCAAGTTATTAGCGCACAAAAGAAATCTGGAAAAACTATAATGGTTGGTTTCAATAGACGATTTTCTCCTCATGCCATCAAGATGAAATCTCTTTTAGGAAATTCTCAAATGAATGTGATTGCCACAATGAATGCAGGTGCAATACCAAAAAATGTATGGGTGCACGATATGCAAGTTGGAGGCGGAAGGATTATTGGAGAAGCTTGCCACTTTATAGATTTAATTACCTATTTAACAGGAAGTAAAGTGAAATCTATTTGTATGAATGCAATGGGAGTGAATCCAGAAGAGAACACTGATAACGCAAGCATTTTATTGAAGTATGAAAATGGTTCGACTGGAGTCATAAATTATTTTTCAAATGGTTCAAAAGCGTATTCAAAAGAAAGAATTGAAGTATACTCTCAAGAGAGAACATTAATAATGGATAACTTTATAAAAACAGAAGGATTTGGTTTTAAAGGTTTTTCAAAATTGAAAACGAGATTAGACAAAGGTCATAAAAACCAATTTCATAAGTTAATTGAGCAAACAAAAAATGGAGGTGAATCATTAATACCTTTGGAAGAATTAATAAATACTTCCAAAGCAAGTTTTGCTGCTATTGAAAGTCTAAAAACAAATAGTTGGATCTCTATTTAAAAAAAATGAATATAAAATTAGGAATTCAACTTTTTCGTAATATGGGATTACGGTATACCTCATACCGTATTTTCCATGAATTAGAAAAAAGAAGTGGAATTTTAAAAAAAAGACATCCATTTTCTTTTAAAAATCAAATTTTTTTTTCGTTGGAAAATTGGCGCTTAAATACGCCAGATTTTGTAATAGAAGAAAGAGAAAAGTTAACATTTTTTAAAAGACCTTCAACTTCACTTAAAGAAAAAGTTAATCTTATAAAATCTGGTTCATTATTGTTTTTTAATAGAGAATGGATTGAAATAGGAAAAGACTACGATTGGCTGACAAATCCTATAACAAATTATAAATACGATAGTTCCCTGCATTGGTCTAAAATTGAAGATTTTAGTAAAAAAAATGGAGACATAAAGTATGTGTGGGAAAAATCTCGGTTTTCTTACCTATTGACGATTATTTGTAATGATTACCATAATGATGAAGATAATTCATCTTTTGTGTTTGATGAGATTGAAGATTGGATAAAAGAAAATCCTATAAATAAAGGACCAAACTGGAAATGTAGTCAAGAAATTTCTCTGAGAATTTTTAATTGGTGTTATGCTTTATATTTTTATAAAAATAGTGAATCATTAACGGAAAAACGCTGGGCTAAAATTCAGGAAGTTATCTATGCATCATTACATCACGTATTTAATCATATAGATTTTTCTAGAATAGCAGTCCGTAATAATCATGCTATAACTGAAACATTATTTTTAGCACTTAGTGAATTATTATTTCCTTTTATTTCGGAAACAAAAAAATGGGCGAAAAAAGGTAGGAATTGGTTTGAGCAGGAAATTGAATATCAAATTTATCCTGATGGTACTTTTTTACAATTTTCAATGAATTACCACAGAGTTGTAATTCAATTGTTTTCGTTAGGTCTCTCAATGACCGAAAAGCATAAAAAAAAATTTAGCCCTATTGTCTATAACAGAGCCGAATTGTCTTTAAATTTTTTGTTTCAATGTTTGCAAAGTCAAAATGGATATTTACCTAATTATGGTAATAATGATGGAGCACTTTTTTTCCCATTAACAGAAGCCGATTATCGCGATTATCGTCCACAATTAAATACTTTGCACCATATTCTAAAAGGGACGCCTCTTTTTGAGGATATTGAAGCTTGTCAAGATTTAAATTGGTTATCTAATATTTCAAAAGTACATTCAAGTCCTAAGTTAGAACAAAAAGATGGGATTATTAGCTTCCCTGACGGAGGATATTATTTAATTAGAGACGGTGAGACATTTACTTTTATAAGATGCGGAAAACATAAAGATCGTCCTGCACATGCGGATAACTTACATATAGACATTTGGTATAAAGGCATCAATTATTTGAGAGATTCAGGAACTTATAAATATAATACAACTAATGAAATGTTGCAATATTTTACAGGTACTCAGGCACATAATACTGTAATTGTTGATGATAAGGCTCAAATGCTAAAAGGGAATAGATTTATCTGGTTTTATTGGTCTCAAGCAATAAAAACAAAATTGATAGAAACAGAATCAGCTTATGTATTTGAAGGTAGTATAAGTGCTTTTAAATATCTGAATCCAAAAGCAGTACATTCAAGAACATTGATAAAGAGTAAAAGTAAATTAGGATGGGAAGTTAAAGATAGAGTCGATAGCTTAAAAAATAAAAATAAAAAGCAAATTTGGCACTCTGATGAGAATAACATTACTTTTCAAGCTGCAATTAATGATCTGGAAGTACAATCAAATGATGTAAAATCTTTTAATTCTTTATATTATGGAGAATGTAAAGAAGGAAAGGCGATTTCTTTTTCATTTGAAAAAGAAATAATTACAAAAATTAATATATATTAAATGAATATTTTACTATTACATCAATATTTTCTTGAAGAAGATGATCCTGGGGGGTCTAGATGGAATGAAATGACAAAAACCTGGATCGAAGAAGGACATAGTATTACTGTAATAGCTGGAATGATGCATTATAACGGTAATTCTAAACGTGATGAGTATAAAAAAAAATATTTTGTAAAAAAACAACAAGGGAATGTCACAGTATACAGAACACACGTTTCAGAAGTCTACAATTCAGGTTTTTTAGGACGCTTATGGGGATATTTTTCATTTATGTTTTCCTCTATGTGGGCTGGTTTTTTTAAGGTGAGTGGTAAATTTGATGTTGTTGTTGTTACTTCTCCGCCATTATTTGTGGGATTAAGTGGTTATTTAATTTCAAGAATTAAAAGAATTCCGATGGTATTTGAAATAAGGGATTTGTGGCCGGAGTCGGCAATCGATACTGGAGTATTGACAAACAAATGGATTATTAAAGGTGCATATTGGTTTGAAAAGTTTATATATAAAAAAGCAAAACTAATAAATGTACTTACTCCAGCTTTTTATAATACTTTGCGTGATTTTAAAAATGTTCCTGAAAGCAAGTTGATTATGATTCCGAATGCTGCCGATTTCAGCCTTTCAGAAGAATTACAAGAAATATTTGACAGAGATAGTTTTAGAAAAAAACATAATCTTGAAAATCATTTTGTCATTACATATGTAGGAGCACATGGAGTAGCAAATCATTTGGAACAGCTTCTAGAAACGGGAAAAGTTTTAGAAGATACTAATGTTCTTTTTTTATTAATTGGACAAGGGATGGAGAAGGAGAGATTGATGAAATTAGCCTCTGAGCAAAATGTAATTAATGTAAGATTTATTGATCCTGTTCCTAAAAAAGAAGTTTTTAAATATATTTTGGCTTCTGAGATGGGGGCGTCAGTTTTGAAAAAAGTTGATACATTTAAAACAGTTTATTCCAATAAAACATTTGATTATTTTTCATGTAAAAAACCTATAATTATGGCTATAGATGGAGTTTCGAGAGAACTAGTAGAACAGGCAAGTGCAGGCACATATGTTGAACCTGAGAATATTATAGAATATGAAAGAGTAATTAGACATTATTTAAGTAATCCTTCTCAATTAATTAAGGAAGGGAATAGTGGTTTTCAATATGCTAAATTGAATTTTGATAGAAAAGTCCTGGCTACAAGATATGTTAAGTTAATTGAAGAAATTATTTAAGATGTATAAAAATTTCATTAAAAGAATTCTTGATTTTTCAATTGCATTAATGGGCTTAGTTATTCTTGCCCCTGTTTTTACTGTAATCACTATATTTTTGTTTGCCGCTAATCAGGGTAAACCTTTTTTTGTTCAAGTCCGTCCAGGTAAAGGAGAAAAGGAATTTAAAATTATTAAATTCAAAACAATGAACGATAAGAAAGATTTAGAAGGAAATTTATTGGCAGATGAGTTTCGTTTAACAGCGATAGGAGCTTTTGTTAGAAAGACTTCTCTAGATGAGATTCCTCAGTTATTAAATGTTTTAAAAGGTGACATGAGTTTAATTGGACCAAGACCTCTTCTTCCTGAATATATTAGAATATATAGTGATTTTCAAAAGCAAAGGCATGATGTTAAACCTGGCATAACTGGTTGGGCTCAAATAAACGGAAGAAATGCAATTTCTTGGCAACAAAAGTTTGAATACGACGTATGGTATGTGAAAAATTTATCATTTGCTTTAGATCTTAAAGTAATTTTTAAGACTTTTCAAAAAGTGTTTAAAAGTGAGGGTGTAAATGCAACAGGAGTTGCGACTACAGAAAAATTTAATGGAAAAAATTAAATACTTATATGGCGCAAGCGGGCACGGTAAAGTCGTTGTTGACATATTAAAAAGTAAAAATATAGTCATTAATGGAATTTTAGACGATAACCCTAAAATTGACTTTATATCAAATATTCCTGTCTTAAAAGCTGTCGAAGCAAAAATTTCTTTTGATAATGAAATCATTATTTCAATAGGAGATAATGGAATTAGAAAAAAAATAGCATCAAATTTAAAAACTTCTTTTTTTACAGCTTTACATGCAAATGCGGTAGTTTCTGAATATGCTAGAATCAAAAAAGGTTCGGTAGTTATGGCTGGGGTAATAATAAATTCGAGCGTAAAAATCGGAAAACATTGTATTATTAATTCAGGTGCTATTATTGAACATGATTGCGAAATAGGAGACTTTTGTCATATATCTCCAAATGTTTCTTTAGCAGGAAATATTAATGTTGGAGAAGGGACACATATCGGTATTGGTGCTTGTGTTATTCAAGGAATAAAAATTGGAAAGTGGGCTATTATTGGAGCAGGATCAGTAATAATTAATGATGTGCCAGATTTTGCAGTTATTGTAGGAAATCCAGGTAAAATTATAAAATTTAATAAAACAAATGAATAATTCAAAAATATGGTTATCATCTCCTCACATGGGAGGAAATGAACAAAAGTATGTTCAGGAAGCATTTGATACAAATTGGGTAGCACCACTTGGACCAAATGTAAATGGGTTCGAAAAAGATTTAGAAGATTATCTAAATGGTAATGTTTTTGTAGGTGCTTTAAGTTCGGGGACTGCTGCGATACATTTAGGCCTTATTTTATTAGGGATAAAACCTGGGGACGAAGTTATTTGTCAAAGTATGACATTTTCTGCGTCAGCAAATCCAATATTATATTTAGGCGCCACTCCTGTTTTTATAGATAGTGAATCAGAAACTTGGAATCTTTGCCCCGTAGCCTTAGAAAATGCTATTATTGACAGAATTTCAAATGGTAAAAAGCCAAAAGCAATTATTGCTGTACATCTTTACGGAATGCCTTACAAGAAAGATAGTATTCATGACATTGCAAAAAAATATGAAATTCCTATTTTAGAAGATAGTGCAGAAGCATTAGGAAGTAAATATAAAAATAAGAATTGTGGAACTTTTGGAGACATTGGTGTTCTTTCTTTTAATGGGAATAAAATAATTACGACTTCGGGTGGAGGAGCTATTGTAACTCATGATAAGGAAATAAGGGAAAAAGCCGTTTTTCTCTCAACTCAAGCCAGAGATAATGCTCCCCATTACCAACATAGTCAAGTTGGTTACAATTATAGAATGAGTAATATCTGCGCAGGAATAGGTAGAGGACAAATGGAAGTTTTAGATAAACATATTGGTCTAAGGAGAAAAATGCACGATTTTTATGTTAATTATTTTAATGATATTGATGGGGTGACTGTTTTAACCGAACCAAATGAAGATTATTACTCAAATCATTGGTTGTCGGCTATAATTATTGATCCTGCTAAGACTAATAAGAAAACAAGTGAGGATTTAAGACTAGCACTTGAAGAGGAAAATATTGAAAGTAGGCCACTTTGGAAGCCAATGCATTTACAACCAATATTCAAAAACTATCCTTATTATGGCGAAAGCATATCTGAAAATTTGTTTAAAAAAGGATTATGTCTACCATCAGGATCAAATCTTTTGCAAGAAGACCAGAAAAGAATAAAGAATGTATTGGATATTTTTTTTGAAATAAAATAAGAATTTTAGTTGACATGAAAATCGAACAAACATTTATAAAAGATTTAGTAATTATAGAGCCAACAGTTTATGGAGATGAACGAGGCTATTTTTTTGAATGTTATAGCAAAACTAAATTTGAAGATTTGGGAATTAATATTGATTTTGTTCAGGATAATCAATCCTTTTCTAAAAAAGGAACACTAAGAGGGCTTCATTACCAGAATCCTCCTTTTGCCCAAACAAAGTTAGTTCGTGTTTTAGATGGAGAAATTATTGATGTTGCGGTAGATTTAAGAAAAGACTCTCCTACATATGGAAAATCTTTTAGTATTTTGTTATCAGCAGAAAATAAGAAGCAATTGTTAGTCCCGCAAGGATTTGCTCATGGTTTTTCCGTCATTAGTGACACTGCTTCAGTAATGTATAAGTGTGATCAATTCTATAATAAAACCTCAGAAGGCGGAATTAAATT
Organism: Flavobacterium movens; assembly: GCF_039581425.1. Lineage (NCBI taxonomy): Bacteria > Pseudomonadati > Bacteroidota > Flavobacteriia > Flavobacteriales > Flavobacteriaceae > Flavobacterium > Flavobacterium movens. Next base: position 134,028 of record NZ_JBCPXY010000011.1, read on the forward strand.
TAATGATCCGTCTTTAAATATTGATTGGGCAATGGATTTAAATGATGCAATTGTGTCAGAGAAAGATCAAGTTTTGCCATTTATTGAAAATTGTAATAGTTTGTTTTAAGTGAAAAAAGTGCTTGTAACAGGAGCAAAGGGGCAATTAGGTTCAGAACTAAGGGTTTTGTCTGAAAATTATAATAATTATAAATGGATTTTTGCAGATCGAACTAAAATAACTTTAGATGATCTAGATTTGCTTAAAACTCAATTAAATGATATTCAGCCGATGGTGATTTTTAATTGTGGTGCCTACACAGCAGTTGATAAAGCAGAAAATGAGAGAGAATTAGCGTTTATAGTAAATCATTTAGCTGTCGAAATAATTGCAAAATTTGCTTCAGAAAATAAAGCTAAATTAATTCACGTTTCAACTGATTATGTTTTTGATGGTACTTCTTCCGTAGCTTTAAATGAAGAAGCAAATACAAATCCTGTAAATGTTTATGGAGAGAGCAAATTGGCTGGAGAAATTGCGTGTTTAAAAGAAAATCCAGATTCTATTATTATTAGAACTTCATGGGTCTATAGTAAATTTGGGAACAATTTTGTAAAAACCATGCAGCGATTAATGCAGGAAAGAGACACTATCAATGTTGTTAATGACCAAATTGGCTCACCAACTTATGCGGCTGATTTGGCGCAAGTAATGATTGATATTCTTGAATCTTCAAAATGGATTCCAGGGGTATATAATTATTCAAACGAAGGCGAAATAAGTTGGTATGATTTTGCACTGAGTATTAAAGAGTTTGGAGGATACAATTGTAATATTGGAGGTATTCCTTCTGCTTCTTATCCAACTCCTGCAAAACGTCCAGAATTTTCATTATTAGACAAGAAAAAAATTAAAGAGCTTTATAATTTAGATATTCCTCATTACAAGGAAAGTTTAAAAAAAATGATTGCTAAATTTTGATTTTGGCTTGATTTTAAAGAAGTCTAAAATTCAAAATCTAAGATCTAAAATCAAAATATATGAAAGGAATTATACTAGCAGGAGGTTCAGGTACTCGTTTGCATCCTTTAACTCTTGCAATGAGTAAGCAAATGATGCCTGTTTATGATAAACCAATGATTTATTATCCATTATCAACGTTAATGATGTCTGGTATTAATGAAGTATTAATTATTTCTACTCCTCATGATTTGCCAAATTTTAAAAAATTATTAGGTGATGGCTCAAGTTTAGGATGTAAATTCAGTTATGCTGAACAAGTAGTTCCTAATGGCTTAGCACAAGCGTTTGTAATAGGTGAAGAATTTATAGGCAATGATAACGTAGCTTTAATTCTTGGTGATAATATATTTTTTGGTTCTAATATGCAGGAACTTTTAAAATCTAATACAAAACCAAAAGGTGGAGTTGTTTTTGCTTATCATGTGTCAGATCCTGAACGATATGGCGTAGTTGAGTTTGATCTAAATTTTAAAGCCATTTCAATTGAAGAAAAACCATTAGAGCCCAAATCCAATTATGCAGTTCCAGGGTTATATTTTTATGATAATTCGGTGATTGAAATAGCTAAAAACATTCAACCAAGTGCAAGAGGGGAATATGAAATTACTGATGTTAATAAAGTTTATCTCGAAAAAGGTAAGCTTAAAGTCGGTATACTAAGTAGAGGTACAGCTTGGTTGGATACAGGAACTTTTAATAGTTTAATGCAAGCTGGACAGTTTGTTCAGGTTTTAGAAGAAAGACAAGGCTTAAAAGTTGGATGCATTGAAGAAATTGCTTGGAGACAAGGTTTTATTGATGATGCTCAACTTGAACAAATAGCCCAACCATTACTTAAATCAGGATACGGAACATATTTGTTGGAATTTCTAAAACAAAAGAAAAAAGGTGTTAAAGTTTAATTTGTACCTTTAAGTAATTATTTAAAACCTTTAATTTGTATTTTTGTATAAAGTTCAAATTTTACTGACTTAAAAAATGCTAAATTGAATACAGAAAAACCAAATAACATAACCTCTTTGTTGTACAAAACCTTTTCTCCAAGAAATCTTAGGGCAAATATCAATAATTTGAGTTATCTGCCTAGGTGGATTATCATTACCATTGATGTAATGGTTCTGTTTTTTTCTTTTTCATTTACTTATTTGCTTTTTGACGGAACTGCAATAGGATACATCATAACGTCCCATGATTTTTATTTTGTAGCAAGTTTAATAATAGTTAATATATTTTTCTTTTGGCTTTTTAGAACCTATTCAGGAATTATCAGACACTCTTCGTATATAGATGCAATAAAACTGCTTTTTTCACAAATGTCAGTTTTGGTTTTCTTCTTATTTATAAATTTAATTTTTGAATTGTATACAGGTCATAAAGCTTTTTTAAATACTGCGCTTTTTATCAATTTAGTTTTATCATTTTGTGGACTGTTTCTATATCGTGTAGTTGTAAAGCAGACATTTGAAATGTATTTTTCTGAAAAAGCGACGACTAAGCTTGTTAGAACAGTTATTTATGGTACTGATGCAAATGCAATTTCTGTTGCAAATGCTTTAAAATTTGAAACACCTTCACGATTTAAAATTGTTGGATTTGTAGATAAGAATAATCAGAATGCATCTAAGCGTATGCTGGATCTTCCGATTTTAATCTTAAGAAAAAAGCTTCCGGCTTTAATGCGATCCGTTGCAGCGGAAGGAGTGATTATTGCTGATAAAAGCTTGACAAAAGATGAACAGCTTATTATTGTAGATCAATGTTTAGAGTTTAACTATAGAGTATATACGGTTCCTTTGATTTCAGATTGGGAAAATCAAAAAGAGATTTCTCAAAAAGTAAAGAATATTCAGATCGAAGATTTATTAGAAAGAAAACCTATAGTTCTAGATAGTAAATCAATTTCTAAACAATTAAAAGATAAAACAATTTTAATTACTGGAGCTGCTGGTTCAATTGGAAGCGAGATTGTAAGACAGGTCTTGAATTTTGGACCAAAAAATGTTATAGTTCTAGATCATGCTGAGACACCATTGCATAATTTGTGTTTAGAAACTCAAACAATGAGTTTTAACACTAAGATTGTAGCCGTAATTGCAGATGTCAGAAGTAAAAAAGCATTAGAAAAAGTCTTTAAAAATTACAATCCACATGTTGTTTTCCATGCTGCTGCATATAAACATGTGCCTTTGATGGAAGAAAATCCTGCTCAGGCAATTCAAACCAACATAAAAGGAACCAAAAACTTAGCTGATTTAGCTTGTAAATATCAGGTAAAGAAATTTGTAATGGTTTCTACAGATAAAGCTGTTAATCCAAGTAATGTAATGGGGGCTAGTAAACGTATTGCTGAGAAATATGTTCAATCCTTATTCTTGAAAAACCAACAAGAAAATGTTGAAGGGGGTACAAAATTCATTACAACTCGTTTTGGAAATGTTTTAGGTTCAAATGGTTCTGTTGTGCCATTGTTTACCAAGCAAATTGCCGAGGGTGGACCAGTAACTATTACTCATCAAGATATTATTCGTTATTTCATGACAATTCCAGAGGCTTGCCAACTTGTATTAGAGGCAGGAGCTATGGGGAATGGTGGTGAAATATATATTTTTGACATGGGTAAACCAGTTAGAATTATTGATTTAGCCAGAAAAATGATTAAGTTAGCAGGTTTTATACCAGATAAAGAAATTAAAATTAAAATTGTTGGTTTAAGACCGGGGGAAAAGCTTTACGAAGAATTGTTAAACGATACCTCTAAAACTCTCCCAACATATCATAATAAGATTATGATTGCTCAAGAAATTCAAGACGAATATGAAAATCTTCATAATGATGTTGATGAATTAATCGGTATCGCTGATTTTTATGAAAATGATGATATCGTTGCCAAGATGAAAAAAATTGTTCCAGAATTTAAAAGTATGAATTCTACTTTTGAAGTTTTAGATAAATAAGAATAAATAAAATATTAAGTCAGATAATCAAAAGGTGTTTTTTAAAACACCTTTTGACATTTTTAAACAAATTCTAAAATGTTAAAAATCTTGTTAATTTTAAGGCAAGATTTTTTAGTTCTTTTAAATGGATTCTAAAAACACAAATGACTGGCTGTTTGAAATAACACCCAAGAATAAATTTTTCTCTCTGAATTTTAAAGAAATTTGGCAGTATAGAGATTTATTGATGCTTTTTGTAAAAAGAGACATAATTACAGTTTATAAGCAAACGGTTTTGGGGCCACTCTGGTATCTAATTCAACCCTTATTTACTTCTATAACCTTTACAATAATATTTAATAATGTTGCTGGAATTAAGACTGGGACAATTCCACCATTTTTATTTAATTTGGCAGGAATCATGGTTTGGAATTATTTTACAGCTTGTTTAAATGGAACTTCAGATACATTTAAATCTAACGCATCTATATTTGGCAAAGTATATTTCCCAAGAATTATTACACCTCTATCTATAGTAATCTCAAATTTGGTCAAATTCGGAATTCAATTTTGCATATTTATAGTCTTTTATATAATCTTTTTTTTGCAGGGTGCTGATCTAAGCTTAAATATATCATTATTGCTTTTTCCTATTTTAATTGTATTCATGGGAATTTTGGGATTGGGATTGGGAATGATAATTTCCTCAATGGTGACAAAATATAGAGATTTGAATAATTTAGTCGCATTTGGAGTTCAATTACTAATGTATGTGTCGGCGGTAATGTACCCAATGGAATTAATAAAAGAAAAACTTCCGAAATTTGGATGGATAGTGCAGTATAATCCTTTAGCATATATAATAGAAACTTCTCGTTATATGCTTTTAAATATTGGTAGTATTTCAATTTTTGGTCTATTATATACAGTAGTAGTTACATTGGTTGTTTTCTTTGCTGGATTATTGGTTTTTAATAAAACAGAGAAAAGCTTTATAGATACCGTATAGATGAAAGATATAATATTAAAAGCCGAAAATATTTCAAAACAATATCGTTTAGGAGAAGTTGGCACAGGAACTTTAAGTCACGATTTAAATAGATGGTGGCATATAATTAGAGGAAAAGAAGATCCATATTTAAAGATTGGGGACACAAATGATCGTTCAAAAAAAGGAACTTCAGATTATGTTTGGGCCTTACAAGATATTAATTTTGAAGTTGAAAGAGGTGAAGTTTTAGGTATTATCGGGAAAAATGGTGCAGGAAAATCTACACTTTTAAAAATACTTTCTAAAGTAACAGCTCCTACAACAGGAAGTATAAAATCTCGAGGCCGTATTGCTTCATTATTAGAGGTAGGGACAGGCTTTAATGGAGAAATGACTGGACGAGAAAATATATTTCTAAACGGAGCCATTTTAGGAATGACCAAAAAAGAAATTACATCAAAACTAGATGAAATTATTGAATTTTCAGGTTGCGAACGTTATATAGATACTCCTGTAAAAAGATATAGCTCTGGAATGACAGTTCGTTTGGCATTTGCCGTTGCCGCTTTTCTTGAACCTGAAATTTTAGTTATTGATGAAGTTCTTGCTGTTGGTGATGCTGAATTTCAGAAAAAGGCTATTGGTAAAATGCAAGATATTTCTAAAGGTGAGGGAAGAACAGTTCTTTTTGTAAGCCATAATATGGCGGCGGTGAAAAGTTTATGTACAAAAGGAATTGTTTTGGAGCATGGAAAAGTTGTTTTTGAAGGAAGCATTGATAATTGCATGCAAAAGTATCTTGAAAATGAGAATTCAACTGCTCATCGTATTTGGGAGAAATCAAACGGCAATATTCCTAAAGGCGATTTTATAGAATTAATCGAGGTAAAAGTTCTGAATAAAGAAGAAGAAATTAAAGTAAACCATAATATTTTTGAAGATATAACTATTGAGTTTACTTATGAAATTTTGAAAGAAGGAGAGTTATTTACTCACGGATTTAATTTATTCAATGCAGAAAATATTCACATATTAAGTTCACACGATAAAGAGTCACAGACATTAATTATGCCGCATTCGAAAGGAATACATAAAAAATCAGTTGTTATTCCTGGTAATTTTTTGGCAGAGGGGAATTATTTGTGCAGTTTCGCAATAATGAGATATAATCCGTTTTGTGTAGAGTTTCATGAATTAGAAGTAGTTGGTTTTAATGTCGTTGACGAAATTAGTGGTAAAACTGTGAGAGGAAATTATTCAGGTAAATTCCCTGGTGTTGTTCGTCCATTATTAAATTGGAAATAAAGAGATTAAATGAAAAAGTGGACAGGAGAAAGATTAGAAACTTTTATACAAACAAGAGACTCAATCGAGCATTTGCATAGGTATGCTATTGTAAGTGATTACATAACAGGTAAAGTGGTTTTAGATATAGCTTGTGGAGAAGGCTATGGAAGTAATTTAATGGCTAAAAATGCTTCATTTGTTTATGGAGTTGATATAGATGTTGATACAATTGATAAGGCAAAATCAAAATATCAAAAAGAAAATTTAGAATTTAGAATTGGTAGAGCAGATAAGATACCTCTTGAGAGCAATAGCATTGATGTGGTTGTAAGCTTTGAAACCTTGGAACACCATGATAAACATCAGGAAATGATGGTTGAGGTAAAAAGAGTTTTAAGAAAGGATGGATTATTGATTATTTCGACTCCTGACAAATTACATTATTCAGATGGTAGAAATTTTAAAAATGAATTCCATGTAAAGGAGTTGTATAAAGAAGACTTTAAGAAATTGATAATGACGTATTTTGATAAAATGCAAGTGCTAACTCAAGTATACTGCGGAGGAATGTCTATTATTCAAGATGAAACTGATCAAGATGATATGAGAATATTTTCTGGGAATTTCTTAACAATTAAAAACGAATTTATCAATCCTTTATATCTTATTATAATAGCTTCTGATACAAATTTTATAGAATATAAAAGATCTTTTTTTAATGGAGAAAAGATACAGGAAATAGGTGTAGTGGCTAAGGTTAAAAACAGTAACTCATATAAGCTAGGACATTTTATATTAATTCCATTTAAAGCTTTAAAAAGAAGATTAAGATAAATGTCAGCTATATATTCCATTTTAGAAGCTATTTTTTTTGAGGAAATATTTCTTATTAATCCAATTAGCAAATTTCATTTTATCTTTTTTTAGGTTCTTTCTTTTAATTTATCCTTTTTATAATTATTTTAATATGATCAATTACTGTTTTTTGAAAGAGCATTTACAACTATATAAAAAATCAAAGTAATTAGAAATTTAAAGTATACATTATAAATGATGCCTTTCAATACCTATTGATAGATAGAAAAGAATAACCGTTAATTTGCTTTTGTTCAATTGTATTTATGCTGATTCTTAATCTATACTCATTAAAATAGAATTTTCGATGTTAGGAAATTTAATAAGATAAATTTAGACTGAAAATGCAATGAGATGAGATTGTTGTCAAATCATTAGAAGATTTAAAACGATATGCAGATCTGGCATCCGTAGATTAAAATTCAAAAAATAACTTTGATATCTAAACGTCGAATTAATTATAAAACACCGGTCCATATAATGAAAATTCTCTTCATTTCAATGCCTTGCATTTACACTATTCGATGGATAGAAAATTTAAAAGATACATCTTACGATTTATATTGGTTCGATGTTTTGGAACGAGGAAAGCTAGATACTTTGGGTTCCGTTTATCAATTTACCAATTGGGGGTAAAGAAAAGTTGCTCATGTAAGAGGCGAATATTTTTTAAGTAAAAAATGCCTTTTGTTTATGAAAAAATAAGCCCATTTTTGAGAGTAACTGCAAATGAGGCCTTGGATGAGATAATAAAAGAAATTTGTCCTGAAGTTATTCACAGTTTTGAATTGCAAAGCTGTTCTTAGCCTATCTTAAAAACGATGAAAAAATATCCTAATATAAAATGGATAAATTAATGTTGGGGAAATGATATACATTATTACCAAAAATTTCCTCATCATTTAAAAAAAATAAAACAGGTTTTAAATCGTATTGATTTTTTACATACTGATTGTGAGAGAGATTATGTTTTGGCAAAGCAGTTGGGATTTAAGGGTAAATATACAGGATTAATACCTGGAGGTACTGGATATAAATTGGAAGAGTTATGCCTTTATAAACAGCCAATAGCAGAAAGAAAAATAATACTTGTTAAAGGATATGAGCAGGGTTTTGGTCGAGGTTTATATTGTATTAAGGCATTGCATTCGATCGAACATATTACTCAAAACTATGAAGTAATAGTTTTTGGAGCCCACAAAAAAGTTATTGATTATATTAAAAACAACCAGCTTAATTTTAAATTTTTTGAAAGACATGGGCTTTCTCATGAAGAAGTGATGCATCTAATGGGGAAAGCAATAGTATATATTAGAAATAGTATTTCTGATGGGATGCCAAATGCACTTCTTGAAGCCTTAGTAATGGGGGCATTCCCTATACAATCTAACCCTAGCGGTGTAACTGAAGAAATTATTGAAGATGGAGTTAATGGGTTTTTAATTCAAAATCCAGAAAATGTACAAGAGATTAAAAGTCATTTAGAAAGATCCCTGAGTAATATAGCGCGAATCCAAAAAGCAGAGAAGTTAAATGCAATTATTGCTAAAGAACAGCTAGATTATACTTTTAATCAGGCTAAAGTAATTAATATATATAATAATTTATTTTAAAGGTTATCGAGAATTGTACAAATTATAAATTAAGTTTTCTCGTAGAGACATTGTAAACATGATGATGTATGTAAATTGGCGTCACAAGAAATATTTTGATTTATCTAAATCGAGTAATACATTTTGCATCAAAAAAAAGGAAATTTAAATTAACACACTGTACTAATCAATTCATTTTAATGTCAAATAATTTAGTTTCGATAATAGTTCCTACATATAACCGTGCAGATTTAATTGGTGAAACTTTAAATAGTTTAATTCAACAAACTCATTCGAACTGGGAATGTATTATAGTCGATGATGGTTCCTTAGATCAGACAGTAAACGTAGTTAAAGAATTTGTAAAGAAAGATTCTCGATTCTCGCTTTATTGTTTAGAACATAAAGGCGTGAGTTTTGCTCGGAACTATGCTTTAAGTAAAATTTCAGGAGAGTTTATTCAATTTTTGGATTCTGATGATTTATTACATGAAAATAAACTTGCAAAATCATTGGAAATAATAACTACCGATCAAGAATTGAATAATAAAATGGTTATTTCCAATTTTATGATGTTTCGTAGTAATTTACAAAATATTGAGGTTCCTTTTTGCAAACTTTCTTTGTCAAAATTTACTTTTAAAAAAGTTCTTTACGATTGGGATTTTGATTTTAATATACCAATTCATTGCGGTTTTTTTCATAAAAGTATTTTTAAAGATTTCAAATTTTCAGCAGAACTGGGAGCAAAAGAAGATTGGATTATGTGGTTGAAAATTTTCAAAAATAATCCAGAAGTTGTTTTTTTAGATCTCCCTTTGGCATATTACAGATATCACGAAAAAAATATGACCAAAGATTTTATACATATGAAAAGTAATTTCTTTTATTCTTTTCCAATTCTAAAAGCATTATTGACAGAAAATGATTTTGAGAAATTTTTAATTTTTTTAATTGAGAAATATTATCAGCAGTCAAGAGAAAGAGGAATTGAAGTAAAGAAATATAAAAATTCTGGGTCATATAGATTAGGAAATAAGGCTAGAAAAATTCTAATCAATTTACATTTGCTTTCATTTGCAAATTGGATACTTAAAAAGTTTAAAAAGTGATAGCTATAGTAATACCGTATTATAAACTTGAGTTTTTTGATAAGACTTTAGAATCCTTAAAAAAACAAATTGATAAAAGATTTAAGGTTTACATAGGAAATGATTCAAGTCCAGAAAATCCAGTCTTATTATTAGAAAAATATAAAAACGACTTTAGTTTTAAATATCATCATTTTGAGCAGAATTTAGGTGGGATTTCATTGGTAAAACAATGGGAGAGATGTTTAAATTTAGTAGAAAACGAAGAATGGATCATGATTCTCGGAGATGACGATGTTCTTAATGAAAATGTGGTAGCCTCTTTTTATAGAAATTTAGAAGATATAAACAAGAACGAAATAAATGTAGTTCGTTTTGCAACGACAGTTATAAATGAAAAAGAAGAGACTATTTCCCAAAAATATAAGCATCCAGTTTTAGAATCTGGACAGGACTTTTTGACTAGAAAATTTTCAAAAAGAACAAGGAGCTCGTTAAGTGAATATGTTTTTAAAAGAAATAGAATAGAAAATATAAAATTTAAGGAATTGCCATTGGCTTGGCATTCAGATGATTTGGCGGTTTTAGAATTCTCTATTCCAAATTTTATTTATTCAATCAATGAAGCTCAAGTATTAGTCCGAGTTTCAAATTTAAGTATCACTGGCGACTCTAGTTCAAAAAATCAAAAGAACTGGGCAACTTTCGAATTTTGCGAAATTTTGTTCAAGGATCATACTTTACTTTTTACAAAACTTCAAAAGAAAATAATTTTAAAAAAACTCGAAGTTGCTTTTTTAAACATTCCGTCTTTTAATGCATATCAAAAAATAACAAGCTATTATTTTGAACAAATCGGATTTTGGTCTGCGATAAACTTTCAGTTGCTTTTAATAAAATATCGTATAATTTTGATCTTGCGAAAACTTAAGATTTTTAATGGCATTTATGCGATATATGCCAAATTACTAAATAAATGAAAAACTTTTTTTTAGTTATTCCAACAAGAGACAGACTATCCTATTTGTCTAATTTACTTATTGACTTAAATGCATTCGAAAAACATATTTCTCAAGTTGTCATTGTAGATCAAAGTCAACAGGATATCGAGGCAGATGTAAATAAATTACCGCTGAATTATAAATTTACTTTTGTAAAGAACGCACGAGAAAATTCAGTAAATCATTCCAGAAATCAGGCTTTAAAGTTTTATGAAGAAGAGGAATGGTTATTTTTTCTAGATGATGATTTAAGAATCTCAAGTGTTGCATTTGAGCAAATTGTTGAAACATTACAACCTAATATTATTGATGTTCTAATACCTGGAATTCAATTTGAGGGAATGGAAACTACAGAATTTAAATATCATACAATTTTAGATACAATCTCTAAACCTAGTAATTTTTCAAAGCCTCGATTTAGACTTCAAGTCTGTTCAGGTTTAAATGTTGTAAAAAGAGAAGTTTTTAAGGAAGCAGGTTTTTTATTTGATGAAAATTTTACAATTTGGGGGGATGATTGGGATTATGGAATGCGCTTACTGCAAGCGGGGGCAAATATTTATTTTCAGCCTAAAATTTTAGTTGAACATTTGTCAGCTTCAGTTGGAGGGCAAAGAGATAAATGGACATTGTTAAATACGAAATTAGAAAAAGAGACATTATATTTTTATTTTTTAAAAAAACATTTTTCCAAAACTGTAGTCAAACAACAATTTTTTGTAAAGTTTATTCAGGCTATTAAACGTCTTTTTTCTGCAGGAGAATTATCAAACATTAGAATTTTACTGAAAGCTCATAAAGCCGCATTAAAAATGCCAATTTTGTAATCAGATTGATGCTATAAAATAACTAAATTTTGGCGTAAGATAGATTTAAAAGTAGAAATATCCCTGAAGTTCTGGATTATTGTAACGTAGAAAATTCGTTGAGAAATCTAATTTATAGAAAAGTTATGTAATGATATAAAATCATTTTAGAATGTAATGAAACGGATCATGACAAACATTTATATTTGATGAAAAACGAGAGCGATGAAATGAATAGAATGATTGAAAAGCAAAGAAAAAACTTAATTAACTTTATGGACACTTTTTTGAAAACAGCTGATAAAAAAAATGAATCAAATTTGCCATTTATTATTGCCGAAATTGGTCAGGCACATGATGGTAGTCTTGGGGTTTTGTATTCATATATTGATGCTCTAGCCCAAACTGGTGTCGATGCTGTGAAGTTTCAAATGCATATTGCCGAAGCCGAAAGCAGTATACATGAACCTTTTCGTGTAAAATTTTCATTGGAGGACAAAACAAGATTTGATTATTGGAAACGAATGGGATTTTCTTTAGAGCAATGGAAAGCTATAAAAAAGCATTGCGATGAGGTAGGTTTAAGATTTATTTGCTCTCCGTTTAGCAATTTGGCAGTTGATTGGCTAGAAGAATTAGGAGTAGAACAATATAAAATAGGTTCTGGAGAAGTTAATAATTTTTTAATTTTAGAAAAAATAGCTCGAACTGGAAAGCCAGTGATTTTGTCATCAGGAATGAGTTCTTACGAGGAATTAAATAAAACAGTTGAATTTTTAAAAGAAAGAAATGTTGAATTCTCTATTTTGCAATGTACAACAGCTTACCCGACACAGCCAGAGCAGTATGGTTTAAACGTTATTCAAGAATTAAAAGATCGTTATAATGTTAAAGTAGGGTTTTCTGATCATTCTGCAAAGATCGAAACTTGCATAGCAGCAACAGCTTTAGGTGCTGATATTTTAGAATTTCATGTGGTATTTGATAGACAAATGTTTGGGCCAGATTCAAAATCTTCATTGACCATTTTAGAAACCAAAGAGCTTGTAAAAGCGGTTAGAAATATTAAAACTTCATTATCCAGCCCCGTAGATAAAAATAATAATGAAGCGTTTTCTTCACTAAAGCAAATTTTTGAAAAATCGTTGGCAATTAATAAAGATTTATCAAAAAATCATGTTCTGACTTTCGATGACTTAGAATCTAAAAAACCAAAAGGTTTTGGAATTGATGCGTTTCGATTTCATGAGATTATTGGAAAGACTTTAAACAAAGATTTGAAAAAGTGGGATTTTTTAAATGAGACAGATTTGATATAAATCTAGTTTCGACAGTTTAAAAAGAAAGTTAAAATTAATCTTTTTTCAGCATGTTTTTTTTTGACTACTTTTAGCCCAAGTTTAATATAATTAAAATGCCAAAAAGAAAAATAGCTGTAGTAATAACAGCTCGTCCTTCATATAGTCGAGTAAAGACGGTATTATCAGCCATTCAGGAACATCAAGATTTAGAATTGCAATTAATTATTGCTGCTTCTGCTTTATTGGATCGTTATGGTTCAGCTGTAAATTATATTGAAAAAGATGGTTTTCATATTGCAGCAAAGGTTTTTAACGTATTAGAAGGAGAAAATCTAACTGCAGCTGCAAAAACTACTGGAATTGGTATTCTTGAATTATCTACTGTTTTTGATAATTTGAAACCAGATATTGTGGTAACTGTTGCAGATAGGTTCGAGACAATGGCAACCGCTATTGCCGCTTCATATATGAATATTCCTTTGGCGCATATTCAAGGTGGAGAAGTAACTGGTAATATTGATGAAAAGGTTCGTCATGCAATTACAAAGTTGGCAGATTACCATTTTGTTGCTTCAGAAAATGCAAAAGAAAGAGTAATAAAACTAGGAGAAGATTCTAAAATGGTTTTCAATACAGGATGTCCTTCTATCGATTTGGCATTAGAAATATTAGAGACTGAAAAACTTCCTTTTGACCCTTATCAAAAATATGGAGGTGTAGGAACAAAACCAGATTTATCTAAAGGTTATCTGGTTGTAATGCAGCATCCGGTTACAACAGAATATCAAGACTCAAGAAAACATATCGAAGTTACACTTGAAGCAATCTATAAATTAAATAAGCCAACACTTTGGTTTTGGCCAAATGTAGATGCTGGAGCAGATGGAACTTCTACAGGGATACGTGCTTTTAGAGAGCAACATTTATTACCAAATGTTCATTTTTTCAAGAACATGGAAGGCAAAGATTTTCTGCAATTGTTGAAACATAGCGATTGTTTAATTGGGAATTCAAGTGTAGGTATACGTGAATGTGCTTTTCTGGGTGTTCCAGTTGTTAACATTGGTTCCCGCCAGAATAGAAGAGACCGAGGAGGAAATAGCATAGATACAGATTATTCAGAAGAAGAAATTGGTTTGGCAATTAATAAAATGATGAAAAAAGGAAAAGTTGATTCATCTTCTATCTATGGTGATGGAAAAGCGGGAGTAAAAATAGCTAAATTGTTGACAGAACTGCCTTTACAATTTCATAAAACAATTGTTTATTAATATGAAAGTACTGGCTATAGTTCCTGCCCGTGGTGGTTCCAAAGGAGTACCAGGTAAGAATATTAAAGATTTGGGAGGAAAGCCTTTAATATCGCATGCAATAGAATGTGCTTTAGAGTCTAATTTGGTATCTAAAATTGTTGTATCAACGGATGATGATGATATTGCTGCGGTAGCCAATCGATACAATATAGACGTTTTAAAAAGACCAGATTATTTGGCAGATGATAAGAGCAATGTTGTTGATACTGTTGAGCTTGTCATTGAACAATGTCAGGAAGATTTTGATATTGTTATTCTATTGCAACCAACATCGCCATTGCGTACATATCATGACCTAAATAATATTATCAATCTATTAGCTGAGAAAACCGAAATTGATGGCGTGATTAGTGTCGTGCCAATGAACGATATTAATCCGGCAAGAATGTATAATTTAATGGATGATAATAAATTGATTCCGTTAGATCATAGTGGTGAGACTTCAAGAAGACAGGACATAAAACCTGTATATTATAGAAATGGATGTTTTTATGCTGTAAGAGTTAAAGCTTTTTTGGACCAAAAAACGTTTATGGTCCAAAAAAAAATGGCCTATATAATGAACCCCGACTGGTTGGTGAACATTGATACAATGAGAGATTTTAAATTAGCAACACTTTTATATGACGATTGGCAAAAAGAAGTTATTAATAACTGAATCTAATAATTTTAGTGAAAATGCTTTGACGACTTTGAACGATTTTTTTCAGGTAAAACAGGGAAGAATAGAGAGTCGAGATGAGTTGAAGATAGAAATTGCTGATATAGATATAATTTTTGTCAGATTAGGATTTGTAATTGATAAAGAAATTATTGAAAAAGCACCCAATTTAAAATTCATTTTAACAGCTACAACTGGTCTAGACCATATAGATGTAACTTATTTTGAAAGCATTGGCGGGAAAGTTATTTCACTTAGAAACGAAGTAGATTTTCTTAAAAGTATTCCTTCTACTGCAGAGCATACATGGGCATTATTGTTAGCATTGCTAAAAAAAATCCCAAGTTCATTTGATCACGTAAAAAAGGGCGAATGGAATAGGAATTTATACATTAATACGAATCTTAAATGTAAAAAAATCGGTATTTTAGGTTTAGGCAGAGTAGGGATGCAAGTAGCAAATTTTGCAAAAACCTTTGATATGGAGGTTGGTTTTTTTGATGTAAAAGATATTGAAAGTCAGTTTAATAAATTCAAAACTTCGCAAGAATTGTTTGCTTGGGCAGACATAATTAGTATACATATTCCTTACACTGAGACAAATAAAAATTTTGTTAATAAAGAATTGCTTTCATATTTGAAAAGTAATTCGGTACTTATTAATACTTCGAGAGGTGGCATTTGGGATGAGGAAGAAGTCGCTTTTTTAATTGAAAAAGGCATCATTAGTGGTGTTGCGACAGACGTTTTGAAGAATGAATTAAATTTAAAATCTATTTCATCAAATCCATTAGTGCTTCTGGCAAATCAAGATTTTAATGTGATTATTACTCCTCACGTTGCCGGAGCATCTAAAGAATCTATGGAAATGACAGAAGAATTCATTGTGCAAAAATTTTTAGATCAGATCTAAAAGTAGGATATTATATAATTAATTAAAAAAATAAGAATGTGTGGGATTGCAGGGATTGTAGGAGATTATAAAGAGCATCAACTAGATGCAATGCTTATAAGTCAGCATCATCGCGGTCCAGATACTACGAAAAAATATAATGACGATTGCTTTGCAACCTTAGGGCATAACCGTTTGGCAATTATTGATTTATCTTCACAATCCAATCAGCCATTCATAGATAATTCAGGACGATATGTTTTGGTATTTAATGGAGAAATTTATAACTATATTGAAATTAGAGAGACTCTAAAAAATCAGTATAAATTTAAGACAGAGTCTGATACTGAGGTCTTGTTAGCAGCATTTATTATTTACGGAGAATCTTGTTTGGAAAAATTCAACGGGATGTTTGCCTTTGCTATTTGGGATAATCAAGAAAAGAAGCTTTTTGCTGCACGAGATCGATTTGGAGTGAAACCTTTTTATTATAGTGTATTGAATAATTCTTTATTTTTTTCTTCAGAAATAAAAGCACTGCATGCTGCTGAAATTCCCAAAAAACCTAATGAAAAAGTTTGGGCTTCTTATTTTGCTTTTGGCTCTTACGGAATGCCAAATGAAACTTTTTGGGAGGATATCATACAACTACCAGGAGGTCATTTTTTGAAATATGAAAACCAGAATATAACTATAAAAAAATGGTACTTTTTTGAAGAAGAAGTTGCTAAACAGCAAAAAAAAATAACTTTAAAAGAAGCTAAGGAATATTACATATCCCTTTTAAAGGATAGTATTAATTTACGTTTTAGGTCAGATGTTTCGGTTGGTTTTAATGTGAGTGGCGGATTGGACAGTTCTGTTTTATTAGCTTTGGTTAATCTTCAAGAGAATAATTCCAGAATTAATGCCTATACTTTTTACACAAATAATTCTGATTATGATGAATTATCCTGGGTTGAAAAAATGATTGCAATTACTAATAATCCATTAGCAGAAGTATTGCTTCAGGCAAATGAAATTCCTGCTTTTACAAAAAAAATGGCTTTGCAACAAGACGAACCATTTGGAGGGATTCCAACCTTAGCCTATGCTAAAATTTTCGAAAAAGCTAGAAAAGATGGCGTTTTAGTTCTTTTGGATGGACAAGGAATGGATGAACAATGGGCTGGATATGATTATTATACTCAAAAAAATGATGCTACAATTCAAGGAGTTGAGAATTCGCCATATAAAATAAAAATGCTTTCAGATTCTTTTTTGTCTAAAGCTGAAAAACCTTTATACCCTAAGATTTTCGATGATGAGATTTTAAATAAGCAATATCGAGATTTATTTTATACTAAAATTCCTCGAGCATTACGATTTAACGATCGTGTTTCAATGATGTATTCTACTGAACTGCGAGAACCTTTTCTAGATCATCGATTGGTTGAATTTGCTTTTTCTTTGCCTTTGGAGTTTAAAATTAAAGATGGGGTTTCTAAATATATTTTAAGAGAAATTGCTTCAGAATTTCTTAGCAACGATGTAGCTTTTGCACCTAAAAGACCTTTACAGACCCCACAGCGTGAGTGGTTGGCAGACGATCTAAAAGAATGGGTTAATGGATGTTTAAAGACTATCGAAAATTCCTGTTTTTCGGAGTGGTTCGTAAAAGCTGAATTAGAAAAAGAATTTGATTTTTACTTTAGTGGTAATATTCAATCCAGTTTTCATATTTGGCAATGTATAAGTTTGTGCCAAATGGAATTGTCTGTTCCAATAAGTAATTAAAATTGTAATATGATATCAATAGTTATTAGAAATAAAAACGAGGGTCGAGCCCTTGAAAATACGTTGTCAATCTTAACCAAATTGTATTCAAATGACTTTGAAGAAATAATAATTGTTGATAATAATTCTACAGATAACAGTATTGAAGTTGCAAAAAAATATAATTGCAAAATAATAACCATCGATAATTTTAGTTATGGGCGAGCAATAAATTTTGGTGTTGAAAAAGCCGCTTGCAAGTATATTTTATTATTAAGTTCTCACTCAATTCCTATTGGTAATAATTTCTTTAAGAATACATTGTTAGCATTGGGCAAATCTGATAATATTGCAGGAGTTAGATATATTAATAGTATTGAAAATTACAATAGAGCCATTCAAAATAATTTTAAAATTCAGAATCCTATCAATTGTGGTTTGCTAGCAAGCTGCTGCATTATTAATAAAGAAATATGGAAAGAAAATAAATTTGATGAAACTCTATTAGCAGTAGAAGATAAAGAATGGTCAGTTAGAGTAATGGAGAAAGGATATGATATTATAGATTTAAACGAAACCTTTTTTTACTTTATTAATAGAGATACCAATGCAAGTTTAAAAAAATATAGAATTGAGACAATCGCTTCATCTCGATTGACAAATAAAAAAGCTCCTTCACTAGCTCGTATATTTGGATCATTTTTAAAAAAAATTATTTTTTTTAATACAATCAATTATTTTAAAACCATTGGATACGCAGTTAAGGTTTTGAGAACTAATTTAGAAATTAGAAAGGGAATAAAAAGTAATGATTAAAACCAACAAGATTTCCAATTTAAAAAGATTGAATTTTAAGAATAAAAGTATTGTATTACTTTATTTGATTAAAACCGCTTTAAAAATAAAGCCGACACAAAATGAAAGGAATGTCTATTTCTACTACAATAATTTGATAAATTCAGACGGTTATTTTCATAAAGAAACAAAAAATGAATATGTGTCAAAATTTACGCATAGTTATTATAAATGTATAAAAACTAGAAAAAAACCAAAATCAAGTGATTTCGATGTTTTTAGAATGATTTATGTTTCTAAAGAATACCTCCCTGTAATTGAAGCTTACCAAGAAAATTTCAGCAATGATAAAGAGTATGTTATAAATATTATTGATGCAGGAAGTAATATAGGTTTGACAGCATTGTTTTTTATAGACCATTTCAAGAAAGCAAATATGATTTGTATTGAACCTGAAATGGAGAATTTTAAAGTGTTAGAATTTAATCTGTTGAATGCAAATGGAAATTCTATTAATAAAATTAATGGAGCAATTTGGAGTTCAAATACAAACTTAAAAATCGTAAATGATTTTGGCGATAGGTTAGATTGGTCTTTCAGAGTTGAGGAAACCGATGATTTAAATTGCGTTCAGGCATTTTCAATTAATCAACTAATTCATGATTATAAGTTTAATTATATTGATATATTGAAAATTGATATTGAAGGTTCAGAAAAAGAAATTTTTGATCCATCAAAATCAAACCTAGATTTTTTAAAATTAACAAAATGTCTTGTAATTGAAATTCATGATTTTTTTGATTGTAGAGAAGCGATCTATAAAATTCTTGATGATTATGACTTTTCTTATTTCAACAAAGGTGAATTGACAATTTGCATCAATCAAAAATTATTAAAAAGAGTTAATAAAATAAATTTTTAAGAATATAATGTCTAAGAATAAAATATTTATATTATTGCCAGATGGAATTGGCTTACGTAATTTCGCCTATTCTGGTTTTTATAATCATGCAAGTGAGCAAGGACTTGATGTGGTTTTCTGGAATAATACTCCCTTTCCTGTAGCGGATTTGGGATTTAGTGAAATTCCAATGAAAAATGCCAAAATAAATCCTTGGACAGACATCTATAAAAATGTAAAGATTCAAACGGAAATAAAATTAAATATTAAGAAAACGAAAGATAATGTGTATAATTCCTATCGTTTTCCTTTTTCTTATTCTACTATTAAAAAGACGGCAAAAAGCCTATTGGTTCAAACTTTGAGCCTTTTTTATTTTTCAGATAATGGATTGCTCAAAATTCGAAAAAAGATGAATAAGGCAGAAAGAAAAACTGCCTACTATCAAGATTGTATTGAAACACTCGAAAAAGAAAAACCCGAGTTTGTTTTCTGTACTAATCAGCGTCCTGTTCTAGCAATTGCCCCAATTTTAGCAGCTCAGGATTTAGGGATTCCAACAGCAACATTTATTTTTTCTTGGGATAATTTACCTAAGGCTACTATGGTAATAGAAACTGATTATTATTTTGTATGGAGTGATTTTATGAAAAAAGAATTACTTTTTTATTATCCAAATATTAAAGAAGCACAGGTTTTTGTTACTGGAACTCCACAATTTGAATCCCATTTTGATAAAAGTAAAATACTTTCGAAAGAAGTATTTTTTGAACAGTATGGCTTAGATATAAATAAAAAATACATCTGTTATTCAGGTGACGATGTGACTACATGTCCAGATGATCCGAAATATTTGGAGGATGTTGCCATTGCGGTAAGAGAGTTGAATAAAAAAGGAGATTCACTGGGAATTATTTTCCGTCGTTGTCCTGTCGATTTTTCGGGTCGTTTTGACAAAGTGATTGACAATTATAAAGATGTTATTAAAGCGATTAATCCTCTTTGGGAAAAGATTAAAGAAGAATGGAATACAATATTGCCAACTCAGGAAGATGTTCATTTGCAAATGAATACAATTGCACATACAGAGTTAGTGGTTAATCTAGGCTCTTCAATGATTTTTGATTATGCGTCTTTTAAAAAACCATGTGTATATCTTAATTATGATGTGACAAATAAGATAGATAAGAATTGGTCTGTTAGTAAGATTTACAATTTTGTTCATTTTCGTTCGATGCCAAATAAAAAGACCGTTATTTGGTTGAACAATGCAAAGGAAATAGAAGATAAAATTAAGTTAGGATTGCAGGAATCTTTTGAAACAGTTGAAAACGCGAAAAATTGGTTTGAAATTATTAATCAACATCCGCCAGAAGATTCTTCGAAAAGAATATGCAAGACAATTCAAACCATTCTTGCAAATTAGGTCTATTCTATTATAAAATTAAATTAATCTAATGTTTTTTAACTCTTTGGCTTTTGCCGTATTTCTACCAATCGTTTTTTTCTTGTATTGGTTTGTCTTCAATAAAACTAAAAGCACGCAAAATGCTTTGTTAATTGTTGCCAGTTATTATTTTTATTCTTGCTGGGATTGGCGATTTCTATTTTTATTGGTTTTTTCTACATTTTTAGATTATTTCACTGGAATACAAATT
Organism: Flavobacterium movens; assembly: GCF_039581425.1. Taxonomy (NCBI): domain Bacteria; kingdom Pseudomonadati; phylum Bacteroidota; class Flavobacteriia; order Flavobacteriales; family Flavobacteriaceae; genus Flavobacterium; species Flavobacterium movens. Next base: position 154,866 of record NZ_JBCPXY010000011.1, read on the forward strand.
GAAAAAAGTAATTCAGATAAAAGACGAAAATTCTGGTTCTGGCTTAGCATTTTAGTGAATCTAGGATTTTTAGGGATTTTTAAATACTATAATTTCTTTGCAACTTCATTTGCAGAAATGTTTTCTTCTTTTGGCTTTAAGGTAAGTCCAATGTTATTGAATGTTATTCTTCCTGTTGGAATTTCATTTTACACTTTTCATGGCTTATCTTATGTGATTGATATTTATTATAAAAGAATTAAAGCAGAATACAATTTTATAGATTATTCCTTATTTGTGAGCTACTTTCCACTTTTAGTTGCTGGACCAATTGAAAGGGCAACACATTTATTGCCGGAGTTAAAAGAAAAACGTGAATTTAATATTGAAAAAGCAAAAGAAGGAGTCTATCAAATCGTTTGGGGATTGGTAAAAAAAGTAGTGATTGCAGATACTTGTGCCGTTTATGCAAATGCAATTTTTGACCATTATCATTCAATGAACTCTCTTTCATTGATTTTAGGAGCAGTTTATTTCGCATTTCAGATTTATGGAGATTTTTCGGGATATTCAGATATTGCGCTTGGGGTTTCCAAATTATTTGGTCTAGATTTGTTGAGAAACTTCAACTATCCTTATTTTTCGAGGGACATAGCAGAGTTTTGGCGTCGCTGGCATATCTCGTTGTCATCTTGGTTTAGAGATTATTTATACATTCCGTTAGGAGGAAGTAAAGGAGGACTAATGATGAAAATTAGAAATACTTTCATCATTTTTATTGTAAGTGGTTTTTGGCATGGTGCCAATTGGACCTACATTGTTTGGGGATTTATAAATGCCGTTTATTTTCTTCCTTTATTATTGTCCAATAGTAATAGAAATAACATGGATTCTATTATTTTAAAATGGAATTGGGATTCTGTTAGGGTGCTATTTAGTATTTTAACAACGTTCTTATTGACTTGCGTAGCTTGGGTATTTTTCAGAGCGCGTACAATCACCGATGCTCTTTTATATTTAAAAAGAATATTTACCAGCGGAGAATTTAATTCGCAGTATTTAGATAACGAAAGATATAATTATGAACTGTTATTGATGATTGGCTTATTTGTATTGGTTGAATGGAATAATAAAACCAAAGTTGAACCAATTTCAGGAAAAAGAAGCATGCTAAAAATGGCACTGGCTATTATGGCTATTATTGCTTTTGGGACTTATTCAGATTACAAAGAATTTATTTATTTCCAATTTTAATGAAGAAGTTTTTATTATACATCTTAGGGATTTTTCTTTTAACAGTTTTGATAGCAGTTATTCTAGATGGTTCGTATACTTACGCTTTTATGCAGTCTAGAAACCGTGGAAAAATCGAGACAGTTTTTAATTCTACAGCAAAAAAGTATGACGTAGTTATTTTAGGTTCTTCTAGAGCTAACAATCATTTTGTATCGCAAATGTTTGAGGATAAAGGCTTAAAAACGTTTAATTACGGAATGAGTGGCGGCCATTTGTTTGAAGCTTCACTGCTATTAAAATTAATGATTGAAAGAAAATACGAAATCAAAAATGTAATCCTTGAGGCAGATTTGAATCTTTCAAACGATCAAGAATCCGAAGGAGTTGCAGCTAAGTTTTTGCCGTATATTCATTGTTCAAAAGTTGTAAAAGACCATTTTTCTACTGAAGAAAATTTTAAGGAGTTGTATTACATTCCTTTTTATAGATACATAAAGTTTGATTCGAAAATAGGTTTTCGAGAAGTTGATAAAATAATTGCAGGAGAAAAAACAAATGCATTGGATAACTTGGGATTTTATCCTTTGAAAAAACATAAAAATGGCAATATGAAAAATAACATTGTCAATTTAAATCCACTGCCACACAATAAATATTACGAAGAAATTAAAGACATATGCAAAAAGAATAACATCAATTTTATTGCTGTTATGACGCCAATGTGTGAGAATGTTGTGGGAATGAATTATTTTGATAAAGTAAAAAAGGCATATCCAGAAATTCATAATTATGAAAATACAGTTATTGAAAATAAATACTTTTCTTCTTGCGGGCATATGACAAACGATGGCGCGAGATTATTTACGGCTAGAATTATTAAAGATTTTTTTAATAAGTAATTATGCATATTGCGTTTCTAACCCCAGAATACTCTCATCGTGATATTTTGCAATCTGCAGGAATAGGCTCGAGTATTAAAAACCTGGCAACCTCTTTGTATGAGCATGGAAATGCGATAACAATTTTTATTTATGATCAGCCTGTACAAGAAATAATACATGATAATGGAATTATAATTCATCGTATAAAAAAGAAAAGTTATAAATTTTTGGGATGGTATTTACATCGAAAACACATTGAAAAATATTGTAATCAAATAATACGGCAAGAGAATATTACAATAATTGAAGCGCCAGACTGGACAGGAATTACGGCTTTCATGCATTTTAAAATCCCTTTAATAATTAGATTTCATGGGAGTGATGCTTATTTTTGTCATTTAGAAAACAGAAAACAAAAACTAAAAAATTTCTGGTTTGAAAAACTAGCAATAAATCAAGCAGATGCATTTATTGCGCCAACATCATTCGCAGGAAAAGTTTCAAAAAAACTTTTTAAGATAAAGAAAAAAGAAATCTTAACAATTCATAATGGTCTAGATCTTGAAAAATTTGAAAATAATTCTCCAGAAAAGTTCGCAAAAAATACAATTCTTTACATAGGAACTTTAATTAGAAAAAAAGGAGTTTTAGAACTGCCAGGAATTTTTAATAAAGTCCGTAATGATTTTTCGGATGCCAAATTGATTTTAATAGGAGGCGATACATCAGATTTGAAAACCAAATCCAAATCGACTTGGGAGTTAATGAAAACGTTATTTGACGTAGATGATTTGAAAAATGTAAATTATCTAGGTAAGATTCCATATAGTGAAATCCAAAATTATATAAAGAAAGCTAATGTCTGTGTTTTTCCAACCTATGCAGAAACTTTCGGAATGGTAACAACAGAAGCTATGGCGATGCAAAAAGCTGTCGTGAATAGTAATATAGGTTGGGCTCAAGAGTTGATTATTGATGGAGAAAGTGGCTATCTGGTTTATCCTTCAAATCATGATGAATATGCTGATAGAATTCGTAATATTTTTAAAAGTAATGATTTTAGTTTGGAAATTGGAAAAAATGCCAGACAAAGAGTTGAGAATAAGTTTGATATTAACAAACTTGCAAAAGAAAATATAGCATTTTATTTAAAAGTAATAAACTCAAAATCAATTTAATGCCAGTAATAGTTTATCATCAAAACAATAAAGTTGTTGAAGTTGACTTTGATGGAAATAGTATTCTATTTTCCCAAAAAAGTATAGCAGACAATTTATTTCAGATTGCTGAGCAATATCCTGAATGCCTTATTATTTGGTGTCATTTAGATTTAAAATCAAATTTAAATTGTACCAAACTTGCCGAAATTTTTCACCATAAAAAAATAATGGCATCTTATAATTTGTCGTCAAATTCTTTTTTTTCAGAAGCGATTGGATATTCAGATCTATCTCTATTTTTAAATATTAAAAAAGGAGTTAGTTATCCAACTTGGATGATGAGTAGCCATGTTGGCGGAATTCACGCAGAGGTTTTAAATACTTTAAATAATGAAATTTTTAAAGATTCAAACTTTGATTATTTTTTACATTCAATAGCAAAATTGGCTATGCCATTAGGGTTGTATTGTTACTCTGAACCTAGTTTACTTGAAAAAACGGATGTAATATTTCCAAAATTCAAAGATGATAATTTTCTTTTATTTCGATTTATTAAGCAACATTATAAAGTAAGTTGGATATTTTTGTTATTTATCAATTTATTCCTTTATGAAAGAAATTTTGCTTTTTTGCCTCTCTTTTTCTCGCTATTCTACCGTAAACGATATTTAAAAGATGACTTACTGCAAGTTATAGAAAACCAGTCGCAAAAAAAAATAATAGTAGAGGGGACTCTAGATGTCATAATTCCGACAATTGGGCGTAAAAAATACTTGTACGATTTCTTAAAAGATTTAGCGTTGCAAACGTATTTGCCAAAAAATGTAATAGTAGTAGAGCAAAACCCTTCTGTTGGTTCTGTTTCAGAGCTTGATTTTATTGAAAGTGATAACTGGCCATTTTACATACAGCATATTTTTACGCATAAAACAGGAGCGTGTAATGCGAGAAATTTAGCTCTTGAAAAAATAGAAAGTGAATGGGTATTTATGGCGGATGATGATATCCGAATTGAAAAGAATTTTTTAGAAGATGCTTTTAAAGTGATAAAAAAAGATGGAGCAGAACAAATAACATTTGGATGTTATGCACCTGATTACTCTGAAAATAAAAAAATCAAATTTAGAATTCAATCGAGTAATTTTGGCTCTGGTTGTAGTATTGTAAAATCAAAAAATATAGAATCTGTATCTTATAACACAAGTTTTGAATTTGGTTATGGTGAAGATAGTGATTATGGAGTCCAACTTAGAAACCAAGGTTCTGATGTTATATTTTCTCCCAAACCAGAAATAACCCATCTAAAAGCGCCAATTGGAGGTTTTAGAGAAAAACATATTTTAGCTTGGACCAATGATTTAATTCAGCCAAAACCATCTCCGACAGTGATGTTGTATAATCTTTTAAATGTAACCAAACAACAATTAAAAGGTTATAAAACGACTCTGTTTTTTAAATTCTACCGTGTTCAAAAAATTAAAAATCCTATTAGATATTATAACAATTACAGCATTCAATGGGATAGCAGTTTATATTGGGCGAACAAATTAAACAGCAAAAAATGAGAATTTCGTTAATAATCTGCACTTATATGAGGGCTAAGCCTTTGCAGAGACTGCTTGAGTCGGTTAAAACCCAAGAAAATTATCCAAATGAAATTTTAATTATTGACGGATCTATTAATGATGAGACTAGATTACTTTTGCAGCAATATGAATATGATAATTTAAAATATTTCAAAGTATTAGATCAAGACAGAGGTTTAACTAAACAGCGGAATTTCGGAATTTTAAAAATAGATCCAGAATCTGAAATTGTTTGTTTTTTGGATGATGATACTGTATTAACACCTTCATATTTTAAAGAAATTTGTAATTCATTTAAAAATAATGCTGATGTTGTTGGTGTTGGAGGAATTGCAATTAATGAAAATAAATGGAAGCCTCAAGAGAAGAACAGAAATTACAATAAAAAGAAGTTTTATTTGTTTGAAGGATATTTTTATAAAGAAGGTTTAAGAAACGTTGCAAGAAATTTTCTTGGTTTAGCCTCGAACTTAGGACCAGGCAGAATGCCGCTTTATTCGCATGGAAGAACTTGTGGCTTTCCTTTGACAGGTAAAACTTATGAAGTGGATTTGCTGATTGGAATGTCTATGTCTTTTAAAAAGCACATATTTGATAAAATTAAATTCTCAAAATTTTTTGAAGGATATGGTTTGTATGAAGATGCTGATTTTAGTTTAAGAGTTTTACAATTTGGCAAAAATGTGATTAATACAAATATCAAGTTGTACCATTATCATGACCCATCAGGGAGACCAAATCGATACAAGTATGGGAAAATGGTAGTTAAAAATGGCTGGTATGTTTGGAGAATTAAAAATCCAAATCCAAAATTCATTGATCGCTTTAAATGGAATGCTATTACTATTGTATTGGCTTTAATTCGGTTTGTTAATGTCTTGACTGAGAAAAATAAGAAAGTTCCATTGACAGAAGCAATTGGAAGAATGGTAGGCTATTTCAGTTTGATCTTTGCTAAACCTGCTTTGCCAACTTCTGATAATTAGAAAATAGAGAATCCTAACGACTGTAAAAAAAAACGAAGATTGAAGCCAATTAAATTCGCCATTATTACTCATGTTGTGCATATTAAAAAAGAGGGCAGGTATTTTGGATATTCACCATATGTGAAGGAAATGAATATTTGGTTAAAATACGTCGATAAATTATTTATTGTTGCGCCATTAGCATCTAACAAAGTTGTATCTGAAATTGACGATTTCTACGATTTTGAAGATATTGATTTTAAACAGATTCCTAATTTTAATATTACCAATTTACACAATATTGTAAAATCAATACTGGCATTTCCTGTAATTTTTTGGAAAATTTTCTGGGCAATGAAACGATCGGATCATATTCATTTGCGTTGTCCAGGAAACGTTGGTTTAATCGGATGTTTAGTTCAAATTGTTTTTCCTAAAAAAAGAAAAACAGCTAAATATGCAGGTAATTGGGATCCTAAAAGTATCCAGCCATTTACATATCGTTTACAAAAATGGATTTTGAATAATACTTTCTTAACTCGAAATATGCAAGTTTTAGTTTATGGAGAGTGGGAAGAAATGAGCAAGAATATAAAACCTTTCTTTACTGCATCTTATTTTGAGAGTGAAAAAGTACCTTTAAAAAAAATGGATTTCAAAGATACCATTAATTTTGTTTTTGTTGGAACATTATCCTTTGGTAAAGATCCATTATATGCAATTCAGTTAGTTGAAGGTCTGCTTAAAAAAGGATATAATGTATCTTTGGACTTATATGGAGAAGGTCCAGAGCGTAAAGTTCTAGAAGATTATATCATTACAAATCGGTTACAAAATTATGTTATATTAAAAGGGAATCAAGACAGGAAAACTATTACCAAAGCTTTTCAATATAGTTATTTTGTTATTCTGCCTTCTAAAAGTGAAGGCTGGCCAAAAGCACTAGCCGAAGGAATGTTTTGGGGATGTGTCCCAATTGCAACTTCTATTTCTTGTGTCCCATTTATGCTTGAATATGGCGAAAGAGGTCTTTTATTAGAAAAAAAAATAGAAAGAGATATTCAGCAGTTGGAGGATATTTTGAATAACACAGAGGATTTTCATTTAATGAGAGAAAAAGCATCAAACTGGTCGAGAAAATATACTTTAAATGTTTTTGAATCAGAAATAAAAAAGATAATAAACCAATAATGTATGAAGAGATTAGTTTACATACTCTTGTTTTTAGGTATTTTAACAATTTTGATTATAAATTATAGAACACCCTTCTTTCAAAATGATAGTGGAGGTTGGTCGATAGGATATGGTCAAGACAAGATTTATCCTCAAAATATAGATGTAAAAAAAAATAAAATTTATTCGATTGAAAAGTTAAAAGCAGAAAATGACAGTACATCGTTTCTTGCAGATCCTTTCTTTTTAAAAGAAAAAGATACTTTTTATTTGTTTTTTGAACATCAGAAGACAAAAATAAATGCTGATGTAGGTTTATTGACTTCGACAGATGGGAAAAATTATCAATATAGAGGAACTGTATTAACTCAAAAATTTCATTTATCTTACCCACAGGTTTTTAAGTATAAAAACAATTTTTATATGATTCCTGAAAGTAAGCAAGCTAACGCAGTTTTGTTGTATAAAGCGCAAAATTTTCCATTTAAGTGGAAAGTATGTGACACATTACTGAGTAATGTAAGGTTAAAGGATCCTACAATTTATTTGTCTGATTCTTTAAATATTATGGTAGCATCGGATGATAAATTAAATATGTTTGTTTACCAAGCTGATTCTCTCTTTGGTAAATGGAAGTTACATAAACGACCTATAGCTTTAATGGGAACTGAAGCAAGACCTGGAGGCCGTTTTTTTGCAGATAAGAAAGGTTTAATTTTACCGGTGCAAAACTGTACTAATGGATACGGGTTTGGTTTATCTTTATATCGTTTTTCTTTTAAAGGCGGAAGCTATACAACAAAAAGAATTTCCCCTTATTTTTTAAAATCGCATAAAGAAATTAAAGAATTTAGCGCAGGTATGCATCAGTTTGATATTCAAAAATTAGATGATAATAGCTACTATTATGTTTATGATGGTAATCGACTAAAGAGTCAATCAAAGAGTTTTAATATTGTTGGTCCATTAAAAGGGACTTGGATTGACTTAAAAAATTGGATTTTAAATTAATGAGAATTCTCCAAATTATCGATTCCCTCGATGCTGGGGGAGCAGAGCGTATGGCGGTAAGTTATGCGAATGCATTAGCAGAGGAAATTGAATTTTCTGGACTTATTGCCACACGCAAAGAGGGCCCGTTGCAAAAACAAATTAATCAATCTGTTTCGTATTTATTTTTGAACAAAAAAAAGCAGTTGGATAGAAAAGCTTTTTGTAAATTACGTTCTTACGTAAAAAAAAATAGGGTTAGCCATCTTCACGCCCATAGCACTTCTTTTTTTTTAGCTTTTCTTTTGAAATTGACATTACCATCTCTAAAAATTATTTGGCATGACCACTATGGCAATAATGAATTTTTGGCTGATCGGCCTCATTTTATTTTAAAGCTTAGTGCTTTTTTCTTCAACGGTATAATTGCTGTTAATCAAAATCTCAAAAATTGGTCAGAAACTAGATTAAAGGCTAAAAATGTAGTTTATTTTTCAAATTTTCCCTCAGAAGAAGTAAATGTAGAGGTTCACACAATCTTAAACGGTATTGAAGGGAAAAGAATTATATCTTTGGCTAATTTAAGGCCTCAAAAGAATCACTTTTTGCTATTGAAAGTCGCGAAAAAACTAAAACAATCTCATTCTGATTGGAGTTTTCATCTAGTGGGAAAAGATTTTGAAGATCATTATTCAAGAGAGATTAAGGAGAAAATTGATGAATATGAATTACATGGTAATGTATTTCTATACGGATCAAGGGATGATGTTTCAAATATTTTGAATCAAGCTGATATCGCAATTTTGACATCTAAATCAGAAGGATTACCTGTTACCCTTTTGGAATATGGGCAGAATAGAATGGCAGTTGTGGTAACAGATGTAGGAGAAAATCATTCCATTGTAAAACATAGAATTAATGGGATGCTTGTTCCAAGCATGAATGGAGAACTTTTTTATGAGTCGCTAATCGAGTGTATTGAAAATGTAGAACTTCGTCTGTCTTTTGGAGAGAAGTTATCTGAAACTATTTCAAAAAACTTTTCTAAAAAATTAATTATAAAGAACTATTTAAATTGGCTTCAAGCAAGTTAAAATGAAAAAAGAAGATTCTTCGTATATTTTTCTACTCATATGTCATGCTCTTTTAGGAGTGTTGATATTTGTATTGCCATTTATACCAAAACTTTATACCCTGCTAATATTTTTATTTGGTTTTTACTACATCGTTAAAACTAAAAACAGAAATAATCAAGTTTTAATTATTTCTGCATATATAGTTGGAGTGGAGGTTCTTTTAAGAATGACAAATGGAGGAACTCTGAATGAATTTGGAAAGTATTCGATGTTAATTTTTATGTTTCTTGGAATGGTTTATTCTGGATTTTCCAAAAATGGTTTTTTGTATTGGATTTTTCTGTTATTGCTTGTTCCAAGTATCATTTTGTCAACAGTTTCCTTAAATTTTGACACAGATATGCGTAAAGCAATTGCTTTTAATATTTTAGGACCTGTTTGTTTAGCAATTTCTTCAATATATTGTTATCAAAGAAAAATATCATTTGATAGGTTAAAAGAAATCATGACGTCATTTGCTTTGCCGTTAGTCACGATGGTAATTTATCTTTTTTTGTACACACCAAGTATAAGGGAAGTTATTAGGGGAACAGAATCGAATTTTAGTACATCAGGAGGATTTGGACCAAATCAAGTATCTACTGTATTAGGATTAGGAATGTTCGTTTTCTTTTTTAAAGTGCTCTTTGATTCCAAAAATAAGTTAATTAGATTGATTAATATAGGGTTTGTTTTTGTTTTTGCTTTTAGAGGAATTGTTACTTTTTCAAGAGGTGGAGTAATTACTGCAATTGTAATGATTTTAATTCTTACTACGGTACTGTATTTTCAAGCAAAGCCTAATGTTAAACCTAAAATAGGATTTATTATTTTGATGTTATTTTTAAGTGGATTGGGAGTTTGGGCATATAGTTCTTTTGAAACGAAGGGAATGATTAACAAACGTTATGCAAATGAAGATGCGTTGGGAAGGGGAAAAAAAAGTCGGTTAGGTGGAAGAGAAGTACTTATGGAAACGGAAATTCAAATGTTTTTAGATAACCCAATTTTTGGAGTGGGTGTTGGAAAGAATAAGGAGTTAAGAAGGGAGCAAACAGGTATTGATTTACCTACCCATAGTGAGATTACCCGAATGTTGGCAGAACATGGCTCAATTGGAATTATTGATTTATTGATTTTGATTTTTACTCCTTTATTTGTATTTATGAAAGATCGACAAAATATATTGGCATATTCTTTTTATATATTTTGGATTTTAACAATAAATCACGCCGCAATGAGAACAGCGGCTCCAGCTTTCGTATATGCATTGTGTCTTCTTTCGGTTCAACTAAAAAGTCCTGAAAAAAGCGAAAACTCTATTAGCTAAATTCTTTTTTTATAATACATTTGCCTCAAGTTTACGCCCCTAACAAACTGAAAAATAATGTTGTCAAAGTCTAGAATGCATTTCGAAATTTCGGAGAGGAAAATATTGCTCCTTTTTTTCGATGCTATTTTTATTTTATTTGCTTTATATCTATTAAGCGCGATATTTGATTATCATTATTTCGCTTTTAACATAAATAGCTCGTACAGTATACTTTTGTTAGTGAGCTATCTTTATGTTTTTGGTGTAATTTTCGAAATCTATAACTTGCAGGTAGCAAGCAATCATCTTCAGATTTTGCAGAATGTCATCTTTACTGCTACGGTCACTGTTTTAGCATATTTATTTACACCAGTTCTTTCTCCTATATTGCCCAAACAACGATTAGTAATTGCAATATTTTATTTTACAATATTAATTACATTGCTTTTATGGCGTCTGTTTTATTGTTATTTCTTAGCATCTCATCGGTTTTCTCAAAATGTTGTTTTGATTTGTGATCAAAGTGAAGTCGAGGATTTAGTTTTAGGATTGGAAAGTGTTGATCCGCATTATAAAATTATTGGATTTGTTAATTCTGATTCGAGTACAGATGAAGATTTAGATTTTCATTATGTGAACGAGATCCAAAAAGAAGATTTAGAGTGTTTCGTGTCTACGCATAATGTGTCAGAAATTGTAATAGCTTCTCAGAAAACAGATGGTATTACTCCCGATTTATATCAGCAATTACTTCATTTATTAGAATCTGGAAATAGTATACGTGAGTATACTCAAGTTTACGAAACCAAAACACAGCGAATTCCAGTTCATCATATAGAACGAGATTTTTATAGATTTTTTCCCTTTAGCAGAAGCAATAGCAATAAACTGTATTTGTTTTTCGTGCGTCTTATAGAACTTATGTTTTCTATTCTCGGACTTTTAATCAGTTTAGTTTTTATTCCGATAATTTTTATTTGTAATTTTTTTGCAAATAAAGGGAGTCTTTTTTACACTCAAGAACGAGTAGGAAAAAATGGCGCTATTTTTAAGATCTATAAGTTTAGAACAATGACTGAGAACTCAGAAACAAATGGGGCGGTTTTTGCCGCTCATAATGATAAAAGAGTTACTCCTTTTGGTAAATTTATGCGAAAATCTAGAATTGATGAATTTCCTCAGTTTATTAATGTTTTAAAAGGAGATATGGGCGTAATTGGACCAAGACCAGAGCGACCATTTTTTGTTGAAGAAATTGCTGCTGTAATGCCTTTTTATGAAACCCGCCATGTAATTAAGCCAGGGCTTACGGGCTGGGCGCAGGTTAACTATTCGTACGGAGAATCAATAGACGAGAGTTTGGTTAAACTTCAGTATGATTTGTATTATATCAAGCACAGAAGTATATTTCTAGATCTGATTATTACTTTTAAAACCATTACCACAGTTTTATTTTACAGAGGTCAGTAAACTTAGATTATAATAGGAATAGGTTTTTTGTTGCGAATTGCTGTTCGTACTAAAACCACTCCGCTTGTAATGATTAATGGTAAAGTAATAAAGAAATGTGCTTTGTTGATTAAAAACAAAAAGTAAATTACAAGCATTACAAAGTTGATCAACGAAAATCTATAAGTCCACAGTTTGTTTTTGAAAATTGAAAACAAAATTAAAAGTAATAAAAGCGGACTAAAAAGTAATACGTTATAATTCATTGCCAATTCTTGATGAAACGAATAAAATCCCATAATAACGAAGAATATTCCAATTAAAGATAGAATCAGAAAATAGATTTTATCGACTGTTTTGTTTTTAGCGAAGATTACAAAAAGCAAAATAAAAAGATACGTGTAAATATTATTCCACCAAGATTTAGGTGTTTCCTTTGTAAACTCTAATAGTGTTTTGCTTTTGGTGGCTAAAGGTCTGTTTTGAAAAGTAGTTTTGTCTAAACTGTTTTTTAATTCAAATGGAAGAAAAATTCTAGTTCCCATTTGGTCCACTTTAGTTCCAAAAATAATGCTGGTGCCTAACTGATCGTAAAAATGACCATCAAAGTATGGAAATAAGATAGAACGATATGTTTTGTCTGTGTCTTCTTTTTTTACAATTACATTTCCACCTAGAGTTTTATTCACTACATCAACAACCATTGAGGTACAGTTTTTATCGATGAATTTATAAGTATAATAACGCTCTTCAGAATCTAAAACAGCATTTAACTTATTGAAAAGTTTTTGTTTTAAATCTTGAGAAATCAGTAATTCCTGTTCATAAATGCTTCTTTTCTCGTAAGTGTATTCATTAAAAAAATCGGCAAACGAATGCACAGTTGCAAAATATTGCAAATCTCCTTTAGCAAACTTCAAAACAAAATTCGGAGTTCTAAAATCAAAAGTTCCGTAATTGTAAACAACGTCAAAATTGTTTACAGGATCTAAAACTCTAATTCCGGTATGTCCAAAATAAGAATAAGTTTCATTTCCAAGACCACAAGTCAAAATACTTATTTTTGCTTCTTTTGATAAAGCTAAACTTTGGCTGAAGCCAATGAAGCTTGATAAAAAGAATAAAATAAAAAGTGCTTTTTTGAAAATGACAGTTTTCATGATTTTAAAATTTTAATTGTTTTATGGTTTCTAAATTATCTAAAGATACCTAAATCTACTTTCAGCGAAAAAATATTAGAATACAATGCAGTGCTTTGATTTCCTAAATCAGTCAGTGCATAATCAATTTGTATGCCTTTATATCTAAAGCCTAAACCAATATTAGGCTGAAAATTTACTTTTTCGGTATTATCCAACTGCATTACATTCTGAAAATTCCCTGCACCTGCTCTTACGAAAACCAAATCGGTATAACCAAACTCAAACCCTAGAGCTGGGTCTATACTTATAGCTTTTGATGAGATAATATCGTTTGTTTGTTCAAATCGCATATTTAAATTTGCAGAAGTTACAAGGCTGCATTCATTATGAAAATCAAATCGTTTTGAAACTCCTAATTGCGCTTTTGGCAATGTAATTTCGGTGCTTTCTGGCAAAGTATTGTTTTCTCCTGGAATAGCGTTGGCAATTTTTTGATATTCTTCTTCATCAATATTCCAGACGTTGTAAGTTGTAGTGATGTCGCGAAGCATTAAACCAAACTTCCAGTCATTTCTTTCAAACTGAAGTCCGATGTCAAAACCAAAACCCCACGAATTGGCAAATTTTCCAATTACTCTTCGAATTACTTTGGCATTTACTCCATATTGAAATCCGTCAACAGGCAGTTTACGCGCATAAGAAAAAGTAAAACCATAATCTGCAGTAGAGAAAAGACTGATTCTATTGTAATCAATATTCCCTTGATTATCGATTAACTGCGTGGTGTCCATAATGTCGTCTACTCCAAAACGAATCATCGAAATTCCCCAAGCACTTCTGTCATCAATTGGACTTGCATAGCCTATGTAGTCGTACTGTGCAATATTGGCGAAGTAGCTGGCATGCATTAAAGCAATTTGATGATCTTCAAGATGAGTTAAACCTGCTGGATTCCAGTAACCTGCCGTTACATCATTTGTTGCAGCAGTTACAGCACTTGCCATTCCAAGAGCTGCGGCATCGACCCCAATATTCATAAATTCATTCGAGTATTTTCGAACGGTTTGTGCATACTGAAAAGTACAGCTGCAAAATAATAAAAACACTAAATATTTCTTCAACGTATATGTTTTTGCAGATCGAGGCCTGTTTTAAAATTTTTATCAAAAATATAATATTTTACTCATCTAATAAGTTCCTTTAGTTAAATATTCCCAAAGTCATACTTCGAATTAAAAAACTCTCGAAAAAACTCGTTTTGCATCGAGTTATTATACTAAATTTGTTCTCTGCCATTATCAAAATTTAAAGCTATGAATATTAAAAAACACATTCCAAATCTAATTACATTAATTAATCTTTTCTGCGGTTGTGTCGCAATTGTCTTTATTTCCGAAAACAATTATTTAATGGCTTTTTTCATGGTTTGCTTAGGAATCTTTTTTGATTTCTTCGACGGCTTTTTTGCTAGATTATTTAAAGTTTCAAGTCCGCTTGGATTGCAATTAGATTCTCTTGCAGATATGGTAACAAGCGGAGTTGCTCCAGGATATGTGATGTACAGTATGTTTGTACATAGCGGTCATGAATTAGGAACTCACCCTGCAATTCCGTTTTTAGGATTTATTATCACTTTAGGATCTTGTTATCGTTTGGCCAATTTTAATATTGACACTCGTCAGACAGATTCTTTCATCGGATTGCCAACTCCAGCAAATGCTCTTTTTATTATTAGTTTGCAAATTGTTCTAGATATGTATGCAGAATCGTCACTGCTTATTCTTGAATTATTGACCAACCAATGGGTTTTGTTGATTATAACATTATGTAGTGCTTATATTTTGAATGCTGAAATTCCATTGTTTGCTTTAAAAATTAAAAAATTCAGTTTGAAAGAAAATGCACTTCAAATTGTGTTTTTGATTATTTCTGTATTGATGATTGTTTTGCTTCAGTATATGGCAATTCCATTAATTATTGCTTTTTATGTATTGCTGTCGATCATTAATAATCTTTTTTTGAAAAAGTAATTCTGTTTAATGGCAAGAAAAACGACTTATCGTAAAACATATTCAAGAAAACCAGCAGGAAGATCTTTTCTGAGCAGACTTTTTAGAGGACTTTTATTGATTTTTTTCGGACTTTTATTCATTGGGATAATTTATCATTATCGCAAAGGACTTGCTTATTACTTAGGTTTTAAAACAGAAAAAGTTTTAGATGAAGATGAAGTAGACAAACATCTTTCTGATGTGCGAAATATTCGAGTTCTAGAAAATCATAAAGGAAAAGTAATTGGAATAGACGTATCTGAATTTCAAGGAAAAGTAGATTGGGAAGAGGTCGAAATTTTGGACGAAAAATATCCCGTTCAATTTGTTTTTATTCGAGCAACTGCAGGAAATGATCGTGTAGACAGGCAATTCAAAAAAAACTGGGAAGGCGCAAAAGAGAATAAAATAATGCGCGGTGCTTACCACTATTATCGTCCTAACGAAAATTCAATAGAGCAAGCTGATCTTTTTATCAAAACAGTAAAATTGCAGAAGGGAGATCTTCCGCCTGTTTTAGATATCGAGAAATTGCCTAAAAATCAATCTTTAGACAGTTTGAAAAAAGGACTAAAGCGTTGGCTTGTTAAAGTAGAAAAACACTATCAAGTTCGCCCAATAATTTATTCTGGAGAAAGATATTATTCTGATTTTTTAAAAGAAGAATTCGGAGATTATTTGTTCTGGATTGCCAATTACAATTTCTACAGAGAAAAAATTGAAGATGACTGGCTGTTTTGGCAGTTTACAGAAAAAGCTTCTTTGCCAGGAATCAAGCATCGTGTTGATGTTAATATCTATAATGGTGATTTAGAACAATTGCATTTTATTACAGTGGAATAAAAGTCTTCAGTTTTTAGAGAGTATTTGATAAAACCAAAATGACAATTATTATAAAAGGCAGTAAAAGCATTACAGAATATGGATTGGCAAAATTTACTGTATAGCCCATCCATTGAATCTTTTTGGGAGGAAGTAATCTTTTGTCTTTCGGATTATAGTAAAAGCTATTGAAGAAATACCAATTCTTTGGGTCTTTATGCCAATTATCGTAATCTTCCTGAGTTGGTTTTTCCGATTTCATTCTTAGGATAGTATTTAGTGTTCAGTTATTTAGTGTTCAGTTTTTTGCCAAAAAAATCAGTTTCTTAATTTCAGTTCAAAACTGAATACTAAAAAACTGATTCATAATTATTTTAATGAATTGATCATTAAAAAACTGAACACTGAATACTTTTTTTAAAATTCCAATTTCTTTTTACGAAGCTCGAAGTTTTGTCCAAGATAAACGCGACGAACCATTTCGTCTTCTACTAATTCTTCTGGAATTCCAGCTTTAAGAATTCCTCCTTCAAACATTAAATATGTTTTGTCGGTAATTGCTAAAGTTTCTTGAACGTTGTGATCGGTAATTAAGATTCCAATATTTTTATTTTTTAATTGAGCTACAATTCGCTGAATATCTTCAACCGCAACAGGGTCAACTCCGGCAAAAGGCTCATCCAATAAAATAAATTTTGGATCGGTTGCCAATGCGCGGGCAATTTCTGTACGACGACGCTCACCTCCAGAAAGTAAATCTCCTCGGTTAGTACGAATGTGTTCTAAACTGAATTCTTCAATTAAACTTTCCATTTTAGCAATTTGCTCTTCTTTAGAAAGTTTAGTTAATTGTAAAACGCTCAAGATATTGTCTTCAATGCTTAATTTTCTAAAAACAGAAGCTTCTTGTGCCAAATAACCAATTCCTTGCTGTGCACGTTTGTACATTGGATAATCGGTGATATTTAAATCATCAAGAAAAATATTTCCTTGATTTGGTTTTACCAATCCTACGATCATATAGAAAGACGTTGTTTTTCCAGCTCCATTTGGCCCCAAAAGCCCTACGATTTCTCCTTGATTTACTTCAACAGAAATTCCTTTTACAACGCTTCGTCCTTTATAGGTTTTGATTAAATTATCGGCTCTTAGCTTCATTTGTTTAATGTGAAAATTAGATAATTTGAAAATGAGATAATTTTTTTTTAAACTAAATCATGATCAATTTTATAATTTGATTTGAAAGGCAAAATAAGTGTAAAATATTCAATAGAATGAATCAATTAACAAATTATTGCGTTTTCAAAATTTAGAACTTGTATTTCAAAATTAAATAATTAGCGCATTTCAAGAGAAATTATCTAATTATCAAATTGACACATTTTCTAATTATTTGCCTTGCTCTTCAAGCGCTTCCCAGAATTCGTAAGCTCTTCTTAAGTGAGGAACGACAATTGTTCCTCCAACAAGAGTAGCAATTCCCATTGCTTCCATCATTTCTTCTTTAGAAACACCTTCTTTATAGCTAGTTTCTAAATGGTATTTTACACAGTCGTCACATCTTAAAACGGCTGATGCTACCAAACCTAAAAGCTCTTTTGTTTTTACATTAAGAGCACCTTCTGCATACGCATTGGTGTCAAGATTAAAAATTCGCTTTACAATTTTGTTGTTGTCGGCAAGCAGTTTTTCGTTCATTTTAGAACGATAGTCGTTAAATTCTTGAACTATATCAGACATTTTCTTCTTTTAATTTATTTTTATAAACAATCTTCGAAATTAGAATACTAACCTCGTAAATAAGTAACATCGGAATTGCAACAATAGTCTGGCTCACAACATCTGGTGGCGTTACAATTGCAGCAATAATTAAAATAATTACAACAGCATATTTCCAGTACTTTCTTAAGAATTCAGGAGTTACTAATCCTAATTTTGTTAAGAAATAAATAGCAATTGGAAGTTCAAAAAAGATGGCACTTCCAAGAATACTTGTTTTAACCATTCCCATATAAGATTCTAATGTAAACTGGTTTTTTACCACATCACTGATAGAGAAAGTAGCAACGAAGTTTACCGACATAGGAATTACAACAAAGTATCCAAACAATACTCCTAAAAAGAAAAGTAAGGAAGAAACAAAGATGAATAGTTTAGCATTTTTTCTTTCTTTCTCATAAAGTGCAGGGCTGATAAATTTCCAGATTTCCCATAAAATATAAGGGAAACTTAAGATGAAACCTGCCAAAAGACACATCCAGACAAAAATATTTACCTGGCCTTCCATTTCAGTATTTTGAATAATGAAGTTCAGTTCTGTAATACAGATGCTGTCTGCAAATCCTAATGAATGAGATAAGTCGCAAAACCAAACATACGTAAAGAATGTTGGTCTAATTGGACCTAAAATAATTTGATCAAATAAATAATCACTAATAAAATAAGTAACAATTGCCATTATAATTGTTGCAAGTGTACTTCTAACCAATAACCATCTTAGTTCTTCAAGATGATCCAAAAATGACATTTCGCCAAGATTTTTCTTTGCCATTATACGATTCCTTCTTTTAAAATGTCATGTAAATGTAAAACTCCTTTATATTCTCCGTTATCCGCAACGATCAATTGTGTAATCGAAAAGTCTTCTAAGATGTTTAATGCATCGATAGCCATAGTTTCAGACGAAACTACTTTTGGATTTTTAGACATAATATCCCTTGCAGTTAAGTTGGCAATACTATCTACGTCATTTAGCATTCTTCGGATGTCTCCATCAGTAATAATCCCAACAATTTTATTGTCTTCAATTACTGCAGTAACTCCTAATCTTTTTTCAGAGATTTCAAAAATTGCTTTTTTGATAGAAGTTTCTGGAGTGACAGCTGGTTTTAATGAATGCTCGATCATGTCTTTTACACGAAGCAGTAATTTTTTTCCTAAAGCGCCTCCTGGATGATAAACCGCAAAATCTTCCGGTTTAAAATCACGCATTTCCATTAAGCAAACGGCCAAAGCGTCGCCCATAACAAGCTGAGCTGTTGTGCTGTTGGTTGGCGCTAAATTGATAGGGCAGGCTTCTGTGTCAACAGTTGTATTTAAAACTATATCAGAGCCTTTTGCCAAAAATGAAGTTGTATTTCCTGTAATGGCAATCAAAGTGTTTCCGAATCTTTTTAATAAAGGAACAAGGACTTTAATTTCTGGACTATTCCCACTTTTAGAAATGCAGATAATGACGTCATCATTTTGGATCATTCCTAAATCACCGTGAATAGCTTCTGCTGCATGCAAAAACATGGAAGGAGTTCCAGTTGAGTTAAAAGTAGCCACCATTTTTTGTGCAATGATCGCGCTTTTTCCAATTCCTGTAACGATCAGACGACCTTTAGATTCGTATATACGTTGGACAGCTTCGTAAAAATTTTCGTCCAAAAAATCAATTAGTTTTGTAATTGCTTCACTTTCAGAGAGTATTGTTTTCTTGGCAATCGCCAATATATTTTCTTTTGTGATCAAAACAGAATATTTAAAATTTGTATGTATAAAAGAAAGTTGTATCTTTATGTGTTGCAAATTTATACAAAATACAGTTAATATAGAGAATGAATTCAAATGAAATTGAAATACATAAAGAATTAAAGAAGTATTTCGGCTTTAGCCAATTTAAAGGCTTGCAGGAGCAAGTCATTACGAGTATTTTAGACGAGAAGAATACGTTCGTAATAATGCCGACTGGCGGAGGAAAGTCTCTTTGTTATCAACTGCCAGCTTTAATTCAAGAAGGAACAGCAATTGTTGTTTCTCCTTTAATTGCTTTGATGAAAAATCAGGTTGATGCAATTCGAAGCCTTTCGTCTGAAAATGGAATTGCACATGTATTAAACTCCTCTCTAACCAAAACAGAAATTGCTCAGGTTAAAAAAGATATTACGTCTGGATTGACCAAACTTTTGTATGTCGCCCCCGAATCATTAACAAAAGAAGAATACGTAGCCTTTTTGCAAAGTGTTCCTATTTCTTTTGTTGCTATCGATGAAGCGCACTGTATCTCAGAATGGGGACATGACTTTAGACCAGAGTATAGAAATCTGAGAAATATAATAAAGCAGCTGGGTAAAGTTCCAATTATTGGACTTACCGCAACTGCAACGCCAAAGGTTCAGGAAGATATTCTGAAAAACCTTGATATGGCTGATGCTAATACTTTTAAAGCATCATTTAACAGACCGAACTTGTATTATGAAGTTCGTACAAAAACAAAAAACATCGAGTCGGATATTATTCGATTTATCAAACAGCATAAAGGCAAATCTGGAATTATTTACTGCTTAAGCCGTAAAAAAGTAGAATCGATTGCCGAAGTTTTACAAGTAAACGGAATTAGTGCTGTTCCTTATCATGCAGGTTTAGATGCCAAAACACGGGCCAAACATCAGGATATGTTCTTAATGGAAGATGTCGATGTCGTTGTAGCAACAATAGCATTCGGAATGGGAATTGATAAACCAGACGTTCGTTTTGTAATTCACCATGATATTCCAAAATCATTAGAAAGTTACTATCAAGAAACGGGTCGTGCAGGTCGTGACGGTGGAGAAGGACATTGTCTCGCGTACTACTCTTATAAAGATGTAGAAAAGCTGGAAAAATTTATGTCTGGAAAACCAGTTGCTGAACAAGAGATTGGTTTTGCACTTTTGCAGGAAGTTGTGGCTTATGCCGAAACCTCAATGTCGCGTAGAAAGTTTCTTCTTCATTATTTCGGGGAAGAATTTGACAGCGAAACTGGTGAAGGAGCCGATATGGATGACAATGTTCGTAATCCAAAACATAAAGTTGAAGCCAAAGAGCAAGTGGTTAAATTGCTGGAAATTGTTCGCGATACCAAACATATTTATAAGTCAAAAGAAATTGTCTTTACTTTAATTGGGCGTATTAATGCGGTTATTAAAGCGCATAAAACAGATACACAGCCTTATTTTGGTTCGGGTTCAGACCACGACGAAAAATACTGGATGGCATTGCTAAGACAAGTTTTGGTTTCTGGTTATTTGTCTAAAGACATTGAAACGTATGGAGTAATCAAAATCACAAAAGCTGGTTTAGATTTTATTAAAAAGCCAGTTTCGTTTATGATGTCTGAAGATCATGAATACACTGAAGCCGATGATGAAACTATTGTAACAGGAGGTAAGTCTTCTGGAACGGCAGATGAAGTTCTAACGGGAATGCTTCGTGAACTTCGTAAAAAAGTAGCCAAAAAACTTGGAGTTCCACCATTCGTAGTTTTCCAAGATCCTTCAATTGAAGATATGGCTTTAAAATATCCGATAACAATACAAGAATTATATAATATTCATGGTGTTGGTGAAGGAAAAGCCAAAAAATATGGAAGCGAATTCGTTGCTTTAATTAGCCGTTATGTAGAAGATAACGATATTATTCGTCCAGACGATTTAGTGGTTAAATCTACAGGAGTAAATTCTGCCAACAAATTATATATTATCCAAAATATTGATAGAAAGCTTTCATTAAATGATATCGCTTCCGCGAAAGGACTTACGATGGATGCCTTGATCAAAGAAATGGAACAAATTGTTTATTCTGGAACAAAATTAAATATCAAATATTGGTTAGATGATATTTTAGATGATGACCAGCAGGAAGAAATCCACGATTACTTCATGGAATCTGAATCTGATAAAATCGAAGATGCTCTTAAAGAATTTGATGGCGACTACGATATTGATGAATTGCGTTTAATGCGTATTAAATTTATAAGTGAAGTAGCTAATTAGATATAAGTTAAAAGTGAGATGTGAAATGTGTTCTTTGATACACAAACATCTCACTTTTTTCATTTTACATCTTACGCAGAATAAATTTCTCCTCGGTGCGGTTTCAAAGCATCTCTTACCTGAATCATATTTTCATCTGTTACTACCATAAAAGCTATGGCGTACATTTCGTCTATGATTTTAAATCCTGTAATATTTAAAGGTAGCTTTTCTATTGCAATATATTCTTTCAAATGAATTTCGTGATGTTCTGCTGTTTTTGCAGAAGCTGGCCCACGGAAATCCCAGATTAGTTTTATTTTTCGTGACATTTTTTTAAAGGTGCAAAGGTTCTGAGTAGCAAAGGTACAAAGTCTTTTTTAAAGGATCTAAGGTTCTGAGATACTAAGGTTCTGAGTTTTTTTCTGTAGAGACGCACTGCAGTGAGTCTAAATTTTTTTGAAGAAATCTTTTCAATCCAATTAATCTGTGGCTAAAAATAAATAGTAAAGATTTTAGGAAGAAGAAATTTGCTGCGTAATTAACCGCAAAGGGCGCTAAGATTTAATTTTATTTATGAAAAGTGCAAAGTTCGCAAAGCTTTATCAATACAAAGCTTTGCGAACTTTGTGTTTTTCTACAACCATACCTGTAAAAAAACTTAGCGACCTTTGCGGTTAATTATTTAAAGTCAGTTCAAAATAGTACTTTTGCATGTTCTTTTCATAGAAAGAAAAGCTAATAGAATAAAAAAGATAAAATGCCTAAAGAACTTTTACTTCAAGTTACACCAGAAATTGCTGCAAACGAATCATTGCTGAAAGACTATTTGTCTAAGCAGATTAAAGTTTCTGCTCAAGAAATTCAGCACGTTTCAATTTTAAAACGCTCTATTGATGCACGTCAGAAAGCGATTAAAATTAATTTGAAAGTTCTTATTTATTTAAAAGGCGAACCTTTTCAGGAAACCAAAATTGAGCTTCCTATATATAAGGACGTTTCCAATGCACAGGAAGTTATTGTTGTTGGCGCTGGTCCAGCTGGACTTTTTGCGGCATTGCAATTAATTGAACTAGGTTTAAAACCAATTGTACTCGAAAGAGGAAAAGACGTTCGTGGCCGTCGTCGTGACTTAAAAGCGATAAATCGTGAACATATTGTAAACGAAGATTCAAATTATTGTTTTGGTGAAGGAGGAGCAGGAACGTATTCTGATGGAAAATTATATACTCGTTCTAAAAAACGTGGCGATGTAACTCGAATTTTAGAACTTTTAGTTGCTTTTGGAGCTTCTGAAGATATTTTGGTAGAAGCCCATCCGCATATTGGAACCAATAAACTTCCAAAAATTATTGAAGATATTCGAAATAAAATTAGGGAGTTTGGCGGTCAGGTTTTGTTTGAAACCCGTGTAAGCGATATTTTAGTAAAGAATAATGAAGTTGAAGGAATCGTAACGCAAAACGGAGATAAAATTCACGCCAATAAGTTAATCTTAGCGACAGGACATTCGGCTCGTGATATTTTTGAATTATTAGATAAAAAGAAAATTTTTATAGAAGCAAAACCTTTTGCTTTGGGAGTTCGTGCAGAGCATTCGCAAGAACTAATTGATAGTATTCAGTACAGCTGTGATTTTAGAGGAGAACATTTGCCTCCAGCGCCGTATTCTATTGTAAAACAAGTGAACGGTCGCGGAATGTATTCGTTCTGTATGTGCCCAGGTGGAGTAATTGCGCCATGTGCGACAAGTCCGGGAGAAGTGGTTACTAATGGGTGGTCACCATCTAAACGTGATCAGTCAACGGCAAATTCTGGAATTGTAGTTGAATTAAAATTGGAAGATTTTAAGCCTTTTGCAAAGTTTGGTGCTTTGGCCGGAATGGAATTTCAAAAAAGCATCGAACAAAAAGCTTGGCATTTGGCTGGAGAAACCCAAAAAGTTCCTGCACAGCGAATGATTGATTTTACTAAAAGTAAAGTTTCAGCAGATATTCCGAAAACTTCTTATGTTCCAGGAACCACGTCGGTAGAATTGGGACAGGTTTTTCCTGGATTTTTAACTCAGATTATGCGTCAGGGGTTTCAGGATTTTGGAAAATCAATGCGAGGTTATTTAACGAACGAAGCAATCTTGCATGCGCCAGAAAGCAGAACTTCATCACCAGTTCGAATTCCGAGAGATCCTATGACTTTGGAGCATTTGCAAATCAAAGGTTTATATCCTTGTGGAGAAGGTGCTGGTTATGCAGGTGGAATTATTTCAGCGGCAATTGATGGTGAAAAATGTGCCTTAATGATTGCGGAATCCTTGAAATAATTGACCTCAGGTTTTTTGGTGTAGTAAAAAGATTGCTATCTTAGTGGTTTGATTGTAATAGAATTTGCCCCATAAGATGACAATACAAGAAATAGAAAAAAAATACGGATTCCATTTCCCTCTTTTATACAAACAATTAGATGCCGACGGTATGTTGGATGTTGGAGAATATGGTCCGAATTGGTATACAGAAGTTTATCCAACCTTAAAAGAGAATCCGCCTTTGCTTTTGCATTCCTACGATTTTGAATCGTTGAATTTGAAGTCGGTTGCCGAAGAAATAGAAGAGCTCAGAGATCCTGAGGATTATCGAAATATAAATCCAGAATTTAAATTTATTCCGTTTGCCAAAAGTGGCGGAGGCGATCATTATTGTTTCTTTTTAAACGAAGAAAATAATGGTGATGTTCCGATTGTTTTTGTTTGGCACGACATGAATGAAGTCAATTATCTGGCAAAAAACCTTCAGGATTTTATCTTCAAAGTTTTATTGATTGATATGTCGAAACAAGATGTATACAATGAACTGACCGATGAGGAATTTAGAGATGATATCGAATCGGTTTTTAAATCGCACAAAAAATACCTGACTGATCGTCAGAATACTATTCTATCAGAAATTTTAAAGCGAGATATTATTGATTACGAAATACATGTTTCTCCAAAAATAGTAGAGTCGGCTAGAGGATTATTGACAGATTTCGAATTAGAATCTATTGTCAATGAAGTAATTCCTTTTGATAAAATGAATCAGAGTTTTAAATACTCAAACGATTAATTCTTTAGTACAAAATATTTCTCATGAGCTTTTTCTCCAATTTATTCGGTCGTAACAATAATCCAAAATCAATCATTTCTTTTGATGTTATTAATTCAATTTATAGCGGTTTATATCATGAATCTAAAAGTATAGAGTTCAGAATTAAAGGTATTCATGATACTGTTACTGTAAATGTATACTCTATTCCTTCTTCATTAGGTCATGATGAAGGAAAAGCCGAAATTAAAAAAGCAGGATTCAATAATGCTTATGAAGTTTTAAATGAATTGTATAAGAAGCTCAATATTGGAGGCTTATCAGAAGAAACAATTCAAGAAGAATTAGAATTTGATTTCATTCATGTTCAGTTTTACTCACAGCCAAGTCAAGAGTTGAAAAAACACTTTAAAAGCGTTATTAATAATTTCATGATTTTCTTTTGCTGTACCAATAGTTTAGAAGTGAACGATTTCAGAATATTATATTCTAGCAATCATTTTTCAGATTACACGAAAGGTTTACTAGACTCAGAATACCAAGATTTTAATAATCCTAGAAATGAAACCGAAGAGATAGGAATTAAAGACTTTAAAAAAGTTTTACAGGGAATCTGTCAGTATTTAAATATAGAAATCCCTGCTGATATAGAGCTTCAATCTTCAGAAAATTTACTGTTGGATGAAAAAGCAACTGTACAGGATTTTGAAGAATTTATAAAATTGATTTCAAGAAATAGTATTGAAGAAAGTGATCTAAAAAAATATGCAGAGAAACTTTTTGAAAACTTCAATGATGAAACCAAAGAATATTACGAAACGACAGAAGATCATTTTAGTTTTTTTGAAGAAATAAATACTTGGCATAGCGATTGGAAATTTGATCCAGAAGATGCAGAATATTTTATTTCTGAGATGCTTGGCGAAGATTTCAAATTCGATTATCCGGAAGAAACCTATAGCCATGATTTGTTTCCGTACATTCAGTCAGAATTAGAAAAATCAAATCTGGAGCTGATGACTTATGAAACTTATGGAGACAGCTATTTGTTTTTTGTTGCAAATAAAAATGAAGTAGAAAGAATTTTAGAATTCTCTGAACTGACAAAAATTGAGGTTACTCAGTTGTAAAGTATGGTTAATCGCCACGAATCCACGAATTTTATTTAAAAATTTTATGCATAGATTTTAAATGAAATTCGTAGATTCGTGGAGAAAATATTTTACGGAATCAGAATAATTTTCCCCGTGCTTTTTCTGCTTTCCAAGAAATCATGCGCCAGTTTTCCTTCAGATAATTTAAAAGATGTTGGATCTGAAAGTTTGATTTTTCCTTCGATAATCCAATCGAATAATTGAGTAGCTCTTTTGATTCGTTCTTCTTTAGAATTTAAATAACTCCATAAGTCGCCTCCTGTTAAAGTTTTAGAACCGTCCATAAGCATTCTTGGATCTACAGGTGCTGGATCTCCACCTGCCATCCCAAAGAAAACTACTTGTCCGCATTCTTTGGTAACTTCAAAACTTTCCATTAAAGTACTTCCTATACTATCATAAACAACGTCGACGCCATTTGAAACAACTTTAAAAACTTGCGATTTCCAATCGTCGTTATAAAGAAAAACATGATCTGCACCTTGTTCAAAACCAATTTTTGCTTTTTCAGTAGATGAGGTTAATCCAATCACGGTTGCTCCAAGAAGTTTACTGATTTGAGTTAGAATCTGTCCAACTCCGCCAGCAACCGCATGTATCAAAACTGTTTCTCCTTTGGCAGTTTTATGGCTATCTGTTGCAAGATAATGAGCAGTTAAACCTTGAAGTAAAACAGAAGCTGCAGTTTCAAAAGAAATGTTTTCAGATAGCGGAATAATGTGGTTTACATTTACAGCAACTAATTCTGCATTGGCAAACGGAGCATCGGCAAAAGCCACGCGATCACCAACTTTGTATTCCGAATGATTATTGGCATCAACCACAATTCCTGCGCCTTCATAACCAGCAATAAACGGCGGATTTCCTTTTAAATGATAATTACCTTTTCGGCGGTAAACATCTGCAAAATTTAACCCGATGGCTTTCATCTCGACTAAAATTTCGTCTTTTTTTAATTGCGGATTAGGGATTTCTATATATTCTAAAACATCTGATTCTCCAAAAGAAGAAAAGGTAAGTGCTTTCATTTTTAATTGATTTAAGAATGTAAAGTTCGGGAAAAATCGTATTCAGTTTTGAAAGCTTTTTTTATACTTCAAAAAAAACCTCGTTTTAAATAAACGAGGTTTTAGATTATTCAAATTTGTATTGTTTTTTGTATTGAAGGTAACTTATGTATGTTTTGAAGATACTTGTCAAGCTGACACTTGATGCTAGTAAAATGGCAATCATATTTTTATACGAAAAAGTCATATTTACATAGGCTCCAGAAATTTTTACGTAAAGCGCTACTAGCATATATAAAATAAGAATACTAAAGAAAATCATCCATAAAAAGAAACTCACTCTAAACAATTTGTAATATCCAACTGCGGTTATAATAAGTAATATTGAGCCAATTGCGAAACCATGTTTAATAGTATAAAAATATCCCATTAATGGTGATAAGGAAAGAATTAATATTATCGAAAAGGAGAATATAAATGGTAAAGATTTTAAAATATCGCTTTTCTCAATTTCGGATAATAATTAAAGATCTCATTTTTAATTTCATTTAAATAAAATCCTTTACTTAATAATTGTTCAATGGTTTCAGATTGGGTATATCCAATATTTACATAGTTTTCAATTTCTTTTCTTAATTGTGTAATGTTTTCCATTAAGTATAAATTATATTTTAGGGAATTTCATGTCATTAAAAGTGCTTTTTTGTTTGGCCAAAGCTTCGATATCCTGCCATTTTCTTGGAGAATCTGCAGAAAGATTTTCATAAGAATCTTTTAACATCAAGATATCGTCTTCAATACGAACACCAATATTCCACCATTTTTTATCGCATTTACTGTTTGCTGGAATGTAGATTCCAGGTTCTACAGTAAGAATCATGTTTTCTTTTATAAGAGTTTGCGGTCCGTTGTAAGTTCCTTTGTCGTGAACATCTAAGCCAAGAAAGTGTGAACATGAGTGTGGATAGTATAATTTTACATCTTTTGGATCTGTAATAATTCCTAATTTAATTAAGCCTTTTGCTATTACATCTTTTGCCGTTTCATTTAGGGCAACAAGAGGAGTTCCTGCTTTGCATATTTTAAAAACCGCTTCTTGGGCATCATAAACGATTTGATAAATTGCTTTTTGTTCTTCAGTAAATTTTCCGTTTGCAGGAATTGTTCTTGTAACGTCTGCAGAATAACCATGATATTCAGAACCCACATCCATTAGTAATAATTGATTGTCAATTTTTGTAGCGTTGTTTTCCCAATAATGCAAGATGCATCCATTTGCTCCAGCTCCCACAATCGGACCATAACCTTCAGCTTCTGCGCCGTAATGTTTATGAATGTAAGCATGAATTCCATCAACTTCGTTTTCGCTCATGTCTGGGCCTACAGCTTTCATCACTTCATTGTGTGCAATGCAGGAAAGTTTGACCGTTTTGCGCATCAAAACAAGCTCTTCAGGAGTTTTTATCTCGCGAAGTGAACTGGTAATTTTATTGAATAATTCTGTTGAAGTTTCATTTGCTTGTGTAATTCCAGCTTTAGATTTAAATGATTTGAATAATGCATATAAATTATCAGGATTATTGTTCTCTGCTACATCTGTTGGAATTTTGTCATAAATTATTTTATCGAATTTTGAGAAATCAATGGCAAACGCATTAAAATCTTTTCCATTATAAACAGTTGTAAAACCTAGTTTCGATTTTGCGCCTTCAACTCCTAAGCGTCTGCCTGTCCACATTTCACGAGTTGCATTTCTTTCTCTAACAAAAAGAACTTCATTATACTTTTCGGTTCCTTGCGCTTCTTTAAAAATTAACAACACAGCATCTGGTTCTTTATATCCAGATAAATAATACATGTCAGGATTTGCGTGGTAATTGTAATCTATATCTCTAGAAAAAACTCTTTCGGGATAAGAAAAAACAACGGCAACAGAATTAGCAGGCATTAAAGCTCTAAAAGCTTCGCGACGTCCTTGATGAAATTCTTTTGTTAGGTAATCTGTTGGAAGGTTTTCTTGCGATTGAACAAACGGAGTTGTCAATGCAAACACAAACAAAAATAGAAATTGTTTCATTTTTTGGTTTTTTATTGATGATTTTGGTTTTTTGATCGATGCAAAGTACAAAAAAAAGATCCTCGCTTGTTTTATTTTAAACATCTGATTGATAAACTTTTAAATAATTTGTAGTAACTTAGAGATAGAAAATAACAGCTTCGGGTTAGATTTAAACTTAAGAAATGCTGTAACTGGGCATGAATATTGAGAATAGGATTTTATAGAATTATTTTAGTTCAAAAAACAAAACAAATTATAAATCTTTAAAAAAACATTTTTATGAAAAAATACACATTTGCAGTCCTTTCAGTTTTAACGTTGTTATTTGCTTCATGCAAGACATCAAAAACAGATAAAAGTGCCGATGATTTATTTGGTACAACCTGGGAATTAGAATATATCTCTGGGCCAAGAATTGCTTTTGAAGGATTATATCCGCATAAAAAACCACAACTTGCTTTCAATCAAAAAGAAACAAAAGTATACGGAAATAATGGATGTAACGGTTACAGTGCGCCTTATACTTTAAAAGGTAAATCTTTGACTTTTGGAGAAGCAGGGCCAACTACAATGATGTTTTGTGAAGGTGGTGGAGAACAGGAGTTTTTAAAACAAATTAAATTAGTTACGAGTTATTCTGTTGATAAAGACGGAAAACTAAATTTAATTCATGATAATGTACCAGTGATGCGATTTAAAAAAGTAGCTAAACAATAGTACTCAGAATCAAAATGTAAGAAAGGTGAAATGAAATTTATCATTTCACTTTTTTTATGCCAAAGCTAATTTGTTTCCAACTTCAACTGCATTATGTTCTTACTGATAATGTTCTTGTCGGAAGGCGTTTTGGCTAAACCAAATGCGGTTTCAAAATTTTGTAGCGCCTTTTTTGTATCAATTCCAGAATAGAGATTTCCTAGTAGAGAATAATAAAAATGATTATCAGTTAAATTCAATTTTTCGGCTTCTTTGATTGCTTCTTCTTTGCCTTTTACTTTAGATAGAGCATAAGTTCTGTTTAAAGCTACAATTGGCGAATATTCTAAAATGATTAGATTGTTGTAGAGTTCCAGAATGTTTTCCCATTTTTCTACAGTTTCTGTTTTTATGGTGTGCCAATAGGCAATTCCAGCTTCTAAGTGATATTTTGAAAGTGTATTTCCGGTTGAAGACTGACTTAGGAAATAAGTTCCTCTATCAATTAATTCCTGATTCCAAAGCGATTGATCCTGATCTTCGTATAAAATAATTTCTCCATTTGAACCAGTTCGCGCATCAAACCTTGACGAGTGAAAACACATCAAAGCCATCAAAGCATTGGTTTGCGGCAGATTTGTACTTTCGTTCTGAATTAATAAATACGTCAGACGCATGGCTTCGGTACAAAGATCTTTTCGTAAAGTGGTGTTTTGCGAAATAGAGTAGTAGCCTTCAGAATAAAGCAGATAGATGGTTTTGAGAACTGTTTGTATTCTGTCTTTTATTTCAGAATTGTTCGGATGCTGAATTTTTATGTTTTCTTCTTTGAGCTTTTCTTTCGCGCGATTAATTCTTTTATAAATAACTTCTCTGTTGGATAAGAAAGCATCAGATATTTCATTTACCCCAAAACCACATAATAAATTTAAGGCAAGGGCAATTTGAGCTTCTTCAGAATTACACGGATTACAAACCGTAAATATCATTGCGAGTTGGCTATCGGCAATATTTTGATCAGACAAATCAATGTCGATTTCTGGATTGTTTAATGGAGTATTGTGTTTTATTTCGGTAACGATTTTGGTTTCAAAAACGTTGTTTCTTTTCAGGTAGTTTTTGGTTTTGTTTTTCGCAACCGTGTACAGCCAAGCAGTCGGGTTTTCGGGAATTCCCTTGATTGCCCAAGTTTCGGAGGCTGTTAGAAAAGTATCGCTTACAATATCTTCGGCAATTTCGATATGATGAATGCCAAACAAACTGCAGAGAACCGAAACTATTTTTTGATATTCTGTTCGAAATAAATTGGGTATAAGTTCTTTTTGCTCCATATTTTTTTAGAAAAAATGCCTAAGTAAAGATACAAAGGCATTTTTATATGTTGGTTTAAAATCTAAACAGCCATTCTAATTTCGACATTTCCGCCAAAATTTAAAACCGGACATCCTTGTGCAATTTCGGCTGCTTCATCATAATCTTTAGCTTTAATAATAATTAATCCGCCAATAGATTCTTTAATTTCAACAAAAGGGCCGTCAGTAATTCCTTTATTTGAATTTACAAGTTTTCCCTGGCCGTCCCATTTCTGTAAAGGTCTTGCTAGTTTATCTTGAGCGGCAAGACTTCCAAACCAGTTTTGCCATTGCTGTAAATGCTGTTGCAGTTCTTCTGGAGATGGCTGTGTTTCTTTTGTTTTAAAATCTCTTCTGAAAATCAATAAAAACTCATTCATTTTTTATGTTTTTAAATTGAATAATTTGTTTTTGAGTTGTATAAAGTTAATTGTTTTTAGAAAATAAAAACCAATTATTGTTTATCCAAACTGTCCAACTCTATAAGATCCAGGTACATTGGAAAAAGTAATGTTAAGACGATTCCAAGCGTTGATCGCAGCAACTGCAAGTGTAAGATCTATTAATTCTTGTTCTGTAAATTCAGCTTTTGCAATCTCGTAGATTTCGTCTGGAACATCGCATGCGTTTACTGCTTCTGCTAGAGCAAGAGCAACTCTTTCTCTTTTTGTATAATAAGGAGTTTCTCTCCAAACACTTAATCCAAATAAACGCTGTGCTGTTTCTCCAGCGGCTAAAGCTTCTTTTGAATGCATGTCTAAACAATAACCGCAGTTGTTGATTTGAGAGACTCTGAAATTTATTAATTCCATAAGAGATGCTTCAATTGTTCCTTTTTTCAAGTAACCGCTGATTCCAAATAATGTGCTAACTGCTTTTTGACCTTGTTCGAATAAATTAAGTCTAGTTTCCATAATGTATAATTTTTAATTGTTTATACCTTAATAACAATCGAACTTTCAGGATTGGACAAAAAAAGAGAAAAAAAAATTAAAATATTTTTCAGTTAAAAGAAAATCCTAGTGTTTACAAGGGTTTGTAAAATAAAAAAGTTGCCTTTTTGAAGTCAGTCTTCGTTGGTTAATAGGAAGTTTCTAATATTATTCTATCAATAAACCCCAGCGGGGTGAAATATTTATAGAATTTTATATAAACAAATAAAAAAAGCTCCAGAGGAGCGACATATATTTAGGTTATAAAAATATATGTCGCTCCTCTGGAGCTTTGTATGGCAGAAACATTCTTGCTATAAATATTTCGCTTCTCCGAAGCTTTACAATACCAATTGTTACTATTTATTTCTTTTTCAGTTTATCTTTAAAAACTTTTTCAAACTTTTCTATTTTGGGCTGAATCACCATTTTGCAATATGGCTGATTTTTATTGTTGGCATAATAGTTTTGATGGTAATCTTCGGCTTTATAGAAAACTTTAAAAGGTTCTACTTTTGTTACAATTGGACTGTTGTAAACCTTCGCTTTATTCAATTCAGCAATAATGCTTTGGGCGGCTTTTTTCTGTTCCTCATTTTTATAGAAGATAACAGAACGATATTGTGTTCCCACATCTGCTCCTTGACGGTTTAAAGTTGTAGGGTCGTGAACTGTAAAAAAGACTTTGAAGATCTCGTTAATATCGGTTATATTTTTGTCATAAGTAATCTGTACTACTTCGGCGTGACCTGTTTCTCCTGTGCAAACTTCTTCATAAGTCGGATTTGCGACTTTTCCGCCAGAAAATCCAGAAACAACAGATTTTACTCCGTCTAGATTTTCATAAACGGCTTCAACGCACCAATAGCAGCCTCCTCCAAGTGTTATAGTTTCTAGATTTGCTTTTTTATTTTGAGAAATGCCATTTAGCGAAAGCGCAAAAAGACATATTAAAAGTATATTTTTCATTTTGGGATTATTTATTGTCAGGAATAAAATCAAGGGCAATCGAATTCATACAGTAGCGTTTTCCTGTAGGAGCAGGACCATCATCAAAAATGTGTCCTAAATGTCCACCGCAGCGTCCACAGAGTGCTTCGATTCTTTCCATTCCAAGAGAATTATCTTCTTTAAAAACAATGCTTTTTTTATTCTCTTGTTCAAAAAAGCTTGGCCATCCACAGCTGCTAGAGAATTTAGCAGTAGATCTAAAAAGCAAGTTACCACAAGAAGCGCAGTAATAAGTTCCTTTTTCGTCGGTATTCCAATATTTTCCCGTAAAAGGTCTTTCTGTGTCAGCTTCACGCATTACGGCGTAAACATCTTCAGGTAAAACCTTTTTCCATTCGGCGTTGCTTACGTTAAGTTTTGTGGTGTCGGTATTTGAATAATAAGGATTTTCGGGTTTACTGATTTTGTTTTCCATAACAGCTGTTTTTACAGGTTGTTGTTTTGTGTTTTGTCCGCAGGCTTGCAAAATAAAAAGCGGCAGTAGAAAACAGAGACTGAAAATTACATTTTTAGATTTCATAAGTTTTTAAGTGCATTAATCTGTATATCAAAGATACGTTGAGAATTAGCTTCAAATTACAGACTGTGTTATTATTGAGATTTTTTTAAGTGTGTTTTAACTTTTTATTAGTTACGTAAAAGAAGGCAATGTAGTTTTTATGTCTTAATTTTAACAGCTTTTAAATTTTAGCATAAATTATAACACTGTAAATCAAGAAAATAGAAGCAAGGTAAAAAGCTTAGTTTTAGGCAAGCTTAATTAGCATTTTTAAGCCATTTCTTTTTTCGTATTTTTGTTTGCTTAAGAAGCCTTATGACAGAAGAAAACGTAATACTAGTTAATCAAAACGATGAACAGATTGGCTTAATGCCAAAATTGGAAGCACATGAAAAAGCGCTTTTGCACCGTGCCTTTTCGGTTTTTATTTTGAATAGTAAAAACGAAATTATGCTGCAGCAGCGTGCTCATCATAAATATCATTCTCCTTTGCTTTGGACAAACACTTGTTGTAGCCATCAGAGAGAAGGAGAAACAAACATCGAGGCAGGAAGCCGAAGATTGTTTGAGGAAATGGGTTTTAAAGCGGAATTGAAAGAGCTATTTCATTTTATTTATAAAGCGCCTTTTGATAACGGTTTGACAGAACATGAACTGGACCATGTTATGATTGGTTATTATAATGACGAACCAAACATAAATCCAGACGAAGTAGAAGCCTGGAAATGGATGAGTATTGAAGATGTTAAAGCAGATATTGAAAAACAGCCCGAAATTTATACCGTCTGGTTTAAGATAATTTTTGACGAATTTGATCATTATCTAGAAGACCATAAATTATAGCCAAACTAACCAAAAACATAAATGAGAGTAACCATATCAAGAAAAGCACATTTTAATGCTGCACATCGACTTTATCGAAAAGATTGGTCATTTGAAAAAAACGATGCTGTTTTTGGAAAATGCAATAATCCTAACTTTCATGGTCATAATTATGGTTTAACAGTAAGTGTTACAGGAAAGATTGACCCGGAAACTGGTTTTGTTTTAGATGTGAAAGTATTGGCGGATATTATACGAGAAGAAGTAGAGATTCCGTTTGATCACAAAAACCTCAATCTGGATGTTCCAGAATTTGCAGATTTGAATCCGACTGCAGAAAATATTGCTGTTGTGATATGGAATAAAATTAGACAACGAATTCATGCCGACTTTGATCTTGAAGTCGTGCTGAACGAAACGGACCGAAATTTTGTAACTTATAAAGGAGAATAAAAAATGTCATTAAAAATAGGAGATATAGTTCCGAATTTTACTGCGAAAGACAACAATGGTGAACTTTTTGAAAGCCAAAGCGTTTTAGGAAGAAAGCCGCTGGTGATTTATTTTTACCCAAAAGATAATACGCCAGGATGTACAACCGAAGCTTGCAGTTTTCGGGATCAATACGAAGATTTTAAAGATTTGGGAGCTGAGGTAATTGGTATTAGTAGCGATAGTGTAAAGTCACATCATAAATTTGCTGCGAAACATGAATTACCTTTTATTTTGCTTTCAGATCAGGATAAAAGATTAAGAAAACTTTTTGGTGTCCGTAATATTTTATTTGGACTTCTGCCTGCACGCGTTACCTATATAATAGATAAAAATGGTTTGGTAATTTCGATATTTGATAGTGCAAATGCGGCTAAACATATACCGAAAGCACTAGAAACCGTAAAGGAATTAGTATTATAGATTACCAAAATAGTATCAGAATAGAATTAATTAAACAAATATATTAGCCTAAAAACATGAATCAGAATTTATACCCTTTGCAATTTGAACCGATTTTGAAAGAAAGAATCTGGGGAGGAGAAAAACTTAAAACAATTTTAAACAAACCAATCGTTTCTAAAATTACTGGCGAAAGCTGGGAATTGTCTACTGTACAAGGAGATGTAAGTGTGGTTGCAAATGGAGTTTTAAAAGGAAAATCTTTAATGGATTTAATAGATGAAACACCAGATGCTATTTTAGGCACTAAAGTTTATGAAAGATTTGGAAAGCAATTTCCGTTGCTTTTTAAATACCTAGATGCAAGAGAAGATCTTTCTATTCAAGTGCATCCAAATGATAAATTGGCAAAAGAACGTCACAACTCATTCGGGAAAACTGAAATGTGGTACGTAATGCAGGCCGATGCCGATGCTAGAATTATTGTTGGTTTTAAGGAAAATTCTAGTAAAGAAGAATATCTGAAACATTTACATGATAATACCTTAGTTTCTATTTTAGATGATGTGAAAGCAAAAGCTGGAGATGTTTTCTTTTTAGAAACTGGAACTGTGCACGCAATTGGAGCTGGTTTGGTTGTTGCCGAAATTCAGCAGACTTCTGATATTACCTACAGATTATACGATTTTGACCGTGTAGATGCACAAGGAAACAAAAGAGAATTACACGTAGATTTAGCTCTTGATGCTATAAACTACAATAAAGTAGATACGCAAAAGAAATACGATTCAAAAACCAATACATCAAATGTTGTGGTAGATTGTCCTTATTTCACGACAAACTTTATTCCGTTAGAAGATAAAGTAGAAGTTTCGAAATCTGGAGAAACATTTACAGTTTATATGTGTATTGAAGGAAGCTTTGAAATCGAATATGACGGTTTTAAACGTACTTACATTAAAGGAGACACTGTCTTAGTTCCAGCTGCGATAAATGCATTTGTTTTGAGCGGAAAAGCTTCAATTTTAGAAATTTACATTTCTTAGCGCTTATTCTAAAGATAATATGTACTTTTGCAGACGCAAATTAAAATTAAAATAAAAATGGCAAACGTTAAAAATTTAAAGAAAGACATCAATTTTGTATTAGGAGATATTATTGAGGCAGTTTACTTGTTTGAGATGTCTACAACAGGAAATCCAACTCCAGAAACGAATGCTTTAATCGATGAAGCTATCGCTGCATTTGATACTTTGATTACAAAAGTGAACGCTAAGAACGTTGAAAATAAAAAAGCACACTTCAAACAAATCAATGTTGAATTAGAACAAACTGCTAATCAATTGATTGAAAAAATCAACGCGCTTTAAGCAAAAAAAAGTGTAAAAAAGTGCAAAAATATTTTGGGAAATTGAAAAACCGCTTTATATTTGCACCCGTAATGACGCCGATGTAGCTCAGCTGGCTAGAGCAGCTGATTTGTAATCAGCAGGTCGTGGGTTCGAGTCCCTCTATCGGCTCAAAAAACGGAAACCATCACAGAAATGTGATGGTTTTTTTAATTATAGAGAGAGGTGTGAAATTTTTTTTGGAATATTAAAAAACATTTATATCTTTGCACTCGCAAAATAGGCCGATGTAGCTCAGCTGGCTAGAGCAGCTGATTTGTAATCAGCAGGTCGTGGGTTCGAGTCCCTCTATCGGCTCAAAAA
>NZ_JBCPXY010000012.1:0-176417 GCF_039581425.1 Flavobacterium movens
GATGTAGCTCAGCTGGCTAGAGCAGCTGATTTGTAATCAGCAGGTCGTGGGTTCGAGTCCCTCTATCGGCTCAAAAACCATCACAGAAATGTGGTGGTTTTTTTTATGCCCGAAAATGAAAATCCAAGAATGAAAATCTAAAACCATAGCATTGTTTTGACCACGGGAAACGCATTGAAGGGATAAATCGTGTTGTGATAATTTATTTGCGTTTTAAAGGTTGAAAACTACTAATGGTATATTTTGTATGTCTTGCGGAAATTTAATTGATTTAAGCATAAAAAAAACGCCCTGAATTATCAGGGCGTTTTTTTTATGTTTTATTCAGCTGGAGTGGGAGCTGTTGCAGCTGCCGGAGCTTTTTGTTCTTTTTTGATTTCAGCTACATACTTGGTAAGCTTTTTTCCATAAAGTGATTGAGCTACTTTTGGAGTCATCGATTTTTGAATCGTATCTAAGAATTTGATATTGATGTCGTAAATCTCTGCTAAAGCAATGTAAGGCGCTACTTCGTGATCTTTATTGTTAATGGCGAAGTTTGTAGCGTACAAATATTTTCTTTTAATGTTTGAATCTTGTTTTGCCTCAAGGCTATCAAGAGCTTTTTGATCTTGTCTTTTTAAAGCTTTAAACTTTGCTTCAACCATAGATAGGTTCTCATCTCTAAAACGAGTATTTATTTTTTGATATTCTTCGTATAACTCCTGGTTTTTAGATCCAGTAATTTTTGCGCTAGCGATGAAGTTGTCTAAATTGGTTTCAATATTAATATTTCCTGGTTCAGCAAAGAATAAAATATTATTGTCTAATGAATTTGTTACTCCTCTGTCTAAATATAGATATAACATTTCAGGAGATTCTAATTTAATATCTCTTTCAAAAGCAGAGTTTCCATCGATTTTGATGCTATCGATAGCAACAAGGGAAGTGTCAACAATTCTTTGGATATATAAAGTTCCGGTTTTTAAGCCTTTAATGTTTCCTGTGATGTGTAAATTATCAGCAGCTGTTTCTTTTTTGCTGCAAGATGCTAATACTGCAAGAGTAACAAAAGCAATTAATGTTTTTTTCATTGGTTTTTGAGATTTTGGTGCAAAATAAAGAAAATAGTTTAAATGTAAAGAGGCAGATGTTTTATTTTTTATAAAAAAAATAAATCCCAATCTATTTCTAAATTGGGATTTTAAAGTCGTGCAATAAAAGGTCTTACATCGATAAATTAAATGAAGAGCCGTTTTCGTGTGTATAAGTGTAAAGTGCGTCACAGTCATTGTTGCCATAATCTACCACGCCGTTTAAAATGCCTCCTTGTACTTTTAATTGTCCTTTAGAAATAAATAGGCAAGAATATTTTTTGATCAATGGTTCTTTTACAGTCAAAGTAAGTGTTTCGCCATTCGAAGCTGTTACTGTATGCGTGCCTTCTGTAACTTCATATACATTGTCAGATAAAACAAAAGGAGTATCTACACCAGCAGTTTGTTTGGTAGTGTAAATTCCTGAATTGGTATAAACTCCTCCTTCCAGGTCAGTTAATTTACCATTAGTAACTTTTCTAGTCCATTGCGGTACAGTGGCAACTGTTGTAGTATTGGTGTACTCGATAGTGCCTTCCAGTTTTATACCTTTTATAGAATAGTCAATTCTCTCGATTGTCATTTTACTTCCTGTTTCAGTGATTGGTCCAAAAAGTGTGACTTTTAGTTTTCCTTTTCGTGTAAGGTTGTTTCCGTCTGTACATCCCGCAGTTCCAAAATCTGCTAAAAAGACTTTAGGATAATTTCCTCCGTTCGGCGTAGTAATGGTAATCGTTGCGCAAACTCCAGGAGCTGTCTCTGCGGTTTTTCCAGTTGTTGAGGTAGTTGTTGAGATTAAAAGACCAGTGTTAAGATCCATTTCGTTTGAAGTGTCAACAGCAATTGAGGCTCCAATGCTTGTTAGGTTTGTTGAGACTGTGTCTTCGTGATTGTCGCTTGAGCAAGAAACGTATAAAAGTGCTGTAGCGCAAATAGCTGATAGTAAAATAGCTGTTTTTTTCATAATGGGGTGTTTTGGATTAGATTAATAAGGCAATCAAAAGTAATAAAAAAACGAATTACAATTAAAAAATCCTGTAATGGTTAGTTACAGGATTTTATAACGGTTTTTTGAAAAAAAAATTATGGTTGGTGTTGTTAGGAGTAGTTTAAACAGATTTGTAATAATTGCTTTTGGCCTTTCTGATTTTTTTGTATTCTTCCCAATTAAATCGGTTTAAGAAATCGGCAGCATTTTGAGCGCCACGAATAAACAGATCAATTTTTGCATCATCGGTAAGATTAAAGTTTAGCCAATTATGGCTTCCGGTATCAATATATCCGATGAGGTTTTTAAAATCTGGATTCTTTTGAAGGAATTCAGAATCGTAGCCGTAGCGTGAAGTGTCAAATATTGAGCCTATTAAGTTGGAGAATTTTTCATTTTTATTGATTTCGTTTTTGTCGTAACCCAATTTGATTCCGAAAGTTGGAGAAGCTGGAACATTCATGTTTTCATGAAAAATATCTATCGGGAAATTTGAAATAATACCGCCATCCATAAACATAACTTCCGAAGGCACTGATGTTCGTAGACAGGTTGCATCATTCCATTTGTTCCAAGCATCTATTCCGCTTGGAATATTTTTAATTTTAAAAGGAGTAAAAAATAAAGGAATCGACATAGAAGCGCGAACAAAATCGGCTGGATTTTGAACATCAGGGTTGGAGTAAAACAAATCGATCATTTTTGGAAAGATGATTTTGCTTTCGGTAGTAATATCGGCAGTAATTATGGCCATTTGGCTCCAATGATCTACCCGAGTATATTCTTCTTTGTCTCCATTATTTAATCTGTTTATTCGATATAATTGATTTTTGTCTGAAACGCCTTTTTCTCTCAAAGCTTTCAAATCGGCATAATTTTTTATTCCTTTTTGCGAAAGGAGATTGGTCATCCATTGATGAAAATTATTTCCAGGATTCAGTCCTAAATCATCTTTAAAATTGTCCACCACCTGACAGCCTTTCATTATTAATTTTAGATTTCCAGCATCACTTAAAAGTGCATCAATAAATTCGCGTGCATCATGATCGCCATCAACAAAATCGTATAAATTTTTATTACATAAACAATCTAGAATCCATTCCGATTTTTCAATATCACAAGTTCCCGCAGCAGCCATCAGCATGGTGTTGATGCTTCCTGCAGAAGTTCCTGCGAGACTTAAAAAACGGATTCCCATTTTTTCTAATACGTATACATATCCAACAAGTGCAATTCCGAGCACGCCGCCACCTTCTTGTACAAGATCTACATATTGGCAATTGTTGTTGTCGACAATGTCAGAGAATTTTTTGCCTTTAATCTGTTCTTTTAAATCCTTTATAATTGCTAGAATTTCTCCATTTTCTGTAAATTTTCTTTTATCCATGATTTCTAGAATTTTAGATTTGTTGTTTTGGTTTTAATTTATTGACTTTCAAAATTATGCAATCATGTTTTGCAAGAAAAGGGGAGAATAGCCCTTTTATTAAGGGTGATTTTAGTGCAAAAAAAATCCTGCAAAACTTAATTTGCAGGATTTTGGAAATATTTATTTTCGAATGATTATTTAATCATCTCGAAACTTCTTTTTACGAAAGCGGTAAGCGCTTCACCTTTTAAAAGGTTTTGAGACAATTTAGCTAAATCTAATGCTTGTTTAACCAAATGCTCTTGGTGCGTTTTGTCTTCTGTATTTAAGATGCTTGAGGCCAAATCAGAATTGGTGTTTACAACCAGATTGTACATTTCTGGCATATTGCCCATTCCGAACATTCCGCCGCCTGTCTGACTCATTTCTTTCATTCTTCGCATAAATTCTGGTTGCGTTATAATGAAAGGAGCAGCCTGAGAATCCATAGCTTCTAGCTGAACGCTGTATGCTTTTGGAATATATGCTTCTAATGAAGTTTTTAAAGCAGCTTTTTCGTCATCAGATAATTTTGAAATCGTATTTTCTTCTTTTTTGACTAAGTTGTCAATATGGTCAGAATCTACACGAACAAAAGTTACATCTTTATTGTCGTTTTCAATTTTTTGAATCAAATGCGAAATAATCGGAGAATCTAAAAGCAATACTTCGTATCCTTTGTCTTTCGCTGCTTCAATATAAGAGTGCTGTGCATCTTTGTTTCCAGCATAAAGAACTACAAGTTTACCATCTTTATCAGTTTGGTTTTCTTTTAGTTTTTCTTTTAATTCTTCTAAAGTAAAATATTTATCGTCTACAGTTGGATACAAAACAAATGCGCCCGCTTTTTCGTAGAACTTATCTTCAGAAAGCATTCCGTATTCTAAAACGATTTTAATATCATTCCATTTTGCTTCAAAATCAGCACGGTTTTCATTGAATAAAGCTTTCAGTTTATCGGCTACTTTACGAGTAATGTAGTTCGAAATTTTCTTAACCGCACCGTCAGCCTGTAGACCAGAACGAGAAACGTTTAATGGAATATCTGGAGAATCGATCACACCTTTTAACATCGTCAAGAATTCAGGTACAATTCCTTCTACGTTATCTGTAACGTAAACTTGGTTTTGGTACAGCTGAATTTTGTCTTTCTGGATCTGCATGTCACTTCCTAATTTCGGGAAGTACAAAATACCAGTTAAGTTAAACGGATAATCTACATTTAAATGGATGTTAAACAACGGATCTTCAAACTGCATTGGATACAATTCTCTGTAGAAGTTTTTGTAATCTTCATCAGTTAATTCAGAAGGCTGTTTTGTCCAAGCTGGATTTGGGTTAT
Organism: Flavobacterium movens; assembly: GCF_039581425.1. NCBI lineage: Bacteria > Pseudomonadati > Bacteroidota > Flavobacteriia > Flavobacteriales > Flavobacteriaceae > Flavobacterium > Flavobacterium movens. The sequence continues at coordinate 4,815 of NZ_JBCPXY010000012.1, forward strand.
TGATGATGTTATCAATTTCAACAGTTTCATTCACATAATCCTCTGGAGCATCTTCTGGTTTTGGAAGCGTTTCAGTTCTTGTTCCGAATTTAATCGGAATAGGCATGAATTTATTGTATTTGTTTAATAAGCCACTGATTTTAGAATCGTCTAAGAATTCCAAAGAATCTTCTGCAATATGAAGAATGATTTCTGTTCCGCGTGAAGTTTTGTCAGCTGGTTCTAGAGTGAATTCAGGACTTCCGTCACATGTCCAGTGTGCAGCTGGCTCATCTTTGTATGATTTTGTAATGATTTCAACTTTTTCAGCTACCATAAAAGCAGAATAGAAACCAAGACCAAAATGTCCGATAATACCAGAATCTTTAGCAGAATCTTTGTATTTGTCTAAGAATTCTTCAGCGCCAGAAAAAGCTACTTGATTAATATATTTTTCAACTTCATCAGCAGTCATACCTAAACCTTGATCGATAATGTGGATTTTTTTTCCTTCTTTATCCACTTTTACTTCGATAATCGGGTTTCCGTATTCAACTTTAGCTTCACCAATGCTGATAAGGTGTTTTAATTTTAAAGTAGCATCAGTACCATTAGAAACAAGCTCGCGTAAGAAAATTTCGTGGTCGCTGTATAAGAACTTTTTAATTAAGGGAAAAATGTTTTCTACTGAAACATTAATTTTACCTGTTGCCATATTTTTTAATTTTTGATTTAATTTGATGATTTTCATTTGTTCAAATAGAATACCAATTGTTTTTTGGGTGACAAAATGTCGCAAATGTTAATTTTGAAAGAAAATAAATGGATTGTAAAACAAAAAATAACTGAACGAATCGTATATTTGTGGTACAATAATTGTTAAAAAGACAAATATTAATCCTAAAAAAATTGTACAAAATGAAGAAGAGTATTTTAATGTGTATGATTGCCGCTCTGTTTTTTGCGTGTAAATCATCTTCGTCCACTGCAGCTTCATCTTCTGAGGCTACTACACTTTCAACTAAACTTGACAAGAAAACTCAGGTAGCTCTAAAAGGGAATTGGGTTCTAACTAACGTATCTTATCCAGGTTCAGATTATATCAAAGTAAATTCTTTCGATCTTGCCGATTCTAAATGTTTCATTGGAAGTACTTGGAGTTTTATTTCTAATAATAATAAAGGAAATATGGCTTTAACATCACCAAGTTGTACTGGATTTTCTTCTCCAATTGTATGGAGTATAAACAGCCAAGGTTTGTTTGTGCTTAAAATTCTTAACGCAGGTGAAAAAGCGAAAAAAGTAAGAGATGGATATTTACTAAAAGTTGATGGAGTGACTGAGAGTTCATTTCAGTTAGTAGACAATATAAATGTTGGAGGTCAGGTAAAAGATGTGGTCTACCAATTTCAAAGAGCTAATTAATATTTTAAAGGTATAAAAAATGAGAAAGATAAAGGTTTTAGGTTTAAGTAGTTTATTGGTATTAGCTAGCTTTTTTACAAGTTGCGATTCAGTAAAAAATGCAAATAACACGCAAAAAGGAGCAGGAATTGGTGCTGTAGCAGGTGGTGTTATTGGTGGTATTTTAGGAAATAATATTGGTCGAGGCGGTAACGCTGCACTAGGAGCTGTAATTGGAGCTGCTGTTGGAGGTGGAACTGGAGCTTTGATTGGTAATAAAATGGATAAACAAGCTCGTGAAATCGATCAGGCGCTTCCAGGTGCTGATGTTGAAAGAGTTGGTGAAGGTATTCACTTGACTTTGAACGAAAATGCAGTTCGTTTTGATACTAACAAATCATCTTTGACTACTCAAGCAAAAGCTAATTTAGATAAATTGATTCCTGTATTCACTGAGTACGGAGATACTAATATTGAAATTTTTGGTTATACTGATAATACAGGAAAACCAGAATATAATTTGACACTTTCAGGACAAAGAGCTGCGTCTGTTCAGGCTTATTTAGTTGCTAAAGGATTAAAAGCTAGCCGTTTCAAAACTTCAGGTTTAGGAATTGCAGATCCAATTGCAACAAATGATACTCCAGAAGGAAGAGCGCAAAATCGTCGTGTTGAATTCTCAATTACAGCAAACGACAAAATGGTAAATGACGCTAAAGCGGAAGCTGGAAAATAATTTCACAATAAAATAAAATATAAAAAAAGCTGTTTCATAATTGAGGCAGCTTTTTTTTGACTTTAGAAATTAAACATTGTAAATTTGACGTCTCATATTACAACTCATGCTCGACATACAAAATATATCTTTTTCGTACACCGAAAATCCTGTTATCAAAAACATCTCTTTTTCTATTGAAAAAGGTCAGAACATAGCCATTATTGGCGAGAGTGGCTGCGGAAAAAGTACCCTGCTCAAGCTTATATATGGACTTTACGATCTAGATGAGGGAAAGATTTTTTATGGGGATAAACCAGTTTTAGGACCAAAGTTTAATTTGATTCCAGGAATGCCTTATATGAAATATCTGGCACAGGATTTTGATTTGTCTCCTTATGAAACAGTTGCAGAAAATGTTGGTAAATTTCTATCCAATGGTTTTGCAAACATGAAAAAACTTCGTGTTCAGGAATTATTAGAGATGGTAGAAATGGATCAGTTTTCTAATGTAAAGACAAAATTCTTAAGTGGAGGACAGCAGCAGAGAGTCGCTTTGGTAAGAGTTTTGGCTTTAGAACCAGAAGTAATTTTATTAGATGAGCCATTTAGCCAGATTGATGCTTTTAGAAAAAATGCATTGCGCCGTAATTTATTTCGTTACCTAAAGCAAAAAGGAATCACTTGTATTATTGCAACTCACGATAGTACCGATGCTTTGTCTTTTGCAGATCAGGCAATCGTGATGCGAAATGGAGAAGTCTTGGTAAAAGATGATCCAGCAAAAATATATGAAGATCCGCAAATTAAATATGTTGCTTCTTTGTTTGGAGAAGTAAATGAAATCCCAACTCATTTATTATTATCGTACAAAGACGAAAATCATAAAACGCTAGTTTATCCGCATCAATTTAAAATGGTTTCAGAATCAAAACTAATGGTAAAAATTAGAAGAACTTATTTTAGAGGAAGCCACTATTTAATTGAAACTGTTTATAAAAGACAATTGATTTTCTTTGAAAGTGAAATAGATTTACCGCTTGAGCAAGAAGTTTTTCTGGCTTTAAATTATTTATAATTAGGGAATGTGTCAATTAGAAAATTAGATAATTTCTAATTGTTAAAATAATAAACCCGACAAGTTTTAAAAACCTGTCGGGTTTACTTTTGGAATCAAATTATGAATTTAGTTTTTCAAATATTTTTCTAAAAATTGATCTTGTTCCCAAAGCAAATGAAGAATGTTTTCTTTAGCTACATAACTGTGAGATTCTTTTGGTAGAATAACCATTCTTGCAGGAGCTCCTAAACCTTTTAATGCCTGAAAGTAACGTTCTGTCTGTAAAGTAAAAGTTCCAGGATTGTTATCTGCTTCTCCGTGAACCAATAAAATCGGAGTTTTCATTTTTTCTGCATTCATAAATGGAGACATTGCATTGTAAACTTCTGGAGCTTCCCAGTAATTTCGTTGTTCAGATTGGAATCCGAATGGTGTTAGAGTTCTGTTGTACGCACCACTTCTCGCAATTCCGCAAGCAAAAAGATTAGAATGTGTCAATAAATTTGCCGTCATAAATGCTCCGTAAGAGTGTCCACCAACAGCAACTTTTTTACGGTTAATATATCCTAAAGCATCAACAGCATCAATCGCCGCCGCCGCATTGTCTACTAATTGCGAAATGAAGTTGTCGTTTGGTTCTGTAGTTCCTTCACCAATAATTGGAAAAGCGGCATCATCTAAAACAATATATCCTTTAGTAACCCAATATACAAATGATCCATAATAAGGGAATGTGAATTCGTTCGAATTTTGAGTCGATTGCGAAGCGCTGTTTCTATCTTTATATTCTGCAGGATATGCCCAGATTAATAGCGGTAATTTTTCTTTTTTAGTTTTATCATAACCTGCAGGGAGATATAAAGTTCCCGAAAGTTCTAATCCGTCTTTACGTTTGTATTTAATAACTTCTTTACTAACGTTTTTAATGCTTTCAAATGGATTTTTGAAATCAGTAACTTGTGTTAGGCTGTTTTGTTTTTTTATATTCCTGAAAAAGTAATTCGGGTATTCACTCTTTGATTGAATCTGAACTAATATTTTCCCAGACTTAAAATCTTCAATTTCTAAGATATCCTCTTTTTTATCTTTGTATGGAGAAGTATAAATACGTTTTGATTTTAAAGTTTCCAGATTGAATTCGTCAACAAAAGGAAATTGTCCATCTTTGGTGTAACCTTCGCCAATTCTATACAAGTTGTTTTTTTCGACAGCTAAAACATATTTGTTGTAGGCATTTTTTCTTGTTTCGAAAACTCCAGGATCTGAATAAACATCCTGAGAATTTCTATCTGTAATCAATTTTGGCTCCTGACTTGGATTTGATGGATTTATTAAAAACGTTTTGGTATTTCTAGTATCATACCATTCTTCTGAAAGAACCGCTAAATTGTCATTCCCCCAAGTAATATCACTGAAACGCTGTGGTGTTTTTGCTAATGAAGATGCTTCTTTGTCGAAAGGCGCATCCCAAAGAAAAACTTCATCTCTAAAATTAACTTTGTTAGCAGGATCTCCTTCATCTAAAGCTACAACATAAGATAATGTTGCAGGTTTGTCGTTTCTCCAAGCCATTTCTCTTTTTCCTTTTCGAACAGCCATAAAACCTTTTGGCATAATTTCATTTAAAGGAACCTCATTTACCGTTTTAATTTCTCTTCCGCTTAAATCATAAACAACAGTTTTGAATGGAAATCTGTTCAAAGGAACTACATAAGAAAATGGTTTTTGAATTGTTGTCAGCATAATGTAATTGCCATCTGGTGAAATTCTTTCTCCTGCAAACATAGCAGCATCTTTATACAAAACAGCGTCACCATTTAGTTTTACTTTGTATAATTCAGAAGTTATGCAGTTTTCAAAATTAGCTTCGTCATTTTTGTTTTTCAACATATCAGGATAGGTTCTGTTTTGCGATTTCTCTCCTGAGGTATTCGAAATAATTGGGCCAGTAGGCAGATCCTTTTTAGAGTCCAAAAGCGGCTGTCTGTTTTTAGGAAGCATTTTTACTAATATAGTTTCACTATCCAAAAACCAGCTAAACGGATTTCCAAGATTTGCATTTACTCTAGCCTCTGTAAGTTTTGTTGCTTGTGCTGTTGCCACATCCAAAACCCAAAGCTCAACGCCAGAATTTGTAGTATGAGAGAATAAGATTTTTTTGTCGTTTGGCGACCAAAGAATGTTTGTTATTTTTGGATTTTCAGGCAGTCCTTTAACTTGAATTTCTTCCTTTCCGCTTATTTTTCTTAGTTTTAGATTGTTTAGGTAAGTTGCAGTACTTGAAATATTAGTAACAGGATTAATTCTTAAACCTGCCAAACGAACTTCGTCTTGATTGAGATCATCGAGCGTTTTATAAGTATTGCGATACATCAAGAGCATGTTTTCTTTTTTTGTATCCATAGACACAGAAGGCGCTCTTTGATAATCTGCCAAATCTAAAATGGATTTAGAAGGTTTTTGATAAGTTAGATTCTCTTGAGCAAAAGAGAAAAAACTTATATTTAAAAATAAAAACAGCGTAACCTTTAATTTCATAGTTTAAATTTTATGGGTTCGTAATAGTATTCAAAATGTTTGTCTAAAATACTTTTATGTTGTTACATCTTGGCTCTTATTTTTAATTTTTTTCAATATTTGTGTCTTAATATTGTCTTTTCAAGAAGTAAATGATCATAAGTCACTTTAGAATTAAAATATATTAAATTGCTAATAACGAAAAAAATAGTATTTTGTGTACGTATATTTTAAAGTATGCGTAAATTTGCAATCCAATTTTTTAATAAATAATAATAGATTATGTATCATTCAAAAATAGCTGGTTTAGGATATTATGTTCCTTCCAATGTAGTGACTAACGATGATTTGTCTAAGATAATGGATACCAATGATGAATGGATTCAGGAAAGAACTGGAATTCAGGAAAGAAGACACATCATTCGTGGAGAAGACACTACGACTTCAATGGGAGTAAAAGCAGCTAAAATTGCAATAGAACGTTCTGGTGTTGCCAAAGAAGATATTGATTTTGTAGTTTTTGCTACATTAAGTCCAGATTATTATTTTCCAGGACCTGGAGTTTTGGTTCAAAGAGATTTAGGTTTAAGAACAGTCGGAGCGTTAGATGTTAGAAATCAATGTTCTGGTTTTGTTTATGCATTATCTGTTGCAGATCAATACATTAAAACTGGAATGTATAAAAATATCTTGGTTATTGGTTCTGAGGTTCACTCTACAGGATTAGATATGACCACTCGCGGACGTGGAGTTTCTGTAATTTTTGGAGATGGAGCAGGAGCGGCAGTTTTAAGCCGTGAAGAAGATTTGACAAAAGGAATTTTATCTACGCATTTGCACTCTGAAGGAGAGCATGCAGAAGAATTGGCATTACAAGCACCAGGAATGGGAGCGCGCTGGGTAACTGATATTATTGCAGATAACGATCCAAACGACGAAAGTTATTACCCTTATATGAATGGACAATTTGTATTTAAAAATGCTGTTGTTCGTTTTGCAGAAGTAATCAATGAAGGATTAGAGGCGAATGGTCTTCAGGTTTCAGATATTGATATGCTGATTCCGCATCAGGCGAATTTGAGAATTTCTCAATTCATTCAGAATAAATTTAAGTTGACAGACGACCAAGTTCACAACAATATTCAGAAATACGGAAACACAACGGCAGCGTCTATTCCGATTGCTTTGACTGAGGCTTGGGAACAAGGAAAAATCAAATCTGGAGACACTGTAGTTTTAGCAGCTTTCGGAAGTGGATTTACTTGGGCAAGCGCTATTATTAAATGGTAAATTAATTCATCTTACATTATATTTAAAACCTGCTTCTTATTGGGAGCAGGTTTTTTTTATACTTTAGTATTGAAAAATAAATTGCACAATTTTTGTTGTTCTTTGCAATAACAAAACAGAAGAAATTATTCTATTAAATGAAAAAAAATCAACTAGAAATAGCTTGTTTTAATTATGAATCGGCATTGATTGCTCAAGCAAGCGGTGCGGATAGAATTGAGCTATGTGAAAATATGAAACTGGGAGGAACTACTCCAAATTCTATTTTGGTAGTAAAAGTTCGTGAAAGCGTAAATATAAAAATGCATGTTATTATAAGACCTCGTGGAGGTGATTTTGTTTATTCGGATGAAGAGCTTACCGAAATGAAACAAGATATTAAGCAATATAAAAAATTAGGGGTTGACGGTTTTGTTTTCGGAATTTTAAAAGAAAACGGAAAAGTTAATAAAAAGCAGAATAAAGAATTGGTGCATCTTGCGCATCCTTTATCGTGTACTTTTCACCGTGCGTTTGATGTCGTTAAAAATCCTGAAAAAGCACTTGAAGATGTAATTGACTGTGGCTTCAAAACCATTTTGACTTCAGGTCAAGGTGTAAATGTAGAAGAAGGAATTTTGGCTTTAGAAAGACTTCAGGAATTGGCAGGAGATCGAATAGAAATTATGCCAGGTGGCGGTTTAAGGTCTTCAAATATAAAATTATTGCAAGAGAAATTAGATCTTACTTTTTATCATTCGTCTGCAATTACAGATAACTCAGAAACGGCAAATCCAGAAGAAATAAGGGAATTGCGTAACTTTTTATAGAACTAAAAATAAAAAAGTCTGGAGGTGGCAATCTCCAGACTTTTTCTACAAGAAATTATTTAAAATAGTATTAAAAAAATCTTCTTAGGTGAGATTAGAACATTCCGCCCCCGCCTTTATTAGTATTATCATCTCTTTGTTTACGCTGTAAATTTTTGATTTTTCCGCCTCCAAAGTTGTAAGTTAAACCAAAATAAACTGTTTGGCTTTCCCATTTAAACTGACCTGCTTGAGGATAAGGGTTTAATGTGTCGAAAGCATATTTCATAGTATTGAAGACGTCGTTGAAACGAACACTTAAATTCATTTTATTGTCTAGCAATGTATAACGTGTACCAATGTCCATTTTGTACATTTCGTGGCTATTGTTCTGAAGCCCGTCAGTAGCGCCTCTATAGAATCCGAAAGCTAAGAAGCTTAAACGTTTGTTTACTTTAAAATTAGAGTTCATACGTCCATTAAATGCAGCAACAGTAACGGTTTTATTTGTTGGTCCAATTTTATTTTCTTCTGGGATAAAGGCATATATAACTCCTGATTGATCAATGCTAGAAAAATCAATCGACGGCTGAATGTCCCACCATTTTGTAATTTTATAATTGAATGACATTTCAAATCCGTAGGCAGTATTATGATCAAAATTTGTATAACTCATAATTTGCTTTTGCTCACTTGGATCGTTAGGATCTGGATATAAAATCCTGCTGATTTGATCATTAATGCTTCTCACAAAAACACCCGCTGTAAAACTTCCTTTTTCAAGCGTTTTAGTATAATTTACTTCGATAGAGTTAGTAAATTGAGGTCTTAATTCTGGGTTTCCTATTGAAGTTACTAGTGGAGTAGCAAATTCACGAATAGGTTTTGTCTGCTCTAAACTTGGGCGATCTACACGACGGCTGTAGCTTAATTGCAAAGTATTTTTCTCAGTCAAATTATAGGTCAAATATGCCGATGGATATAAAGTGATGTAATCATCATCAAATTTCTCTTTTCCATAATTTAAATTTGCCTGTACTTTATAGCTTTCAAAACGTGCACCTACTTGATAGCTTAGCTTTTTAAATTTCTGCCCAAATGTTACATAAGCAGAATAAATATCTGTGTCATAAGTATAGTGAGACGTTTGATCTGCTACAGGAAGTAAAGGATTTCCGGTAATATAATCGTTTTCTGTTCTTGTGATTCTTGCTTCAGCTCCAGCTTCAAGCGTTGTTTTTTCGTTTAATGGATTAACGTAATCAATGTTTACAGTACTTAATTTTCTGGTTCCTTTTAAATAATCTTCATAGAAAACATTTCCAGCAGTATTGTCTGTTTTTGTCGTTTCCGTATCAAAAGAAGCATTTTGTGTTTCTTTATTATCACTATAATTTGCTTCAAAATCTAAAGTATGGCCTTCTTTTTTAAAGATGTGTTTGTAAGCTAAATTATAAGTTCCAACTCGGTCTGGTCCCCAATATTTTGACTTTTGCAAAATATTTGAAATGTCAGAACCAGTTACATTATTGTAATCAATATTAGTATCTACATAACCTTTTCCGTCAGATTTGTTTTGGTTGGTATAAATAGATAAAGTGTTGTGATCATCAATTAGATAATCCATACCAATCTTGTATAAATAAGACTCATTATCATTCAAAACATCTATATTTTGAGTAATATCTTCATCAAATCTTTGGATAAAACCTTTATTATGATATGTTCCAAAGTTTTGCCCCACATTTCCAAAGAAATTTACTTTCCCTGTTTTATAGTTCAAATCTAAAGACTGATTGTATTTTGCAGTTTCACCAAAAGTAATACCACCACTGTAGCTTCCATTAAAACCTGTGTTAGCATTTTTATGCAAAATAATATTAATGATTCCAGACATTCCTTCCGGGTTATATTTGGCACTTGGATTAGTAATTAACTCAATTTTTTTAATTGAAGTTGATGGAATCTGTTTCAATAACTGAGCAGGGTCAATGTTTGTAGGGCGTCCGTCAATTAATACACGAACATTATCATTTCCGCGAAGCGAAAGTTTTCCGTCTTGATCCACATTTACAGAAGGAATATTATTCATAATATCAGATGCCGAAGCTCCTGCAGTTGTTAAGTCCTTTCCAACTGTAACTACTTTTCTGTCAATTTTTTGTTCGATAGTAGAGCGTTCGCTAACAATGTTAACACCTTTAAGCTGAGTTGCTTCTTCTTCTAAAGAAACATTTACAGTTGCATTTTTTTTGTTTTCGCTCAAAAGGACAGAACCGATATATTTTCTAAATCCAATGTATTGAATTTCGATCGTGTAACTTTTTAAAGCAATATTTTTAAATGAAAAGTCTCCGTTATCGTCTGAATTAACGCCTGAAACTACTTTTCCATTTTCTTTAAGCGAAACAGTGGCGTAAGAAATTGGTGCATTGTTCGATTTTTCTGTAATTTTTCCAGAAATACTTCCATTATTCTGGGCCTGTGCTGTTGCGATTATACCTAATAACGCAAACAGAAAGAGTTTTAATTTCATGATTTTTTACTGATTATTTTTGATTTGATTGATGATGATTTCGTTTTGTTAGCTTTTTCTTTTTTGTTTTTCCTGACTTCAAAAAAAAATTAAAGTCTCTATTAAGACTCTTTTACGGTTGATATGTTACAAGAAATTCTATAAAAAAGTATATTTTTTTTCTCATTGACTGTTTTGTAAGAGATTACGCTTTTGGATTTTTGATAATTTTAATAATTAATATCTATATCTTTTTGTCAAATTGAAACTCTTTTCTTGAATTTAATATGTTTTTGATTTTCTCTAATTGATGAATAAGCAGTATCTTTGCTCACTTTAAAATAAGTTTACATGTCATTATCACAAATTCTTACACCTTCTATACAAAAAGCAATACAAGCATTATTTGATGTTACTGTTGATAAAATCGAGTTTCAAACTACTAGAAAAGAGTTTGAAGGAGATATTACGATGGTAATTTTCCCTTTGCTAAAAGTGATTAAAAGTAATCCGGCTGAATTGGGAAATAAAATTGGAAATTATCTAGTAGAAAATGTTTCTGAAGTTGCTCGCTTTAATGTAGTTTCTGGTTTCTTGAATATTGTGATTTCAGATAGTTATTATCTAGATTTCTTTAATGGAATAAAAGACCAAAAACAATTCGGTTTTGTAGCTCCAAATCCTGAAGAAAAGGCTGTTATGGTAGAATATTCTTCTCCAAATACCAACAAACCTTTACACTTAGGACACGTTCGTAATAATTTATTAGGATATTCTGTTGCAGAGATTTTAAAAGCTTCTGGTAAAAAAGTGTACAAAACTCAAATTATCAACGATAGAGGAATTCATATCTGTAAATCGATGCTGGCTTGGGAGAAATTCGGAAACGGAGAAACTCCTGAAACTTCTGGTTTAAAAGGGGATAAACTAGTTGGTAAATATTATGTAGAGTTTGATAAAGCTTACAAAGCCGAAATAAATGGTTTAATAGAAACTGGTAAAACAGAAGAAGAAGCTAAAAAACAAGCACCAATTATTATCGAAGCACAAGATATGCTGAAAAAATGGGAAGCTGGTGATGAAAAAGTAATTGAGCTGTGGAAAAAAATGAACGAATGGGTTTATGAAGGTTTCGCAACAACTTACACTAATCTTGGAGTTAATTTTGATAAATATTACTACGAAAGCAATACTTATCTTTTAGGAAAAGATGTTGTTCAGGTAGGTTTAGATAAAGGAGTTTTCGAAAAAGATCCAGACGGTTCTGTTTGGATTGATTTGACAGATGAAGGTCTTGACAGAAAAATTGTTTTACGTTCTGACGGAACAGCGGTTTACATGACACAGGATATTGGAACAGCCATTCAGCGTGTAAAAGATATGCCAGATGTGGGCGGGATGGTTTATACAGTTGGTAACGAACAAGATTATCATTTTAAAGTATTGTTCTTAATTCTTAAAAAATTAGGTTTCGACTGGGCTTCAAGTTTATATCATTTATCATACGGAATGGTAGATTTGCCATCTGGAAAAATGAAAAGCCGTGAAGGAACTGTTGTAGATGCTGATGATTTGATGCAAGACATGACCGATACAGCAAAACAAATCTCAGAAGATTTAGGAAAATTAGACAGCTATTCTGCCGAAGAAAAAGCAAAACTGTACAAAACAATTGGTTTAGGTGCGTTAAAATATTACATTTTAAAAGTAGATCCTAAAAAACGTATTTTGTTTAATCCAGAAGAATCTGTTGATTTTGCTGGAAATACTGGTCCTTTTATTCAATACACATACGCGAGAATTCAATCAATAATCCGTAAAGCCGATTTTGATTTCTCAAACAAGATTGAAATTGAGGAATTGCATGAAAAAGAAAAAGAATTGGTAAAACAAATTGAACTTTTCCCAGAAGTGATTCAGAACGCTGCTCAAAATCATAGTCCAGCGTTAATTGCCAACTACACTTATGATTTAGTAAAAGAATATAACTCTTTTTACCAATCGGTGCATATTTTAGGAGAAGTTGATTTGACAAAAAAAATATTCAGAGTGCAGCTTTCTCAAAAAGTTGCCGAAGTAATTAAATCTGCATTTCACTTATTGGGAATTGAAGTTCCAGAAAGAATGTAGGAAAAAAGATTAAACAGTTAACAGTGAAAAAAGCCAATAGTTTTTAGACTATTGGCTTTTTTTATTACTTTTTTGGCTTTTACGGGACAAAAGTAGGAATATACTTCTTTATTTTTGCTTCTGTAGAAATGATTATAAAAATAGTTTGTTGCTTAAGCTATGCTCAGTATTAGTATAGTGTGTTATCTATGAGCTTTTTAAGATATTTTTCCTATTATTATTTTTAACTATTTTGAATTAGTAAGCTTTTAGAAAAAGTGATAAAGGAATAAAAACCGTATGGATTTATAATCTATGCGGTTTTTTATTTTTTGTAGGTAAAATATTTCAATTTATTATGTTAATTAGTGATTAATTCTTGTTAAAATTATTTTAATTTTTTAAGTTCGCCCCATAATAACTCAAAATAAAAAATAATGAAACAAAAATTAAAAGGATTAACAGTGCTTTTTTTTGTGTTTGCGTTGCAATTTACTTTTGCCCAACAAAAAAAAATTACGGGGATCGTTTCAGACAATGCAGGAGTGCCTTTACCAGGTGTTAGTGTTTTGATCAAGGGAACTAAATCAGGAGCTCAAACTGATTTTGATGGAAAATATGTGATTAATGCCAGCTCGAATCAAGTTTTGGTGTTTAGTTACATTGGGATGAAAACGCAGGAAGTAGCTGCAAGTTCTTCTATAATTAATGTAAAAATGGTGGATGCGGGTGCACAAGAACTTGAAGGGGTTGTTGTAACAGCCTTTGGTATTAAAAGAGAAAAAAAATCTCTCGGTTATGCTACAACTACTTTGAAATCAGATGCGCTTACTCAGGTTGTTAACACTAACCCATTTGAAACACTTTCTGGTAAAATTGCGGGAGTTGATATTACAGCTCCATCACAACCGGGAGCTGCTACAAAAGTGGTTATTCGTGGTTTAAATACGATTACTGGTAATTCAGGTCCTCTCTACATAGTTGATGGTACTCCTATAAACAATACCTCTACAGGTACTAGTAATAACGGAGTTGCATCTGTTAACAGATCTTATGATGCTGGAAATGGAGTAAGTGACTTAGACCCTAATAATATAGAAAGTATGACGGTACTAAAAGGAGCTGCTGCTTCTGCATTGTATGGATCACGAGCTGGTGGAGGTGTAATTATTATAACTACTAAAAAAGGAAAAGCGAATTCAGGTATTAAGGTTGACTTGTTAGCTTCAACAGAGCTAAGCGAAGTTGCACGAGTGTCCCATTTGCAAAATGAGTTCGGACAAGGATGGAGTGGAGCTGGATATACTGCTGGTGGACCTAGTAATGAAAATGGTTCTTGGGGGCCAAAATTTAATGGAGAAATCAGGCCATGGGGAACAGTTTATAATAATAGTCAACAAATTAAACCATACGTAGGTTTAAAGGATAATATTAGAGATTTTTATAATACAGGAATATTATCTACTCAATCTGCAAATATTAGTGGTGGTGGTGATACTTCAGATTTCTCTTTAGTATTTTCAAATGTAAATAGTGATGGAGTAGTACCAACAGATGTTGATTTGTATAAAAAGCAATCTTTAGGTTTTAATGGCGGATTAAAAGGAAAAAGAATTAGTTTAAAAACTTCATTAAACTATATATATAAAGATCAAAGTGTTGTGAATTCTGGTCAGGGTGATAATGCAGGTCAAGGAACTACATTACAGCAGAATTTAATCCAAATGCCTGTAGATATTAGTATAATTGATCTAAGAGATTATAAAAATAATATTTTTAATTCTCCAAGCTACTTTTTTACTCCTTATGCTGCGAATCCATATTTTACAATTAATGAAAATAGTACAAAAATTTACGGTAATAATATTTTTGGGAATGTAAATTTAAGCTATAAAATAACAGATAAGTTAATAGCTACTTTTCAGATTGGTGGAAATATAAGAGAGGAGAGATTAAAGAGTTACGGAGCAATCGTTGATTACCTGCCAGGAAGTGCTCAAGCTAAGGCTGGTGCTAGTAAAGTTGTGGGTGGAGTTACAGAAAGTAGATCAGAATATAGTGAATTTGATACATTTTTCAATCTTAACTACACTACAAATTTAAGTGAAAACTGGACATTGAATCTTTTAGGTGGTATAAATTACAATAAAAGAGAGTCTGATCGATTGGTTAATACTATTACGAATTTAGGAGTTCCAAACTATTATGAGCTTTCCAATTCTTCTATAATGCCTACAATTACTCAAACTAATACTTTGAGAAAGACGGGAGCAGTTTACGGATCGGCTGAGTTTGCTTTTAAAAATAGATACTTTGCAACTATTACAGGTAGAGAAGATATAACTTCTACCTTACCAATAGGAAACAATGCCTATTTTTATCCATCTTTATCATTAGGTGCTAATGTAATTGATACGGAGAATACATTTCTAAAACTGAGAGGAGCCATTTCTAAAATTGCAAATGACACCGATCCTTACAAGACAGCAAATTCTTATGTTCCTGGCGCAGCAGCAGCTTATTTTGGTAACATCTTATCTCCAATTGGCGGGGTAAGTTATTATGAAGCATCTGGAACACTTGGAAATTCAGAATTGAAGCCTGAAAGTACTGTTGAATATGAAGTTGGTGCCGAAGGATCATTCTTTAAAAACAGAATTAGCTACGATGTTGCTTTATATTACAAAAAAACTTCTGACTTAATAGTTAGTTCTCCGTTAGACCCTTCTACCGGTTTTTTAACGAAATCTGTTAATGCGGGAGATCTTATAAATAAAGGTATAGAGTTTTCGCTTAGTGCAAGTCCTATTAAAAATAAAGACTTTACCTGGAGCTTAACTTACACATTTACTAAGAATCTTAATGAAGTAACAGAATTAAAAGGAGAACAGTCTTATGTTGATATAGCAACTGCATATGGAGTAACTTATAGAGCTGCCAAAGGACAACCTATTGGCTCATATTATTCTTTAGTGCCAAAAACGACCCCAACCGGTCAGCCTATTGTAAGTGCAGCAACAGGTATTAATGTTGGAACTAGCGATGTGCAACTTATCGGAAATTCTCAACGAGATTTCGTTATGGGGTTACAAAATACATTTAAATATAAAAACTTCAATTTAGGTCTGTCATTAGACTGGAAGCAGGGAGGAGAGTTTTATTCTTATACAAAAAGATTATCGCATTTTGTAGGGAACGGTATTGAAACGACTTATAATGACAGAAATCCATTTATAGTTCCTAACTCAGTTAATGAGGTTGTAAACGCAACAACAGGTGCGGTAACATATGTAGAGAACACAACTCCGGTTGCTTGGGATAATATAAGTAATTACTATAATACGTCAAGTAATTTAGGTATTGAACAAACCCATGTTATAGATAAAACTTTTGTGAGATTGAGAGAGGTAAATTTGAATTATGACTTTCCTTCTGCAATTAGCAAAAGTATAGGATTAAATAAGATAACACTTGGTATTTATGCGAGAAACCTATTCATGTGGACTCCAGGAGATAATCCGTATGTTGATCCGGAAGTAAGTACTTACGGAAGCGGCGTGCTTTCAGATTTGGGAGAATTTGGGGCCAACCCATCACAAAGATCACTAGGTGGAGTTTTAAAATTATCATTCTAAAAAAGTATTTAAAAATGAAAAAAATAATAACATTAATAACAGCTGTTTTTTTATTGGTGTCATGTGATGAAACATTTGATATTAATAGAAATCCAGATACATTGGGTTCAGGGCAGGCAAATAGTACCATTTTCCCTGCGGGTATTACAGGGCTTGTAGGCGCACAAGGGTCATATTACGCCATAATTGGTGGCTTTTGGTCTCAATTTTGGACTCAAAATAATACTTCTAACCAGTATAAAACTATCGATCAATATAGTATAGGTACAAATGATTTTGGAGCTGCTTATACAGCAATGTATGATGCTTTAAATGATATTAGAGTTGTAAAATCGCAAGCTGCTAAAGAAGGAAACACAAAATATTATTTAATGGCAACTATACTTGAGGTTGAAGGGTCGCAGGTATTAACAGACCTATATGATGCGATTCCATATAGTGAAGCTAATAATCCAAATATTTTACAACCTAAGTTTAATAGTGGAAAAGAAACTTATGATTTAATGATTTCTGACTTGAAATTAGCTTTATCAAAAGATTTAAGCGCTTCTGTAGGAGATGGACCAGGAAATGATGATTTTCTTTTTAAAGGAGATATGACAAAATGGACAAAGTTTGGGAATACTTTATTGTTAAAACTTTACATGAGATTAACAAAAGTAGATCCAACATTAGCACAATCTGGGATTACAAATTTAATTAATTCAGGTGCAACATTTTTGGATACTGATGATGCGGGAATGACTCAGTTTATTGATGCAGCTGATAGAAGTAACCCATTATACGAAACTGACAGAAGAAAATTAAACAGTACTTTAAATTTAAGAGCAAGTAAAACTTTATATTCTTATTTGCAAACTAATGCAGATCCGCGTTTGTCGAAATATTATGGAGCTGGAAATCCAAACAATCAGGGAGATTTCTTAAATACTGCTACTAATCTTTCGTTAGTTACGTTGAGTCCTACAACATCAGTATTCTTTATTAGTAAAGAAGAAAGTAATTTTCTACAGGCAGAAGCTCTTGTGAGATATTATGGAGGAGCAGGAGCAAAAGCTAAATATAATGCAGCTGTTACAGCTGCCATGGCAAGATTTGGAGGAACAGCAACTGCGTTTCTAACGGCTGGTGGGAAATATGAATTTCCAGCAGCGGGAGTAACTGCACAAATTGAGGCAATTATTACTCAAAAATGGATTGCTAGTTTCCCTGGTAATGGTTATGAATCATTTATAGAACAAAATAGAACTGGCTATCCAAAAATATCAGCTGTTCCTCAAACAAGTGATTCTTATGTTCCTGGGCAATTTGCTATTTCTGTAAACAATCAAACAGGTAATCTATTCCCAAAAAGAATTGTACTTCCTAGTACTGTAAGAAATAGAAATCCAAATGCACCAGCTTTAAAGTTAATTACTGACTCAGTTTGGTGGGATGTTAAATAATAAAAAAATAAACGATGAAAAATATATTTATTAAACTGACAGTTATGGTATTTTGCAGCATGCTTTTTATTGCCTGTGATACAGACTCAACTGGAAATGTGTCGAGAGTTACCAATTATCCTATTATAGAAATAAACGGTGCTAATACAGTATTTACACCAATCGGTACAGCTTTTACGGATCCTGGAGTTGTAGCAAAAGAAGCTGGAGCTATTATACCTACAATAGTAACCTATTCGGGAAATTTTAGAGGAGCTAAAACATTAGATATTAATCAGGCAGATGAATATACCCAGACTTATACTGCCACGAATAAAGATGGTTTTAAAACAAATTCAACTAGAAAAGTAATTGTTTATAAAACGGGTGATTTAGTGAACAGCATTGAAGGAGTTTATCTTTCTACAACAACTAGAAACGGCACATTATTACCTGCCTCTCAAGGAAGTTCAGTAGATCAGAAATATATCTATATCTGGAAAAATAGTAATGGAACTTATGGAGTATCTGATGCCTTTGGCGGCTGGTACAGTATTGGTAGAAATATTGGTATAACTTCTGCAACTCAAGGAGGAACGATTTCAGGTACGATTTCTACAAATACTTTTACTTTTCCAGGGGGTATTTTAAGTAATCAATATTTTGGTGGTACAGCCAGCATAACCAAATTAACAGTTAACGCTGGAAGTAAAACATTAGTATTGACAACTAATTGGACCGCAAGTGACGGTACGCCTTATTCTTTTGTTTCAACATTAACTCAAGTGCAATTTTAAAAATCTAAAAATGAAAAAAATAAAACTAAACGTAATATACATATTTGTAACAATGCTGATGCTTGTATCGTTTACGGCTTGTGATGAAGTTGGGAATACTGATCCAGGAGGAACATCAGTAGAAGCTATGGCAGGAAGTTGGTATATTACTCTTACTGATTCAGATGGACATATTGTGAAAGAACACGCTTTGCATTCAACTTATAATACTGCGGCAAATGACAACACTATGTGGATTGATGATGCAAAAAAAGGATATGTGATAAAATGTATAGTAACAGTAGATACTAAAACTGGAACTTTTTCTGCAGTCTCTGCTGATAATGTATTAGACAAAGGAACGAAAGTTACTATCACTGATGGTAAAATTGAAAAGGGAGTTGGATTGTCTAAAGGTGGACATAAAGTAGATAAAATATCATTTAGGGCTCATTTCGATTATGATAAAACCGGATATGATATTCTTTATGAAGGTCATAGAAGAACAGGTTTCTTAGAAGATGAGTATTAATAACTTTTCACGCTGAAAGATCAGTCTTTTACAAACAAAAAAGCCGGAAGTGTAGAAACTTCTGGCTTTTTTATAACAACTAATTCTAATTATTTAACAAATTTGTCAATGATTTTATCAGATTCTCCTTTTGACGCATCTGGTTTCAAATCAAATAAAAGAGAATAAAGTGCTTTTCTATCAACTTTAGCTTCTAGGTTTAAGTCTTGGTGTCTGTCAAAAAGAGTTTGCCATTTGTCACGAACATTTTTCCAAAGAGCATTGTTTTCTTTCCACCATTTTTGTCCTGCAATACATTTTGAATCAGGAACTTTTGTGTAAACATCAAATCCTTTTTCTTGCGCTAATAAAACATCTTTTCCTGCATCATCGCGAACCAATTTGTCATTGTCTTGCTCATGATTCCATCCTGTAGCAGTAATTTCGTGGATGTTTCTTCTTTTTAAAACATTATAATCGTTACGTTTTGTCTGCTCTCTTCTTGGAAGTGGTGCATCGGCAACGTTTGCCCAATAGTCTTGTCCGTCAACATGTACCCAAGTTGAAGATCCTTCATATCTTGGACTATCGTCTACTTGATATACTTTTTGAGTCCACTGACCTTTAACCGCTTTTTTATCTAATTTCTTGTATTTCCAAGAATTGCCTTTGTCAAAAGTATATAAGTCTGTGTTTTCGTAAAGCCAATCTTGTCTCCAGTGTTTGATAATCATATCAGGACTTACAATAAGTAAATGCTGCATTACAATTTTGTTTGGAGTATCTTCTAATAGCTCAACCCATTCTAAAGCAGATTCGTGTTTAGTCTCAGAAGGTTTATAAGTAAGAGAATCTTTTGGGTAAGAGAAAGTTTCTGTGAAATTGAACTTCACCTCATAACAACCGCACATCGATTTAATAGATTTTATGTCTTGTTGTTTCTTGTCCTGACTAAATCCAAGACCACATGTTAAAGCCATAGCGGCTGACAAAAAAAGGCTTTTTGAAATCATAACTTATTGTTTTGTTTTTAAATTTTTCGCAAATATATAAATTTAATTTAGAACAATTAAAAATAGTTATATATTTGCATCGATTATTAAGACTGAATAAAAATAATGAACTTTAAAATTACTCTTTTTGCTGTTGTGCTTTTTTGTCAAATTTCTGTTTCTCAGAATGTTAAAAAAGACAGTGTGGAAACAAATGAATTATCGGAAGTAAAAGTTACTACTGCAACTAGAACAGAAAGAGTGCTTTCATCTTTGCCTTTGCCTATGACAATTATTACGTCTGAAGCAATTATGAAGTCTGGTGTTACAAGATTAAATGAAATTTTAAGCGAACAAACCGGTATTATTTTAATTCCTGACGAAAGTGGTTTTGAAGGAATTCAAATGCAAGGATTGGATGCGGCTTATACTATGATTTTAATTGATGGAGTGCCGTTAGTGGGTAGAAGTGCTGGTGTTTTGGACTTATCTAGGGTTTCTGTGGGAAATATAGAAAGAATAGAAATTGTTAAAGGGGCTTCTTCAGCATTGTATGGATCTGAAGCAATGGGTGGAGTAATAAATGTAATAACAAAAAGACCAAAGAAAGATACATTTACAGGAAGTCTTTCTTATAGATATGCGACTTTTAACACCAATGATGCTAACACGAATTTGTTGTGGAAGAAGAAGAAGTTTTCAGCTAATCTTTTTGCTAATTTTTATTCTACAGATGGTTATGATTTAGATAAAAGTACGCCACTAAAAAATGTGGAGCCATTTTATAATTTTACAATCCAGCCTAAGATATATTACGATTTTTCAGAGAATTTAAAGTTAATTGTAAATAATCGTTTTTATGATATGAAAATGGATAATGTGGCAATTATCGATTCTGAAAACTATAAGGGTGATGCAAAAGAAAAAGAATGGAATTCGCAAATTAAATTTGAGCATAAATGGAGCTCAAAAGTGTATTCTGAATATGAGTTTTATACCACAAATTACAAAAATGATTCCTTTTTAAATGATAAGAATAACGCTCTATATGAGAGTGCTTATTACAATCAATGGTTAGTTCGACCAGAAATTCGAACAACGCTTTCATTAAAAAATGATAAACTAACAGGTGGAGTTGGATTAAATTATGAGACTTTAGACAGAACTTATTTTGAAAAGCAAGTAAATTTTAACTCGCAATATATTTACCTGCAATACGATTACAATCCAACTGAGAAATGGAATGTTCTTGCTGGATTTAGATATGATAATCATAGTGAGTATGCCTCACAGTTTAGCCCAAAATTAGCAGTCAACTATAAGGTTAATGAGAATTTTTCTTTAAAATCTTCTGTTGGTTATGGCTACAAAGCACCAGATTTTCGTCAATTGTACTTTGATTTTACAAATCCATCGGTTGGATATACGGTTTTGGGATATAATGTTGCAGAAGATCGTTTGAATCAACTTGAAGAACAGGGGCAACTTTTGTCTAGAGTAGATGGAGTAAATTTTGGTGAACCGTTGAAGCCAGAAAGTTCAATAAATGTCAACCTTGGAACTTTTTACAAAAAAAACAAATTAAGACTAGACGTGAATGCTTTCTATAATTCAATAGAAAATTTAATTGATACTCGAGTTGTTGCCCAAAAAACTAATGGTCAGAATGTCTTCAGTTATTTTAATATTAGTAAAATCTTTACTTACGGTCTAGAGTTTAATTCAACTTATGATTTTACAAAACAATTATCAGTATCATTTGGCTATCAGTTTTTAACAGCAAAAGACAAATCAGTTCTGGATAATTTTCAAGATTACCAATACATCCGTAACTCGGATTTACAAACGATTCAAATTAAAAAATCGGATTATTTCGGATTGTTTAACAGATCAAAACATACGGCCAATGTTAAATTCTCCTACACGATCCCTAAGATAAAAACCGATATCAACTTACGTGTTTTTTACAGAAGCAAATACGGAATGTTTGATACAAACGGTAATCAGATACTTGACAAATATGACACATTTGTTGATGGTTACTTCTTGACAAACCTGTCAATTTCAAAATATATCGGAGATAAATTTATGCTTCAGGCAGGAGCCAATAATTTATTTGATTTTACAGATCCAAGCCAAATCAGCAACTTGGCAGGCAGACAGTTTTTTGCACGAATTCAATATAATTTTTAATCAATATTTATTTAAACCTTTTCAAAATGAAAACAAAATTCTTAAAACTTTCGCTTTTAGCATTATTTATTTTTACAGCATCTTGCAGCAGCGATGATGATAAAAATACAGTAGCACCAGTAGTAACTACAAAAGTTTCTAATATTGCTGCACCACAAACAGGTGGTCAAGGACAGCCAGCTGGAGGAGCATTTGCAAAATTCAGTTTTTCCCAAAATAAAATTGTAACTGACGATAGTTGGGATATCGCTTTCCGTGGTACATCAATTATTGTTAATGGAGGAGCAAAAATTAATGCTACTGATACAGGAGAACCAGAAAGAAAAGGACAAGGAGCAGTAAGTATTGTTTCAGGTATTTTTGCAAACGTAACGGCATTTCCTGCTTCTAGTACTTTTGCTCAAGATGCATCTACCGTTTATTCAATCCCAACAGGAAGCGGAAAAGGCTGGTATTCTTACAATGCAGAAACTCATATCATTTCTCCTATTGCAGGAAAAGTATTTGTTGTAAAAACACACGATGGTAAATATGCAAAATTTGAAATATTAAGTTATTATAAAGATGCACCTGCAAGTCCAACACAAACTTCGGAGTCGCCTTACTATACTTTTAATTTTGCTTACCAAGCAAACAGCACTACTACATTCTAATAAAAAATAATAATCTAGAATAGTTTATTTTATAAAATGTACTCTTAAATAAAAAACATCAAAAATCTAGTTAATCATTAGCTTTGTTTTTTTTATTTTTTTTTGATAAGGAGGTTAGAATTTTTCTAACCTCTTTTTTTGTTCTACTTTCTTGTTAAAATCAAATAGAAACAAAATGTTATTCTATCTTTGCACAAATTTTTTCTGCAGTAAGTTAACGATTATTGAATTGGTTTAATTTTTGAATGCAGTTCCTCATATTTTATTATAATTATTAAGTGAATACAAAGTCTTATTTTTTTCAGTCTTTTGCAATCGTGGCTTTAGCGCTGGTTGCTTTTATTGGGTTTAAACAAATCCTTCCAGATAAAATATTTTCGGAGACTAAATTAGATTCTAAAAATATATTGATAGATAGTATGCTTTTAGAATCTGTTGCCGACGATTCATTATCGCTAGACAAAGACAGTATTGCAAAAAGTGAGCAAGCGCTAAACGGGCAGAAAATTGTTTTTGATGAAACAGAGGGAATTGAATTTCCTGCGGAAACATTTGAAAACTATAAAGGATATCAATATCTGATTTCTTTCTATGAGAAATTGTATCAGTTAGAAAAAAATCCGCAGAACAAAGTAAGAATCGCTTATTACGGAGATTCTATGACCGATGGAGATTTAATCGTTCAGGACGTTCGTACCAATTATCAGGAACGTTTTGGAGGAAACGGTGTTGGTTTTGTTCCTATTACTTCAGAATCTGCAGCATCGAGAGGATCTGTAAAATCAACTTATTCTAAAAACTGGAAAACACAGTCTTATTTAAATGTAAAAAGACCAACGAGCCCTTTTGGAGTTAACGGACATGTGTTTTTTGCCAATGATAGATCCAATTCAACTTGGGTTCAGTACGAAGCTGGATTGAATAAATATTCGACTTCATTAGATAATGCAACATTATTTTATGGACGTTCATCTAAGGTTGGAAAAGTGAATTTCATTATAGGAAAAGATACTCTTAAGAAAAGTCTTTCTCCAAATAGTTTAGTTAACACGCTAAAAGTTTCATCAGGAAGTTTAAAAGCCTTTAAAGCAAATTTTGTACAAGCAGACTCTATTCCGATTTATGGATTTAATTTTGATAATGGAAGCGGAGTTCATGTCGATAATTTCTCTCAGCGAGGAAATTCAGGACTTCCAATTTCGACGTTTAATGCAGATGTAATGAGGGCTTTTAATAATAGCTTAAGATACGATTTGATCATTCTGCACTATGGAACCAACGTTTTAAATTACGGCACAAAAAATTATTCTTGGTATGAAAAAGGAATGACGAAAACCGTTAATAAAATAAAAGAATCATTTCCAGGCGTTTCGATTCTAATTGTTTCAACTGCTGACAAGTCAACAAAATATGATTTAGAAATGAAAACCGATTCGGCTGTAGTTCCTTTAATGAAAGCACAAAAGCATTATGCATTAGAAACTCATGCAGGATTTGTAAACCTATATACTTTGATGGGAGGAGATGGTTCTATGATAAAATGGGTTGATGAAACTCCAGCCAAAGCCAATAAAGATTACACACACTTTAACCAGCGCGGTGCAAAAGCAATCGGTAATTTACTTTATGGACAGTTAAATAAAGGATACGAAGAATATAAGGAACTCAGACAAAAAAGAGATGCTGAAGGGACTAAGCCAAAACCAGTAAAAAGAGCCAAACCCGATTCCGTTTCAGTAACAAAAGACAGTGTATGATAAATAAATTAATGGTTTTCTTTTGTTGTCTTTTTTTTACAACAAATGAAAAAACTCCAAAAACAGACGTACAGCCAATACCAAAAAGCATGATTCAAAAAATGGATACCGCAGCAATTGATGCGCCTTCTGATGGTCAGATTTATAACGCAAAAGCGATAAGTGATTTTTTTCATAAACTGGAAAAAAATGAAGATCAGAAAAATCAGAAAATCAATATTGTACATATTGGAGATTCGCATATTCAAAGTGATTTGATGACAAATGAAATCAGAAAAAAACTGCAGCAGCAATTTGGCAACGCAGGACGTGGTCTGGTTTTTCCGTATCAATTAGCCAGAACAAACGGATCTTATAACGAACGTTTCAAATCGAACAGAACTTGGGAGAGCTATAGAAATATTTACCCAGTAAAGCAATGCCCTATTGGATTATGCGGTATTGGTCTTTGGAGAGATTCAGGCGGATTTGTAATGGAGATGAACATAAAAGATCCAGCGTACAAATTCAATACAATAAAAATTATTACGCCTCAAAATCAGAATATGTTTGATTTGGCTATTTCTTCTAAGATCAATTCTATTCAGACAACAGAACGAAGAGTCATTACGCATAAAATTAAAAAAGGGGAAGTGCTTGGAAGCATTGCAGATAAATACAATGTTTCTGTTGCCGAGATTAAAAGAGAAAATCGTTTAAAGTCGAATAATATCCGTGCAGGAAGAACTTTAAAAATCTCAACAAATGAAACAAGGCCAAAGACCATTTCAATGTCAGAGTTTGTTCCGTTGGCAATCGAATCAGATTCTTTCTCACATTATTATAATTCAGAAAATGCTTTAAGCCGAATTTTCTTGATTCCGAATAAAGAAGCAAAAGATTATGAGTTAAACGGAATTATCTTAGAAAAAGATGCCCCAGGCGTTATTTATAGCAGTATTGGAGTAAACGGAGCTAAATATTCAGATTACAATAAATATCCTTTATTTTTTGAACAGCTGAAATCATTACATCCAGATTTATTGGTTTTTTCATTAGGAACAAATGAAAGTTACGAGAAATTGGATGCTGGAGGTTATATTAAAGAATTACGAGAATTTATACAGAATGTAAGAGCACAGAAAATAGATGCGCCAATAATTGTAATGACACCACCGCCATCTTTGCTAAGAAGAAAACCAAATACATATATCGATGATTACACTCGTCACATTATTGATATAGCCCAAAAAGATGATTTTGCTGTTTGGGATTTGTACGATGAGTTTGGAGGCATGAGCGGAATCAAACAATTGAAAGTTCAAGGATTAATAGGGCCAGATTGGGTTCATTATTCAAAAAAAGGATACGAGAAACAAGGAAATCTGTTTGCTCAGGCGTTTTTAAAATCATACGATAATTTTAAATTAAAGAAGTAAGTTGACAACAATAGATAGCATTAATAATTGGTTCATTCAAAATTTTGGTGCAATTACAATAGAACAAGTTAAGAGTTGGTTTGTTTACAACGAAGACGAAAAACTTTTATTCAATACCGGTTTATTCTTAGGTTTATTTCTGGTTTTCTATTTTGTGTATGGTTTTTTACGCAAAACATTTTATTTGAGATTAACGTATGTTATTCTCTTCTCATTATTCTTTTACTATAAATCAAGCGGGATTTATTTTCTGCTGTTATTGCTTTCGTCAGTCGTAGATTATGGTTTGAGCCAGATTATTTACCGAGAAAGCAGAGATGGAGTTAAGAAATTTTATTTGGTAATTAGTGTCATTTTGAATTTGGCACTTTTAGGCTATTTCAAATACATGAACTTTTTGATCGTGACGTACAACGATATGTTTCATGGTCATTTTGAACTTCATAATGTTTTTCTTCCTGTTGGAATTTCGTTTTATACGTTCCAATCTATGAGTTATATTATTGAGATTTATAGAGAAGAAATTAAACCGACAAAGAATTACATCGAATATTTATTCTTCGTGTCATTCTTCCCTCAATTAGTTGCGGGACCAATTGTTCGTGCGAAAGACTTTTTGCCTCAGATTTATCAAAAATTAAATCTAACAAAGCAAGATGTAAACAACGCCTTGTTTTTGATTATTGGAGGTTTAATCAAGAAAACAGTAATCTCAAATTACATATCTGTAAATTTCGTTGATCGTGTTTTTGATACGCCAATGAGTTATACTTCGTTCGAAAACTTAATGGCTTCGTACGGATATGCCATTCAGATTTATTGTGATTTCTCTGGATATTCAGACATGGCAATTGGTATTGCATTATTGCTTGGATTTAAATTGCCAGTCAACTTTAGAACTCCATACAAATCGACTTCGATTACCGATTTCTGGAGAAGATGGCATATTTCGCTTTCGACTTGGTTAAAAGACTTTTTATACATTTCGATTGGAGGAAATCGAGAAGGATCTTTCGCAGGATATTTATTCCCAAGTTTATTTTTCTTCGGATTATTGCTTTGGGGAATGTCTTGTTATAATGAGAGTGTAATTCCGCTTATTATTGCAGGAGCCAGTATTTTAATTTTCGCTTTGTCATTTTTACTTTCAAGCAAAATAAAACAAACTTTAGTAACCAATTTTAACCTGTTTACTACAATGCTTTTAGGAGGTTTGTGGCACGGAGCAGGAGCACAGTTTATTGTTTGGGGGGCATTACACGGATTAGCATTAGCGGTTCATAAAATATTTATGGAATTCTTTCCTTCGAAGAAAGATAAAAGTCCGAATTTCTTATGGAGATTTTTTTCAATCGTAATCACTTTCCATTTTGTAGTTTTCTGTTGGATTTTCTTCAGAGCAAGAGATTTTGAAACGGCATTACAAGTAATTAATAACATCGGTCAATTAACATTTGAACCAGAACTTTGGAAAACAATTGTTTTAGGTTATAAAAATGTTTTCGGATTAATGTTGTTCGGTTACGTTTGGCATTTCTTACCAGAAACATTCACCAACGGAATGAAATCTATTTTTGACAAAACACCATTATTAGTAAAAGCAATAATTTTAGGATTTGTCTACTGGATTGTTTACGCAACAGCAGTAGCAGGATCACAACCATTTATATACTTCCAATTTTAAAGGTTCATAGCCACAAAGGTACAAAGGCGCAAAGGTTTTATTCTTTGCGCCTTTTTTCTCTCGCAGATTTTGCTGATCTAGGTGATTTTTCTCATACCCAATTTAAAAAATAATCTTTTGAATCTGCTAAATCTGCGAGAAACAAAAAACTTTGTGCCTTAGTGGCTTCGTGGCAAAATTGGGTGGAAATAAAAATTGCCTGAAATATCTAATTAGATTATCTTTGCACTTCTATATAAAGAAAATGATATGTTTGATAATTTAAGTGATAAGTTAGATAAAGCGTTCCATATATTAAAAGGACACGGTAAAATTACAGAAGTAAACGTTGCCGATACTTTAAAAGAAGTTCGTCGTGCTTTGCTTGATGCCGACGTTAACTTTAAAATTGCTAAAGATTTTACGGCTAGAGTAAAAGACAAAGCAATTGGTCAGGACGTATTGACAACCTTACAGCCAGGACAATTATTAGTAAAACTGGTAAAAGATGAGTTGACAGAATTAATGGGTGGAGATGTTGCTGGTGTTAACTTATCAGGAAATCCAACTGTTATTTTGATGTCAGGACTTCAAGGTTCTGGTAAAACTACTTTCTCAGGAAAATTAGCAAACTTCTTAAAAACGAAGAAAAACAAGAAACCACTTCTTGTAGCGTGTGATATTTACCGTCCTGCGGCGATCAACCAGTTACATGTTGTGGGAGATCAAATAGGTGTTGAGGTTTACTCGGAACCAGAAAATAAAAATCCTGTAGAAATTGCTCAAAATGCAATTAAGCATGCTAAAGCAAACGGATTCAATGTTGTTATCGTCGATACAGCAGGACGTTTAGCAGTAGATCAGGAAATGATGGACGAAATTGCACGTGTTCACAAAGCAATTCAGCCACAAGAAACATTGTTCGTTGTAGACTCTATGACAGGACAAGATGCTGTAAATACAGCAAAAGCGTTCAACGATATCTTGAACTTTGATGGAGTTATCTTAACGAAATTAGATGGAGATACTCGTGGTGGAGCTGCACTTTCAATCAAATCGATTGTAAACAAACCAATTAAATTTGTTGGTACTGGAGAAAAAATGGAAGCAATTGATGTTTTCTATCCAGAACGTATGGCTGAGCGTATCTTAGGAATGGGAGACGTTGTGTCTCTTGTTGAAAGAGCTCAAGAACAATTTGATGAAGAAGAAGCAAGAAAACTTCAAAAGAAAATCGCTAAAAACGAATTTGGTTTTGATGACTTTTTAACCCAAATTCAACAAGTAAAGAAAATGGGTAACATGAAAGACTTGGTTGGAATGATACCAGGTGCTTCAAAAGCCATGAAAGATGTTGAAATCGAAGACGACGCTTTCAAACATATTGAAGCGATCATTTATTCGATGACTCCAGGAGAAAGAAGCAAACCAGCTATTATCGACGTAAAAAGAAAAGCTAGAATCGCTAAAGGTTCGGGAACTAAAGTCGAGCAAGTAAATCAGCTGATGAAACAGTTTGACCAAATGAGCAAGATGATGAAGATGATGCAAGGCCCAGGCGGAAAAAATCTGATGAAAATGATGGGTGGTATGAAAGGGATGCCGGGTGGTATGCCAGGAGGAATGCCGAAATAATAAAAAGAGTTTCAAGTTTAAGGTTTCAATTTAAGAGACCAAAACTTGAAACTTTTTTAATTCAATAAAAATTAAGTTTCGCAAGTAACGTGACCCGAGGCTAAAGGCCGACTTGGCGAAGCAAACATGAAACGTTAAACTTGAAACAACACACAATGCAACTACTAGACGGTAAAAAAACATCTAACGACATTAAAAACGAAATTGCAATCGAAGTTCAATCTATAAAAGCAGCTGGAGGAAAAGTGCCTCATTTAGCAGCAGTTTTAGTGGGTAATAACGGAGCAAGTTTAACTTACGTAGGAAGTAAAGTAAAATCATGCCAAGAGATCGGATTTGATTCAACTTTAGTTGCTTTACCAGAAACCATTACAGAAGACGAATTATTGGCTAAAATTAAAGAGTTAAACGAAGACGACAATCTAGACGGATACATCGTTCAGTTGCCTTTGCCAAAACATATCGACGAACAGAAAATCTTATTAGCAATCGATCCAGACAAAGATGTAGACGGATTCCATCCAACTAACTTTGGAAGAATGGCGCTTGAAATGGAAAGTTTTATTCCGGCAACCCCATTCGGGATTATGGAATTGTTAGAGCGTTACAAAGTAGAAACTGCAGGTAAACACACAGTTGTAATTGGAAGAAGCCATATCGTAGGACGCCCAATGAGTATCTTAATGAGTCGTAAAGGAAATCCTGGAGATTCGACAGTTACATTAACTCATAGTAGAACTAAAGATTTAGCAGAATTCACTAAAAATGCAGATATTATCATTACGGCTTTAGGAGTCCCAGAATTCTTAAAAGCAGACATGGTAAAAGAAGGAGTAACGGTTATCGATGTTGGAATTACACGTGTAGAAGATGCATCAAACGCAAAAGGATACGTTATTAAGGGAGACGTTGATTTTGACGGAGTAAGCAAAAAAGCATCTTTCATTACACCAGTTCCGGGTGGAGTAGGACCAATGACAATTGCAATGTTACTTAAGAATACACTTTTAGCAAGAAAAATGAGAAGCGCAAGAAATAAGTAAAATTGCGTCAAAATATATTATAAAGCCTGTTCGATTGAGCAGGCTTTTTTATTTTTTAAACACATAGAAACATAGAATTTAATTTTTAAAAAAGAATACAAAAGAGAAACAAATTTCTTCCACATAGTTTGCTCAGACTCCTACTATGTTTATTTAAAAAAGTGAAACGCCTTTTCTACAGTTACAATATCTATGTCTCTATGTGTTTAAAATCATCTCAAAGTGCCATTTTAATATATTATTAATAGATTAAAGTTTTGGTTCTTAAAAATAAAGGATACTTTTGCACCACTTAAAAAACACTTCTCCAAATGGACGATTATTATTCGTTAGTATTAAATTAAGCAGCTTTTGAAAATTTCAAAATGCTGCGCTAAAAACCTGTATTTTGAAATGAAAGCCTTTTACACAAACAACAACGGATTGGTAGAAATCCAAAAATGGACTTCAAATTGCTGGATTCATATCGAATCTCCAACAGAATCAGATAAAAATTACTTATTAGAAGAACTTCAACTTCCTGAAGCCTTTTACAATGATATCGAAGATATCGACGAAAGACCTCGTATCGAAATAGAAGACGGCTGGACGCTTATCATTATGCGTATTCCGATTAAAAGCGGAGATGTCAAAATTCCGTTCCATACCGTTCCACTCGGAATCATATTTAAAGACGATATCTGTGTTACCATCAGTTTTTATAAAACAGAAATAATAAAAGATTTTGTTGCCTATTCACAACGCAAAAACATCGAAATCGAAGATAATTTCAATTTAGTGCTAAGATTGCTTTTGTCGTCAAGCGTTTGGTATTTGAAATATCTAAAACAAATCAACCATAAAATAAAACTGGCAGAAGATAATTTAGAGAAATCGATCAAAAATGAAGAATTGCAAGCGCTACTTCAAATCGAAAAATGCTTTGTATTCTTTATTACCTCTTTAAAAGCAAATGACGTTTTGTTTCAAAGAATCAAAAACTTAAAAGCACATAAAGCTAGTTACGATCCAGAATTATTAGAAGATGTTGAAATCGAATTAAATCAGGCACAAGATACAGCCAATATTTACAACAACATCTTAACAGGAATGATGGATGCTTATGCTTCTGTAATTTCTAACAACATGAATAATATCATGAAACAGATGACATCAATTTCGATCATTTTAATGATTCCAACCCTAATCGCCAGTTTGTACGGAATGAACGTACCAAACGGATTAGAAGAAAGTAAATACGGAATCTGGATTCTGCTTCTAGTTTCAATAATCTTATCCACTTTTGGAGTATTTTTATTCAAAAGAAGAAGATGGTTTTAATTTAAAATCTCGTAATAATAAAAGCCTGTTTGTTAAGAATGGGCTTTTTCGTTTTTATATTTTGGGCGTGACCGTATCGAGATAAGAAGGCAAACATACTTTACTCATATACGCCTTCTTATCTCGATACGGTCGGGCTATCCGCGCTACTTCGGTAGCTAGCTTCTATCCCTCACGCAATCATTTTCATAAGAAAGTTTCGTTTTTAAAAAGGTTTGCAGAATCCCAGAGGGCCGAAATATTAAAAATAAAATCACTTTTTTATTTGCCAATTCGAAATAAATAATAACTTTGTAACGCAAAGTACTTTAATTATGAATCAAAAGCACCAAGAAGATTTAGCACATATTCGTTCCATGATGGAGCGCTCTTCAAGATTTATATCATTAAGCGGACTTTCAGGAGTTTTCGCTGGTCTTTCAGCTTTAATTGGCGGAATCTATGTATATCAGCTTTTCAAAGTAAACGGTATCGATTATCTAAACGATGGGCATAGATTATATTCAACCAATCTGGTTTCAGAATTATTCTGGATCGGAATCATAATTATGGTTGTTGCATTGGTATTTGCTGCTTTTTTTACCATTAGAAAAAGTCGAAAATACAATTTGCCAATTTGGACTTCGGCAACAAAAAAAATGCTGTTTCATTTGGCAGTACCCCTTATAACTGGCGGGATCTTTTGTCTGGCTTTAATACATTATGGGAACTTTGGTTTAGTGGCTCCTGCAACATTAATTTTTTACGGACTTGCTGTTGTAAACGCAGAAAAATATACATTTTCGGACATAAAATATCTTGGTTTCTCGGAACTGATTTTAGGATGTATTGCACTTTTTAATATAGGGTATGGATTGATTTTCTGGATTTTAGGATTCGGAATCTTGCATATCGTATACGGATTAGTGATGTTCAAAAAATACAAATAAATAACCCAATGGGAATTATTGATAAACTAAATAAAGATTTTGAAAGCCGTGTCAGACTGGGGATTATGTCCATTCTGATGGTTAACGACTGGGTAGATTTTACCGAGATGAAAACGCTTTTAAATATCACCGATGGTAATTTAGCGAGTCATTCCTCTGCGCTTGAAAAAGCAGGTTATATAGAAGTAAAAAAAGAATTTATAGGCAAAAAGCCTAGAACCTCTTATCAAGTTACCGATTTGGGGCGTGTTGCCTTTAAAGAGCACTTATCGTACCTTGAAAAATTAATGAAATCCTAATAACGCTATTTTTTTATCTAAAAACTTTGAATTGCAAAGTACTTTTAAGTCTATCGATCATGAAAAAACATCAAATTATCTTAGCTTGTACAGCGGTTTTTATACTGCTTTTTTACAACGAATCTGTTGGAATCAATATTTCTATTTTTGGCGTTTTACTCACGCTTTTAATTAGTTATTTCTTTCAGGAAAAGATGGTAGAGCGATCACATCTTGTTCTTGTAATGACCTCTATTTTGTCTTGTTTTGCTTTTGCTTGGTACGGAGATGCGGCATCATTTTTTGCTTTAGCACTATCAATTTTATTTTTGCAATTCAAAACACAAAATGATGAACTCAAAATAATTCAGGTTTTTCCTTTAATATTTTTAAACGGATTTACTTCAATCGGCCGAATATTCATCTTTAAACAATGGCTTCCAGAACGAAAAATCCATAATGATTTTGCGAAAAAACTAGTAGCTTTTGTTCTTATTCCGGTTATCTTTCTCGGATTGTTTTTCATTGTTTACTCTTTCGGAAGCGATCATTTCTCTTCATTATTTACAGATTATGAACTAGATATCAATTTACCGCAATTAATTGCAATGTGTGTTTTAGGATTTTATATCTCGTTTAGTTTCTGGAATTATTGGGTTCCTGATGTTTGTTACGAATACAATCCGAAATTGAACAATGATTTCACAAATGTTTCTGAAGTAAAAAATCAAAGCACTTTTTCTTTTTTAGATCTTGATTTTGAAAGAAGAAGCGGGGAAATCACATTGTTTCTGTTAAACATCATGCTTTTAGTTTTTATTGGAACTTACAATTATGAGCAATTCTTTGAAGTGGTCAAAAAAACAAATTTAAGTGCAGATACACACGAACGTGTAAATGCTGTAATTTTTTCAATTCTAATGGCAGTTGGAGTAATTCTGTTTTATTTTAAAGGCGGATTTAACTTTGACGAAAAAGCCAAGTCTTTAAAAAACTTAGCTAAAGTATGGCTTGCACTAAATGTCATCTTAATTGTAAGTGCTATGATTAAGAACACAGAATATGTTTCTTTTTATGGTTTAACATACAAACGTCTTGGAGTTTATGCTTTTTTAATCTTAGCTATTATCGGATTAGCAGTTTCATTTCAGAAAATAAGAAAGCAAAAAACCAATGCTTATCTTTTTAACCAGATGGTTTGGTATTTCTACGGAACAATTCTTTTATGCAGTTATATCAATTGGGGAAACCTTGTTACGAATTATAATATTTCAGTTAATAAAGGAGTAGAACCTGTCTTCTTAAGCGGTTTAAACTTTAATGATGATGCACGTCGTGAATATTTTGAAAAAAATAATTTAAACGGAAAATATGTAGAAGCTCTTCGAGAAAATTTGATTTGGAATTATCAAGACGCCAGTTTTTTATCTAAAGCGCTGTATTATGAATTTTTGAATAAAGAAAAGAAATAGAATAAAATGAGAAATCCCATTCAACTGAATGGGATTTTTTTTTATTTATTATCTCCTCTTTTTTTAAAGCGAGGATCGTGTTTTGAAATAAATGTTGTTCTTCGACTTGAATTTTGAGTCGAACCTTGAGTTGAACTTCTGTTTGAATTTCTATTCTGATTTTCTACTTTCGGAAGACTAGCTTCTTCTGTTTTGCTAGAAGGTTCAATTAATTGATTTAATTCTTTTATCTCAGCATCGGTTAAATCTCTATATCTTCCAACAGGAACATCCAAAGAGATATTAATGATTCTAATACGTTTTAAGGCTGTAACTTCATAACCCAAGTATTCAGACATTCTTCTAATCTGACGGTTTAATCCTTGCGTTAAAATGATTTTGAAAGTGAATTTGCTAATTTGCTCTACTTTACATTTTTTGGTAACCGTATCGAGAATCGGAACACCATTTCCCATTCTCTGAATAAAACGTTCTGTAATAGGTTTGTTTACTGTAACGGTATATTCTTTTTCGTGGTTATTTCTTGCACGGAGAATCTTGTTGACAATATCGCCATCATTGGTCATAAAAATTAATCCTTCACTGGCTTTATCCAGTCTTCCAATTGGGAAAATACGTTTTGGGTAATTAATATAATCAACAATATTATTTTTAACTTCAAGGTTAGTCGTGCATTCAATTCCGACAGGTTTATTGAAAGCCAAATAAACTAATTTTTCATTTTTCTCTACGATTAATTTACCATTAATACGTATTTCATCATCTGGCGAAACTTTAGTCCCCATTTCAGCCACAGCGCCATTTATTGTCACGTGTCCTTCTTCAATTAATTTATCAGCTTCACGACGAGAACAATATCCTGTTTCACCAATAAATTTATTAAGACGTTTTAAATTTTCTTCCATACTGCAAAAGTAGACAAAAGTTTAGACATCTTGGGATTTTAGATTTCAGACTTTAGAGAAAAACTTAGTCCCGATAGCTATCGGGATAGTGGCTTAGAATCTTAGTACCTTTTTTTTAAGATTCATGAAAAATAGAACTGTCTTCCGGAGTTTCTTTTCTGTCAAACATTCCATAATCACGGACTACAGATGCAATTCTTAAATGATAATCTTTGAAAACTTCATTTCTGCCTTTTGCCTGAGCTGCACGATGCATCTCTAGATTTCTCCATTGTTGAATGCTTTCTTCATCTTTCCAAAAAGATAAAGACAGCACTTTTGAAGGATCAGTAAAACTTTGAAATCGCTCTATCGAAATAAATCCTTCAATATGGTCTAATTCTGGACGCAGACTCGCTGCGATATCCAGATATTCTTCTTTTTTTCCTTCGTTAGGGATTACTTCAAAAATTACGGCAATCATTTTGATTTTGGATTTTAGATTAAAAAAGCTTAGAGTCTTAGCGACTTAGTGGCTTAGAAACTTCAGAAAACAGAAACTCAATCACCTTGTCATACAATTCATCATCATGCATTCCGTGACCTAAACCACTGGTTTCGATAAACTGGCTGTTTTTCCAGTTGCTGGCTATTTTTTTTCCTTCTTCAAAAGCTACAATCTTATCTGTCGTATCATGAGCAATAAAACCTGGAATAGTAAATTGAGAGGCAAATTTTTGTCCCGAAAAATCTTCCAGTTTAAAATTGAAACGATTGACGAATTTGCTTTCCAAAAGAGGCAGCATTCTTCTATTCAAACTAAGCATCGAAATATAATTGTTAATCAAAGTTTTTAAATCAGAAGGAGCGCCAAGAACTACCATTTTGCTAATGCTTGTATTCGGGAATAAATATTGATGATAGACACAGGCAGCACCGCCAATAGAGTGTCCAATTATGATTTCTGGCTGATATTTTTCTACGGCTTTATTTATAAATTCGGCGTAAAGTGGCACATTAAATTCTTTTCCGCTACTTTGTCCGTGTGCAGGCGCATCAATTGCAATAATAGTGCTTCCAGATTTTTGAAGATGCGGTAAGGTTTTTTTCCATCGTGCAGCATTGCTTTCCCAGCCATGCACTAATAGAATTTTGGTTTCATTTCCTTTCCAGATGTAGGTTTGAAAATGATGTTCATTATGATGAAATATTTCTGTTTCTGTATGTCGCAAAACTTTTGGAAGCTCCTCTTTTTTTAATCGGCCAATTCGAGGCTGGCTAAAAAGAGCATAAGAAAGTTCCATAGCTTTTTGCGGACGAACATAGCTCAAAAAATTAATGTAAGATCCAACTGATTTTAATGTTATGAACCGAATTCCTTTTTTAATTCCCAAAACTTAAATTTTTTCTAAAGGTAAAAAATGTTTTGCCACTCCCGATAGCTATCGGGATAAAAGGATTAAAAAGATTTTATTCAGCATAAGAATAATTTAATCTGAGTTAATCCTTTTAATCTGTGGCAAAAAATAAGTAAAAAAAAAGTCCCGATTTAATCGGGACTTGATATTTAGAATTTTGCGAACAATTGTTCCATTTTTTCTTTTTCTTCTTCAGCTAATTGTGTATCAACTAAAATTCTTCCAGAGTGCTCATCTGTGATGATTTTCTTTCTTGAAGCAATTTCAACCTGAGTTTGTGGTGGAATTGTAAAGAAAGATCCAGCAGAAGCTCCTCTTTCGATAGAAACAACAGCCAATCCATTACGAACACTGCTTCTGATTCTGTTGTAAGCAGCTAATAATCTATCTTCGATTTGTGCAGCATACTCAGCAGATTTCTCAGTTAAGAAAGTTTCTTCTTTCTGAGTTTCAGCCATAATAGCATCTAACTCAGATTTTTTATGTTTTAAATGAGAGCTTTTAGCATCAAGTTTTTCTTTTAAATTAGAAATAACTTCTTTTTTGTGCTCGATAGAAGCTTTCATTTCTTTGATTTGCTTTTCAGCCAATTGAATTTCTAATTCCTGAAATTCAACCTCTTTTGTCAAAGAATTAAATTCTCTGTTGTTACGTACTGATTCTTGTTGTTTTGTGTACTTCTTGATAACCTCTTTATGCTCCTCAATAGCAATTTTTTTTGCTTTGATTTGCTCCTCAATCACTTCAAGTTCACCTTTCAGTTTCTCTGAACGAGTGCTCAAACCTGCAACTTCATCTTCTAAATCTTCAACCTCTAAAGGAAGTTCTCCTCTAACGTTTCTGATTTCGTCAATTCTAGAGTCAATAAGCTGTAAATCGTATATTGCTCTTAACTTGTCCTCAACACTTAATTCTTTCGTATTCGTCATATTTTATAAGTACTTAACTGGATTTGTATTTTCTTCCGATAAAATGATTGCAAAATTAAGAATTTTTTTTCGAAGATAATCAACAATATAATTTTTTGTATAGCGTTCGCTCTCAAAATGACCAATATCTGCCAAAAGTAACTTGTTTTCAGCTTCATAAAACTGGTGATACTTCAAATCAGCAGTCAAAAATGCATCTGCTCCAGCACTTATTGCGTTTCTAATTGCAAAACTTCCAGAACCTCCTAACACAGCAACTTTTTTTATTTTTTTGCCTAAAAAAGCAGAATGGCGAATTCCGTCGGAAATCATTTTTTCTTTTACGAAATGCAGGAAATCTTTTTCATCCATTTCAGTTTCAAATTCACCAATCATTCCTAAACCAATATTCTGATGAGAATTTTCAAGATTATAAATTTCATAAGCGACTTCTTCATAAATATGATTGGCAAAAAGCGCTTTTAAAATTCGGGATTGCAAGTGCTTTTCAAAAGTAACTTCAATTTTTATTTCTTCAGTTTCGGTTAGTTCATGACGTTCACCAATTACAGGATTACTTTCAGAATTTCCTTTGTATGTTCCAATTCCGTTTGAGTTGAAACTGCAATTGTCATAATTTCCAATTGTTCCTGCGCCAGCTTCAAATAAGGTCTTACGAACTTTATCTGCATTATCTGGAACGGTATAAGTAATTAGTTTTTGAATGAAATTCTGTTTTGGAACTAAAACTTTGGTATTCACTAAACCTAATGCATTACAGAAAATTTTATTAACGCCTTGAGAATGATTGTCTAATGCTGTGTGGACTGCATATATTGCAATGTCATTTTTAATTGCTTTTAAAATTGCACGTTCAACATAATTTTTACCAGTGATTTTTTTAATTCCAGAGAATAAAATTGGATGAAAGCAAACTACCAGATTGCAGTTTTTTGCAACAGCTTCGTCAATTACATTTTCTAAGGCATCGTGGCAAACTAAAACACCAGTGCTTTCGGTTTCCGAATTGCCAACTAAAAGTCCAACATTGTCAAAATCTTCGGCGTAAGCCAAAGGAGCCATTTCTTCAAGAACCGATATAATATTTTTGATTTTCATTTTAAGATTTGTTTCAAGTTTTAGGTTTCATGTTTCAAGTTCTTTGACTTGTGCCAAAACCTTAAACAAATTAACGAAAAAAATTATACTTTCGTAAAATGAACTTACTTCGAAAAATACTTTTCCCATTCGCAATTTTATACGGATTCATAACTTCAATCCGAAATTTTCTTTTTGATAAAGGAATTTTAAAATCGACTTCATTTGATCTTCCTGTTATTGCTGTTGGAAATTTAAGCGTTGGCGGAACTGGGAAAACACCACAAATAGAATATTTAATTCGATTGTTGTCTGATAAATATAAAGTGGCAACTTTAAGCCGTGGATACAAAAGAAAATCAGAAGGTTTTGTTTTAGCAGATGAAAATTCGAATGCTGAAATTTTGGGTGACGAACCCTTTCAGTTTTATCAAAAATTTCCAAATGTAATGGTGGTTGTAGATGCCAATCGTACAAATGGAATTCAGAAGTTGCTTTCGCAAAATGAGAAACCGGAAATTATTTTACTGGATGATGCTTATCAGCACCGAAAAGTTAAAGCAGGTTTTTATATTTTGCTGACTTCTTACGGAGATTTGTATGCAGATGATTTTATGCTGCCAACAGGAAATTTGAGGGAAAGCAGGAGTGGAGCAGAAAGAGCCAGTATTGTAGTCGTTACAAAATGTCCAGGTATTTTAACGGAAGAAGAGCAAGCAATAATAAAGTCAAGATTGAGGCTTAATTACAAACAACAGTTGTTTTTTAGTTTTATTGATTATGATAATGTGATTTATGGTAAAAATGAAAAAATTACTTTAGGCGAAATTAAACCAGAATCAAAATTGCTGCTGGCAGGAATTGCAAAACCAAAACCATTTTTTGATTATTTAAAGAATGAAAACGACGAATGTCTGATTTTTCCAGATCATCATCATTTTTCTGATAATGATTTAGATGCGATTCAGAATAAAGCAAACGGAAGAAAAATCATTACAACCGAGAAGGATTATGTTCGATTAAAAGACTCAAAGTTAGTTTCGCAATTATATTATCTTCCAATTAAAAGTTCCTTCATCAATCATCAGCAAGACTTCGATGCTGCGATTTTAGAGTATGTAAAAGAAAACTTAGAATCTTAGCTTCTTAGCATCTCAGAACCTTTTTTAATCAAAAAATTTAGCAATTGTAGTATAGAATTCATCTGGAACAAAAGGTTTTGTAATCACATCATCCATTCCGTAAGAAAGAAGCATGTCGCGATTTTCATCGAGCGAAATAGCTGTTAAAGCTATAATGGGAGTCGTCTTGTCAAATTCACGAATCAGTTTAGTTGCTGTAGTTCCGTTAATGCCAGGAAGATGGACGTCCATTAAAATCATATCAAAACGTTTGATTTTTAGAAGTTCAACAGCATCTTCTCCATTGTCAACAATCTCGCAGGTAATGTTTTTGTTTTCCAGCATTTTGCGAGTGATCATTTGATTGATTTTGTTGTCCTCAATCAATAAAATAGATTTGTTTTTCAATTGTTTGTCATTATAAGGTTTTACTTCTTCGATTACTTCCAATGGTTCGTTATTGATTTTGAAATTTAATTTGAAGGTAAACGTAGAACCTTTACCAACTTCACTTTTTAGTTTTATTTCGCCTCCTAAAAGTTCGATTAACTTTTTTACAATAGTAAGACCAAGACCTGTTCCGCCGTATTTTCTGTTTACTTCGATAGAACCTTGAGAAAAGCTTTCAAAAACTGACTGAAGTTTGTCTTCTGGAATTCCAATTCCAGTATCGACGATCTCAAAATAAACAGTTGCTTCTTCTCCTTCTTGCGAGTATAATTTAGCAATAACGTTTACATGTCCGTTTTGAGTAAATTTTAAAGCATTGTTGATTAAATTAAGTATGATTTGAGACAGTTTTGTTGGATCGCCAATTAAATTATCAGGAATCGCTTTGTCTATTTCTAAGTTGAAGTAGTTTTTGTTGGCAGTAGCTAGTTCTTTTAATGAGCTTTGAATATTAAAAAGCAATTCTTTTAAGTTAAAGCTAATATTTTCAACTTCAACTTTGGTTGAATCAATTTTATTAATTTCTAAGATTTCATTGATAAAAGTAGTCAAATAGTTTCCAGAGAATTTTAAAGATTCTAAATATTTGAGCTGTTTTTTCTTTGGTTTGTCTTCGAGCAAGATATGCGTAATTCCGTTAATAGCATTCAACGGTGTCCGGAGTTCGTGACTTACGGTAGACAAAAACTCAGATCTTGCTTTTGATGCTTTTTCTGCTTTGTTTTTGGCTAAAATCAATTCCTTGTTTTTTTCGCGAAGCAGTAAATTGTTCTGGTTTCTTATGATGTTGTTTTTGTACAAAGCCAAACTCAAAAGCGATAAAATAGAAATTAAGGCAATGGCCAAAATGCTGACTAGTTTAGAATAGCGATAGGTCTTAAGCTGAAATTTTTCTTCGCTTTCTCTTTTAATAGTATTGTTTAAAGATTGATTTTTTTTGAATTTTTCATATTCATTCAAATCAATTTTAGCATTTTTTAATCTTAAAAGATAATTTTCTAGCTGATAATGTTCGTCAAGATAAGAATACGCCAAATCATAATTTTTATTCTGCTTATAGTATTGGCTTATTGCTAAAACGATTTTCGATTTTTTAGGGAAATCATTAATTTTAGAATTGTAATCTAATGCTTTGTCAAAATATATAATTGCTGAATCATTTCGTTTAAGCTGTCCCTCAATTAAACCAAGCTGATAATAGGCGTCTACTTTTGTTTTTATATTTGCACTATTATCTGGTTTTTTAGCAATAGTTTTAAATGTTTTTACTGCAGATTTAAGATCGTTGTTAGTCTTAAATGCCAAAGCTTTTTGATAATCTAATACCTCCGCATTATCTTTGATGTTTAGCTGTTTTAATAAATCTTGAGCTTTTGTATAATAAATAGAAGCTGTTTTGTAATCGCCTTTGGCAGTATTGGTTACGCCAATATAATGCAATGCTAAAGCTTTTGTGCAGCTAGGTTTTAGGGTGTCAAATAAAGAAACTGTTTTATGAAAGTTTTTTAAAGCGTCTTCAAATTTTTTCTGGTTGTAATAAATTTTACCGAGTTTAAAAGTCTGATTGGCCAAATTTTCTTTTTTGCCATTTTCTTCGCAAAAATTAATTGACTTCTCTGTGTAAAAAATTGCCTGATTGTATTTTTTATTGTTAAGATTGGTGTTGGCCAGTTTGTTATAATAGGTCACGCTATCCGTATTCTTTATGGTTTGAGAATACAAAAACGAGTTAAAAAAACAAACAACAATAAAAAGACAGTATTTCATGTATGGCAATGCTATTACAATGAATCTTATTTTTTTCTTATTAGTAAAATTAAATCGATCAACCTTGATGAATAGCCAATCTCATTATCATACCAGCCTACAACTTTTACCATTTTATCGCTAACCGATGTTAGCTGAGCATCAAATAAACAAGAATGTGTATTGCCAATTACATCAACCGAAACAATCGGATCTTCGGTATAATCCAATATTCCTTTTAAATTTGTTTTTGAGGCTTGTTTGAATGCTTTATTAATTTCTTCAATGCTTACAGCTCGTTTTACATTGAAGGTTATGTCTGTTAATGAACCGTCTGGAACCGGGACTCTAATGCCACAGCCACCCATTTTATTGTGCAATTTAGGAAAAATTTTTGTTAATGCCTTAGCTGCACCTGTAGTTGTTGGAACAATCGACTGGCTGGCACCTCTCGCACGACGTAAATCCTTATGTGGTTGGTCATGAAGACTTTGGTCTGTCGTGAAAGAATGTATGGTAGTAATGTAAGCTTGTTCAATTCCACACAGTTCTTCAATGATTTTAATCATCGGAGCAGCGTTGTTAGTGGTACAGCTTGCATTTGAAACTATATCTTCATTTCCATCCAAAATATCTTCGTTTACACCAAGAACTACCGTTTTTATGGTATCAACCTCTGAAGGAGCAGAAAGAATAACTTTTTTTGCCCCAGCATCTAGATGCGCATTTAATTCTTCGTGTGTTTTGTATTTACCTGTCGATTCGACTACAATATCAATCGAATGGGATTTCCAATCTATGTTTGCAATGTTTTTTTCATGAAAAAAGAAAAAATGCCTTCCATCTACAATAATGCTATTTTCATCGTGACTTACTTCGGCTTTCAAAACGCCGTGAATACTGTCATATTTAATTAAATGCGACATGGTTTTGTTGTCTGCAATGTCATTTATAGCAACGACTTCGATTTCGGGGTGATCTAAAAGAAGACGGAATAAATTTCTCCCGATTCTTCCAAATCCATTAATGGCAATTCTTGTTTTCAATGTTTTATTTATTCGTTTAATTGTTTAACCGTTTAATCGGTTTTACAATTAAACGATTAAACGGTTAAACTTTTTTTTATAAAATATGTTTTTGTGCTTTGTATGAAGAACGAACAAGAGGTCCGCTTTCGACGTGTCTAAAACCTAACTCAAGACCAAAT
This sequence comes from Flavobacterium movens, assembly GCF_039581425.1. Classification (NCBI taxonomy): domain Bacteria; kingdom Pseudomonadati; phylum Bacteroidota; class Flavobacteriia; order Flavobacteriales; family Flavobacteriaceae; genus Flavobacterium; species Flavobacterium movens. The sequence continues at coordinate 47,723 of NZ_JBCPXY010000012.1, forward strand.
TTTTCGTATCTGGCAAATTGTTCTGGCGTGATAAACTCTTTTACTGGAAGATGTTTTTTACTTGGCTGTAAATACTGTCCAATTGTTACAACATCAACATTTGCATTTTTTAAATCGGTCATTGTCTGGAAAACTTCATCTTCTGTCTCTCCAAGACCAAGCATAATTCCAGACTTAGTTCTGTTAATTCCTTTTTCTTTTAAATAGCGAAGCACTTCCAAACTTCTGTCATATTTTGCTTGAATACGAACCTCGCGAGTTAAACGGCGTACAGTTTCCATGTTATGAGAAACCACTTCAGGATTTGCCTCAACAATTCGATCTATATTTCTTTCAATTCCTTGAAAATCTGGAATTAAAGTTTCAAGAGTAGTTTGCGGATTCATTCTACGGATAGCTCTTACAGTTTCCATCCAAATAATAGAACCTCCATCTTTCAAATCATCCCTGTCAACGCTAGTAATAACAGCATGTTTGATATTCATGATTTTAATAGAACGCGCTACTTTTTCAGGTTCATCCCAATCTACCGTTTCAGGTCTTCCGGTTTTTACACCACAGAATCCGCAAGAACGAGTGCAAACATTTCCTAAAATCATAAAAGTCGCTGTTCCTTCGCCCCAGCATTCTCCCATATTTGGGCAGCTTCCCGAAGTACAAATGGTATTTAAACTATATTTATCAACTAAACCTCTAAGCTCAGTATATTTTTGTCCGATAGGTAATTTTACTTTTAACCACTTTGGTTTTGTGGTAGGTATATTTTCAGCGACTGTTTCCATATATCAATGTTCAAAGTACAAAGATACGGAATGTAGTTTATTTTGAGATGTTTATTTGCTTTTCGTTTGCATATGTTGTTTGTGGTTAATATTTAAGATAATTTAATTCAATTGTTAATAGTTTGTTTTTAAGTGTGATTTTGGACTTGTTTTTTAATTTATGCTTAAATTTTTAATCTTGAGTTTCATTTTTATGGATTATAAAACTTCAGCCTTAATCTGTTACAAATTTGGCTTCTTGGGATTTTGTAAAACTATTTATGTAGTAATTTTGCTGTTAATTTAACAGTTTTAAAACCATGAAAAAGAGAATTATTGTATTAGGAGTTTTATTTGCAATTTTAAGTTTAACCAAAACAAATGCGCAGATACTTTCAGATAAATCGATGGGGGCTTTAGGAAAAGGTGTTTCAGGATTTACTTTTAGTGATGCAGATGCAGCCGCTTTAGCTAAACAATCTATTGCAGAATTGGATGCAAATAATCCAGTTGCGGGCCCAAAAGATGGATATTCAATTCGTTTAGATCGTTTGTTTGGAAAACATACTACTAGCGAAGGAGTTACTTTAAATTATAAAGTGTATCTAGTAAAAGATATAAATGCTTTTGCATGTGCTGACGGAAGTGTTCGTGTATTTGCAGGTTTAATGAATATCATGGATGATAATCAATTACTAGCCGTTATTGGTCATGAAATCGGACATGTTGTTAATCACGATACAAGAGATGCCATAAAAGCTGCTTATAAAAAAGAAGCTTTGCTAGATGCAGCGTCATCGCAATCAGGAAAAATAGAAACCCTTACCCAATCTCAATTGGGGCAACTAGGAAGCGCTATGATAGATAGCAAACACAGTAGAAAACAGGAATCTGAGGCAGATAGCTTTTCTTACGATTTTATGAAAAAAAATGGCTATGATGTTAATGCGGTAGAATCGGCTTTTAGAATTCTTCAAAATTTAAGCGAAGGAGCAGAGGCATCTTTTATGACTAAGATGATGAGTTCTCATCCTGATTCTGGAAAAAGAGCAGATACAGCAAAAAAGCAAGCAACAAAAGATGGATTGTATCATGCTTACGAACAGCAGAAAATTGATAATACAGCTCCTGTAACACAAACGAAGAAAGCAACTACTACAACAACAAAGAAAACAAGTAAAGCAAAAAAGAAATAAGCTATACAGGATTCAAAACCGGTAAACCAAAAAAAAAGGTTACCGGTTTTTTCTTTTTATGATTAAACTAAAATCGATTGTAGGTTGATTATCAGCTCATAAAAATGTTTTATCTTTATTTGTTGAAAAACAAGTTTTGAGTGAAATTAAAATAGCATTCTGTTATGCTACATTTGTTGTTAAATTGTAATTATAAAAAATATGAAAAAGAAATTTATAATAGTAGGACTTTTATTTACAGCATTTGGTTTAACTAAAATGACTGCACAGATTAATTTTGGCGATAAAGCAATTGGAGCAGTTCAAAAAGGAGTTACAGGTTTTACTTTCAGTAATGCCGATGCGGCAAAATTATCTAAAGAAGCAGTAGATAAATTAGATGCAGAGCATGAAATTGCTGGACCAACCGATGGTTATACTTTAAGATTAAATCGTGTTTTTGGAAAGCATGCTTCTGGAGACGGATTTACTTTAAACTATAAAGTATATAAATTGAAAGAAGTGAATGCTTTTGCAACCGCAGATGGAAGCGTTCGTGTTTATTCTGGATTAATGGATATTATGGATGATAATGAACTGATTGCGGTAATTGGACATGAGATTGGGCACGTAGCAAACAACGATTCTAGAGATGCTATTCGTGCAGCTTATCAGAAAGAAGCTTTAATGGATGGAGCAGCTTCTCAATCGGCGACTGTGGCAACGGTTACAGACAGTCAGCTTGGGAAAATTGGAAGCGCAATTATTGATAGTAAATACAGCCGTAAACAAGAGTCGGAAGCAGATTTGTTTGCTTATAACTTCATGAAGAAAAACGGTTATGATGTAAATGCTGAAGAATCGGCTTTTAGAATTTTGGCAAAAATGAGTGAAGGATCTGAAGCTTCGTTTATTGATCAGATGATGAGTTCGCATCCTGATTCTAAAAAAAGAGCAGATGATGCTAAGAAAAGAGCAGAAAAAGATGGTTTGTATAAACCGTATGTGCAACAGAAAATTGTAAATACAGTTCCTGCAACTACCACTAAAAAAGCAACTACAACCACAAAGAAAACAACTACGACGAAAAAGAAATAAGAGTTGTCTCTTAAAGTATAAAACCCAGCAAATTTCTGTTTGCTGGGTTTATTTTTTTTATCCTAATACATGAAAAGCAAGAATCTTTTGCACTTCATAAACATTAACCGATTTATTGAATTGTTTTACAATGCTCGGGTGTTGTTCGCTTGAAATCCATATTTTTAGTTCAGCATCCAAATCAAAAGTTCCTGCAGTTTCTACGCTGAATCTCGTAATGCTTTTGTAGCCAATAGATTTATATTCTGTTTTACTTCCTGTGATTCCTTGTACATCTACTAAGATTAATCTTTTATTGGTAAAAATGAAGGTGTCACGAATAAGTTTGAACCCCATTTCGATTTCTTCATTTGCAGTTAAAAGCTGTCCGTATTTTTTAATTAAATCTTCTTGGCTTACTGAACCTGCATTGCCAAGAATGGCTGAAAATATTCCCATTATTCTGTTTTTAATTTAGTTAAAGTGATTTCTGTTTTGAAGGAGTAAATGTAGTGGATTTTGTTAATTTTTTTGAATTGATTTGAATTTAATTATTAGCGGAATCGCTGTTGTTGAAAGTAAAAAAGATGCTATAAAGGACACAACTAAATTTCCAATGTTCAGAGCTTTTGGATTTATTATGAATCTCGTGAATAAAATTGCTATTGTAAACAAAATCGCAGAAATCCAATAAAGTTTGTTGATTGAGGTTTGAGAAGTAAATTTTATTGGAAGCTTAATGAAAAATATTAATAGGATAATAGTTCCAATAATGGTACTTAAATGCTGAGCTATTTTCCATAGCGGAATTTCATATCCAAAAATTGGAATTGTGTTTTGTAAAGTTTCAATGTGGTTGACAAAAAAGCCATGTTTATGTGTAAAAGCATCCCAAAAAATATGAGAGAATATTCCAATTAATAAAGAAATTAAGACGATAAGCCAATTTCTTTTAAAATAAATATTCCAATTGAAATCTGTGAAAACTAGAATTCTGTTTTTTATGAATGACGGTAGATTTTTAAATAAAAGATTTCGGATTAGATTGTGAAAGAGAAAAGTTAGCAAAAGGGCAAGAGGTAAATCAAACCAAAAAATACCATTTAAAGTATGACTATAATCGCTTTTAACTTTCATTCGGAGGAAATATTCAAAATCAGGAGTTAAGCTTCCGATTATTAATGCTGTTATGGAAAACCATGATTTTGGTAAATATCTCAAGGGAAGAATTATTGCAGGATGGGAAAAAGTGAAGGGCATTGAGTTGGTTTTTTAATTTTGATTAATAAATTAAATGTAACAAAAAAAGCAGAACCTAAGTTCTGCTTTTGCTTTTCAAAATATTTATATTATTCTACTTCTGTTTTTATTGTGATAGGAAGGTTATATGCCGTTCTCACTGGTTTTCCGTCTAGAATTCCTGGAGTCCATTTTGTTTTTAATGATTTTAAAACTCTAATGGCTTCTTTTCCCATTCCGTAACCTGGATCGTTTTTAACAATAATGTCAGTGATCGATCCGTCTTTTTCAACGACAAATGAAACATACACTCTTAGTGTTTTTTCTACGTCAAGTTCTGGTCTGTGGAAATTGTTTCCAACATACTTGTAAAACTGAGCAATTCCACCTGGAAATTCTGGAAGTTTATCCAAAATCGCAGTAGAAACGGGATCATTGCTTGGTGGTGCAACCGAAGCAACTTCGCCATTTCCTCCTCCTGTTGTAGGTAAGGTATTAGTAGCAGTTCCTGTTCCAGAAGCATTTTCTACAACTGGTGCATTTTCTGTATTAGGAGCGATTTCCTTAACAGCTTCTTTTGTTGTTACTACTACAGGATTGGTTAATTGAACCGCTTCTGTTTGGCTTGCTGTAGTTTGTTCAACCATAGGAGCAGGCGGGGCAGGTGGTGGTGGCACAACAGTTGGATCAACGTGTACAATTGTAGGTTCGTAAATCCTAGGTTCTGGTTCGACTTCAACAGGCGAAGTCTTTAATTTGCTAATAAATACGGGTGCACTTCCTAAAGCCGTTATTAACAATAAACCCATAAAGAGAGCTGTAACAGAATTTTTGGAATTCTCCTGGCGTAATTGATATGCGCCATATTCTTTGTTTTTGTTCTCGAAAACAAGATCGGTCCACTTGTTTTCATAAATGCTTAATTTAGACATAATTTTTGGGTTTTAAGGTTAAGTAACTTTAAATCATACGCAGAAAAGGTTTAGGTTTGAGCTAACAACGTAAATGTTGTAGTTTTTAATGTTTATTAAAATGTATTGTTTTTAAGAATAAATATGAGAATAATTTATTCTTTGATTAAAGATAATAAATTATCTATTACGTTCGATAATTTCGGCTAATAATTTTTTAGCGCGCAAAAGTTTTACTTTAACGCTACTTAATGGTTCGTCAATCTTAGCAGCAATTTCCTGATAAGACATTTCCTGAAAATAACGAAGCTGAATTACTTCTTGATAGTGTGGTTTGAGTTCTTTGATGCATAAGAGCAGACGGGAAAGATTCTGTTCTTTAATTAAAGCATCTTCTGCAGATGGAGTAGGATCGGCAATGTTGTATGCCTGCTGGTCTTCGTTGTCTGTGATTTCTATAAAAAGATTAGTTTTCTTTTTTCGAAGTAAATCGATATAGACATTTTTTGCAATGGCAATAAGCCAGGTGTTAAACTGAAACTCTGAATTATAAGAGGCTATTTTGTCAAAAGCCTTGGAGAAAGTTTCTATTGTAATATCTTCTGCGGTAGTTTCGTTTTCGGTACGTTTGAGCATAAAAGCATACACCTCATTCCAATAATGATCTAATAAAAAAGTAAAGGCGATCTGATCGCCTTTTTTTGCTTTTTCTATTTTAGAATTTATTTCCAATATACCGGTTTTGAAAAGATATTAGTTATAAAGATATTAATTTGCGTTAATATAAGCGCTATCTCAACAACTGGAAACCAAATTTTAATATCTTTTTCTTTTAATTTTCCTGCTGAACATCCAATTACGATCCATACAACAGTATAGCGAGTTGCTAAAATTGCCAATACAGCGATCCATTGAAATTGAAATGCTAATAATATAATAACTAAAATAAAGAAGAATAATTGTGAAAGGAAAAATAATCCCAGCTGCATTTTGTCAAAAAACTTATAATGCTCTGCTGTAGAAATATGTCTTCTTTTTTGAGTAAACCATTCTTTGTATGTTTTCTTAGGTTCTGAATAGGTAAAACTCTCAGGTGTATAAGAAATGGTAGTGTTGGTTTTATTGGCTGCCTGATTAATGAACAAATCGTCGTCACCAGAACGAATCTGAATGTGGTCAATAAAGCCATTTACTTTAAAAAACTCTTCTTTTTTATAAGCAAGATTTCTGCCGACTCCCATATATGGAAGGCCCATTTTTGCCCATGAAAAATATTGAATCGCAGTTAAGATTGTTTCAAAACGAATGATTTTGTTTAGGAATGAACGCTCTACTTTTTCGTAACCTCCATAACCTAAAACGATTGTTTTGTTCATGGTAAACTGCGAAGTCATAGAAGTAATCCAATCTTTAGAACTTGGAAAACAATCAGCATCTGTGAAAAGTAAATAATCTTTTTTGGCAGCTTTTATTCCAAGCGTTAAGGCGTATTTTTTGTTTCCCCAAAAGGCTTCGTTATTTTCAACTTTTACCAAACGGATATTAGAAAATTCTTTTTCAAATTCTTCAAAAACCTCAAGAGTTTCATCGCTGGATGCATCGTCTATTAGAACAATTTCAAAATCAGGATAATCTTGTTGTGCCAAAAGCGGAATATATTTTTTTACATTCTCTTCTTCGTTTTTTGCACATACAATTACAGAAACAGGAAGATTTTTAGGCTTCACATGCTGAGGCTTGGCAAATGCAAATTTTCCAAAAACTCCGAGATAATAAAAAAGTTGAACTGCAACTACAGCAATAAAAAAGTAAAATATGTATATAAGCATCTGATTTATTTGATTCTATTAATTTCACGTTTTGCGACTGCAAATGTACTTATCAATTCGCTAAATTCAATAGCTAAAACCGATTTACTTTCGGCATTTTGACATTTCTTTTGCAACAGCAATAGACTGAGGGTTTTCGGTTTTTTCCAATTCCGAAATTATGTTTTTGTAATTATGGTCGTCTCGATTTTGTGAGAGTTTTTTGGTTGCTTGAATTTCTTCAATTTCTATTTCAAAACCAAATATTCCTCGGGCTTCACGCATTGTTTTTTCAGATAAATCTTCAACACGTACAGGGTTTTTAGAATTTACTTCGTATTTGTCTACAAGCTTTTTTAATTGTTCTATCGAAGTTTCGTAATCAACAATCTTGATTTTTCCATAAACATGTACGGCTATATAATTCCAAGTCGGAACATTTTCATGATCGTACCAAGAGGAAGAAATATAACTATGCGGACCTGTAAAAACAGCCAAAACCTGATCGTTTGCTGCAAAACCTTCTGCTTGGGGATTCAGTTTTGAAATATGTCCTTGCAAGATTTCTTTTCCATCAGCATTCACTTTCAATTCTATCGGAATATGTGTTGCACATAATTTTCCGTTAGTTTGATTAATCAGGATTCCGAAACTATTTTCTTTTATAAAAGCTCTGATTTCTTCCTGATTTTCGTTTTTGTATAAATCTGGTGTATACATTTTTCTTTTTTTAGGTTCAAAGGCTCAAAGTGACAGAGGTTCAGAGATTTTGGAGCCTAAATTTCTAAATCACGTTTACTTCCGCTTCAATCTGAATGCCGAATTTTTCAAAAACGGTTTTCTGAACTTCTTTTGAAACGGCTAAAATTTCTTGTCCTGTAGCGTTTCCGTAATTTACCAAAACTAAAGCTTGATTTTTATGAACTCCCGCGTCTCCAAAACGTTTTCCTTTAAAACCTGCCTGCTCAATTAGCCATCCTGCTGGAACTTTTACTTCAGTTTCTGAAACTTCATAAAATTTCATTTCTGGAAATTTCTGGTGGATTTTCTCAAAATCTGATTTTAATAAAATCGGATTTTTAAAGAAGCTTCCGCTATTTCCTAATTCTTTCGGATCTGGCAATTTACTTTGTCTGATGGCAATTACGGCATTACTTACATCTTTTAAAGTGGGTTCTGTAATGTTGTTTTTGGCCAATTCAGCCAAAATATCTCCATAAGAAGTATTGATTTTATGATTACGTTTCGTCAATTTAAAAACAACCGAAGTAATAATATATTGGTCTTTTACTTCATGTTTGAAAATACTTTCGCGGTAGCCAAAATTACATTCCGCATTGTCGAAAGTTTTCATTTCCTGAGTTGCGATATTCATGGCTTCGCAAGAAACAAAAGTGTCTTTTATTTCGGTTCCGTAAGCGCCAATATTCTGAACTGGAGTTGTGCCGACATTTCCCGGAATAAGAGACATGTTTTCTAATCCGCCAAAATTATTGGCGATGGTCCAAAGAACGAAATCGTGCCAGGTTTCTCCTGCTTGACTTTCAACCCAAACAAAATCATCGTCTTCTTTAATTATTTTTTTGCCTTTTAAGTCGATATGAATAACCAGCGCCTCAATATCTTTTGTCAAAAGCATATTGCTTCCTCCTCCCAAAATGAATTTTTTCTCGTTTTTGTTTTCTGCTAAAACTGTTTTCAATTCATCAATAGAATGAACGGCAACAAATTGTTTAGCACTGGCTTCAATGCCGAAAGTATTATATTTTTTTAAAGAAAAATTGGATTGGATTTCCATAAATAAAAGGCTTTTTAAGTTCCGAAACTTCGGAAAAATTCTGAGATCAAAAGTAACGATAATAATTTATTTGAGTAGATTTTCTATAAAAAGACTTTTCTCTAGATTTTATTTTATCGCTTCAATAAATCGCTGCATTTCTTTCATTGTGCCAATGGTGATTCGCGTCCATTTTCCGTTTTCTTCATAGATTTTTGTTCCTTGTATATTGTGGGCTTCCAATTGCTTGAAGAAATCTTTTTTATAATTGTCTAAAGAAAAATAGATGAAGTTTGCGTGCGAAGGAATGCACGTTAAATTAAGTTTAGTAAGCTGCTCGATGGTATATTTTTTTATTTCTTCATTTGCCGCGTGTACTTGCTGAATGAATTTATCATCATTCAGCGACGCCATCGCCGCAGCTGTTGACATTACACTGACAGACAAATTTGGAGAAGATTTTAAAGCGCTAAGTTCTTCAATTGTTGACGAAGATGCAACGGCGTAGCCTATACGAGCGCCAGCCAGACCATACATTTTTGAAAAAGTTTTTGTAATGATTAGGTTTTTATTTTCTACAACAAGATTGCTTAGTGATTTTTCTTTTGTGAAATCAAGATATGCCTCATCCACAAAAACAATTGCTTTTTTAGATGCTTCTTTTACAAAAGAAACCAGTTGCTCATAATCGCAAATTGTTCCAGTCGGATTATTGGGATTGCAGATATAGATCATTTTTGTGTCAGAATCAATTGCTTTTAGCATTGCAGTTAAATCATGCTTTTTATCGACAGTTAGCGGAACTGTGATTTTTTTTAAACCTAATTTCTCAGAAGGAAATGCCCAATAATTAAAGGTTGTTTCGGCCAGTATAAAATTGCCTTTTTGTAAAGCAGTATATTGAAGAACTAAGTCTAGAATTTCTGTTGAGCCAGCGCCAAGTAAAATATTCTGGTTTGAAACATTATTTTTTGTAGCAATAAGTGCAATTAATTCGTCTGAAAGATTCCAGCCATATCGATTACTATTATTGATGCTTTTTTGCATGGCAGCGCGAGCAAGTGGAGAAGGCCCATAAGGATTTTCATTTGATCGTAATAATATGGGCGATTGGTCTAAATCTGGAAGTATATATGTTTCTGGTGCAGTATTTGCGAATGTTTCAAATTGGCAGAGGCCTAATCCAACTGCACCTAAACCTATTTGTTTTAACCAGTTTCTTCTATTGCTCATATTACTTAAGAATTAAATTAGACAATTTATTTTAGTAGTATGTCGTTGAGTTTCAATAAAAGTTACGGCTTGTTTTTTTACCGCAAAGACACAAAGTTTGCGCAAGGTTCGCTAAGCTTTATGTCCTTGAGTAAATCTTTGCGAACTTTGCGGTTAAATTATTTTCTAGAATCAATCAATTTATGATATCGATCAGCAATGATTTTCATATTAATATCATAATTCGCGTTTTCTTCTACGAATTTTCTATTCCGAATAATAGCCTGATTTCGATATTCAGAATTCTCAAAAGACCAAATCAATTCATTGGCCAGCATTTCTGTATTGTCAATTTCAATCAATTGCCCATTTTCTCGATGCGTAATCCAACTTTGGTTTCCTGGAATGTCTGAAACTATAGGATAACATTTGCATGCCATTGCTTCAAATAAAGATGCCGAAACACCTTCGGTAATTGGCATACTGATATAGATATTCGATTGCTGTAGCAATTTTGGAAGTTCTGTATTTGGAATTCTTCCTATAAAAATTACTTTTTTTTCTATTTGTAATTCTTTAGCCAAATCTTTCAAAAACTGCAGTCTTGTTCCGTCTCCGACAATTGTAAGCGTGAAGTCAATTTCCTTTTGATGTAAAATTCCAAAAGATCTTAAAATAGAATCATGTCTGTATTCTGGCATAAGCGACCGCGTTACGATTGCTTCAATTTTGTCTGAGGTGTTTGTCGAAGGTGTGAAAAGCGATAAGTCAATTCCTTTTGGAAGGACGAGAACCTTGTTCATGTCAACGCCAACTTCTTTCATGTGAATGGTCATAACAGGTCCCCAAGCATGAATTAAGTGCGCTTTTTTGAAAGCATATTTCTGAATGAATTTTTTAAAAGGGTATAATTTAGATTCCTCTGGCCATAAATCGGTACGGCCTTGCTGTGCGATCGCAATGGTTTTTGATCCAGATAATGCGACGAGAAAACCATAACTGGTGGTTCTTTCTGCAATCACCATGTCTGGTTTCTCTTTTTTAATGATTTTTCGAATAGAAAGAGGAGAGAAAAGATACTCTAAAATGCGTTTGAATCTATAATTGTTTGATGTTTGAAGTTCCCAAGTAATAATTTCAAAATCACCAAATTCTTTTAAACCTTTCATCCAGGTTATAGCATCGGCACGGTAAGATTCTCCAAGAAAAAGTATTTTCCTTTTCATTTTAATTGTTGTTTTTTGCCACAGATTAAAAAGATTAAAAGGATTTTTAGGTGTTGCGAAAATTAATCTGTGAGAATCTGTGAAATCTGTGGCAAATAAAACTAAAATTCTTCAGTATCTAAAGCTCGGTTTATAAATTCATTTAGAGGTTTTAGGGCAATCAATTTCTGGCTTATCTTTTTCACGAAGTCTTTTTGGGTAACTTCGGAGATGTCGTATTTTTGAGTTGCGGTGAAACTTTTCAGTTTTAAGAACTCAATTGCAGGATGATCTTTTTCGTAACCGCGAGGCATGCTTTTAAGCGAATTGTTTTCGTTGATGTCTAAACTTCCGAATTCTTTTTTGAAATCTTTATTATTTAAGATTTCCTGCAAATCATCATAGAAAAAAGCAATTTCTTTACGAACTTTTTTCAGATCTTCAGATTCAGGAGAATAAAATCCGCCTGCTATAAAACTTGCGCCTTTTTCAATATGCACATAATATCCGGCGCGGTTTAAACCTTTGGTTCCTCCAGACATCCAGATTCCCAAATGCGCTTTGTAAGGAGATTTGTCTTTAGAAAAACGAATATCACGATTAATTCTAAAAGTGCAATTTTTAACTTCTAATAATTCTAAAGAAGGATCAAGCGGTTTCATTGCATCTAGAAAATCGCTTACCAATTGATGGTAGTCTTTCTTGAAAACTTCATATCGTTTTTTGTTTTCCTGAAACCATTCTCGGTTATTGTTCTTTTTTAAATCGTCTAAAAATTGCAATGATTCTTTCGCTAACATATTCAGTGTTTTTTGATTGCAGTTACTTTTTTTCTAATTCGTTTTTTTAGTTTGCCACTAATTGCACGAATTTACACTAATTTATTTTCTTATTTAGCCACAGATTAAAAGATTTACACAGATTGAATCATTTTAATCCTTGCGATCTGTGGCAAAAATAATTCGCGTAAATTCGTGTAATTCGTAAAAAAAACTTTACAAATTAAACATCTTATAAGTCTGATGTGTCGATTTCACAATTGCTTCAGTTCTTTCGGGATGAGTGTCTGAGATGAAAAGCTGTCCAAACGTTTCGCTATTGACCATTTCGACAATTTTGGCAACACGGGTTTCGTCTAGTTTATCAAAAATATCATCAAACAATAAGATAGGCTTTACGCCACTTTGCTTTTTTAGAAATTCAAATTGGGCCAGTTTCAAAGCAATCAAAAAAGATTTCTGCTGTCCTTGCGATCCGAATTTTTTTATCGGATGTGAATCAATTTCAAAAGATAAATCATCTTTATGGATTCCAACACTGGTATATTGAAGTGCGCGGTCTTTATTGATGTTTTCCTGTAAAAGCACTAAAAGGTCTTTCTCAAACAAATGACTTTCATAAACCAACTGCACACTTTCTTCCGATCCCGTTATTACTTGATGGTGCTTATTAAATATAGGTATAAACTGTTCGAGAAAATCTTTTCGTTTTTCAAAAATAGACTTTCCATAACCGTTTAATTGTTCATTATATATAGATAAGGTATCGTTGTCGAAAACATGATTTAAAGCAAAATATTTTAAAAGAGCATTTCGCTGCGTAATCACTTTTTGATATTGAATGAGTTCGTGCAGATAAGTGGAGTCTAATTGTGAAATTACGCTATCCATAAATTTACGGCGCGTTTCGCTTCCTTCAATAATCAAGTCACGATCTGCGGGCGAAATAATTACTAGCGGAATAAAACCAATATGATCTGAAAATTTATCATATGCTTTTCCGTTTCGTTTTAGCACTTTTTTTTGTCCCTTTTTTAAACTGCAAACAACTTGTTCTGTTCTTTCGTTTTTTTCTAGTTCAGCATCAATAACAAAAAACTCTTCACCGTGTTTGATATTTTGCACTGCCAACGGATTAAAATAGCTTTTGCCATATGCTAAATGGTAAATAGCATCGAGCACATTGGTTTTTCCAATGCCGTTTTTTCCAACAAAACAGTTGATTTTGATGTCGAAATCAAAACTTGCCTCTGAAAAGTTTTTGTAATTGAATAATGAGATTTTGTTTAAATGCATTTTTTAGAGACTCCAAGTATAAAAATTGCTGTTTTTGAGCAGTAAAAATTTGAGGGTGCAAATTACCGAAAATTATCGATATAATTGGCTTTGGAGGTGTTTCAAACTGATTTATTTTAGCGCTTTCGCGAAAGGACAAGCGAAATGCAAAAATATTTTTTTTAAAATAGTGATAAAATTGAAATTTTTTACCTCAGTTTCAATAAAAATTTTATTTTTGCCGTTCACTAAATAAATTTTAAATGGCAACTTACAATAAAAGAGGATATAAGACACCAAAAGAAAAGGAAGTAAAAGAAGTTACTGAAGAACAACAAGTAATTATTGACGAAAAAGACAGTACTACAGCTGGAGTTTTCTCAAAATTAGATGAGACGGCTTCAAAAACTGAGGACTGGGTGGCTAAAAATCAAAAAATCATTATTGGTTTAGTTGCTGGTATTGCAGTTGCAACAATTGGATATTTGGCTTACCAAAAATTCATTGCAACTCCTAAGCAAGAAGAAGCTGCAAGTGAAATGTTTGTTGCACAGCAAAACTTTGAAAAAGCTGTAAACGGTGTTTCTAGCGATTCATTATTCAAATTGTCATTGAATGGTTCTGAAGGTAAATTCGGATTTATTAAAATTGCTGACGAATATTCTGGAACAGATGCTGGAAACTTAGCAAACTACTATGCTGGTATCGCTTACTTGAATACTGGTAAATTTGATGAGGCAATTAAATATTTAGGTGAATTTAAATCTGAAGATGTAATCTTAAGTGCTTTGGCAAAAGGTGCTACAGGAGATGCTTACTCTCAAAAAAATCAGCAAAAAGAAGCTTTAGATTTTTATGTAAAAGCTGCTGAATCTAACAAAAACGATTTTACAACGCCTCGTTTCTTATTAAAAGCTGGAAAAACTGCTTTAGCTTTAGGGCAAAAAGAAGATGCATTGAAATATTTTAATGACATTAAAGATAATTACGACAGTACTCCAGAAGCAGCATCTGTTGATGCTTTGATTGGATTAGCACAATAATTATACTATTTGAGTTCAGTTTTTAGATTTTAGATTCGTATTTTAGCAGTCTGAAATTTAATAACAAAAATAGTACAGATGGCTACTGAAAATAAAAATCTATCAGAATACGATAAAAACACAATCCCAAACGCGAAAGACTTTCGGTTTGGGATTGTTGTTTCTGAATGGAATGATACTATAACAGAAGGACTTTATAATGGTGCTTTTGACGCTTTGGTTGATTGCGATGTTCCTGCACAGCAAATTATCCGTTGGAATGTTCCAGGAAGTTTTGAGTTGATATATGGAGCTAAAAAAATGCTTCAGACTCAAAATGTTGATGCAGTTATTGTAATTGGATGTGTAATTCAAGGAGAAACAAAACACTTTGACTTTGTTTGCGAAGGTGTAACTCAAGGAATTAAAGACTTAAATGTTCAAACAGATGTACCTGTTATTTTCTGTGTATTAACAGATAATAATATGCAGCAGTCAATTGACAGAAGCGGAGGAGCTCACGGCAACAAGGGAACTGAAGCAGCAATTGCGGCAATCAAAATGGCATATATTCGCCAGCAGGCTTCAATAGCACACGTTTTTAATCAGCCGTTATTGACTTCAGGTGCGATTCAAATTGAAGATTCACCGAAGAAAATAGAAAACGAATAAGCACGTTTGTTTTAAAAAATATTAAAACCTATACTGTTAAATGTATAGGTTTTTTTTATGTTTTTTTTGTGATTGTCTTAAGTTATGTCAAGTTCAGAATTATATTACATTTGAGTTGATCTTTAATTTACTTTCTATGAAAAAATTTTTACTCTACGCTTTTGTTTTATGTTTTGTTCAAAGTTATGCTCAGAAAAAAATCAATGAAAATTTGAAAAAGGAGCTCGATTCTATTATGAAATCTGATCAGATTCTTAGGGAATATATCAATTTTGATACTTCTGAGAATCGAAAACAAGAAATAGTAAAAGAACTGGGACGTGAAAATGATCCGAATTTTAGAAAAGGAATTTGGCTTGAAATGAAAAAACGTGATTCTCTTAACTTGATTAAGATTGAAGAAATTATTAAGCAGTATGGTTATCCAGGAAAAAGTTTAGTTGGCGAACCAACCAATATTGCTGCGTGGTATGTTATTCAGCACAGTTCAAAAATTGGAGAATATTTGCTAATGATTGAGCAGGAAGCTAAAAAAAAGGAAATCCCTTTTACCTACTTTGCTAAAATGCAAGACCGCTATCTAACACAACAAGGAAAGGAGCAGATTTATGGAACGCAGGGTCAGATGAAACAAATAACAAATAAAGAGACAGGAAAAAAAGAGTTTTTTAATTATGTTTCTCCAATTCAAAATCCTGCTAAAGTTAACGATCGTAGAAAGAAAGCAGGTTTTACAACCACAGTTGAAGAAAATGCAAAAGAAATGGGAATGGAATACAAGGTTTATACCTTAGATGAAATCAAGAAGATGGACTAGTTTTTTTGTGTCTAACCCGCAATCATTCTGTTTTATAGATTGTTGTGGTTTTTGTTTTTTTTATGATTGTTCTTGTTCTAAAAGCCAATCAAAATTCACTAAATTTGTACTTCTTGGTTTGCAAAAACCTAATCTAAACTTTAAAACTATTATTGCTTAATGTCGAGTATTATTCAATTGCTTCCTGATCACGTTGCTAACCAAATTGCTGCTGGAGAAGTGGTTCAAAGACCAGCTTCAGTTGTAAAAGAATTGTTAGAAAATGCTGTTGATGCCAAAGCAACTGATATCAAATTAATTATAAAAGATGCTGGTAAATCGCTGGTACAAGTTATCGATAATGGAGTCGGAATGACCGTTACTGATGCTCGTTTGTGTTTTGCACGTCATGCAACTTCTAAAATTCGTCAGGCCGAAGATTTATTTTCGCTTGGTACAAAAGGTTTCCGTGGAGAGGCCCTGGCTTCGATCGCTGCAATTGCGCACATGGAAATGAAAACAAAACAAGATCAAGACGAACTAGGAACGCATATTGTAATTGAAGGAAGTAAATTTGTTTCGCAGGAAGTGGCAGTTTTGCCAAAAGGAACATCATTTGCCGTTAAAAACTTATTTTTTAATATTCCCGCTCGACGTAATTTCTTAAAGTCAGATACAGTTGAATTTCGTCACGTAATGGATGAATTTCAGCGTGTGGCATTGGCGCATCCAAATATTCATTTTAGTTTTTACCATAACGGAAGCGAAATGTATAATCTACCAGCAGCAGGATATCGTCAGAGAATTGTTGGTATTATGTCAGGGAAAACAAATGAAAAATTAGTTCCAGTAAATGAAGATACAGAAATTATAAATGTTCAAGGATTTGTTTGCAAACCTGAGTTTGCAAAGAAAAATAGAGGAGAACAATTCTTTTTTGTAAACGATCGATTTATAAAAAGCAGTTTCTTGCATCATGCGGTAATGTCTGCCTACGACGGATTGCTGAAAGACGGTTCTCAGCCAAGTTATTTCTTGTACCTTCAGGTTCCGCCAAATACAATTGATATCAATATACATCCGACAAAAACAGAAATTAAGTTTGACGATGAGCAGGCTCTTTATGCTATTTTAAGAGCATCAATAAAACATAGTTTAGGGCAGTTTAATGTTGCTCCAGTTTTAGATTTTGATCGCGATGCTAATTTAGATACGCCATATCATTATAAAGATGTAGAAGTGGGGATTCCAACCATTCAGGTTGATGGAACTTTTAATCCTTTTACTGATGATAAAACCAATCAGCATTATAGTAAGGCTGCTTCGGGATCATCTGGATATAGTTCGGGTTCTTCTTTTTCGTCTTCATCAGGATCATCATCTTTTGGATCGTCGTATTCTGGTTTTTCTAAGAGAGTAGAACCGACTGCAAGTTGGGAAAGTTTGTATGTTGGGTTAGATGTTGAAAATCCAGAAAGTATAGAAAGTTCCCCTTTTACATTTGAAAATGAAGAAGTGACTTCTTCTTTATTTGATGATGAAGAAGTAGAGCAAGCAACGCAGAAAACCTATCAAATACATAAAAAATATATTGTATCGCCAATAAAATCAGGAATGATTATTGTGGATCAGCAGCGTGCGCATCAGCGAATTTTGTACGAACAATTTTTGCTGAATATGACAGTTAATCAAGCTTCGAGCCAGCAGTTGCTTTTTCCTTTAGATTTGTTTTATTCGGCTTCAGAAATGAAACTGATAGAAGAATTGAAACCTTCTTTGGAAACAACTGGATTTGTTTTTGATGAAAGTAAAACAGATCACGTTGTAATTTCTGGAATCCCTGTAAATATTACAGAAAGTGAAGTCTCGCAGGTAATCGAACAATTATTAAGCGATTTGCAAGACGGAATTCCAGCAAACAGCTACAGTCAGAACGATACAATTGCCAAGTCGATGGCTAAAAGTTTAGCGGTTAAAACAGGATCTTATTTAACCGAAAAAGAACAAGATAATTTGGTAAACGGTTTGTTTGCCTGCAAAGATCCAAATATTTCACCTTTTCAAAAACCTACCTTCATTACCATGCGTGTTGAAGATATAGATAAAAAGTTTGCTTTATGATGAATATCACGCCAGTAGTTAAACAACTGCTAATTATTAATATTATATTTTTTATTGGCTCTCAGTTAGTGCCAGTTTCTTATGACTATTTAATGTTGTATTATCCTGAAAGTGATAATTTCAGGCTTTGGCAGATTATTACGCATATGTTTATGCATGCGCCATTGCCAAACTTTGCTCATATTCTATTTAATATGTTTGCATTATACAGTTTTGGTTCGGCTTTAGAGCATTTTTGGGGAGGAAAAAAATTCTTGTTTTTCTATATCTCTTGTGGCTTAGGAGCGGCATTGCTTCATACGGGTGTAAATTATTTGCAAATACATTCTCTTTTAGATTCTGTATCTAATTTAAATTTGTCTAAATCGGATCTTCATGTAATATTAAATGCTGATTATCAGTCTCTTTTTGATTCAAATGGTAAAATGGTTCAGGGTGAAGTTTTGAATATTTTAAGCCAAGCACATTGTAATCAAGAGCAGTTTAATATATTGAGGGAAACAAGCTTCATTGTGCAATCGCCTGTTTTAGGGGCTTCTGGAGCAATTTATGGTTTGCTTACAGCTTTTGCCTTTATGTTTCCAAATGCTCAACTGGCGCTATTGTTTATTCCTGTTCCAATCAAGGCAAAATATTTTGTTCCTGGAATTTTAGCAATCGATTTGTTTTTAGGTTTTAAAGGAAGTTCTTTATTTGGAAGCGGTGGAACTGGAATCGCACATTTTGCACACGTTGGTGGTGCAATAGCTGGCTTTTTAATGATGTTGTACTGGAAAAAAAATCAGTTTAATAACAACCGTTGGAATTAATTTTTAACTTTAAAGTACGAATTCTAAAATAGAAGAATTTTTATGAATATTCTAGACGATTTAAAATTACAGTATAGATTGGGTGGTATCGCTATGCGAGTTATGTATTGGAACATAGCATGTTTTATTGTATCGCTTATCTTTTTCTATCAATTTTCAGTAGGTCAGTTTGCTTTTCCGAACTGGTTGGCTTTGTCGTCAGATCCTCAGGTTTTTATGATTAAACCTTGGACTTTTTTAACGTATGCGTTCTTTCATGACGGATTTTTTCATCTGTTATTCAATATGATGGTGCTTAATTTTGCTAGCACTCTGTTTTTGACTTATTTTACTCAAAAGCAATATTTAGGGCTATATCTTCTAAGCGCTCTTTTTGCAGGAGTAGTTTTTGCGCTGAGTTTTTATTTTTCTAATATCAGCGGTTCTATTGTCGGAGCTTCTGCTGCTATTATGGCTATTTTGGTGGCCGCAACAACTTATTCTCCTTTAATGAATGTGCGATTATTTCTCTTCGGAAATGTGAAACTTTGGCACATTACTGCTGTTATTATAATTTTAGATTTAATGCAGTTTCGTCTTGGAAATATGGGCGGACACATTTCACATCTTGCTGGTGCTTTCTTCGGATTTGCCTATATTAAATTGCTTCAGAACGGTACTGATTTAAGTATTATTGTTTCTAAAACGTTAGATTTCTTTGCAAATCTTTTTAAAAAATCTCCTACGACCCCATTTACAAAAGTTCATAAAAATTACAAAAAACCTACAGAAAAAACGACATCAAGAATTGTTACGAAAGATAAAACGCAACAACAGATTGATGAGATTTTAGACAAAATAAGCCAGTCAGGGTACGATTGCCTGACGAAGGAAGAAAAAGAGTTTTTATTTAAAGCTGGAAAATAAACTTGTAGGAGACTAAATATGAAAAACCTCTCTTGGTTTAATAAAATAATGTTCTTTTTGAACATAGTGCTGACTGTGCTTACATTTAGCATTTATGTTTTACCTTTTTTAGCACCTAAAAGTTTTCCGCTTTTATCGGTGCTTACCTTGTTTATGCCTGCTTTTTTTGTGGCCAATATACTTTTTTTTGTCTATTGGGGAATTCAGTTTAAAAAACGGCTCATTTTGTCTGGTTTGGTTCTGCTGACCGGAATTACATTTATTAGTAAATTTTATAAGTTTTCTGGAAAAGAGTATGTCAAAGACGAAAAGGATTTCTCTGTAATGAGTTATAATGTGCGTCTGTTTAATGTTTTTAAATGGCTGGATCGAGATGATATTCCGTCAAACATTAAAGCGTTTATAGACGAAAAAGATCCAGATATTCTATGTATTCAAGAATATTCAAATTCGGCACATTTAGATTTAAAAGTATATCCGCACCGTTATATTTTTATTGATGGTAAAAAAATTAAGACAGGACAGGCTATTTTTTCTAAATTTCCTATTATAGACGAGGGAAAGATTATTTTTCCTAAGTCAGATAATAATGTAGTTTACGCTGATATTAAGCGTGGAAAAGATATTATTCGTGTTTATAATATGCATTTGCAGTCCATTAAGATATCTCCAGACGTAAGTGAGATTTCAGATGATATTGATAATGTAAATCAGAAGAAATCACAGCGTATTTATGCTAGAATTAGCAAGGGATTCACGCAGCAGCAAGAACAGGCAGAAATTTTTAAAGAGCATATCAAAAAATGCAATTACCCAATTATTATTTGTGGAGACATGAATAATAGTCCGTTTTCTTATGTGTACCGAAATATAAAGGGGAAGCTTAAAGACGCTTTTGAAGAGGCTGGAGAAGGTTTTGGCGCAACCTATAAGTTTAAGTATTATCCAGCCAGAATTGACTATATTTTTACAGATACTAAAATGAAGGTAAAAGAATTTGAAAGTTTTCCTGATTTCGAAAACTCAGATCATTATCCTATTATGACTAGACTTTCGATAGATCAGTTTTAGATTATTGTCTGTGTTTTTAAATAATCCATTGCAAATTTACCTTCGTTAAAAAGTAAATCCAAAACACTTAAATTGTTGATGAAGCCATGTTTGTCGTCAAATACTTGAGTGTATTTCTCGAAAGAATTAGTGTCTTTTTTTCCATTTGCTAAGTGTCTGAAATCGGTAAAATTGGCAACTTCATGAAAATATTCTGTTGTTCTTCCAAATTCCAGTTTCATTCGAAGGCATTTCGTAACAATGTCTAAAACTTCGAAGTTTAAATCCATTAAAAATTGGTGTTTTTTCTCGAAAATAGGAATGATGTCATCTTCGAAATACTCAAAGAAAGGAGAGCTTCTATAAGCTGCTTCAAGCGATTTAAAATGCTGTTTCTGCCAATCAAATTCATTTTCGATCAAAATATCTTTTGTCTTCTGATGCGTTGCTTTAGAGTGCTTAACAGGAATATTTAATAATTGAATTCCATTTGGACTATAAATGTAAGTTCTGTTTCTATTGGTCTGTTTTTGGAAATTATCTTCCATTTCAAAAGTAATACTGTCAGATTGCGCTATAACAGCAAAATGACTAATAGAAGGGAAATAAGTTGGAAGTATTAAGGAATTCATGATTTTAATTCTTGTTTAAATGTTTCAGGTTTCAAGTTTCAAGTTTTGTGTGAACTTGGAACTTGAAACCTGACTCAAGAGCTTGCTCGAACAGGCGTAGCAAACAAAAATAACTTTTTTTTAATTACGCTTTATTCTCTCTTCTTTTTTTCCAAATAAAATCTCCTACAAAGTAGATAGCAAGAAGTATTAGGAAGTATTTAAAATAAGAGTGTGGTTGGCCTTCACCATCAACAGTTGTAAATACTCTGTTCCATCGAATTTTATTGATGCCTTTCCCGTTAGTATCCCAGCTCATCCAGATGAAAACTGGTTTTCCTACAATATGATTTTCTGGAACGTAACCCCAATAGCGGCTATCTTCAGAATTGTGACGGTTGTCTCCCATCATCCAATAGTAGTTCTGTTTGAAAGTGTATGTTGTTGCGGGTTTTCCGTTTATTAAGAATTTTGAACCTTGCAATTCTAATGTATTTCCTTCATAATTAGTGATAATTTCTTTATAAAAAGGAAGGGATTCATTTGTTAGCGCAACTGTTTTTCCTGCCTCTGGAATATAAATTGGTCCCATGTTGTCTTGGTTCCATTTATTAATGTGAGGGAAAATGTCGTTGTTGTTTCCTGTGTCAATTTTTCGGATAACTGCAGTGACACCAGGAGTGTTTTTAAATCTTTCTGCTCCAGCTTCTGTTAGGGCGCCTAAATAAAGAGTATCTCTTTTTTCAACTCTATTGCCTGCAGCATCAATTTCAGTTCTAAAGCCAGCTGGATCTGTAATGTCTAATTCTTTAAAAATTGTTTCAAAATCAATTGGTGTTTTTTGGTCTAGAGCAACTGAATAAGAATATTGAGGTTTAGCTCTTTCTGGTAAAACTAATTTTTTACCATTAATAAAAACATAGCCATCTTTTATTGATAAACTGTCTCCAGGAATACCAACGCATCTCTTTACATAATTTGATTTCTTGTCAATAGGCTTGATAACACCTGGTCTTCCTTTTGGTTCAAAGAAATAATGAACCGTATCAACAGGCCAGTTAAAAACGACAATGTCGCATCGGTTTATTTTTTCGAATGCTGGAAGTCTGAAATATGGCAATTGTGGCCAACTTAAGTAAGATTTCTTTTTAGTTAATGGAATAGAGTCGTGAACCATTGGCAGGGCAACAGTTGTCATCGGAACTCTAGGGCCATAGTTTAATTTGCTTACAAATAAGAAATCGCCAATTAGCAAAGATTTTTCTAAAGATGATGTTGGAATTGTGTAAGGCTGTACTACATAAGTGTGTACTAATGTTGCCACTATAATAGCAAACAATAAAGAGCTGACAGTATCTGCCGCTTTGTTTTCAGGCGTTAATTTACGGTCTTTATGATACTCTAATTTCTGAGTGTAATTAACTACGTAGATATAAAAGCCTAAAGTGAAAAGCCCTAAAATAGTGTCTAAAGTTGATTTTTTACCAAAAGTTCTTAATGTCTCAATCCATACAACTGGAAACATGATTAAGTTGATAATCGGAATAAAAAGCAAGATAGTCCACCAAGTAGGACGCCCGATAATCTTCATTAAAACGATAGAATTGTATACCGGAATTGCTGCTTCCCAGCTTTTTCTTCCCGCCGCCTGATACAGTTTCCAAGTACCAAGAAAATGAATAATCTGAACAGCTAGAAAAAATACGAACCAAGAGTATAAAGTCATAATATTGTATTTTAAGTTTCAAATTTAGGAGGGAATGTAATCCTAAATTGTATCGATTTATTGTAAGTTTAAAACGTCTTTCATTGTGAAAATTCCTTGTTTTCCTGCAAGCCATTCGGCAGCAATAACAGCGCCAAGAGCAAATCCTTCGCGGTTATGAGCAGTATGTTTAATTTCGATACTGTCAATTGCAGAGTCATAAGTTACAGTATGTGTACCAGGTACTTCTCCAATTCTTTTTGCTTCAATATGAATTTCATTCTTTTTTGCTTCGTCCATTGTCCAATTTGCATAGCCGCTGTTTTCGATAACGCCTTGAGCTAAAGAAATAGCGGTTCCGCTTGGTGCATCTAGTTTATGGATGTGATGAATTTCTTCCATCGAAACTTTATAAGAATCAAATTGATTCATGATTTTGGCTAAATATTCGTTTAGTCCGAAGAAAATATTTACTCCTAAACTGAAATTTGAACTAGAGATGAATCCTCCTTTTTTCTCATTGCAAAGCGCAATCATTTCGTCATAATGTTCTAACCAACCCGTTGTTCCAGAAACTACAGGAACATTAGCGTTAAAAGATGCAGAAATATTGCTAACCGCTGCAGATGGAACGCTGAAATCAATGGCAACATCTGCTGTTGAAAGTCCGTCATAGGTGTTAAATTCATCTTTCTTTAAAACTATTTCATGACCTCTTTCTAAAGCAATTCTTTCGATTACTTTACCCATTTTTCCGTATCCTAAAAGCGCAATTTTCATTATGATTTGTTTTTTGATTTTTTAAATAGAGGCTGCTCTATTAAAACTTATAATTAAAGGTTAGTCCGACGTTTGGTTTAAATGTTACATCGTCGGGATAAATTTCTGGACGCATTGAAAGCCTTTCGTTTACATTAAATTGTATCAGTGCGGCATCAACATTGGCATCGATAATGTTTAAGACATAGAATCCGACAACAAACAAAGCAGATAAGTCTCTGTTTCTTTGGTAGAATTTTTGTCCGTCAACAAGACGGCTGTCATCCAAAAATTGATATTTGTCATCGTTGTAACCTTCTAATCTTCGTTTGTAGGCGTCACGATAATCGTGGTATTTTTTATTGTTGTCTATATAGAAATACAAGCTGGTTCCGATTGCTCCGTAGACCAATGGAATTTTCCAGTATTTTTTGTTGTATGCTTGACCTAAACCAGGCAAAATAGCAGAGTAAAAAGCTGCTTTTGCTGGCGTAAGCGGGTCTATTTCTTGTAATGCGGTAGTGTCTTTTACGACTAAAACCGTGTCTTTTTTTGCTTGGGCAAAAAGAGAAACGGTTCCTGTTAGAAAGAACAATAGACCAATGGGGACAATTTTATTCACTATCCGTTTATTAATTTTATAATTCTGTTAAAGTCGGCTTCAGAATTAAATGGAATTGTAATTTTTCCTTTTCCGTTACCAGCGACTTTTATATCAACTTTTGAGCCAAAATAATCGTTGAAAGTGTGTTTTTGTGTTTCTCTAACTACAAATCCAGCATCAGCTTTAGGTTTGCCATCTGCTTTTGGCTGCTGGCCTTCATGATAATTTTTAACTAAAGCTTCTGTCTCACGAACAGATAAATTTTGACTAACGATTTTTTGATAAATATCAGTCTGAACGTCTAAATCTTCAATGTTGATAATTGCTCTACCGTGTCCCATGCTAATAAAACCATCGCGAATACCTGTCTGGATAATCGGGTCTAATTTTAAAAGTCGTAAATAGTTGGCAATTGTTGAGCGTTTTTTTCCCACTCTTTCACTCATTTGTTCTTGAGTTAATTGAATTTCGTCAATTAAACGCTGGTATGATAAAGCAATCTCAATAGGATCTAAGTCATGACGCTGGATGTTTTCAACCAAAGCCATAACCAAAGATTCGTTGTCATTTGCAATACGAATATAAGCAGGAACATGAGTAAGTCCTACTAATTTAGATGCACGAAGACGACGCTCTCCAGAGATTAACTGGTATTTATTAAAATCTAATTTACGAACAGTAATAGGTTGAATTACACCAAGTTCTTTAATAGAAGTGGCTAATTCGCGTAACGATTCTTCATTAAAATTGCTTCTAGGCTGAAACGGATTTATTTCAATCGCACTTATTTCAAGTTCAATGATATTTCCAACAACCTTATCAGCATTTTTGTCTTCTACTGATTTAATGTCGTTTTCCGGATCTTTTAATAAGGCAGATAATCCTCTTCCTAAGGCTTGTTTTTTAATTACTTTTGTCATAAAAACTATTTACTGTTTTTCTTTATAATTTCTTGTGCTAAATGAATGTAGTTTACGGCACCTTTACTTGTTGCATCATAATTGATAATGCTTTCTCCAAAACTCGGAGCCTCACTTAATTTTACATTTCGCTGAATTACAGTATCAAAAACCATATCATTAAAGTGTTTTTGAACTTCTTCTACAACCTGATTAGATAAACGTAATCTTGAATCGTACATTGTTAGTAGCAAACCTTCAATGTCAAGATCTGGGTTGTGTATTTTTTGAATACTCTTAATAGTGTTCAGCAATTTTCCTAATCCTTCAAGTGCAAAATATTCACACTGAATAGGAATAACTACAGAATCTGCTGCTGTTAAGGCATTTAATGTTAACAAACCTAAAGAAGGAGCACAGTCGATAATGATATAATCATATTCTTCTTTTGCTTCTTCCAATGCTTTTTTAAGCATGTATTCGCGGTTTTCTTTGTCAACCAATTCAATTTCGATAGCAACAAGGTCAATGTGAGCTGGGATCACATCTACGTTTGGAGCTGTGCATTTTAAAACGGCTTCTTTTGGTGTTACAGTGTGCTCAAGTATTTGATAAGTTCCGGTTTCAACTGTTTCTACGTCAATTCCAAGACCAGATGTAGCATTGGCCTGTGGATCAGCGTCGATCAATAATACTTTTTTTTCTAAAACACCTAATGAGGCAGCAAGATTTACTGATGTAGTAGTCTTTCCAACGCCTCCTTTTTGATTAGCAATAGCAATGATTTTGCCCATTTATTTTCTGAATTTTGAACCGTAAAAATACAATTATTTATGGTTTCTGAAAATCTATTTTGTTAACATTTGTGAAAGTGTGCCTAATCGGGGTTTTATGGGAGTTTGATTGAAAATAATTTTAGTTATGAATAAAATTATTAGTAAGTTTTTTAGATAATTTAGCATTTGTTTCGCTGCAAAAATACAAGAATCTAATTTTGAAGTGAAAAAGTTTTTTATTTTAAAATTTCAATAGTCACACAAACTAAACCGCTTTTTTTATTAGATGTAATATCCATAAAGGCTCTTTTGCTGAGATCTATTTCCCTTCCTTTAACAAAAGGTCCCCGATCTGTAACTTCTACAATCACAAATTTTTTGTTCACTTCATTTGTAACTTTTAATAGAGTGCCAAAAGGAAATTTTTTATGCGCTGCGGTAAAATCATTGTTATGGAATCTTTTGCCACTCGCTGTTTTTCTTCCATTAAATCTATCATGATAATAAGATCCGTGTACGTTTTTCTTGTATAACATGCTTTTTTTGGTTATTACGTATGGATCAATAAGTAGTATGTTTTTATGTTGTGCGAATGTAGTGACAGAAAAAACTAATACAGTAAATAGTATGGTCTTATTCATTTTATTTTCTCTTTTTTTTGCGGGCAAAAAAACGCTATAAAAGAAAAAGAGATATGCCTAATAGGGTTTATTTATGTTGTAAAAAGACAAGATTTAGTGATTTTGTAGTGTTTTTGATAAGAAAATTGAGTCCCAAAACGGACTCGATGGTTGGAGATTATTGCTATTTTGGGCTTTCTTAAAATTACAATTATTACAATCTATCAAACCACAAAATGAACATTTTTATGAGTAAAAAAGCAATCTCATTTTTAGGAGTATTTACGTTTATGATGCTTTTAAGCAGTTTTGTTTCACCTTATTCTTCTAATGAAAAAATAGGAGGAAATAAAAAAATTGAACGCAAAATTATTTATAATAAAAAGAAGCATGCGATTACATTATCTTGGTCAGCTTTTGGTTCTTCGGGAAATTATATAATTACTAGAGGAGGCAGTCGTTTGGCATCTGATTTTGTATCGGTAGGATCAACTTCCAAATTAGCATTTACCGATAATAAACCTAGCAGAAATAAATACGAGAACTATTATAAAGTCAGCAGAAATGAAATTACCATTATAATCTCGCTTGAAAATCAGATTTTTGGCGATAATATGTATTTCTATGACAGAAAATATGAAAAAGCTGAAACGGCTAGAAATGATATCAATTCGCAATTTGGCAGTATTGGTTTAGGAGGGGCAAACGGCGAATGGACAACAAAACGTCAGGCTTATTATTTTAAGCCAAATGTAAATGGACAAACTTACGATATTGGCGGATCAGGTTCTGCATCGTCTGTAGAATCAAATGCAATAGAATTAGGGTTTTATTCTCATATTGGAGGTTTGGGTAAAGTGCCTTCTGATGTTAAATTAGGAGCAATATTTACAAGACCTCACCTTTCAGGTGGGGCAAATGCGACTTGTACATTTTGGCGTTCTGTAGAAAATGTTGAAGTAATGCGTGATTTTTCTTGGACGGTTTCTCAATCAACCAGTGCAAGAAGATTATTGATTGAAAGTACTTCAAAATATATTTCAGATATTGGGAATACTAATTTTTGGGGTAGTGGCGGTTTTATTGCCGATACTCATTATACATCTTCAAGGCCAAATTGGGGTGGACAGCAACAGTGGTACACAAGAAATGCTATTTTTCCTTCTGGCTCTGGGGCTATGGGAGGTTCTTATAATATGGTTTGGCAGGGATGTGTAAATCCTCCACAAGCAAATGATGCTAATTCGCCTATTCCGACAACGCCTATTATTAGAGAAAAGCCTTTTCTTTTTATTGATAATGATGGAGAATACAAAGTATTTGTTCCGGCATGGCAAAAGGATAGAGTAGGAGTTTCTTGGTCAGCGACTGATATGGGGAAAGGCCAAATTCAAGATTTGATTGCAAATTGGTATGTTGCAAAAGAAGGAGATACTGATACTGAGATAAATGCTGCATTAAAAGCAGGTAAAAATATATTCTTTACTCCTGGACATTATGCATTGAATGCTCCGATTCAGGTAAATAGAAAAGACGCCATACTTCTTGGTGCTGGTATTGCTTCTGTAACGCTAGAACCGACAGAGAAAAATACTTGGGGATGTATTTATGCTGATGATAAAGACGGAATTATCATTGCTGGACTTTTGATGGATTCATTAAATAGTACTACTTATCAGGTTAGAATTGGTAACGAAGGGGCAAGCGCAGATCATGCTGTAGATCCTATTTTACTTAGCGATATTACTTGTAGAGTAGGCGGAGTCCAATCAAAAAATATACAGATTCAGGCTTCTATGCAAATAAATAGTAATAATGTTGTAGGTGATCATTTCTGGTTATGGCGTGCCGATCATGGTTCGCAAAAAGGTGGCGATGCTCGCTGGCAAAGAGATAGATGCAAAAACGGACTTATTGTTGCGGGTAATGATGTAACGTTATATGCATTGTTTGTTGAACATTATCAGGAATATGAAGTATTATGGTTAGGAGAACGTGGTAGAACTTTCTTCTTTCAGAACGAACCTCCGTACGATGCTCCAAATCAAGCAAGTTGGAGTAGTCAAGGAGGAAGAGTTGATGGTTATGCGGCTTTTAAAGTAGCAAATACTGTAAAGGAACATCATACTATAGGAATGGGATCTTATGCTGTTTTTACAGGAACTGATGGGAATGTGAATAAGAAAAATGGTTTTGAAGCACCTAATAGTCCTAATGTAAAACTGGAAAAAATGTGTATCACACGTTTTGCAGGACCAGGAAATATTCAAAATGTTATAAATGGTACGGGCGGAAGCACAGCAACAGGTGTAAAACGCGTGGCATTATATAATAATGGTGAAGGCGTACAGCCTTTTGATGAAGAATTTGTTTTGCCTAATAAGGAATCTTATCCTGTTTATATAAGTATGGAAAAATAGTAAGAACGTTTTTTTTCGCCACGAATTCACGAATTTTCTTTTTAAATACTATATCTAAATATTATTCGAATTAATTCGAATAAATAATCGCAAAGATTTGAAAAAACAATTCGTGAATTCGTGGCGAATACTATTTATTTCGTTTCTAGTATGTTTACGAATAGCTAACAAAGTTGCAAAGTTTTTTATTTGAGTTTAAAGCAAAAAAAAAGTCTTTTCAAATAAATGAAAAGACTTTTGTCGGGGTGGCAGGATTCGAACCTGCGGCCTCCTGCTCCCAAAGCAGGCGCGATAACCGGGCTACGCTACACCCCGAAGATGTAATTTTGTTGTAGTGCCCGAAAGCGGATGCAAAGATATAAATAAATTTGATTTGTAAAAGGAAAAAATGAAAATAAATAAAACTTATTTTGATATAGCTATTTCAGATTTATTTTCGGCGTTATTTTTTATAATAAAGTTTACATTTGCAACTCAAAAAAACTATTACTATGTCAAATACAATCGAAAAAATTAAATGCCTTATTATAGGTTCTGGTCCTGCAGGTTATACTGCGGCTATTTATGCGGCTAGAGCTAACATGAATCCAGTATTATATCAAGGAATGCAGCCTGGTGGTCAATTGACTACAACTAATGAGGTTGAAAACTTTCCTGGTTATGTTGATGGAGTGACTGGTCCTGAAATGATGATTCAGTTACAGGAACAAGCAAAACGTTTTGGGGCAGATATTCGTGATGGATGGGCTACAAAAGTTGATTTTTCTGGAGATATTCATAAAGTTTGGATTAACGATACTATCGAATTACACTGCGAAACTGTAATTATTTCGACAGGTGCTTCGGCTAAATATTTAGGATTACCATCAGAACAGCACTATTTAAATATGGGTGGTGGAGTTTCTGCATGTGCTGTCTGCGACGGATTCTTCTACAGAAACCAAGAGGTTGTGATTGTTGGAGCAGGAGATTCTGCATGCGAAGAAGCACATTATTTGTCTAAACTTTGCAAAAAAGTAACCATGTTAGTTAGAAGTGAAAAATTTAGAGCTTCTAAAATTATGGAAGAGCGCGTTCGTAAAACTGAAAATATCGAGATTTTAATGAATCACGATACTGTTGAAGTTTTAGGAGACAACAATGTAGTTCATGCTATAAAAGCTTTAAACAAAACAACTGGCGAAACAATCGAAATTCCTGCAACTGGTTTCTTCGTGGCAATTGGCCACAAACCAAATACAGATATCTTTAAAGATTATATTACTCTTGACGAAACAGGATATATTGTAAATACTCCAGGTACATCTAAAACAAATGTTGAAGGTGTATTTGTAGCAGGAGATGCTGCAGATCACGTATACCGTCAAGCAATTACGGCTGCGGGTACAGGATGTATGGCGGCTTTGGATGCTGAAAGATATTTGGCTTCAAAGGAATAAGTTAAAAAGTTTCAGGTTTCAAGTTGTTGTAAAACTGAAATCTTTTGTAATAAAAAATCCCAGTCTAAAATTTTAGACTGGGATTTTCTTTTTCGTTATATTGATTTTTAAACTTTAAAAAGCTTACAATGTTGCTGCTTTTGGCTTTGCTGCACCTGGCTTTTTTATCAGTTTTGCTTCTTCGCTAAAGCGTGTAAGTTCTATTTTTGGATCACCATATAATGAAATTTCAGACTTGTCTCCAGCTGCTATTGCAATAGTGGTATCGGCAAAAATTGTAGCAACGGCAGAACCTTCAGCAGTAACATTTGCATCTTTCAAAGTAAATTTTGTTCCGGTGAAAACTGAATTATTGTCTAATCGAATAGTTGCTTTTTCGGCAATTCCTTCAATTGCTGCGGTTGCTTTTTGATATAAATCACATTTGAATTTTATTGCAGAAACCAATGTTTTAACGCCAGCATATTTACTCAATTGCAAACTTCCGTCCTCTGCTTTTAAGTTTAATTCTGTTCTAGACTTATCATCGGCAATTAAAGTAAATTTCTTTGCATTTACATTCAAATACAATTTAGAAAAATCAAGGCAATTCATTGTAATGTCATCCAATTGCAATTCTTGAATAGCATAAACTACTGCTTCATTTTTAGTGATTACTTTATTTAATGATTTAGTATAAGTAACTTTTACAGATAGTCTCTTGAAAATAGTAGATTCTTTATTGGTATATAAGCGAAGTGTTTTTTCTCTTAAATCCATTCCTACAATATCGTGCAGGTTATCATCGGCTTCAATTTTAATTTCGTTTTTCTCTCCTTGTTCCAAATAAACTTCTAGGTTATCATCGACTTCAAGGGCATCAAAACTTCCAACTTCTTTTATTGAGGTAGTTACAATTTTAGAACCTTTAATTTTTTC
Source organism: Flavobacterium movens (assembly GCF_039581425.1). NCBI lineage: Bacteria > Pseudomonadati > Bacteroidota > Flavobacteriia > Flavobacteriales > Flavobacteriaceae > Flavobacterium > Flavobacterium movens. Next base: position 79,069 of record NZ_JBCPXY010000012.1, read on the forward strand.
TCTTTTTTGAGCGAAAGTCAGAGTCGTAACAAATAATAATAGGAGTAGGGCTGTACTTTTTTTCATTAATTCTAGATTTGATTTTGACAAATATAAAAAAATCATCCACTTTTGGTGAATGATTTCGTTTATATTTAACAGTTATGATTTTAGCTTTTACTTACACTTCCTCCAGATGTTGCAGATTTTTCAATTGTTTTTGGAGTACCACTATAATTGATATTTCCGCCGCTAGAAGCATCTGCTTTTAGGCTTAAGATTGGGCGTACAGAAACTGTTCCGCCGCTAGAAGCATCTGCATGAATGTCATTAGCCATTAATTTTTCTGCATCAATACTTCCTCCGCTTGAAACCGAAGTCGTAAGGCTTAAAGCTTTTCCTTCTATATCTATAGAACTCCCGCTTCCAGCATCTATTGCAATTCTGTCAGATTCGATTTTAACATCCATCGATGCTGCGCTCGAAGCTTCTAAAGTAACATCTTCACTTTGAACAAATCCGTCAGTTTCAACAGTTGAAGCACTAGAAGCTTCAATTTTATGGACAACCGGCATTTTTACTGTTACTTTTTTTGATGTAATGTTACGGAAAGAGCTGTATTTGCATTCAATAATAAGCGTTCCGTTTTCTACTTTAGTAACAATTTCTTTTTGAAGATTATCATCAGCCTCAACTGTGATTTCTGTAGCATCAGACTGTACAATAACCAAATCGATAGCATTACTTACAGAGATGTTTTTAAATTCTCCTTGAACATTTCTTTTTTCTGTTGTAACATTTCCGCTTCCTTCAATTGCATTCATGTTAAAATTACATGAGGCAAATAATAAGGCTGTAACAGTCGCAATTATAAATTTCGTAATATGAATGATTATTTTTATCATGGTTTAGTTAGTTTTGATTACAACTCCGTTTTTATCAATAGTTAGTTTTCCTTTTTTTCCGTTTAAAACTTCTTTTCCATTAATTTTAACCGAAACTTCTTTTATAGTATCATTGGTGCTGCCAGTATTGTTTTCATAGTCATTTTCGTTGTCGTTCTCATAATCATTTTCATAATTGTTGTCATTATCCTCATCAGCAGGACAGTTTAAACATTTTACTTTAGATCCGATAACTTTGTAATTGTAATCTCCTTTATAATTAAGTTCAAAGAAATTGTCATCTGAGTTATAGTAATCTCTAACTGAAGAATCTGGTTTAACTAATTGCCCTTCTGGTAAGTAAAGATAGATGTCAACTTCTTGCCCTCTAAATTTATTTTTTACATCTGTCAGAAAATAGTTATCCAAAATTAAATGATTTCCACTAATTTGAAACTTATAATTAATTTTTTCTGCTCTTTTTTTAGCGTTTGTAAAAGAGTTTCCTCTTGCGCTTTTTTCGATCTGAATGAACGGAGCTAATTCATCTGTATGTAATACATGTAATCGTACATCGTTAGAATAAATCAATTCATTGTTTGCAGAATCTTGAACAAACTCAAACTCTCTATAGTGATTCAGGCTTTTTGTATAGTAATCGTTATACTTGAACTTAATGTATAAAGTATCAGCAGGTTTGATTGACAGAACTTTTTTCTCTACTACTTTATTGTCATAAGAAATTTCAGTTGCCTGTTTGATTCCGATGCTAGTAAGAATTGCGATAGAAATAATCCAAAGAGCTAAAAGCGTATATTTTGTAATATTTCCGATTGATTTTAAATTTGGAGATAACAGTTTAAATCCTAAAAGAGTTAAGAAGAAAAACGGAATTCCAACAGCAAAGAACATTAACAATCCGAATGACCATAGAGGATATTCTGTAAAGTTTCCGGCTTCAACAAAATTCTGCCAAGGGAAATCGATAAAAATATTAGTTCCTAAAGTAAATACGCCAATCAATAACATGATTAAGGTAGAAATCCCTGAGATAATTAGAATTACTCCTAAAAACTTAGCAAAGATTTTAAAAACAGTCATGACAAAGTCTCCAAATGAACTACTTATTCTCCCAGCTCCCGACTTTACTTGGTTTCCCATTTTGTCATAATCTGCATTTTTGAATTTTTCAGAAAGTGAATCAATTTCTTCGCGAACTTTTTTTTCGATGTTCGAAATAGTCACTGGTTCTCCTGTCATTTCCAATTTTTCAGAAGTTGTTACCGCTTCAGGAGTTACAATCCAAAGAACGAAGTAAGCTAAAATTCCCGTTCCAAAACCTGCAAAAACGAAGATTAAGAATATGATTTTAATCCAGACCGCGTCAATTCCAAAGTAATGTCCTAAACCTGTCGCTACACCGCCAATCATACCATTTTCTTTGTCACGATATAATTTTTTGTGTTTTCTTGCAGTATAGTTATTGAAAGATTGATTTGCATTTTCTTCGTCTTCAATTCTATAATCTTCTGGCTGCCCCATCACTGCAATCACTTCGTCAACATCTTTCAGTCCAACAACATGTTTTTCGCTTTTTTGTTTTTCTGTCAGTAATTCAGAAACACGCATTTCGATGTCTTTAATAATTTCATCCTGACCAGATGAGTTGTTAAGTGATCGTTTTATAGCGTCAAAATAGCGTGTCAATTTTAAGTATGCATCTTCATCGATGTGAAAAAACATCCCGCCTAAGTTAATATTTACTGTTTTGTTCATGACTTATTGATTTTGATTGGTGATTAGATTTACGGCGTCGGATAATTCTGTCCAAGTGCCGCTAAGTTCGTTTAAAAATGTTTGTCCTATTTCGGTTAATCCATAATATTTTCGTGGAGGCCCAGAGGTCGATTCTTCCCAGCGATAATTAAGTAAACCATCGTTTTTTAATCTAGTTAACAACGGGTAAACGGTTCCTTCTACAACTAGTAATTTTGCGTTTTTTAAAGTGTCTAATATTTCAGATGTATATGCGTCTTTTTCTTTTAATACAGATAAGATGCAAAACTCAAGAACACCTTTGCGCATCTGTGCTTTTGTGTTTTCAATGTTCATAATTTCATTTTGTTTTTTTTTGATTGAACAATTCGTTTTTTGATTGATGATGATTTGATTGATGATTGATTTCGAAACTTATATGATTTGATTGATGTTTCGACTATAACTTTTAATTTTTGTGTCACTTTATAAAAGGAATCGTAATCGGATATTTGTACAATTCTCCGTTTGAAGCTTTTATTGAAGCATAAATCACTAAAAAGAACTCAACAAATTTTAATAATCCGAAAAGGATAACAGCTGTTATGCCGATACTTAGAATTCCAATATTTGCTTGAAAATTAAAGTTTCTAATTACAAAATCGTCGTTATTAAAAACTGCTTCTAGTGGAAGATTCTGCAAGAAAACCGTAACGAAAATCGGTATTGCGATAAGTGCTAAAATCAATGAATAAAGCAAAATGCTTAATTGAAAGTTCAAAGCTTGTTTTCCGTGATGATCTGCAAATTCAGACTTGTCTTTATAGTTTGTCCAAATGATTAGAGGAAAAATATAGTTCCCAAACGGAATTATATATTGGCTTAAAGTACTCAAATGAGTAAATGCTGCTGTATTCTTTTCTGATGTTTTTTCCATGATGAGTGGTGTTGTTGTTTCCATGATTAAAAGTATATAGTAATTTCTTATGCAAATATATGTCTAAAAGACAGTATCTTGTTTTGCATAGTACTAATTATTAACAAAAATTTAACAAATTTAAAACTGCTAAATATAGGCCAAAACATTGAAAATCATTTGAAAGTAGCATGTTTGTTGACTTCTTTTGATATGTAAAGAATTTATTGTGCGTGCATAGTTTTTTTGTATTTTTACATAAAAAAATAAATTATATGGCACTTTCGGTATCAAAACTTAATAAGTTTGTCTTCTTCAAACTTCCTTCAGCATACTTTTGCGGAGTTCGCGTAAAGGACATAAATGAGAATAGCTGTACAGTAACAGTAAAACACAGATGGATCAATCAAAATCCGTTTAATTCAATGTACTTTGCTGTTCAGGCAATGGCGGCAGAGCTGACGACAGGAGCTTTGGTGATTTCTCAGATTCAGCAAAGCGGCAGAAAAATTTCAATGTTAGTAGCCAACAATAAGGGGAACTTCACAAAAAAAGCGACTGGTAGAATAACATTTGTTTGCAATGACGGGCATTTGATTGCTGATGCTATAAAGAAAACAATAGAAACAGGAGAAGGGCAGACGTTTTGGATGAAATCTATCGGAACAAACGAAGAAGGTGTTCAAGTCTCAGAAATGGATTTTGAATGGAGTATTAGAGTGAAATAGTTTTTTTTGCAACGAATTCATGAATTGCAATTTTTCAGGAACTTTGTCAAAGTTTCGTAACCGTATAAAAAAAGGCCTCAAATATTTTTGAGGCCTTTTTAATGAAAGTCGAATTTCATTTATTTTTTAACACAGCAAGATTTTGTGTCTTTTTTGTCTGTTGTTTTTTTACAGCACGATTCTTTTTTGGTTTTGTCTTTTGTTGCCGGTTTTGTGTCCTGAGCCATTACGCCAATAGAAAAGAAAGCAACTGTTACTACGGTGATTACTTTTGTCATTTTGTTTAAATGTTTTTTCGTGTTAGAGATTATAATTGGTTAATCAAATATAAACTGATTTTATATTACGTAAGAATAGTTTGATTGTTAATGTTTTGATAAAAGTGGATTCAAACATTAAAAGCCATAAGCAACTTTACGCTCTTTATATTGTCCTTTTTTTATAACCCAAACCAATTCATAACTTCCAGCACCATCGCTATTGCTTGAAGAAATGTATAAAGTGTTAGAGTTTTTGTCATAATTTGTTTTTGTATTAAAAAGACTTGGTTCGTATAAATCCTCGAAAGCATTTTTAGGGAGTTCGATAGTTTGGGATTCTATGGTTATCGTTATGGATTTAAAAGCTGTTTTAGGAATTCCGCCGTCAGTTCCCCAAAATTGTTTTCCATTGATTTTTTCTAGAAAAGATTTATCTTTTGAAAAGGTGAGTTTTGCAGTGCTTGATTCAAAATTTTTACTTTCAATACTAATAGCAATATCACCTTTCTGGAAAACAACTTTCGTTTTAGTTTCCTTTACTAACGGAATTTTCTCGAAATCTGATAAATACTTAACTCTATCTTTATATAAATAACCACTTAAATCTTTATTGTTTTTAGAATAATCTATATTGATCCAATTGTTTACTGGTTCAAAGCAATAGACAACAAAATCGTTGTTTAGCTTATCTGAAATGTTATTTCCTTTTGAAGCTTCTGTTCTAATATTTACATATCCGTCGTTATCTTTTATTACTGCAAATTGAGCAAAGGCATTTATTCTTGAAAGTATTATACATAAGAGAAATATTTTCTTCATATTAGTTTAGTTAAAAAAATTGTCGTCAATTTCAATGTTTAAAGATTTCATAATTATGCCTTTATAATTTTCTTTTAGTAATTTATGCATTGCTTGTTGTGATTTGATAACGATCTTATAGTTCTCATTTTCAATTTCAATGCTTTTAATAGATTTACTAATTTCACTAATATTTTCATCGTTCCATCTTCCTCTTCCAAAATAAATATAGCCATCTTCTTCTTCAGGGTTATGCGGGATTAAATTAAAAACAATCGAATCTCCTTTTTTCATTTCATCCAATTGATCGTTTTTAAATTGCGAGTTTATTATCAATTTTACTTTGACATTGCTTTCGCCTTTATTTGTAAAAAGAATACCCTGTGAAGGATCGCAACTAGTTAAAGTCATTGCACAACAAAGAAATAATGTAAAATACAGTTTTCTCATACTTGATATTAAGATAATTGGTTTTAGAAAACTAAGATAAAATTATTTCACTGTAAAGATGCTTTTCTAAATGAACTTAATTCACTTATATGGTTAAAGAAAAAAATTAATAATTCAAGTTCATTCCAAATCCAATTCCCATATCGCTATCATAATGTGTTGTAATTCCTATGTTTCGGGTTACAATGTATTTTAGTCCAGCCATATATTCTTTATCGGTATTCCACATTAGATTCATTCGGAGCATTTGGGATAGCGGAATATCTTTTCGCTCAAATTGTAAACGAACATTTCCATCGGTAAAAACTTCGATTTGTGCTTTTATGAGCATTGGTAAAGTATATTCAGCACCTAAACTAAAAACCGAACGATTGTCTTTGGTGTTTTTCTGACCGAAAAGATTCTGTTCCTGTTTGTCTATTCCCATTTTTCGGTAACGCCAATCAAAACCAATAAAAGGCATCAGCCACTGATTTTTTCCTATATATCTTCCAATGTGAGTTTCAGTTTCGTAACCATGTTCGTTATTATAACCCAATCTCCATTCGGTTCCAATACTCCATCTTGTGTTGCTGAACATTGCTTCACCGTCGTTTCCGTTAGATGCAAAATCATTTTCTGCTCTAAAATGAAACATTCTGTCGTCCATTTTCAGCATTTTAAAAGCCATTTCTGGATGATGAATTAGCGGATTTGGTGCTGAATTTTCATAACTAAAAATCCTTCCCATTCCAGCCATCATATGATATAAAATGTGACAATGAAAAAACCAGTCGCCATCGGCATTTGCTTGAAATTCGATCGTATCGGTTTCCATTGGCATAATATCAATCACATTTTTTAGCGGAGAATAATCTCCGTGTTCATTCAGAATTCTAAAATCATGTCCGTGCAAATGCATTGGGTGGCGCATCATCGAACCGTTGTATAAAACGATACGAACATTTTCTCCTTTTTTAATTAAAATTTTATCGGTTTCAGAAACCACTTTATTATCTAAACTCCAAACGTAACGATTCATGTTTCCAGAAAGCGTAAAACGCAATTCTTTAACAGGAGCATCTTTCGGAAGATTCGTTTTAAACGGAGATTTCAACATTCCGTAATTCAAAGTCACAATTTCAGAAGTTTCAGTACTGCCACTTTCCATTTTCATGCCTTCCATATTATGATTAGAATGATCCATTTTAGGTTTTGAATTTTCATCTTCACCCGAAATTTCTGGATACATTACAGCATTCATGTCCATTTTATTCAAAGACATATTCATGCCCATATCATTCATTTCGCCGTTCACTTTCATCATGTCGTTCATCATTTTCATTCCCTCAAAATATTTTAATTTCGAAAGATGATGAACAGGTTGTTTCTCTCCACTTCCTAAAAACAAAGCTGCAGATCCCGTTCTGTCTTCGGCTGTAGCCAAAAAGGCAAAAGATTTGTTATCTTCTGGAATAGTAACCACAACATCATAAGTTTCAGAAACGGCAATAATCAAACGATCAACTTCTACTGGTTCGACATCGTTTCCATCACTGGCAACAACGGTGATTTTCCCTCCGGCATAAGTCAGCCAAAAATAGCTTGATGCACCACCGTTGGCAATTCGTAAGCGGACTTTTGAACCTGGTTTGAGATCTGAAAATTGCTGTTCATTTTTACCATTAATCAGAAATTTTTCATAATAAACATCGCTGACATCCATTGCATTCATTCGTTTCCATTCGTTGGTTACTTTTGTCGAAAAATGTCCTTGTTTTACAGCTTCGGCATAACTTTGTGTTGTTCCTTTTTTAATCGCAAACCAATCATTGGCATTGTGCAGCATTCGCTGAATATTCTCTGGTTTTAGATCTGACCATTCACTTAAAATAACTGGAATAGTTGGCAAATCATCAATTCCTTTTCTGATAGTTGAATCGTCTTTTTTCTTATTGATGATAAAAAGTCCGTATAAACCAATTTGTTCCTGTAGCCCCGAATGACTGTGATACCAATACGTTCCGTTCTGAATAATCGGAAAAGTATATTTATGAGTTGTTCCAGGCTCAATTGGCATTTGAGTCAGGTACGGAACACCATCTTCCTTATTTGGCAGAAATAATCCGTGCCAATGCATCGAAGTGCTTTCTTTTTTGAGTTCGTTATGCACGTAGATTTCAGCAATATCGCCTTCAGTAAAAGTTAGAGTCGGCATCGGAATTTTTCCGTTTACCGCAATCGCACGTTTTTCTTTACCCGAAAAATTGACAATCGTATCACGAACATGCAAATCATAACGCACCACTTTTTGCGCCTTTAACTGAATAGCGATTAAAAAAAGCACAAGTATATATTTTATTTTTGTCATCGATTATAATTTTAAAGCGTTGGATTAAATTGAACACAGTTTAATTTTAACACATAGAAACATAGATTTTTGTGTCTAAAAAAGAGCATAAAAGAAACAAGTTTCCACACATAGCTAAACTATGTGCATTGGCGCAAGCGAAACGCCTTTAACCGCAAACCAGAACTATGATTCTATGTGTTAAAATAATTTCGCTTCAACTTACAATTTTAGATTTCGCAATCGTAAAGCATTTACGATTACGGATACAGAACTCAAACTCATTGCAACAGCGGCCAACATCGGCGAAAGCAATATTCCTAAAAACGGATATAAAATTCCTGCTGCAATTGGAACACCCAAAGTGTTATATATAAAAGCAAAGAATAAATTCTGTTTGATATTTGACATTACAGCATGGCTGAGGTTTTTAGCTTTTACAATTCCGTTTAAATCGCCTTTTACCAAAGTAATTTTAGCGCTTTCAATTGCAACATCTGTTCCAGTTCCCATGGCAATTCCGATGTTAGATTGCGCTAAAGCCGGAGCATCATTGATTCCGTCTCCCGCCATGGCAACAATTTTTCCTTGAGCTTGAAGACGTTCAATTTCTTTTAATTTATCGTGTGGAAGACAATCTGCTTTAAACGAACTCAAATGTAAATGTTCGGCAACTGCTTTTGCGGTGTTATGATTATCTCCAGTCATCATGATAACCTCAACGCCTTGATCGATTAATTCTTTGATCGCTTTAGCACTGTTTTCTTTAATGGCATCAGTAATGGCAACATAACCTAAAACAACATTTTCAATTGCGATGTACGAAATAGTTTTTCCTAAATTTTGTTCGGCAGTTACTTTTTGTTCTAAATCACTAGAAACAGAAACGCCGATTTCTTGCATTAATTTTTTATTTCCTAAAGCTACTTTCTTGTTTTCGATCGTTCCTAAAACTCCTTTTCCAGCAATAGTTTCAAAACCTTGAACTTCTTTTAAGGCACTATTTTTTGCTTTCGCGAAATTAACTACAGCCTGTGCCAATGGATGCTCGCTGTGCTGATTTAGCGAAGCAATATTTTGAAGCAGAAAATCTTCCTCATTAGTAACGGAATAGACTTTTTCTACAGATGGTTTTCCTTCTGTAATGGTTCCTGTTTTGTCGGTAATTAAAACATCAATTTTATTCATGTTTTCTAGAGCTTCAGCATTTTTGATCAGGATTCCGTTTTGAGCTCCTTTTCCAACCCCAACCATAACCGACATTGGAGTTGCTAACCCAAGCGCGCAAGGACAAGCAATAATAAGAACAGCAATCGCATTGATTAGTCCATAGACATAAGCGGGTTCTGGACCGAATTTCGCCCAAGCAAAAAAGGTTAAAACCGAAATAATAACAACAGTTGGAACAAAATATTTAGAAACACGATCGGCTAATTTTTGAATTGGAGCGCGAGATCTGCTAGCGTCATTTACCATTTGAATAATTTGAGAAAGCATGGTTTCTGAACCGACTTTTTCGGCAATCATTACAAATGATTTTGTTCCGTTTATTGTTCCAGAAATTACAGCATCGCCTGTTTTTTTATCAACAGGAATAGGTTCTCCAGTTATCATCGATTCATCGATACTGCTTTCGCTAGTAGTTATTTTTCCGTCAACCGGAATTTTTTCTCCTGGTTTTACACGAAGTAAATCGCCCTTTTTAATGTTATGAATAGAAATTACTTTGTCAATTCCGTTTTCAACCAAAGTAGCCTCAGTTGGCGCTAATTTTAATAGTTCTTTTATGGCTCCATTCGTTTGTCCGTGTGCTTTGGCTTCTAACAATTGTCCTAATAAAACTAAGGTTATAATTACCGTTGCAGCTTCAAAATACAAATGAATGGTTCCGTGATGTGATTTAAATTCAGAAGGAAAAATATCAGGAAAGAACATTCCGATAATACTGAAAAGGAAAGCAACGCTAGTTCCTATTCCAATTAAAGTAAACATATTTAAATTCCATGTTATAATGGATTTGTAGCCACGAACAAAAAACATCCATCCTGCATAAAACAATACTGGAAGTGAAAATAGAAATTGAACCCAATTCCATTTTTCGATAGACATTATATTGTAAAGCGGATTATTTGGAATCATTTCTGACATTGAAATAATGAAAATGGGAAGCGTAAATAAAATCGCAATTTTCATTTTCTTCAATAAATCATTATAAGTTTTGTTTTCTTCACTTTCAGAAGCTTGCATTGGAACCAGATCCATTCCGCAAATCGGACAATCGCCCGGTTCATTTGAAACGATTTCTGGATGCATCGGACAAGTAAATTGTGTTGCTGTTATGGCAACTTGTGGAACTAAATCCATTCCGCAAACCGGACAATCTCCAGGTTTGATGTATGTTTTGTCACCTTCGCAATGCATTGGGCAGTAATAAACGCCATTTGCACTGTGCACGTGTACTTTTTTAGTTTCTGTTTTATGATGATTATGGTTGTGATTCTCTTTTTTATGGCCAGAGCAGCAAGATTTAGCTTCGCCGTGATTTTTAGGAGAATCCATTTCAATAGTATAATTTCCTGCGGCAGACAAAACCTCTTGAAATTTTTCTGTTGCTACATGTTTGTCCATTGTTATTGTAGCAGTCGGAGGATTTAGAGTTACTTCTGCTTGAACACCTTCAACTTCATTTAAAGTTTTTTCTACTTTTTTGCGGCATCCGTCGCAAGACATCCCTGAAATTATATATTGATGAGTCATTGTATTGGTTTTTAAGTATTACAATGCAAATTTCTGAAGTAAGTCTGAGTTCGGTTTGTAGAATTTTGGGAATGATTTGTAAGATTTACAAAATGCTGTTTTTTTAACCGCAAAGGGCACAATGATTTTTGAAATGCTGGGTTTTATAAAAAGCACAAGGTTCGCAAAGCTTTGCGAACTATAAAAAGTTAGCCACAGATTAAAAAGATTAACACAGATTTTTAAAAATCCTCCCTTTAATCTGTGGCTAAAAAACTTTGCTCCCGATAGCTATCGGGATTGTGTGCTTTGCGGTTAAAAAAAGCTACAAATTCTCGATCTGAATACGCTTATTATCTTTCAATTGTTTAAATGAAGTAGGAGTGTAGCCAGTAATTTTTTTGAATTGATTGCTCAAATGCGCTACATTACTGTAATTAAGAATATCAGCAATTTCGCTTAATGAAAGCTCATTGTAAATCAATAATTCTTTTACTTTTTCGATTTTCTGATTGATAAAATACTTTTCGATTGTTGTGTTTTCGATTTCAGAAAATAAGTTGCTTAATGAATTATAATCTTGATTTAAGTTTTCTGCGAGATATTCTGATAGGTTGATTTTTAAATCATTGTTTTTATGATGAACCAAATCTACAATCAGGTTTTTTATTCTTTCGACTGTTTTCGTTTTTTTATCATCGAGTAGATCAAAACCCAAAGATTGCAGGTTTTCTAATAAAATTTCTTTTTGCAAATCGTTGATTTCTTCCTGTAGTTCAACTTCTCCTAATTCTACAGAAATAGGTTGAAGTCCAAGTTTTTCGAACTCAGACTTCACCACCATTTTGCATCGGCTGCACACCATATTTTTGATGTAAAGCTTCATATTTATTTGATCGTTTCTACCACATTTCCGCAAGTCAGCATCGAAGAACCATAATAAGGATTCTTAACTGCTTTTTCTTTGCTTAACCAATCTGCATCTGCCATTGGGCAATATTGTTTATAGATTGGCTGTTCTGGACTTGAAACTTTTATTAAATCGTAAGTGCTTTTAGACAATGATTTAAAAGTTTCGCGTTGTTTTTTAAGATCTGTTGTAGTTGAAATACTTTTGGCATCTGCAGTTAATTTTTTTACCACTTTCATCCAAACGGTATGTTCGTTGCTTTTTAATTTGTCCATTTTTACGGCAGTAATAGCAGTCAATAAAGTTGCAGCTTTTGCCGAAGTTAATTTGCTATCACTTTTAATAAGTGCATCTTTTACCGAAAAATAGGCATCGTAAACAGATTGCAACTGACTTGCATCTGCAATTTCTGTTGTTCCTGATTCAGCTCTTAATGTATTTGCCTGAATATTATTTGCACTAAAAAATACTGTTAGTACAGTTGCTAAAGCTATAATTGATTTTTTCATTGTATGTATTATTTGATTAAAGGATTTTAAATTTCCTTTAAAGTTAATTAAAAATTCGTTTAAATAAGACCCAATATGGGCTGTCAACAATTCAATAATTATATTTTAGGCTTAAGCCAGATAGAAGTGAATCCTGTAGAAATATCAGATTTGTTATAAGAGGAAATGGTGTTTTTTAAAGAAAAATTGAATACATCGTTTTGTAGATCAAAATTATTTGAATCTAAAATAACAAATTGTAGCATAGAGGTATTACAGCTAGAATGACGGCATTTACCATCGCAATCTTGTTTTTCTTTTTTAGAAGTCTTCTTTTCACAGCACTTTTTAGAGCAAATGTCAGTTTCTTTCGAAATTTCTTTATGATGTCCCATGTTACATGCGTAATTAACGTTAGGATTCAGAAAGAAACTCAGCGTTAGGAAAAGCATTATTATGTGGACTTTTTTGGTCAAAGAAATTGTTTTATGAATACAAATTTAGTTAAAAATATTCGCAGAAATTATTTTTTAAGATTTCGATAACTAGAGTTTTTTAAAATCGGTTGGTTTCATGTTTCTGCGTTTTTTGAAATAATTGGTCAAATGACTTTCGTCTGTAAAACCAAACTCGTAGGCAATTTGCTTAATGGGCAATTGATTATTGTGAAATCTCTTTTCGATTAAAGTCATTCTTAAATTATGAATGTATTCGCGATAACTAATGCTGAAAGTTCTTTTAAAATAAGCACTAAAATAGGTTTGAGCAATATTGAAATGTTCTGCAATTACTTTTATCTGAACCAGTTTTGGCTGATAAATATTCTGATGTATGTAATTTGCAATTTGTTCATTATCCAAATGTTTTGATGTCATCTGCAAATTCATGCATCGTATAGTTTCTTTGATAAGCCCAAAAATGGAAAGAATCTGATAGAATACAATTGGAGAATTAGTAACATCAATATACTCTCCGTATTTTGTAATGTTCTCGACAGTATTTTTTAGGATAGTTTTGCAAGGTTCATCAAATTTTAAAACCGTTTCTTTTAAAATTTTATCGCGCATAAAACTTTCAGGTGTATGAATCAAGAATTCGTCACACGTTAAGTTTTGTTTTGAATTAAAATAATTATCGGTGAATTTTATAAAAATAAAACGAGTACTTTTTTTAATGTCGAAATAATGTTCGTCATCAGGAGAGATTACAAATAGATCGCCTGCTTTATAATGAAGAAGATTATTATTTATGTGATGAATGCCGCTTCCTTTTTTGATATAGATGATTTCGTAATAGGTATGGGTATGTGGCGGAAGATGGAATTTTTCTTCCTCAAATTCATCCAGAACAAGCGTTTTAAACTGATTTAATTTAGGCATAACTTAATTATACAATTTTATGTCGCAAATATACAATTTTTAATTCGCTTAATGGTCTTAATTTTGCCTCGTAGAAATCTATTCCTTTCTACATTAAATCAAAATGAAAAAAAGTCTTATTGCACTCTCTTTAGGAGGGTTAACTATTGGAATTACAGAATTTGTAATGATGGGATTACTCCCAGATATTGCTGCAGATATGAAAGTTTCAATTCCTGTTGCTGGATATTTAATTTCATCTTATGCACTTGGAGTTGTTATTGGAGCACCTTTATTAGTAATCGCAGGAAGAAATTATGCGCCAAAAAAAATGCTTTTGATTTTAGCTTTAATGTTGGCCGTTTTTAATGCTTTATCAATTATCGCACCTAGTTATAATATTTTATTTGCTTCTCGATTTCTTTCAGGTTTACCGCATGGAGCTTTCTTTGGAGTGGGAGCGGTAGTCGCAAGTCGTTTGGCAGACAAAGGGAAAGAAGCGCAGGCAATTTCTATAATGTTTGCTGGTTTGACTATTGCTAATTTAATTGGTGTGCCAATTGGGACTTATATCGGGCACCACTTTATTTGGCGTTATACTTTTGTATTAATTGCTATTGTAGGTCTGTTGACATTTTTAGCTATTTATTTATGGATGCCAAATCTAGAGAAAGGGGAAAGCGTGAATATGAAAACGCAACTTCAGTTTTTTAAGAAAACAGAAGCCTGGTTAATCATCGGAATTACAGCAATTGGTTTCGGAGGTTTATTTGCTTGGATTAGTTATATCGCGCCTCTTTTGATTAATGTTTCTAAATTTTCGCCAGAAGACGTTTCTTCTATCTTGATTCTGGCTGGGTTAGGAATGGTTGTTGGTAATTTCGTTGGAGGTAAATTGGCAGATCGTTTTTCGCCAGCACCAACAACTTTGGCTTTATTGCTTGTTATGTCTACAGATTTGATTTTGGTTTATTTCTTCTCATTCAATCAATATGTTTCTTTATTTCTAACTTTCTTAACTGGTGCCATTTCGTTCTCGGTTATTGCGCCAATTCAAATGTTGATGATTAGAACTGCAAAAGGAGCGGAGATGATCGCTTCGGCATCTCTTCAAGGAAGTTTTAACATTGGAAATGCCTTAGGGGCTTTTTTAGGCGGATTGCCTTTAGCAGCGGGATTCAGCTATTCTTCTCCTAATCTTATCGGAGTTGTAATGTCGGTTATCGGAATGATCATTACCTTTATATTGATGAGGTTACATCAAAAGCAAGTTCAGGTACAGCCTATATAATTCTAAAAATATTCAATTTTCTAAGCCCTTAACTTTTGTTTAAGGGCTTTTTTTGTACTTGTAAAGACATAAACTTATAGTCAAAATTACTTTTTCCCTCATTTTGTCGACTTTATTTATAGGTAAAATCATTGTAAATTTTAAAATATAAATGAAATCAAGATAAATTTTTTAGCATGATTTTAACTTTTTAAGTGTAAAAATAACACCTAATAATTTCGTAATAGTTATTGATGTAATCGATTGTTTTTTTTATAAAAATCGAATCAAATGCACGAATAATAAAAATATATTTAATATTTTATCTTAAGATAAATTAGATATGTTATAGAAAAAGTCGCTATATTTTTTAATATGTAATTTTTTTTATGAAATTTTTATGAAATTTTATTTTTCGTTTTAAAAAAATATCTATGTTTGTGTAATCGATTACAACTTTGTTTTTAATCTTCGAAATCGATTAAGTTATATGATGGAAAACAGAGCAAGAATAAAGCTTTGGGGGAGAGGTAAATAAATTACTGTTAAATAAAAACCACAAATATTAACTATAAAATGAATTGAAAGTAACCACAAAAAACCACTTAAACCAAAAAGAAAAAACTTTTAATAACTTAAACAATCAACCATGAACTTTAAAGAACTATTAAACAAAGGAGCAAATTTTTGCTTTAAACTTGTTTTCTTACTGTGCTTATTGATCGGTAGTCAAGTACACGCTCAGGGCACAACGATAGAGGGAACCGTGAAGGATGCCGCGGGACTTTCTCTTCCTGGGGTAAACGTCTTAGAAAAAGGAACTAAGAACGGAACTTCTACCGATTTTGACGGGCATTACAAAATAAAACTGACTAATCCGAAAGCAGTATTAAGTTTTTCATTTATAGGTTTTCAGAGCATTAATATTCCAACAGAAGGAAAGACAAAAGTAAATGCAACAATGATTGAAGATTCTAATAACTTGAATGAAGTTGTTGTAATCGGATATGGGACCGCTAAGAAATCTGATTTAACAGGTGCTGTGTCAACTATTTCAGGTGCTGATTTAAAAAAGGTGCCGGTAGCAAATGTTGCTGAAGCTTTAACAGGTCGTATAGCGGGTGTGCAGGTGACTACTGCAGAAGGTTCTCCAGATGCAGATATTAAAATTAGAGTTCGTGGAGGTGGTTCACTTACTCAGGATGCTTCGCCTTTAATTATTGTGGATGGATTTCCAATCAATAATATGAATGACATTTCTTCATCTGATATTGAGACAATGACTGTTTTAAAAGATGCCGCTTCAACTGCAATCTACGGATCACGTGGTGCAAATGGGGTAATTCTTATTACAACAAAAAGCGGAAAAGATGGGAAAATGGCAGTAAACTTCAACATGTTTTACGGTATGAAAACCATGGCGAAGAAAATTGATGTTTTATCACCAGAGGATTATACTAAATGGCAATATGAATATGCCTTATTATCTCAAGGGACTCCAAAAGTAGCTTCTGATCCAGATTCATATACTAAGTATTTTGGAAATTGGCAAGATCATGATATGTACAAAGGTGTGAAAGGGGATGATTGGCAAGAGCAGATTTTTGGACGTACAGGTGAGGTTCAAAGCCGTGATTTAGGAATTAGAGGAGGAACGGATAAGCTTAATTATAATTTTAATTATGCTCATTTTGATGAAAAAGCGATTATGGTAGGTTCAAACTATAAAAGAAACAACTTAGCATTGGCTTTAAAAAGTAAATTAAATGACAAGATTGACGTTGGTTTTACTATACGTTATTCAGATACAGAGATTGATGGTGGAGGTGTAAACGAACAAAATGAGAAATCTTCATCAGATTCACGTATGCGTACTATTGTGGGTTATGCTCCAATTCCAGTTGCAGGTTTAACTACTGAAGATGTTAATGGAGATGGAACAGATATGTTAATTAATCCTTTTACATCTATTTCGGATAACGATCGTCAGCAGTTTCGTAAAAACTTTAATATGTTGGGAAGTTTTGGATGGGAAATTGTTGATAATTTAAAATTGAAAGTAGATTTAGGTCTGGACAATTTCAACAACCAAGATTATCGTTTTTACGGACTAACTACTTATTACGTAGCAAACTCACCACTGGCTACATTACAGAATATGCCAGCAATGATTATGTCAGATGCTAAGGAGAAACGTTTTAGAAATGCTAATACGCTTACTTACGATTTTAAAAAATGGATGGGTGATGATCATCATTTGAATGCTCTTGTTGGGGAAGAAAACATTACATATAGTTCAAATACTGTAACAAGCACTATTCATGGCTATCCAACGTTTTTTAATTTTGATCAAGCCAAAAAATTAACTACGCAAGGAACTCCTCAATCTGTTGATAATTATTACAGCCCAGATGATAAATTATTATCATTTTTTGGACGTGCGAACTATGACTACAAAAACCGTTACTTACTTTCAGCGACATTTCGTGCCGACGGATCTAGTAAATTTTTAGCAGAGAATCGTTGGGGCTATTTTCCAGCTTTTGCAGCAGGATGGAAAATGTCAGAAGAAAATTGGTTAAAAAATAAATCTTGGTTAAGCCTTTTAAAGTTAAGAGCAAGTTATGGTGAAGCAGGAAATAATAATATACCTGTTGGTCAGCAAATTCAAATTTTTCAATCTACAGCAACATCATGGATCAATGGCGTTACTAGCGTTTGGGCACCTTCTAAAACAATGCCTAATCCTGATTTGAAATGGGAAACAACTGTAACTCAGAATTTTGGTTTAGATTTCGCATTTTTCAAAAATCGTCTAAGTGGTAATTTTGATATCTATAAAAATATTACTAGCGACTTATTAATTAATTTCCCAGTTGCAGGATCTGGATATGATTTCCAATATCGTAACATGGGAGAAACTCAAAATAAAGGTTTCGAAGCTACGATAAATGTTGTTGCAATTGAAAAAGCTAAATACGGATTGAATTTTTCATTCAATATGGCAGTAAACAAAAACCGTATCAATTCATTAGGTATGATGAGCGACTTTGGACAAGGTACAGGATGGGCTTCTTCACAAATTGGAGATGATTATCTTATAGCAGTTGGCGGTTCATTAGGTAGTATGTATGGTTATAAAAATGATGGAAGATATGAAGTTTCTGACTTTGATTATGTTGGAGGGAAATATGTTTTAAAAAGCGGAGTAATTAATACTTCAACTTCTTTAGTTGGTGATGGAAATAGTCTTAGACCTGGAGATATGAAATTAAAAGATATCAACGGAGATGGTAAAGTAGATATTAACGATAAGACAGTTATTGGTAATGTTAATCCTAAAAGTTCTGGAGGTTTCGTTATCAACGGTAATGCTTATGGATTTGATTTAATGGCCGCTTTCAATTGGAGTATTGGTAATGATGTTTATAATGCAGATAAAATTGAGTTTTCGACAGCTACTGCATCAGGAGAATATAAAAACTTAAATTCTACAATGGCTGATGGAAAAAGATGGACAAACTTGGATCCTACTACGGGCCAATTAGTAACAGATAATCCGCAAGCTTTAGCAGCACTTAATGCTAATACAACAATGTGGTCTCCATATATGAGATCTGCCATCTTTACTGATTGGGCAGTTGAAGATGCATCCTTCTTAAGATTGAATACCCTAACATTAGGATATACAATGCCTGAGATGTTTACTTCTAAACTTGCAATTTCTAAATTGAGATTTTATTTGACAGCAAGTAATGTTTTTGTTTGGACTAACTATTCTGGTTCTGATCCAGAGGTTTCAACAAAAAGAAAAACTCCACTTACTCCTGGAGTTGATTCGAGTCCATATCCAAGAAGCAGACAAATGATTTTTGGAATGAATCTTAATTTCTAATTTAAAAGACAACACAAAATGAAACATAAAATAATAATAGCGGGATTGATTATTTCGGGTCTATTTAGTTCTTGCCAGCAATTTGAAGATGACTATTTAGAAGCGCCTGCACAATCAACATTAGATGCTTCTATAATTTTCTCTACTGCGGGACTTGCAAAAGGAGCTATTGACGGAATAAAAGTGCCATTTGCTGAAACGAACTCTTATCGAGGAAGATTTTTACCTTATTACGGATTAAATACAGATGTAGAATGGTATAATACTTCGCAAACAGCGGGAGATAAATCAGATTTGTGCGTGTATGATGCGAAGCCAAGTAATACAGAAATGAATACTACCAATAATGCTTATGCTATGATGTATTCAGGAATTGAGCGTGCAAATGTTTGTATTCAGGGATTACGTCAATATGGGAATCCTATGCCAGGAACAGAATTAGGGCAGTTATTAGGAGAAGCTTTAACACTAAGAGCCATTTATTATGCTGATTTGCTTAAGTCTTGGGGTGATGTTCCTGCTCGTTTTGAACCTATTAGTAGTGCTACTTTATATTTGCCTAAATCAAACAGAGATATTATCTACAAACAATTAATTGCAGATTTAGGAGAAGCTTCAACATTAGTTGCTTGGCCTAACGAAACTTCTTACACAAGTACAGTAGAACACGTAAATAAAGCTTTTGTAAAAGCATTTAGAGCACGTTTGGCTTTGGCAGCAAGTGGTTACCAGCAATATCCTGACGGCGTGAGAAGAAGTAATGATCCAGAACTTTCGGTAGCTTCTATGTATGCTTTGGCATTGAGAGAATCTCGTGAAGTAATTCAAAGCGGTTCTGCTCGCTTGGAATCTACTTTTGAGGGATTATGGAGAAAATACAATGAAGAAAATACTGCTGCAGGAGGAGAATCTCTTTGGGAACTTCCTTTTTCTGATGGACGTGGTAGAATGTTATTCACTTTTGCTGTAAAACACACAGCTGCTGCTGATCAATTTCAGGCTAATGGAGCTAACCGTGGAGGTGTAGCAGGACCATTACCATTTGTTTTCTATGACTATGATCAATCTGATGCTCGTAGAAATGTTACTTGTGTGCCTTACAAATATGGTGCAGCAGTTAATGGTATTGCAAAACAAGAGTTAGGTTCTTTAGATACATGGTATTTTGGTAAATACCGTTACGAATGGATGAAACGTTATGTAACTTCTACAAATGATGATGGAGTTAATAAAATGTATATGCGTTATGCCGAGGTGCTTTTAATTGCTGCTGAAACAGCAAACGAATTGGAAGGCCCAAGTGCAGCTATGCCTTATTTGAAAGAAGTTCGAAGAAGATCATTTTCTTCAGCAGATCAAGCGGCTAAAGTTGAAACTTATGTTAATGCTTTAACTAGTAAAGAAG
This sequence comes from Flavobacterium movens, assembly GCF_039581425.1. Taxonomy (NCBI): domain Bacteria; kingdom Pseudomonadati; phylum Bacteroidota; class Flavobacteriia; order Flavobacteriales; family Flavobacteriaceae; genus Flavobacterium; species Flavobacterium movens. Next base: position 99,230 of record NZ_JBCPXY010000012.1, read on the forward strand.
CAATGTTTAATGCTCTTGTTGATGAGAATAAATATGAGTTTACAGGAGAGATGGAACGTAAGCAAGCGCTTATCCGTTGGAATTTGCTAAAAGCAAACTTAGATAAAGCAAAACAAAAAATGGCAGAATTATCTACTCGTACAGGACAATATGCAGATGTGCCAGCTACTTTGTATTATAAATATCAATCGGATAATGTAAGTTTAGATGTATATGGACTTAATCGTGGAGAAACTACAAATCCAGGAATATTGTATTCTTCTACTCCTTGGACATGGACAGGTACAGCTGCTGACACTAAAATAGCCTCTTTGTATAAAGTAGGGGTTAATCCTGATAATAGACAATTCTGGCCAATATGGCAAGTGTTTCTTGATGCAAGTAATGGTCAGTTAAAAAATGATTACGGTTATTAACATTTTTCAAAAAACTAATAATAAATTATAAGTTATTATGATGAAAACAATAAATATATTTAAAGGATTAATAACCGTATTACTTCTTTCTGTAGCTGTTTCTGGCTGTGAAAGTTATAATGAAGCGTTATTAGACGATATAGGAAATACAAGAGAATTTTCTCCAATTGGACTTAAAGCGACAATTAGAAATAAAACTATTGTCGAACTAGATTGGACGGTTAAAAAAGGTGAAAATGCAGATCATTTTGTAGTAGAATTTAGTGCCGATGACCCTAGTTTCACTACAATTTATAAAACTATTAATGTAGCACCAAAAGAACTTCCTATACAAGTGCCTCTAGAAGGAGAGACAGTTTATTCTATTAGAGTAAAATCTGTTACTTCGGGACTACAAGATTCAAAATGGTCAGTTATAACTGCCACGACATTATCAGAACAAATAATGTTTCCTGTTCAAGATGCAGATATTGAAGCAACTCAAGTTACATTAAGATGGGTTCCAAATAGCGCTGTGACACAAATTACCGCTATGCCTGGAAATATCGTGCATACTATCACAGCTGCTGAAAAAACAGCTGGAGTAGCTACTTTAACAGGCTTAACACCTGAAACCGCTTATACAGCAATTTTATACAACGGTACGAAGAAAAGAGGTGATGCAACATTTACAACAGGAATAGATATTGGAACTGGAATATTAGTTAAATTAGGAGATGATGTGCTTCAAAAAATTACTAACGCACCTTCTGGATCTGTTTTAGTTTTCATGCCAGGCGATTATACAGCTCAAACAGGGACAATAGCAGTAAATAAAACATTGACATTAAGAGGTTTGAGACCAGGTGATAAACCAAAACTTAAGTTCAATTTCACTCTAGCCAACAACCCTAATAATGCAAGCGAAGTAGTTAATTTCTCTTTAGTTGATATCGATTTAAGTGGAGCAGGAACGACTGGTGGCGCGATTGCAATTAGTTCGCCAGCTACAACACAATTAGGTGATGTATTAATAAGCGGCAGTTATGTTCATGATTTCCCATCTCAATTAATGTATGGAAATGCATCTGCAAAACTAAAATCGTTCACCGTAGATAATAGTATTATTAAAAATGTAAATACTGCTTCTGGTGCTGATTTTATCGATTTCAGAACTGCTTATGTAGCAAATGTATCTTTAACAAAAAGTACATTTGACAATTGTTCATCTCGTGATTTCATACGTTTAGACGCAGCAGCAGGGCTAACAGGAACAGGATTAACAAGTAACGTGTTAATTGATGGATGTACAATTTATGCTCCAACACTTCCAGCTGCTAGTAGAATCTTGTATGTACGCTTTGTTACAAATGCTTTAATAGTGCGTAATACGATATTAAATGTTGGATCAGCAGTTTATACAAATACTACAGCAACAGCCGTTCCGACGTTCTCAAATAATAATAATTTCAATTCGCCTAATTTACAGTCTACAGCAAGTAACAATAGACCAGATGCTTCTGCAACTGTATTAGATCCTCAATTTACAAGTGCGTCAACGGGTGATTTTACTATTAAGAATCAAACATTAATTGATAGAAAAGTAGGAGATCCACGTTGGATAAAATAAAAATCGTGGTTGATTAAATAGAGAAAAGCGGGATACAATTTACTTTGTAATCCCGCTTTTTTAGATTTCAGTCACACTTTTCAGCAACTGAAAACTGTGACTGAAATCTAAAAAATCATTCAATAGATAAATCAAATTTTTCTAACAAACCTGCAAGCGCTGTGTGCGAAACCTTTGTTCCTTTAATCTTATTTTCTGACGGATCAAAAGCATAGTTTCTAGAACTTCTAAAATCTGTTTTTTCTAAAATGCTTTCCACGAAAGTGGCGCCAGAAAGATCACAGTTTTTAAAAATGGCCAGCGATAAATCAGTATTAGAAAAGTCAGTTTCTTTTAGAGAACACTCGGTAAAGTTGGTTTTCTTTAGCTTCTTGTAAATAAAAGTAGAATAGTCTAGAACGCAATCTTCAAAATTCATCGAAAATAAAAAGCTATTGCAGGCACTAAAGTCAAGTCCCATTAATTTACAACCAATAAATTTGATGTTTTTCAATCCCGTATTTCGCAAAGTTGTCAACGAAAGATTGCAGCTTTTAAATGTGCAATCTAGAAAGTCGTTATGGCTCAAATCACTTTTAGAAAAGTTACAGTTATTGAATTCGCAGTTTACAAATTCGGTATTGGCTAAACTTTGATCCGAATAATCAATCGTTTCAAAAGTTCGGTTTTGGTATAATTTTGATTCCATATAAATTTAAAAAGGCATGTAAGGTTTATTCTAATTCGATACAATCGAATACAGGATTATTTTCAAGTAAGGCTGCAACATTCAATTCGCTGTCAACTCTCAGAATGTTGTCGCAATCTTCTAGATCAAAATTCCACAAAGAATCGGGTAATAATTCATTTAGAAGCGCAGAAGCCGATTCAAATTTGGCCTCGCTATCAACGGAAGTTTTAAAAACATAAATCATAATTTGCATTTTTGAGGTAGCAAATTTCTGAAAAACGTCTACATATTTGTTAGGATTCTCTAATCAATAATTAGGACTTATCAATCATTTTTCGATAACGAATAGGAGAAATTCCTTCTGTTTTTTTAAAGAAACGACTAAAGTAAGATTGATCTTCAAAGCCTACTTGCGTTGCGATTTCACCTACAGAAAGTGTGGTTTGAAACAATAAATATTTAGCTTCAAGCAATATGTTTTCGTCAATCCATTTAACAGCAGATTTTCCTGTTATGGTCTTAACACATTTATTCAGATGGTTTGGAGTAACATTTAGTAGAGATGAATAATAATTAACCTGATGCTGTGTTTTTATATGATCATGAATCAGCTCTTTGAATTTTGCTGTAATAGCTTCAGCAGCCGAAATATTTTTCACAGTTTTTACAGCATTTTTATTCATCTCATAAAACAAAGTAATGAGATAGGATTGTACAATATTCAAATCTGCAATTGTGGTTTCTGAATATTCCTTTTTCAATCGTTCCAGAATATTGGTTATGGCGCCAACATCTTCAGTTGCTAGTTTTATTTTTGGATCTCCAGAAATTTTCAGAAAATCAAAATCGTTAAGAAGTTCGCGACTGCCGTACTTTCGAATCAAAATATCAGGATGAAATTGGCAGATAAATCCTTTATGAATATTGTTAACATTATCAAGCGAAAAAATCTGACCAGCCGGAACCATAATAATTTCGTTATCAGTCGTGACATATTCTTGATAGCCCAATTTCATTACATGCTGACCAGAAGAAATAAAAATCAAAGTATGGCAAGAATGTTTAGAAGGAGGAACAGGATGTTGCATCTGCATCATTTCTTCGATTTCGAGACAGAAAAAATGATCCGAATTCGATTTGAAAAGTAAGTGAATAGGATTGTCTTCTCCCAGAAACTTTTCTCGAAATCCTTTTGGATTATAGGTTTTTATTTTCTCTGCCTGCTTTTTCATTTTAATAATATAATCTAAAATCAAGCAGTTTGCATAGATTGTAATGTTTGGCATAAAGATCTTCAACGACTTCAATTAAGTTGTCGTTTTCCTGATACAAACTAAAAAAAGCTTTGTCGATGGTACTGCAACTCGCAATTTTATTATACGTAGAACCATAGCCAGAAATAGCTCTTGCTCCAGTAATATCCAAGAAATATTGTGCTTCTTCTTCGTTTAAATCTAAAACTTTAAGATTGGCAAAGTGAATAATTTTGCCTTTCATTTTTCCTTCAAATAATTCGGCAATTTCTTCGATGCTGTAGTAATAATCGTGAAGACAGATGTTGTTTTCCTGACCTGGCATTGCCAAATAAATAATCTCATAATCTTTGAAATTATGATCTTCGTAAAGTAAAATATTCAAACTCTCTTCTAAACCTTCGATCGTGTCGCAGGTTTTATGGATGCTTGAAATGCCTTGGTCAATAGCCAGCTCTTCCAGACATTTTACCACATTGGTCGGGGTATGATCGTCTATATCTTTAACGCCTTCAAGGCAGAAAATAAATTTTTCATTATCCATGCAGTTATTCTTTCTGGTTTTAAACTTTTTTACTGGTTTTAGCAAATGTATTTTTTAAATCATAAAATCCAATAGAGAAAACAGACTTTAACGTCTTTTTTTGATTTTAAGTTTAGGTTACAGCAACGTAAATTTTAAAGCGTATTTTTGTAAACCGAAAATAAATTACACATGATACAAATTAACCAAACGGCATCATTTGCTGTTGAAGATATATTATTCTGCTTTGCGCTTGAGTCTGAAGCTGCGGAAGTTTTTAGAGGTCAAAATGTCTTATTTACAGGAATAGGAAAAGTAAATGCTGCTTACGAATTGACAAAAGCGATTCAAAAGAAAAAGCCGTCCGTAATTATTAATTTGGGTTCGGCAGGAAGCGGCTGTTTTCAAAAAGGAGATGTCATCTGCTGTACCAAATTTGTTCAAAGAGATATGGACGTTCGTGGTTTGGGTTTTGCTTTATACGAAACGCCACTCTCGGGTTTACCGCCAGTTTTAGAATATGGTTTATTAATGGACAATCTTCAAGAAGGAATCTGCGGAACTGGAGATAATTTCGAAATGGGACATTGCTCAGATGCATACAATGTTGTTGATATGGAAGCTTACGCTCTAGCGATGATTGCCATGAAGGAAAATATTCCTTTCTTAAGCTTAAAATATATTTCTGACGGAGCCGATGATAATGCCGCCGAAGACTGGACGGTTCAAGTTCATAAAGCCGCAATTGCTTATGGTAAAATTTTAGGTTTGATAAAAGAATCAGAAGCCATTTCTTAATTGCAGTGGCTTTTGTCTTTTTAGGAAGTTGCTCCAGCGGAGCAAAATATTTGTAGCATAATTTAAATCTTCAGATTCAAAAAGCTCCAGCGGAGCGACACATTAATTTTTATTGAGACATATAGTTTTTATGAAAATACAACCCACAAATAGCAACAATACTCATTCTAACCTAAAACTGATAAGTATTTGATGGGTTATTTTGGTTAATCAAAGGACAGTAGTTTAACTCTGCATTAGAGAAACTTTTTAACTTTATGGTTTTCATTTTTTGATGAAAAACGAATTAACTATTGAAACCAAAATGATTTTTATTATGAAGAAAATTGCAATGCTCTGTTGTGCTTTTTTGCTGATGGGAAAAGCTGTGGCGCAGGAAATCCCGTTAGTGTCTAATATTTCAGCTCGAAACAATATTACTTTAAACGGAAAATGGAGATATATTGTAGATCCTCTCGAAAACGGATATTTTAATTACCGTTTAGAGCCTTTTAAGGACAACGGATTTTTCGAAAACAAAAAATGGAACACCACAGAACTTAGCGAATATAATTTTGCGACCTCATCAGTAATGGATATTCCGTCTGATTGGAATTCGAAAGATGAAAGATTGTTTTTTTACGAAGGAACTGTTTGGTTTCAGAAAGACTTTAATTATAAAAAAGACTCCAAAACCAAAGGAATTCTTCACTTCGGGGCAGTCAATTACGATGCGAAAGTTTATGTGAACGGAAAATTGGCAGGAACACACATTGGCGGTTATACGCCTTTCAATTTTGATGTAACCAATTTATTAGTTGAAGGAAACAATTTCGTAGTAGTAAAAGTGGATAACAAACGCCATAAAGACAACGTTCCAACGGTAAATATGGATTGGTGGAATTACGGCGGAATCACAAGAGATGTAACTCTGGCTCAAGTTCCGAATACGTATATTGAAGATTATTTGGTTCAATTGGATAAAAAAGAAAAAGGCAAAATTTCGGGCTGGATAAAACTAAACAGCGAATCGGCAAATCAAACAGTTTCAGTTTCCATTCCAGAATTGAAAATTAAAAAAAGTGTTACAACAGATGCTAAAGGAATGGCCTCTTTTGAAGTCAAAGCCAATCCTGTTTTATGGACACCTGAAAAACCAAAATTGTACGATGTTGCCATTTCTAAAGAAGATGAAAATATCAATGATAAAATTGGTTTTAGAACTATTGAAACTAAAGGCAAAGAAATTCTCTTAAACGGAAAAAAAGTCTTTTTACGCGGAATCAGTATTCATGAAGAAGCGCCTTTTAGATCTGGAAGAGCGTGGTCTGAAGAAGATGCAATTACATTATTGACTTGGGCAAAAGAATTAGGCTGTAATTATGTTCGATTGGCGCATTATCCGCATAACGAAAACATGGTTAAACAAGCCGAAAAAATGGGGTTGATGATTTGGTCTGAAGTTCCGGTGTATTGGACAATCTCGTGGACAAATCCGGATACGTATGCCAATGCCGAACGTCAGCTGCACGATATGATTTACAGAGATAAAAATCGGTGCGGAATCGTAATTTGGTCAATTGCCAATGAAACGCCTCATGGCGCTGATCGGGATGTTTTTTTAAGCAAATTAGCAAAATACGCAAGTACGCAAGATAATTCTCGTTTGATTAGTATGGCGATGGAAGTTACTTCGAGTTCCAATAATATCAATACGCTTCATGATAATATGAACGAATATGTTGATATTGTAAGTTTTAACCAATATTTGGGCTGGTACAGAGGAACTAATGAATCTTGTAAAGACATGCAATGGGTAATTCCGTACAACAAGCCTGTTATCATAAGTGAATTTGGTGGCGAAGCGTTACAAGGTTTACATGGCGACAAAAAAGAACGCTGGAATGAAGAATATCAGGAAGAATTGTATATTCAGAACACACAGATGTTTAATAGAATTGAAGGCCTCGCTGGAGTTTCACCTTGGATTCTCGTTGACTTTAGATCTCCAAGAAGACAGCTTGCAGATATTCAGGATTTCTTTAATCGTAAAGGTTTAATATCGAATAACGGAATAAAAAAGAAAGCTTTTTATGTAATGAAAGATTGGTACAAACAAAAAGAGGAAGAATATAAATAAGATAAAGTTAGATAAAGTGAAAAACCTTCAAAGTCGTTTTGATTTTGAAGGTTTTTTTGTGTTTTTTATGTAATTTTATTTGAAAAAATAGAAGACTTTAATGGATCTAGAAATTATCATAAGATTGCTTTTAGCAGCATTTTGGGGCGCTTTAATTGGTGCCGAAAGAGAATACAGAGGAAAAGCCGCTGGACTTCGAACTACAATAATGATTTCTGTTGGAGCTTGTTTCTTTACCTTAATGTCCCAATGGATCGGAGGAGAGGGAAATCCAGACCGTATAGCTTCTAATATTGTTACTGGTTTAGGATTTCTTTGTGCGGGAGTAATATTTAGATCAGACAACCATGTTTCGGGTATTACAACGGCAGCGACAATATGGTCGGTTGCGGCGGTTAGTATGGGAGTAGGAGCGGGTTATTATTTTGCTTCGGCTTGCGCGGCACTTATGATTCTTATAATTCTAACGATGCTAACTTTTCTTCAAGATAAAATTGATCTAATCAACGAACATAAAACGCTTCGAATAACCTTCAAGCGGTCAGATGCTGGTCATGCAAGATGTAAAGAGCTTTTTTCGACTTATGGTATAAAAGCTAAATTGCTGGTGCAGCATCGTACTGTAGATCATATTATTTTAGAGTGGCAGATACATGGTTCTAAACATGCTATAGAATCTTTGTATGCTTCGCTTTTGCAAGATCCAATTTTTGAGGAATTAGTTTTATAAAAATAAGAATAATGAATTTTAATTTACAACCCGTATTAGAGAATGATCTTTGTATTCTATCTCCTTTAGAAGAAAAGGATTTTGATGCATTATATAAAGTAGCTTCCGATCCTAAAATTTGGGAACAGCATCCGAACAAAGACCGATGGAAAAAAGAAGTCTTTGAAAACTTTTTTGAAGGAGCCATGAAAAGTAAAGGCGCTTTTAAAATTATAAATAAAGAAAACGGAGAAGTTATAGGAAGTACACGTTTTTACGATTTTAATCAAGAAGACGATAGTATTTTTATCGGCTATACTTTTTATGCTGTTTCATGTTGGGGAAAAGGCGTGAATCAAAGCGTAAAAAAGACCATGTTGGATTATCTTTTTGAGCATGTTTCGAAAGTGAAATTTCATATTGGTTCAGAAAATATCCGTTCTCAAATTGCAATTTCAAGAATAGGAGCCAAAAAAGTGGCCGAAGAAGAAGTAGCTTATTTTGGAGAAAAGCCAAAGTTGAATTTTGTGTATCAAATAAATAAAGAAGACTAGAAAAGACAAAAGCCTTAAACATTTCGTTTAAGGCTTTTGTCTTTTTATAAAATAGATTTTTTATTTCACCAAATAATCAATTTGATCTGCTTCGCAAAGTCTGAAATAGCCAAACGCAAAATTATTAGCATCTGAAGTATTTACAATATTCCCTCTAATATTTCCCGGCGGAACAGAAAAAGGATTTGAATTGGATGCTTCTAAAATTAATTTCCAATAATTGAAGAAGTTTTTAGAAACACCTCTGTGTGTAATTTTTACTGTATTTCCGGGTAACATTTTGTCTTCATGAGAATATCTTGTACTGATTTCGTTTCCGTTATAAAATTCATCATTTGTGATTTCATATTCCGGATAAATCAAAAATGAAGCTTGATAATCGGTTACATAATAATTGACCTGATCTGCAGGATCGTTGTAATAAAAAGTCAGTTCGATTATATCTTTTCCGTCAAAATCAGGAACAATTTTCTGTTCCACTTTATTAATTGGAGTTACAGAAGTCAGTTTTTCAACCGCGGTAAAACTTTGCCCTTCAGCAGTAATAAACAATTTATAATCGGCATCAATTACTGGAACAAAATTGGTGCATTTGTAAACTCCCGCTTCGGTTTCATTAAAAGTAAAAACATCTCCGTTGCTGTTCTCTATTCTTACTTGTGCACCCGAAACTTTTGGAGTAGAGCCACTATAATAAGGAGCCGTTTTACTAATTTTTATGGTTTGTTCCTTTCCGTCAGTTCCCTTTTTCCAGATAATTTCGGCATCGACAACCAATTTGGTTTCTCCTGTTTCTAGATCCAGATTGACCACATCTTCGCATGACGCAAAAGAAAAAACAAAAAGAAGACTCATTAATGCTAGCACTCTGTTCATTATCGTATATTTTTTTAATTTATTCATAGCATTAAAATTTAAAATTATAAGAAACCCCAGGAACAATTCCGAAAATCGAAAGTCTTCTGGTTTCATTTGCTCCAGTATCTTCATTGGTTGTAAAACTCATAGAAGCGGCATTTTTTCTATTGTAAATATTGTAAAGACTAAATACCCAATAGCTTTGCCATCCTTTCTTTTTATCTGGTTTTGGCGTGTAAGTTGCTGCAACATCTAAGTGATGGAAAAGCGGTAATCTATTTTCGTTTCTCAAAGAATAATTTGGAACGTGAATACCTCCCATTTCGTAATATCCATTGGCATACGTTACAGGCTGACCCGATTGTAAAGTGAAATTTCCATTAAAAGACCATTTCGGATTTAGTTCATAACTTCCTACAATGCTTAAATTATGCAGTTTATCATAACCTGACAAATACCAGTCGCCATTTGCAATTCCTGGTTCTTCTGGAGTTCTTCCAGGTGTTTTTTGTTCTGCTCTAGACAAAGTATAAGAAATCCATCCTGTGAAAACGCCAGTGTTTTTTCTAAACAATAATTCCATACCATACGATCTGGCTTTTCCGTTTAGAATAACCTGCTCAATATTATTGTTAGCCAAAACATCAGCCCCGTCAATATAATCAATACGATTTTGTACATTTTTATAAAATAACTCGGTTTCTAAAGAGTAATCTCCGTCTTTGAAATTTCTGAAATATCCCATCGCATACTGGTCCAAAAGCTGAGGTTTTGTAAAAGGTCCGCTTGGTGTCCATATGCTCATTGGCAACGGAGACTGTGTGTTTGATAAAATATGAATGTATTGTGCCATTCGGTTGTAGCTCGCTTTAATCGAATTTTCGTCATTAAAAGCATAAGAAAGAGCAGCTCTAGGTTCAAAATTATTGAACTTGCTGATGGTTTTTCCTTTTCCGTATGAGATGCTTCCGTTTGGTGTTCCTTCTTCATAAATTTTATATAAGGGATTGTATACTACAGCCTGACCATTCTCGTAAGTGCTGATGGTTTCGTCGCCTAAACGATAAAACATACTGTAGCGAAGTCCATAACGAAAAGTAAGTTTCTCAGTAATCTGGTTTTCAAAATCAACAAAAGCAGAAGCTTCTAATGCATATTTTTTATCGAGTTGCATATAATTAAACTGAGAATCTGGAGAAGTCGGTTTTACAACTCCAGGATTGAAATTGTAATACAAACCATCAACACCATAATTGATTTTGAATTTCTCAGACTGCTGGAAATTCCAATTATACTTCAAACCGTAACTTGCAATGTTGCTGTCCCATTTAAAACTTTCGATCGGAATTTCTAAATTAAATCTATAATCACTGTAGAAAGTAGATAGATTGCTGTTCAAACGATCAGAAAACTTATGTTTCCAGCTTAAGATTCCCATTGTGCTTCCGTAAGTACTGGCAAAACGATCATTGATATCGAATATATCATTTCCAAAATAACCAGAAAAAGACAGCGAGTTCTTGGCATTGAAACGATAATTTAATTTAGCATTCAAATCATAAAACATGGCTGAGTTATTATTGTCAGCCAGTTTCATGAACAAATGCGCGTACGAAGCACGTCCAGAAAGAATAAACGAACCTTTTTCTTTTTCTAAAGGACCTTGAACCAGTAACCGGCTAGAGATTAAACCAATTCCTCCGTTTACTTTATATTCTTCAAAATCTCCCGTTTGTTGGGTAACATCTAGAACAGAAGAAACACGTCCTCCAAACTTTGATGGAATCCCTCCTTTATATAAATCTAAACCATTAACAATATCGGCATTAAAAATAGAAAAGAAACCAAACATGTGCGAATCTGCGTAAACAGGAGCGCCATCTAAAAGAATCAAATTCTGATCTGCAGCACCACCGCGGACATTAAATCCCGAGGAAGCTTCTCCAGCATTGGTAACTCCTGGCAAAGTTAAAATTGATTTTAACGGATCAGGTTCGCCCATTGCAACAGGAATTTTTTTGATTTCCTGCATCGAAAGCTTATTAACACTCATTTGAGTATTTTTAATATCGACTGCCTTATTATTCATGATAATAACTTCTCCCAATTGCTGGCTGTCAGAATCAATGTTGAAATTGACTTTGGTATCATCGGAAACAGAAACACGTTTTTCCTCATTTTTAAATCCAACATAACTAACCTGAACACTATAACTTCCGTTTGGTACATCAATGCTATATTTTCCGTCGGGATCTGTAACAACACCAATCTCTAATTCTTTTATGTAAATGTTGGCACCAATAACAGGTTGCCTTTCATCGTCATAAACGTGACCGGTTAGCTTACTTTTTTTTTTGGCAGGTTTTTGAACTTGAGATTTCTGCTTTACAAAAATATTGCTGCCAACGATCGTAAATTGTACAGATGAAGTTTGATTTAATTCCGCAATAAGCTTGTTAACTTCGGTATTCTTAAAAGTGCTTTTTTTATTAAAATACTTTTTATTAGTATCAATCTGATCTGTAAAAGCAAATTTAAAGTCGGTTTGACTTTCAATTTGTTTGAAGAATTCTTTTAAAGTTACATTTTGATCTACAGTTACTGTGACGCTCTGAGCAGACATTCCTAAACTGAATAAAAAAAAGCACGCTGAAATTATATGCTTCATGAAATTTTGTATTTTTGAATATTATTAAACGGATTAACCTCGTGTTATCCTGAAAATTAGGAGGATGTGTAGTTTCGCGGCTTACATCCTTTCTTGTTTTTATTGAAAAGTGATCTGTTTTAAATCTTCATTTATTTCAAAGTTTAGGTTATACATTTCTGATAATAATTGTACAATTGTTTTTAAATCTTCTTTTTTATTGATTCGAATCGTGATTTTCTGATTCATATTTTCTTTAGGAAGAATCACCTTGTAACCATAGTTTTCTTCAATATAAAGACTTACTGCAGAAAGGTTTTCGTTGTCAAAATCTACAAATCGGCTAAATTCTGTTACTGAAGCAATTTGGTTTCCATAAGTAAATTTTTCACCTGGTTTCAAGATCCATTTTTGATCTTTGCCTTTCACATTCATTTGAACACTTCCTTCAAAAAGTTCAACAGTTACTTCTCTGTTTTCAGATTCTTTAACTGTAAATGAAGTTCCTAAAACAGTAGTTGTTGTTTCGTTGCAGAAAACTTGAAAAGGATGCTGTTTGTCTTTTTTTACCTTAAAATAAGCTTGACCTACAATTTCTATTTTTCTGTTTGAAGCGAAATTTTGCCCGAAAGAAATTTTAGATTTCGGACTTAACTCAACTTTCGAGCTATCTGGTAAAACAATAAACTTTATTGCTGAGGTAGTATTTTCAATTACGTTTTCGGCAAGAACTATGTTTTCGGCAGTAGGTTCTTGGTTAAAATAAATTCCAGTTCCAATAAGAACAAAAAGCAAAACCGAAGCCGCTGCATAAATACGCCAAGGCTTAAATTTTCTTTTCTTCTCTGAAAATGTTTTAGCATGAAATTGTTCCCACGAAGCTTCTTTTTCATTATCTGAATGTGCTGCAGGTTTTTCATTCCATAACTTTTCAAATTCCTCATCAAATTTTTCTTGATTCATTTTTTTTTAGCTATTAAATGATTTGACACTGAAATCCGTGTTTATTAAAAACACGATAAACCATTTCTTTAATGTCGCGGTTGGTTTCGATTTTCAAGATATTTTCCTGTCCCTGACGATCAAAATTTATAATACAGTCAGAAATAACAAACTGCAAAAGAGCTACAAGTAAACTTGCGTCTTTTTTTGTTCTAACATTAGTTTTATACGCTTCAATGTGCATTTTTAGTTCTTGTTTTTAAGTATAACAAACGAGAACTAAAAAGTTCCTAATGGTTTTCTATTTTTTTTCGAATAAATTTACTGGCGAGATAAATATGATTGGCAATGGTCTTCTCAGAAAGATCCGTTATTTCTGCAATCTCCTTATAGCTAAGGTTTTCCAGTTTGTGTAAAGTGAATATTTTTTGCTGCTGTTCTGGTAGCTGACTAATGAAATTTTGGAGTTTTTCTTGTCTTTCTTCAAAAATTCCCAAATCTGTTTCTTCCTCGGGCACGTCAACTTGAGCAGGATTAAGCTGTATTATTTTACGCTCTCTGTTAATGTGATTAATAATGATGTTTTTGCAGATAACAAATATCTGTTTGTCGAACAGCACTTCTTCGTTAAGTAATTCTCTTTTATTATATAATCTTATAAAAGTCTCTTGAACAAAATCTTCGGGGGTAAATACAGAAGAATTAAATCGTTTGGCAATATTTATAAGTTTATCGTAATAGTTGAAGTAGACTTCTTTGAAAGCTGCTTCATTACCTTTTTTTAAACTTAAAATAAATTTCTTATTGTCCATAACGAAAATATCGTGACTAGATTCCTAGTTCTAAACTCATTGGAGTCAATATTATTGTATTCAGAATTTGAGTAAACTCAAGTGAGAATGTAATAAGTTACAAAGAACCGTAATTTAATTTTAGATTTGACGCTGTTCTTAGAAAATGTTACACTTAATGTAGTATTTTTTTTAATTCTAGAGCGAAGATCATTCAAATGTCATTTTTATGAAATGGAGAATGATTTTCTTCCTTTTAAATGTTTTCTTTTAAAGTAAAATTAAACCAATAATTCCTACATTTACCCCAACCAAAATATAAACTATGGAGAATTTTATTCTTTTTGCCTTAATTGTAGGTATCGTTGTCTTGTTTAATAAGTTTAATAAATTAAAAGAAGAAAATGATCATCTGGATTCACTTTACAGAAAAAATAGAGATGATTTTAATACTTTGAAAAATGAATTAGCCAAGATTAGAAAGCAACTTTCACAATCTAATTTTATTGTTGATGACTCTAAGTCTATAATTGAGAAACGAGAGATTATTTTAGATCCTGTTGAAGAAGTTTTCTCGCCAGTTGTCACAGAATCATTTGCAGTTAGTGAGGAAGTTCAAAACGAAAAAGAAGTTATTGAAGAGTCAATCGAGCCATTTGTGAGTTTCGAATCTGCTTCACTTCCTAGATTGGATAAAAATGAAACTCCAGAACTAGAAGAAGTTTTAGAAACCAGTTCATTTAATGCTCTGGAATCGCAATCTGAAATGCAAGTTCGAGAAGAAGAAGTTTATGTAGAAAGTGCTTTTTCAATTTTCATGAAAAAACTCGAACAGCAGTTTGTCGAAAATTGGACAGGAATTCTTGGAACTGCAATTATGGTTTTAGGAATTGGCTATTTAAGCATTTACACAGCTTTGAAAGTATCGCCAATGTTTAGAATTTTAATTCTTTGGCTTTATGCTGGAATTCTAGTTGGATCCTATTACTTTCTGCAGAAAAAGGAAAAATGGTTTAAAACAGGACTTTGGCTGCGTAGTGCGGGAGCAAGTTTATTTTTGTTTGGTTGTTTTGGAGCTTCACAAATTCCAGCATTGACTTTTATTACTAATATTCCAATTGCTTATTCTCTTATTGGAGTTGGAATTGCGCTCAATTTGTATGTTGGATATATTATAAAGCAACAGACTTTTTTATCACTTCATGTAATATTGAGTATTTTAATTTTATGTGTAATTCCCGAAAAACTCTTAGTTACATTTTTATTGGCATCATTAACCGCAACAGCTGGAATTGTTTTATCGTATAAAGAAAAATGGGAATATCATTTATTGATCGTTATTTCAGGTTTTGTCCTATTTGATATTTGGTTTACCCAGGGAGAAAATGCCTTGACAGCAACAGAAAATTTGTTTGCTATACTCGGAATTATTTTGGTTTCTGTAAGTTGTATGTATATGCAGTATCGCAGTATTTATGCAAATACACGTTTTGATAAAATTGCTTTTTTAACCCATCTCATCAATTGGGTTTTATTTGCGGCAGGTTTAATTTTGCATTCGACAGGCAGTAAAATCAAAATTTTTGTTTTGCTGGCAGCGGGAATACTTTGTCTTTTTGCTGCTCTTTTTGCAAGAAAGAAAAAAATCTTTTGGCTGTATCATTTAGACGGAATGGTTTCGTTTGTACTCTTCGCTTTGAGTATTATAATGCTTAATGATTGGAAAGTTGGTTTTGATATTATTATCTGCGGCTTGTATCTTCTTGTTGTGACTTGTTTGTTTATTGTTTATAAAAGCAAAGAAATTTTACTGCATAAAATATTTTTGAGCATCAACCATATTTTATGTTTGTTTGTTTTTGGTTTTTTTATTCTCAATGTTAATCCATCTTATAATCAGACCAATGTTACTAATGTTTTTGCGTCAATTATTGTTGTGATGTTTATGGCGTTAATAGTTCCTATTTTTTGTGTCATAAAAAAAGAATTTTTAGAAATCGATTCTTTCATTGTCAAGAAGGATTTGAGTTTAAATGGAATTTTCTCTGTTTTACTTTCGTTTTTGTTTTTTATAAGCTGGTATCATACTATCGAAATTTCGTTTTATTATCCTTTAGTATTTCTGGCTTTATTGTGGTGTTCTTTACGATTCAAATTCAAAACAGATACTTTTGATCTTGGTAGATTTGTGTTTTTGCTAATTTCGATTGGCGTAGGATTAACTTTGATTCTTATAAAGCCAAAATCTAATTTGGATATTTTTTTTGCATCAGGAATTATTGCTGTAACAACGCTCAACTGGTTTGTGAAGTTCTTTTATAAAGACAATTCTATTGTTAAGACTATTGGAATAATAGGGATTAATACTTTGTTAGTCTCCTTTTTGTACAAATATTTAGCTACTTATTATATCGTTCAGATTTTCGGATTGTTTGTAATCGCTTTACTGAATCATGAATTTTTATGGATTCAGTTTAAACGAAAAACACTTTCTGTAGAAAATCAGACCTTATTATATGGCCTTTGTCTTGCTTTTTCTGTTTTTGGAAGTTTTCTGTTTTTGTATAATACGCGATTCTTCAATAATACCGAAATTGGTTTAATCGCAGTTGGACTTTCTGCAATTGAAATTTATATTTTCTTTGGAGAAAAAATCAGAAATAAATCGAATGAAATTATTTCAGGATGGAAAAATTTCAACGTTCTAAGCTCTGATTTTGTTCTTTTTAATGCTTTGGTTTTTGGTTTTTTTTGCATTGAGATGAACTATATTCCTGTTTACTTAGGTATTTTGGCATTGGTTACTTTTTGCGGTTTTCAAAAAATAGAAAATATCAAGCGCTATAATATTTACTCTTTTGTACTCTTAATTGTTGCTGTATTCCTAACGATTTATTTAAGTGCTTTTGAGTTGAGTGGAAATAATCAAACCACTTTGTACATTATAGAAGCAATCAGCGTTTTATGGTCTGCTGTATATGTATATCTGCAGACTAAAAGCCGTAAAGAAGAAGGTAAAATGTTTATTGCAGTTTTGCCAATTGTTCAAAATTTGTGGATAATCGCTTTATTATTTATTCAGGTAGAAATGGCTTATCTGCCTTTGCTGTTTATGATTCTGGCATTAGTCAATTTTGGTTTGATTCTTTATAAAAAAATAGTATTAGTATCAGAATCAGTATTAGTTATAGGAGTTTTAGCTATTTTGGCTTCTGTTTTTTATAGCATTAAAAACCTTAATGATTTCTCTTTACTGGATTGGATTTTGCAACTTTCGGCAGCAGCATTGTTGATTGTTTTAACTTTCCTGATTCACAAAAAAGAATTTATAAAATCATTTCAGATCGATTATCAAATTGTGATTAACGTTTGGCTTTCTATTATTATGTTTTCACAATTGGAGCACAAATGGCTTCCAGTATTTTGGTCAGGAACAGCGATTGTAAACGCTTGGCTTTATTATAAAAAGATTAGCAGTAAAAAAGAAATCAGTATTGTTTATTATTTATTAGCTAATTTTCATTTGGCCTTTGTTAGTTTCAACTATTTTGAATCCAAATTTGAGTTTGTGTATCTCATTATATTTGTACTTCTTGCCCTGTATGTTTTTATCGTTTACAAGTTTATCGAAGATTTTCAATTCAAAAACAGTATTATTATTTATCCCGCAACTTTTAGCATTGGATTATTTTTATATCTCACATTCGACAAAGGAATCTTGACCTTTTTCTGGATTTTGGAATCTTTAGGATTGTTGATACTCGGAATTATTCTAAAAGAAAAATACTTCCGTTATGTTTCACTTTTCTTAGTAGGTGTTTGTGTCGTTCGATTAATGTTTTTCGATTTATCAAATGCCGATTTCTTAATAAGAGCCTTAGTTTTATTAGGAGTAGGAGTAGTGCTTTTAGTAATGAATACTTTGTTCAAAAAATATAAAGAGCGATTTGATTAAAAATCGAGTTTTGTTTTGTAAAAAAGCCTCAAATTCAAATGAATTTGAGGCTTTTTTTTAATCTCTACAAAATGATTGGTAAAGATTATTTGCGGGTTATAAAAGCTATTAAATCTAAAAGTTAAGTACAAGCATCATTTGAATATCTACTCTATTGTAAGCTGAAGAAAGACCTGTTATTTCTTTAAAACCTAATTTTTCGTATAATTTTATAGCAGGTTTCAGTTTGGTGTTGCTTTCCAGATAGATTCTTGAAGCGCCTTTGTCTGTAGCCCATTTTATTGCCGATTCAGCCAGTAATAATCCAACGCCTTTTCCTTGCGCTTTTGGACTTACAGCCATTTTTGCCAATTCGTAATCATAGTTTTTTCCATCACTTTTAATTAAAGCACAAACGCCTAATACTTCATTGTCTAAAATTGCAGAAAATATTTCACCACCTTTGTCTATAATATATTCTTCAGCATGATCGAGCGCTTTTACATCATTGGGTTCAACCTCAAAATAAGTTGAAATCCATTCTATATTTAAATCCTTAAAACTTTTTTGATATTTGGGGTTGTAAGTTGTTATTTCTACTTGATCTTTATTCTTCATAATGCTATTAAATACTGTTTTTTATTATCCTGCCCAATTTTTCCAAATCAGAATCTACGCGTTCATTCCATTCTAAAACATAGGTTAATCTCATGCAGTTGTTGTATTGATTGTACTGCGAAAAAATTCTTCCTGGCGCAAAGACGATTTTTTGGGCTAGGGCAGTATTGTATAATTCTGTTGTAGAAATTCTTTCATCTAATTCTAGCCATAACATAAAACCGCCTTTTGGTTGTGCTATTTTAGTGTTATCCGGAAAATAAGATTCTACTGCACGACTAATCTGAAGATAATTATTGTAAAGCTTATTTCTAAAAGACCTCAGATGATGATCGTAACGTCCGTGTTCTAAGAAATCTGCAATTACATCTGAATATAAAGAAGAATTGCAAACTGTTTGAACTAGCTTTTGACGTATAATTTTATCTTTAAATTTTCCGGGAGCAATCCATCCAACACGATATCCGGGAGCAAGCGTTTTAGAAACAGATCCGATCCATAAAACCAAACCAGCTTCGTCATAAAATTTACAAGGTTTCGGGCGCTCTGAACCAAAGTAAAGATTGCCGTAAATATCGTCTTCAATTAATGGAATGTTATATTGTGTTATGAGTCGTACCAGTTCCTGTTTGTTTTCATCAGGCATTTGAAACCCCATCGGATTATTAAAATTGGTAACAAAACAACAGGCCTTTATTTCAGGCAGTACTTTTTTTAAAGCGTCGAGATCTATTCCATACAAAGGATGTGTCGGAATTTCAACAGCTTTTAAACCTAATGCCTTAATGGCTTGAAGTATTCCAAAATAAGCAGGACTTTCTACAGCAACGCTATCTCCTGGAGATGTCACGGCCATAAGTGCATTGTACATGGCATGCATAGCACCAGAAGTAATTACAAGATCGTCTTCGGTAATTTTTCCTTCCATGACAAGTGCCCATTTTGCAATGGCACGTCTAAGTTCTTCAGATCCTTGAACGGGTTCGTAGGTCGTGCCTGCATCACCTCTATTGCGGACAGCATTGATGATTCCTTTGTTAAGTTTGGCAACTGGAAGGAAATTCTTTCCGGGTAATCCAAGTGCAAATTGTGTTACATCGGTTTGATTGATCGTGCCGAAAACTTTATCAATAAGTTCTTCGGGTGTATTTTCTGTTTCATGATTGTCTATACTTGCAACCGTTGGAAGCCCCTTTGTGCGCTGTGAACTTTTGCTTACATAATATCCCGTTTTTGGACGAGATTCTATGAGAGAACGGCTTTCGAGTTCTAAATACGCTTGTTTAATGGTATTAAGACTAACATTATATAGTTTCTGTGCACTTCGTACAGAAGGTAGTTTGTCGCCAAGCATTAAAGTTTCAGTGTGAATTTGATCTTCAATGATTTTTGCAATTTTTAAATATAATGTCTCTTGATTCTTCATTGTGCTTTTTCTTAAGCGTTTAAAGGTTTAGATAATGAATAAAATGTTCGGTACTTTTTTTTAGTTGTTCAGCATTATTAAAATTGGCACTTCTTTTTTTCGTTAGAAAATTTTTGATGTAGTCATTAAATGCTGCTTTGTCTTCATTTGTCAAACTTCCGTTATCATAAATTTTAAATCCGATTTCATTATTTTCATCCAATACTAAACTGGCAAACGAATTTATTTCATTGTCTTTTTCGCAGAGAAGAAAAGGCATTCCAAAAAGCATTTTATCTTCAGCTTTTTCACGCATGTTCTGAATGAAGATGTTTTGCAAAATCTCCATATCAAATACATAAACTTCTCTAAATGTTGTTTTTTTCTGTGTTACTGCTTTAGGTTCCATATCTTTTTTTAGCAAAATTATTGCTATTAAAAACTTGGGTACAGATACAGAAAATGCTTTTTTTATGGATACAGATAAAATTACTGCTTTTTGACGAGAAGAGAAAATAGCAAAAAAAAGAAAGTCCCTGAATGTTTTATTCAAGGACTTTTGGTATTCTTTTAATAAGTATTAAGGAAAGGACAATAAAAACAATTATTGGTTTTCCTTTTCCAAATCTGCGGCAGAAATCTGGTCTAATATATTAGTCTGATTTGGCGAAATGTAATTTTTGTTTTCGCTAATTTGCTCTTTCTTAAAAAGAAGATCTAATGCGTTGTAAAGTTTTAATAAAACATCTTTATCTTCTTTGGCAATATCCAAAGCAGTATTGAAATTAAAAACATAATTGTTAGAATTACGTACTTCTACTTTGATCGTTTTAGATGTGATCTTAAATTTTACTATGTCCATATGTTATAAAATTGCATCTGCAAAATAACTATTTTAATGGGAGTTATTGCGGTTATTTTTTGATTTTTTAATTACAAAGAATTTTTACTTTCTTGTTTTAATTTCAGGAGTACTTCCATTGCTTTCACAGCATCATTCTCATCAACAAAGATATGGTCGTGTAAATATGCCGCGACAACATTGCAGCTAATATTTGCATTTCCTAATGCTTGAGAAAATGCAGCAGTTAAACCTACAGCGGCCAAAGAAGAATGAACTTCTAAAGTTATCCAAGAAGCAATATAAGAGAAAGTAAGATTTAGCTCTTCTGCAAAGCGTTTTTCTAATACTAAAGTGATTCCTTCTTTTTCTTTAAATAGAAACAAAATCTTTGAAAAAGGAATCTGATCTAGAGCATCAACTTTTGTAAAAACATATTTTCCTTCATTAAGAACAGGATTAAGATTCTTTAAAATAGTACTTAAATTAATTTCTCCTTCCATAAAATTAGGATTGTTTTTTATTTAAAAATAATAAAAAACCCTTAAACATTTCTGTCTAAGGGTTTTACCTTCTAGTAGCGAGGACGGGAGTTGAACCCGTGACCTCAGGGTTATGAATCCTGCGCTCTAACCAACTGAGCTACCTCGCCTGGACTGCTATCATGAATTCCTGATTGCGGGTGCAAAGATATAAATATTATTAAAGCATACAAGCATAAAATGAAGAAAAAAAAATATTTTTAAAAATGCATTGTTTTTGGACATATATTCTTATATTTCGAAAAAATTAAAAGTAGCACATGGATTCAAAAATACGTTACGAAATCGAGTTTCCGATCAATTCTTCGCCGCAATTATTGTATCAATATATATCAACTCCGTCAGGTTTACAAGAATGGTTTGCTGACAATGTTAATTCAAGAGGTGAGTTTTTTACCTTTATGTGGAATGATTCACAAGAAAAAGCGCGTCTGGCTTCAAAAAAATCTGGAG
Organism: Flavobacterium movens; assembly: GCF_039581425.1. NCBI lineage: Bacteria > Pseudomonadati > Bacteroidota > Flavobacteriia > Flavobacteriales > Flavobacteriaceae > Flavobacterium > Flavobacterium movens. The sequence goes on from NZ_JBCPXY010000012.1 coordinate 120,912, forward strand.
AAAAAGTAAAATTTAAATGGGTTGATGACAGCAGTAAGGATACTGAGTACTTTTTTGAACTTCATATTTTAGTAGATGAATTGACTAAAGATGTATCGTTAATGGTAGTTGATTTTGCCGATAAAGATGAATTGGGAGAAGCTAAACAATTGTGGGAGAATCAAATCTCAGATCTAAAACATCTTATAGGATCTGTTTAGTAAAAGTCTATTTTATACCTTATATTTGCCCTGAACAAAATTCAGGGTTTTTTTATGATTAATTTTAACGGAAATATAGCGAAGGAAGATAATATACTAACTCTAAACCGCGCTTTTTTGTATGGTGACGGAATTTTCGAAACAGTAAAAATTGTCAACGGAAAAATCTTGTTCCTTGAAGATCATTATTTTAGATTAATGGCTTCAATGCGTGTAGTTAGAATGACGATTCCTATGGATTTTACAATGGAATATTTTGAAGAGCAAATTCTTAATTTGGTTAATCAATTAAATATTGCCTCTTCAGCACGCGCAAGAATTACTGTTTTTAGAAATGATGGCGGTTTGTATCTTCCAAAAAGCAATGATATTTCATTCTTAATCAATGCCATTTCTCTTGGAAATAAAGCCTACAGTATAAATGCAAACGAATACGAAGTAGATTTGTATAAAGACTTCTATGTGACAAAACAATTATTATCATCTCTTAAAACAACAAATAAGATGATCAATATTACAGGAAGTATTTATGCGAGTGAAAATGATCTTGCGAATTGTATTTTACTGAATGATAGTAAAAATGTTGTAGAAGCACTTCAGGGGAATGTTTTTATGGTAACAGGTAACAAGCTTATTACACCTCCAGTTTCAGAAGGTGCTTTAAACGGGATTATGCGCAAGCAAATTTTAGCATTGGCTAAAAAAGTTGAAGGCATAGAAGTTGTAGAAGATATAATTTCGCCTTTTGATCTTCAAAAAGCAGACGAATTATTTCTGACTAATGTAATCACGGGAATACAGCCGATAACTAAATATCGAAAAAAGGAGTTTACAACAAATCTGGCTCATTTATTAGTGCAGCGACTAAACGAATCCATTTCTGAAAATTAATTCAGATATGGATTTTCTGGTGCATTAGACCAAATAAGATAATCACCGCCAAGCTCAATAATCTGCTCTTTCCAAAAATGGGTAGTAGATTTTCCGATAATTTTATTTTTGTAATTATTATCAGCAATAATCCAAGAGTTTCCTTGCATCTCATTCTCAAGCTGATTTTCTTCCCAGCCAGTGTAGCCTAAGAAAAAACGAATATTATTTTTACTAATAGATCCGTTGTTTATTAAGTCTTTGGTTGACTCAAAATCGCCACCCCAATAAATCCCGTTTGAAATCTCAACACTATTTGGGATCAACTCAGGAATATTGTGAATAAAATAAAGGTTGTCTTGTTCTACAGGGCCGCCGTTATATATCTTAAAGTTAGCATCAATCTCAGGAATCAAGTCATTAATGGTATATTTTAATGGCTTGTTAATTATAAAACCTATTGATCCTTCTTTGTTATGGTCTGCTAATAAAATTACCGATCTATTAAAAGATAAATCTCCAATTATTGAAGGCTCGGCAATAAGCAGGTGTCCTTTTTTTAATTTTTCTGAAATCATACGGTTACAATTTTTATTAAATTTAATCATAAAAAAATTAAAATCACAAAAAAAATCGTTAAACCGCATAAAAAAACCTTCCAGAAGGAAGGTTTTAATTATATTATAAGTTTAGAGAACTTTCTTACTTAGTTCACTGCACCTTCTAATTCAGCACCAGCTTTAAATTTTACAACGTTTTTAGCTGCGATTTTGATAGTTTTTCCTGTTTGAGGGTTTCTACCGTCTCTAGCAGCTCTTGAAGATACTGACCATGATCCGAAACCTACTAATGAAACTCTTCCACCTTTTTTCAAAGTAGTTCCTACATTACCTAAAAAAGACTCTAAAGCTAATTTCGCCGCAGCTTTTGTAATTCCTGCATCAGCAGCGATAGCATCGATTAATTCTGATTTGTTCATAATAATTAGTTATTAATTGTTGGTTAAAAAAAATTGTTAATACACAAATTTAGTAGGAAATCCGTTGCGTGCAAGTGTTTTCTTTATTTTTAGCAAAAAATGTTAATAACTTGCTTTTTTTGTTCATAAAGAGTGTTGTTTATCGATGAAAAACAGGTACAAACCCCTGTTTTACTGACCTTAATACACTTTTGCAGCATCTGAAAAACTCACTCCATTTAATAATTCTGAAGCAAGCATTCTCTTTTTTCCTGGAAATTGTAGACTTAATAACTGAATAAAGCCCTCTTTTATTGCAATCTTGATTTCTTTTTTACTGCTAATTAACTTTCCGGTCTCATAAGAATGTGATTCTGAGATTAGTTTTGCTTCGTAAATTTTTATGTTAAGTTCTTCATTTTGATCTTTTAAATAACACCAAGAAGCAGGATATGGGCTTAAGCCTCGAATCAAATTATTAATTTCTGCGCCAGATTTCGTCCAGTCAATTTTACAGTTTTCCTTGTTTAACTTATAAGCTGTTTTAATATTGTCGTTATCTTCTTGGATTGTTGTGGTTACATTTCCGCTTTCTATAACTTTTAAAGTATCAATTACAGTCGTGCTTCCTAATTCCATTAAACGATCATGCAGTTGTCCTGCCGTTTCTTCTGGTTCAATATTGATTTCAGAATTTAAAATCATAGCTCCGGTATCAATTTTATCATCAATAAAGAATGTTGTAACACCAGTTTTAGTTTCTCCATTAATAATAGCCCAGTTGATAGGAGCAGCTCCACGGTAATTTGGCAATAACGAAGCATGAAGATTAAAAGTTCCTAAACTTGGCATTTCCCAAACAACTTTTGGCAGCATTCTAAAAGCAACTACGATTTGTAGATTAGCATTTAACGCTTTTAATTCTGCTAAGAAATTTTCGTCTTTTAAATTGGTTGGTTGTAACAGAGTAAGATTGTTGGCAAGTGCATATTCTTTTACAGCCGAATATTTTATTTTTTGTCCGCGTCCCGCCGGTTTGTCTGCAGCAGTAATTACGCCAACAACGTCATAGTTATTTTTAATAATGGTATCCAAAATGCCAACGGCAAATTCTGGTGTTCCCATAAATATAATTCTCAATTTCTCCATTATGATTTTAAAGTGTATTTATTATTCGCTTGTATAATGATATGATTGTTTTCGAGCAATTCTTGAAGAACCATAATAATGTCTTTTGCGTCCATTTTGATTTGATTTTCAATTTCTCTCGAAGTCAACGAAGCTGTTTTGAGCAAAGAAAGGATTTTGTCTGCAATCGAATCAGCTTCAGTGATTTTTCCTTTTTGTGTAATGCAATAAGAACATATGCCACAATTTTCAGTTGTTTCTTCTCCAAAATAATTCAAAACCAATCTGTTTTTACAGGTTTTGTTATCCTTTATATAATGAAGAACCGACAAAAGCTGTTCTTTTTTAACCTCGTTTTGTTTTTCTAAATACTTCGAGACTCTATTTATAGTAAGATCATCCTCGCGGATTTCATTAAATAATATAGTAGCGTCGTTGTTTTTAGACTTGTATTCTATAATTTCTTTTTCTCTTAACTTTTCTAAAAGTGCTGTAACTTGTTCTTCTGAGTGATGAGATTTTTTAGCAATTAAACCAAGATTCAGATTAGATTTAACGTCATAAATTCCAGGATAAGTTCTCAAAATAGCCAGTATAATCTCTTCGTCATTCGGATTCAAACTTATGTATCGAATGACTTCTTTAGATTCTATTAAAAATTGAGCGCTAATTTTTTCTGAGAATTCTTGAGACATTGTAATAATTCCCTGCTGATTTAAAAATTGTAAAGAATTGTAGGTTTTAAGAGTAGGGAAGTCGTATTTATTGCAAAAGTGATTCAGCTTAAATGAAAAAGATTCATCTAGACCTTCGCCATATGCAATCTGAAAATAATTACAGAGTTTGATGTACATTGTTTTTAAAAACTTCTTGTCGGGAAGAATGTTTATAAACTGCTGTTCGGTCTGAATCATGTCTGAATTATTGTAAAGCAAAACCGAAAAAGCTTTTTCGCCATTTCGTCCCGCCCTGCCAGACTCCTGATAATAGTTTTCTATGTTTTCTGGAAGCTGTGTATGAATAACGGTTTTAACATTGTCTTTGTCAATTCCCATTCCAAAAGCATTTGTTGCCACAATAACTTGTGCTTGCTGTGACATCCACAACTGCATGTTTTTGTCTTTTTCTTTAGACGAAAGTCCGCCGTGATAATACGTTGATGTAAAACCTAAAGATTGCAATTGCGAAGACATATTCAAACATGCTTTGCGATTTCGTACATATATAATAGAAGGCTGCGGATTCTTTTTAAGGATCTGTTCAGTACGATATAATTTATCTTCGACTTCAAAAACCATGTAACCGATATTTTTTCGCTCAAATGACTGCTGAAAATGTTTCGGATTTTTTAATTCTAACTGCGTTCTAATATCTTCAATAACTCTCGGAGTTGCTGTAGCAGTCAGAGCTAAAAACGGAATTTTAGGGAAGAACTTTTTCAGATCCGAAATTTTAAGATATGCAGGCCTAAAATCATGACCCCATTGCGAGACACAATGCGCTTCGTCAATAGCAATTAAATTGATAGGAAGGTTTTTAATGCGCTCCAGAATCCAATCTGACTGCAAACGCTCTGGCGATAAGTAGAGAAATTTATAGTTTCCGTATTGGCAATTGTCTAAAAGATCAATTAATTCTTCGGTGTGAATTCCGCCCGTAAGAGCAATTGCTTTAATATCTCTTTTTTGTAGATTGGCAACCTGATCTTTCATTAAAGCAATCAGAGGAGAAATAACAAGACAGATTCCTTCTTGCATCATGGCTGGAACCTGAAAACAAATCGATTTTCCTCCGCCTGTCGGAAGTACTGCAAAAGTATCCTGTCCCTCTAAAACAGAATCAATAATTTCTTTTTGCAACGGTCTAAAACTGTCATGTTTCCAGTATTTTAGAAGTATATCCTGCGCTCCGAGCATTGCGTAAGTTTTAAAGTTAAAAATTTAGAAAACAGCTTCTAGTTTTGCAACTTTAAAACTTTTTGCTAAATTTTGTCTAAGATATAAAGAATTCTGTTTTCAACTGTATCTTTTGGAACCTCAATTAGTTCGTAACCATATTTTTTATAGGTCTCAACAAGATGTTCCTGAATTTTAACTGCCTGTTCAAAATTTTCATAACGCTCTGCATCGCTTTGGTAAATTTCTTCCCATGGCGGCAGAATAAAAGTTTTAGAGTATTTATAGTCCTCGCAAGCCTTAACGAAACTTTCCGGATATTCGTCGCCAATATAATCCATATAAGCGACAACATCTGGAATTCCTCGGTCAATAAAAACCACATTATCGGGTTCTTCAAGAGCATTTTTGTATTGTTCTATACGACCTTCAAGCAACATTTGGCTAAATAAAAGAGGCTGTTCTAAAAACAGCTGTTCAATGCCTTCCTGCTGTGCTTTCATGGTAACCTGTCTAGAGATTTCTGGATAGCAGCAAAAGCCACGAGCTACCAATTCGTTAATAAGTGTTGATTTTCCAGTACCAGGTCCGCCAAGCAAGACTATAATTTCTTTTTGCACTATTCTAAAAATAAAGCGCAAATTTACCTAAACTTATTCGTAATTAAAAAGAATTTTTATTTGAAGCGAAAGATTTGGCATTTTTAGCAGTCATGGGTTCCTGCTGTCCGCTCCAATCTTTTGCTTTTTAAAGAAAAAATCAAAAGGATTTCCGCTTCCATCAGGGCTAAAAAGGAGAGATGGTTTTGTTTTTGGAATTATTAAAAAGATAACTTTTGAAAAGAAGAAAGTCCCAGAGGGATGACATATTTATAGAAAAATTATGCGTTATTAATATAAAGCTCCAGCGGAGCGACATATTTAGAGTGATTTATATGTCGCTCCGCTGGAGCTTTTTGATGCTGTATGATGTATTTGCTATAAATATTTTGCTCCGCTGGAGCAGTTTTTATTTGAATTGCCGTTGGTTTAACCCAAATGATTATTTAAATCTTGGCTTTAGCCAAATAAACTATTCGCAAAATGAATACTTTCCAGAACTTTTCCCATTTTTAGAAGGCATAATCAAATGCGATTGGAATTTTTTACCATTCAAAACATCATTCACAAAATCGAGAACATATTGCTGTCCTTCATGGAAAAGATAACCCGAAAATTCATGTCCGCCGCCGCAGAAAGTAATCAATTCAATGTCTTTATGCAAATCAGTCATTTGATTGTAAACTGCATACGAGCCAAAAAGAATCAGCCAGCCCGAAGCATTTGTTGGGCAAGAGCGATGCGAACCTGCAGCGTAAGGAACTGTGTCATCATTGCTTCCGTGCGCTAATAACATCGGTATTGCTTTTTCTTTTGTAATCAGATTAATATCCTGAATTGCTCCCGAACCTCCGATGAAGCCTTTGTATTTAAAATTTTCAGGAAGATTGCTTTTGTATAAGTTCATTAATTTATAATCCCAGAACGAAGCATGAAAACCAATTTCAGCACCAGCGCTAATTCCAGAAATGAAGATTTTTGAAGTGTCAAGGTTGTATTTGTCAGCATTCTCAACCAAGAAAGCTGTCGCTTGCCACATGTCGCTTACACCAATTTGGATTGCTTTTATTTTTTCGGTTAAAGTCCCTTTGCATCCAAAATCTTTTCCTTTCATATATAAACTATATGAAATGCTTGCAACAGCATAACCATTTTTTGCCATGAATAAACCAAAATCTTTTTCGCTTGTACGCTCTCCGCCAGAAAATCCGCCACCGAAAGCAAACATAATCAGCGGAATTTTCTCGCCTGCTTTTTTCTTTGGCAGATACAAATCTAAATCTAGTTTTAAAGTGTCGTTTTGGAAATAAGTCAGTGTTTTGACTTCTTGTGCTTGAACTGAATTTAAGGTAAGAGCGATAAAAAGTAAAAGGAGTTTTTTCATTATAAATGTTTTTAATCTCGCAAAGTCGCTAAGACGCAAAGTTTTTTCGCAATATTGTCATTTCTCCTTCGTCGAAATCACAAACAGTACGATACATACTTCCTTCTGGGGAACTTTTTGAGAAATATTGCAGGTATTGTTTTTCTCAAATATAAGCGTAAAATTTACAAAGAAATAATCTTTGATTGCTTTTTTCTCTGCACCTTTGCGCCTTTGTAACTTTGTCCCTTTAAAACAAAGTTTTAAGCCCCAAAAAAATCTAAAATCTAAACTCAAAAGTCTAAAATCAAAACCGTATATTTGCGTTTATTTTTAATTACGAATGGAGAACGATAAAGAAAAAAATACCGCCGAATTTTACGAAAGATTAAAAGTAGAGCTAGATAACGCAAATACTTGGCCAGCAGAATATTTATACAAATTTATTGTGCCTTCTATAGCAGACAATGTAGAGCGTGTCGAAAAAGCTTTTGATCGAATGGGTGCGGTAATTAAAACAACAAAATCTAAAACAGGTAAATTTACCAGTGTTTCTGTAGACGTTACGATGCACAGCTCAGACGATGTGATTAGTAAATACAAAGAAGTTTCTACAATTGAAGGTATAGTTTCATTATAAACTTATGATCGAAAAATATAAAAGAGAAGCAGCAAGCGACGTTGTGTATAATTTAGAATACAATTCTGAAAGACAACGTTTGATAATCCCAGAATATGGTCGTCATTTACAAAAACTGATTGATCAGGCAACTGCAATCGAAGATGATGAAACGCGCAATAAAGCCGCAAAATATATCATTCAGGTTATGGGAAGTCTGAATCCGCATTTGCGTGACGTACCAGATTTTCAGCATAAACTTTGGGATCAGCTTTTTATTATGTCTGATTTTAAACTGAATGTAGAATCTCCGTATCCAATTCCGTCAAGAGAAGTTTTGGAGCTAAAACCGGATGCTTTGCAGTATCCGCAGAACTTTCCAAAGTATAGATTTTATGGTAACAATATCAAGTATATGATTGATGTTGCTAATAAATGGGAAGAAGGCGAAATGAAAAATGCATTGGTAATGGTAATTGCCAATCACATGAAAAAATCTTTCTTAAGCTGGAACAAAGACACCGTAAAAGACGATGTTATTTTTGAACATTTATATGAATTATCTGGAGGTAAAATCAATTTATTGCACAGTACAGAAGAGCTTTTAAATACGACAGACTTAATGCGTACAAACAAACGTATGTCTAATAAAACAGCTTCTGGTGCTCAGCCAAAAATTCAGAACAACAAAAATAACAACAACAAAGGCGGTCAAAAAAAGACATTTCAAAAAAACAATAATCAGAAATAAAAAAGGGTCTAAGATGCTAAGTTACTAAGATGCTAAGATTTTAGCTCAGAACCTTAGAATCTCAGAACCTTAGAACCTAAACAAAATCTATGGGAATTTTTAAAATCGAAGGAGGAACTCCTTTAAAAGGAGAAATCACTCCACAAGGAGCAAAGAATGAGGCACTACAAATTTTATGTGCTGTGCTTCTAACAGGAGAGAAAGTAAAAATTAATAACATTCCTGATATTATAGACATCAATAAATTAATCACTTTGCTTGGTAATTTAGGGGTGAAAATTCAACGTAACGAGCCGGGTTCAATTACTTTTCAAGCTGATGAAGTTAATGTTGGATATTTAGAAACTGAAGCTTTCAAAAAAGAAGGTGGAGCGCTTCGCGGTTCGATTATGATTGTTGGTCCGCTTTTGGCTCGTTTTGGAAAAGGTTATATTCCAAAACCTGGAGGAGATAAAATTGGACGTCGTAGATTAGATACTCACTTTGAAGGTTTTATTAACCTTGGAGCAAAATTTAGATACAACAGAGAAGATCACTTTTATGGAGTGGAAACTCCTAAGGAAGGTCTTAAAGGAACAGATATGCTTTTGGATGAAGCGTCTGTAACTGGAACAGCAAACATTGTAATGGCTGCAGTTCTAGCAAAAGGAACAACTACAGTTTACAATGCTGCTTGTGAACCTTATTTACAGCAGTTATGTAAAATGTTGAACTCTATGGGAGCTAAAATCACAGGGGTTGGGTCTAACTTATTGACTATTGAAGGTGTTGAAAGCCTTGGAGGATGTGAGCACAGAATTCTTCCAGATATGATCGAAATTGGTTCTTGGATTGGTCTTGCGGCTATGACAAAAAGCGAAATTACAATCAAAAATGTAAGCTGGGAAAACTTAGGTTTGATTCCGAATACGTTTAGAAAGTTAGGAATTACGGTTGAAAAACGTAATGATGATATTTATATTCCTGCTCACAAAGATGGATATGAAGTAAAAACAGATATCGACGGTTCTATTTTGACAATTGCTGATGCGCCTTGGCCAGGATTTACGCCTGATTTATTAAGCATCGTTTTGGTTGTAGCAACTCAAGCTAAAGGAGATGTTTTAATTCACCAAAAAATGTTCGAAAGCCGTTTATTCTTCGTGGATAAATTAATAGACATGGGCGCAAAAATTATGTTATGTGATCCGCACAGAGCTGTGGTTATGGGACATAATTTCGAATCTCAATTGAAAGCAACAACAATGTCTTCTCCTGATATTCGTGCGGGAATCTCATTATTAATTGCTGCGCTTTCTGCAAAAGGAACAAGTACAATCCAAAATATCGAGCAAATCGATCGTGGATACGAGCGTATAGATGAGCGTTTAAGAGCAATCGGCGCAAAAATCGTGAGAGCTTAAAAAAATATTTGCCACGAATTCACGAATTAAACTAATTCAAAATTTTTAAAGTTAAATTAAACGAATTTCATTTTAAAAATTAGAGAATAAGATAAATTCTAAATTTCGTTTAATTCGTGAATTCGTGGCTAAAAAAATGTCTTTAAATGACAAACGAACAAAAAGCTGTAAAAGCTACTATTTTTAGTATAATAGGAAATACCTGCTTGGCCCTTATAAAAGGTCTCGCAGGTTTTTTTGGCAATTCTTATGCCTTAATTGCAGACGCGATAGAATCGACAACAGATATATTTGCGTCTTTTTTGGTTCTGTTTGGAATTAAATATTCGAATAAACCAGCAGACGAAAATCATCCTTACGGTCACGGCCGTGCAGAACCTCTAATTACCTTTTTGGTTGTTGGGTTTTTAATTACTTCGGCAACAATTATTGGTTATGAAAGTATCGCCAATATTGGAACTTCACACGATTTACCTAAATCTTGGACTTTGTATGTTTTAGGTGCAATTATTTTCTGGAAAGAATATTCTTTTCGCTTGGTAATGAAACGTAGCCGACAAACCAATAGTTCTTCTTTGGCAGCCGATGCATGGCACCATAGAAGCGATGCTATAACTTCTGTAGCAGCTTTTATCGGAATTTCAATTGCCTTAATTATGGGCAAAGGTTATGAATCTGCAGATGACTGGGCAGCGCTTTTCGCAGCCTTTTTTATTCTTTATAATAGCTATAAAATTTTCAGGCCAGCACTTGGTGAAATCATGGATGAAAACCTAAACGATGATTTAGTAGAAGAAATCCGAATCGTTGCTTTGACAGTTCCAGGGATTCTTGGAACAGAAAAATGCTATATCCGAAAAGCAGGAATGCGTTATCATGTTGATCTTCACGCCATAGTTTCGGCTAAAATTTCTGTAAAAGAAGGTCATGATTTATCTCATAAATTGCAAGATAAATTGAAAGAACAAATTCCGCAGTTAGGAAATGTTTTGATTCATATAGAGCCAGATGATTATCATTGAAAGAGGTTCTAAGATGCTGAGATGCTAAGATTCTAAGTTTTTTTCTTTGTCAAAGTTTTAAACTTTGACAAAGATTAATTTTAAAAACATTTGCGAGGGCTTCGACTTCGCTCAGTCTGACAAAACATAGTATTCGTTGCTAAAAGAAAAACTTAGAATCTTAGCATCTTAGAACCTTTGCACCTTAATCTAATGCATTCAAAATCTTCAATCCAAATACAACACCATTTTGTTGGATACCGGCTTGGTAAGAATGTACATAATCCACTCGGAATAATTTGAATTTACCAAAGCCTAAGTTGTCTAAACCGACTGTGAATTCGGAATATGGTTTTCGATCAGGAATTGCAAGAGAATGAAAGCCAATATTCATAGTTGATTTTAAAAGATTTAGTAACGGAATTTTATTCATGATAAAACCTGTGTCATTATATTCGGTGTGCATTTCAAAGTAACTATCGTTTGTGCTGTTAGAATAATAGGGCATCATATTAAAAACATTCAAATAACGTTCACTTGTTCCAATATGAGTTTGGTTTCCATTAAAATGTCTGTAATCTATAAACGAAATGTTTTCGGCATTAAAGAATTTTCCGCCTCTAAAATTGGTTCCTAAAAGACCTTTGTTTCCAAGTGATAAATCATATTGAACAGAAGCTCCAATTCTTTCATACTCATATTTTTTTTCGCTCGCCGCGAATGTTTTTTCAAAAGCTAGATAAACCGTCGGATATTTATCGTTTTTGAAATTAAATCTTCCGTCAGGTCTAGAAATGTATTTGTTGCCAAAGTTGATTCTAGTTGTTACAAGAGCTTTAAACAAATGATGCTGATTAAAAGCAGGTGTTGTAAAATCGTCTGGAGCCAAGGGATTATTAGAGGAATAAACATCATCTTTTTTAAAGAAAGAATAATCAGTTGTGTTGAAAAGTGGTTTTCGTTGTTCGTAGCCAATTTTTCCCGTAAGATTCATTCCATTTGCAATATCTTGCCCATAATTGATTTCAACAAATTCCAAGTTGTACAACTTCATATAATTGTCTTTAAAAAATAAGGAGCTTACAGAGTTGATCAGTTTAGAAATAGGTTCGGCACTATTAAACTGAGCCGTTTTTGTTCCTCCCGAACCCCAAACTGTCGCATAATTTATAGTATTGAATCGATGGCTGAATTCGCCAATTACGCGAAAGCGTTCGTCTGAAAAACCATAGTTAAAAGTTGTGCTTATAGAAGTGTTTGTTCCTTTTTCTTCATCCCATTTTCTGAAAGAGAAACCCGAATCCAAATTAAAACCTTGTACAGTATTGAAGCTTAAAGAAGCAACATTCAATAAACCTTTATAATCAAAAGAATATTTCTTAAAAGTATTTTTATAATGGTAACCCATTAAAATATCCCAAACCTTAAACTTATTGTTTTTGGCATCAATAGAATCGGTATATTTTTTTGATTTTCTAATGGTTTGCAAACTGTCTTTTTTAGCATAATCATTACTTTCTTCAATTGTTAACGGAATGGGACGGATTTCATTCCAGAAAGCATCATCTTTTTTGTTGGCATTAAGTTCAAAAGCTACGAGTTCATTTCCGAAAGTTTTCTTGTCGAAAGAATCAGGAAATTCATAATTCGAATAAACATAATTGAAATTTCCAGAAAACTTTATTCCAAAAATACCGGCATTAAAAGACAGAGTCTGTGCATTTTTAGACCAGATTTTATTTTTAGTATTGTAGCTAAAACTCTGTTTTAGATTCATTACTTCTGTAAATTCATTTTTCATTCGATACCCTTTGATATCTAAATCAACGGCATAAATAGCAAAACTGTCGTCTACAATATAAATATAGCCTTCAAAAACAGGTTCTTTATCTCGTCTCGGAATAACTTTGATTTTATTAATCTGCTGGTTATTGTCATCATAAAAAGTGCTTTCCAGTTTGTATTTGTAATAATTGAAAGCATTGTCGGCAATAGGAGAGATGAGTTTTACATCAAAATCTAAAGTGTTGTCGTAGAAGTCATAATTAGATAGGGCAGCCGTGTTATAGCTGTAACCTCGATTGTTGCCAGAAATTTTTGAAGCAATAATTTTTTCTTTTAGTTTGTCTGGTTTTTCAAGAGCAACTTTTGAAACAGTTTCAGACAAATATAAAATACCCGTTCCTGTAGAATCTAAATTTGCGCCCATATCATTACCAAGTTCTACTTTTTTACCGAGGATTTTTTTTGGAAGATCTTTTACTTTAAACATTCCTTTTGAATAAAAATCGGCTGTATAACGTCCTGTTTTACCTAGATTTTCTTTCTTATGCGCAATAGCACTTTTTATGATGTCGTTTGCGGGATTGTTTTTAGGATCAATGATAACTTCATTTAATGCGAAACTTTCTTCCTGAAGTTTAACATCTAAATTGACAATTTTCGTTGCCGCTAAGACGGTTATTTTTTGAGTTTTATAGCCTAAATATTGAAAAGTGATTTTGTTTCTTCCAACTTCTTTTACATTCAGCTGATATTTTCCCTGTTCGTTTGTAGTAGTTCCAGAATAAGTATTTTCTTCAAAAACGGAGACAAAAGGAAGCGGATTTCCCTTGTCATCTGTTACAGTTCCTTTTATTTGAGCAAAATTGGAAAGCGAAAAAAATAGAAAGGCTAATAACGTATAGTTTCTCATGCATGTGTGTTTTTCTTACAAAAATATAATAAGTTAAATCTGAGCTTATTAATAATTTGTTAAATTGAATGAGAGAGTTTGTCTGATTGGGCAAAGTCGAAGTCAGTAGTCTTAAAGGCCTTCGACTTCGCTCAGGATGACATTATATTATAGAAAAGATTGTATAGCCAATTCGTAGCTTTTTAGACCGAAACCTAAAATAACGCCTTTAGCATTTCCAGATAAATAGGATTGGTGTCTAAAACTTTCGCGCGCGTAAGTATTTGAAATGTGCACTTCAATTACGGGAGTTGTAACGGCTTTCATAGCATCGCCCAAACCTATAGAGGTATGTGTATATGCACCAGCATTCAGAATAATTCCGTCAAAAGTAAAGCCGCATTCTTGAATTTTACCAATCAGTTCGCCTTCAATATTGCTTTGGTAATATGAAAGTTCGATGTTTGGGAATTTTTGTTTCAACGTTTCAAAATAATCTTCAAAAGTCTGGCTTCCGTAAACTTCTGGTTCGCGTTTTCCTAAAAGATTCAAGTTCGGTCCGTTGATAATGCAGATTTTCATAAAGTAATTTCGTTTTTAATTAAGTAATGTGATGTATTTTACATTTCACAAATGACATTTCACACACAAGTGTAAAAATAAAAAAAACCGCACTAATAATTAGAGCGGTTTTTATAAAAGTATGTGATATTCTTTTAGAACATGAATCCAGCTGAAAGCTGAACTACTGAGTTTCTAATGTCTGCATTTGAAGAAGCGTCTGTTAATCCTAGACTATAACGTCCTTGAACAAAAATGCTTTCTGTAATTTTTAAACCTAAACCAGCATTAAGAGCAAAATCAAATGTATTTGCATCGTCAAATCTTACATCATTTTTTTGACTCAATAAAAATGAAGCTTGTGGACCAACCTCTAAGCTTAATGATTTAGTCATATAGATTTTTGCCATTACAGGAATCGATAAATAAGCTAATTTATTTTCGAAATCTTTTTGAGCATCAGAAAATTTATAAGTTGCTCCTTGAGTAGAATACAAAAGCTCTGGCTGAATTGCGAATTTTTCTAATAATTTTACTTCCGCTACTACACCGGCATGAAAGCTTGTAATTCCATCTTTATCAAACGCTACACCATTTAATGTTGCATCACCAGGCTGGCTTGCAAAGTTAACTCCGGCTTTTACCCCTAATTTCAATAATTGTGCTTGTACTGCCGCCGATGTTGCAATAAACAAAACAGCTGCTAAAAGTATTTTCTTCATAAAAAGGTTTTTAAAAATTGGTATTTTAAAATGTTATTCAAAGGTCAAAACTACATATTTAGCATTTTATTGCATTATAATTTGGATTAAATAATTAATAAAATTCCCACTCAAATTGATTTTTAATCTATAAAATCCTTCTTTTTCTCATCTAAAGTTTTGATTTTGAGCAAGTCTAAGTCAGTTTTATTTTTGTCCTATTTTAATACTTTTTAGGCTTTTTGTGGAGTTTATTTTGTAGGTCTAATCTTAGTTTTGTCCAATATTTAATCAAATAATATTTTAAAAATTATGAAAAAAATTGTTTTAGCTGCTATTGCAGTATTTGGTTTTACATTTGCTAACGCACAAGAACAAACAGCAAAAGGAAAATGGTTAATTGAGGCTAATACTGCTTTTGGTGGAGCTGATGCAAATGTTGGCAATACTAGTTTTAATTTGTCATCTAGAGATGGAGAGACTGAATGGGGGTTAGGAGTTGAAGGTGGTTACTTTGTTGCCAATAATTTAGCTGTTAAGGCTGGTTTAGGTTATAATGACTTTGGTCATAGCTCAAATGCTTTTTCTTATAAAGTTGGAGCGAAATATTATTTATTAAACAAGTTTCCTTTAGAGGCTTCTTACACAGGAGCAAGTATTAAAGATGCAGATGAAAACCCTTCTTATGTAGGATTACAAGGAGGATATGCTTGGTTTGTTGGAAAAAACATATCTATTGAGCCAGGACTTCGTTACAATATTTCTATGAACGAAGATTATGGAAAAGATGTTTTCCAATTAAACATTGGTTTTGCATTACACTTCTAATATTTAGTTAATAGTGTTTTTTGAGAGCCTTTCCAGAAATGGAAAGGTTTTTTTTATTCTGATCTTTTGATAAATTCATGATCTCTTAACAATTAGCATATTAGTTACTATTTTATTTGTTAAATTCCTAATATAGATTTATGAAGAATATTTTTATATTTGACGCATTAATTTAACCCAAAACAAATTAGAATGAAAAAAATTATCTTATCTGCCATTGCAATTATGGCTTTTGCATTCTCAAATGCTCAGGAAACAAGATTTGGAATAAAAGGAGGTCTTAATATTTCAAGTATTGTTGGTGGTGATGTGAGAGATGCTAATTCATTAGTAGGATTTCATATTGGTGGTTTAGCTGAAATCCACGTCGTAGAAAAGTTTTATATTCAACCAGAGCTTTTATTCTCTACTCAAGGAGCTAAATTTGATGGACCTTTTGGAACTAATGAAGATGTAAAATTAAACTATTTAAATGTTCCAGTTTTGGCGAAGTATTATATTGTTGACAAAAAATTTAGTGTAGAAGCGGGGCCACAACTTGGTTTTTTACTATCAGCTAAATCTGATAGTTTTGATATTAAAGACGATACAAAATCGGTGGATTTTGGATTTAATTTCGGAGCAGGTTATAGTTTTACTGATAATTTTTCAGTTGGTCTTCGTTATACTGTGGGCTTATCTCCTATTTGGGATGACAATATTGATGATTCAGAAGATTTGTATGATAGTGCGAAAAATGGTAATTTCCAGATTTCTTTGGCTTACAAATTCTAATCTGAATTTTTAAATATTTAAAGAACCTTCCCGATAACGGAAGGTTTTTTTATGCCAAAAAATCACTTACTTTGTAAATATGAATTGGAGTAGATATATAAAAGATTATCAGTCGTATTTGAGGATAGAGAGAGGTTTGTCTAAAAATACGATCGAAAATTACGGCTTTGATATTGAACGTTTATGTCTGTTCTTGGAAACCAATCAGATTGATGTTTCTCCGATAAAAATTTCCGACGAAACTTTACAGCAATTTATTTATACGGTAGCCAAAGAAGTTAATCCAAGATCGCAGGCAAGGATTATTTCTGGACTCAAAAGTTTCTTTAATTATTTGGTTTTTGAAGATTATAGAAATGATAATCCTTTAGAATTAATTGAAGCTCCAAAAACAGGTCGCAAATTACCCGATACTTTATCGCTTCCGGAAATCGACACTTTAATTGAAACAATTGATTTAAGTACTAATGAAGGAGAGCGTAACCGTGCAATGCTCGAAACGCTTTATGGTTGCGGACTTCGTGTTTCTGAACTGATCTCACTTAAAATTTCGGATCTTTACTTTGATGAAGGTTTTATTAAAATTACCGGTAAAGGAAACAAGGAAAGATTTGTTCCGATCGGACCGCTAACTCAAAAATACATTGATATTTATAGAAATGCGATTCGCTGCAACCTCAATATTAAAAAAGGAGCAGAAGATACTTTGTTTTTAAACAGAAGAGGGAGTCAATTAACACGTGCGATGGTGTTTACAATCATTAAAGATCTCGCGCAAAAAATGGGGCTTAAAAAGAGTATCAGCCCCCACACACTGCGACATTCTTTTGCAACTCATCTGCTTGAAAATGGTGCTGATTTAAGGTCAATTCAGTTGATGCTTGGGCACGAATCAATTACAACAACTGAAATTTATGTGCATCTGGATCGCAGTTTTTTGAAAGAAGTAATGTATAGTTTTCATCCAAGAAAATAATTTTTTTGCAGTATGATATGTTTTTGATTTGAAAATTTATATATTGTGTTAAAATTTTGTTTTAATTTGAATAAAAAGCACTAAAACGTTGTAGTTTGTCTTTGCTTTTTCTGAATAAGTTCTGAATATCTTATTTACATAAAAGAAGTAGTATATGGTTTTTGATTTATATGGAAATGACGATTGCTTGGAGGTAAATAATTTTTATAAAAAATTGTTGGCCGAAATGCCCGACCTGCTTTTTCAGTTTGTTATTGATGCGGATAATAATTACACATTTCCTCTTGTAAGTAAATCGGCAGATGAAATATTTGAACTTTCTGCAGCAGATTTTAATAACGATATGAAGTTTATAGTTTACGATCGAATTTTACCTCAGGATCGTGAACCTTTTTTTCAATCTTTGGTCAAAGCTAGAAAAGAAATAAAACCTTGGAAAATTGAGTTTAGAGCGACTCTTCCTAAAAAAGGAATTCGCTGGTTCAGGGTATCCTCAAAAACAGAATCTTCCACAAACGGGAGTGTG
Source organism: Flavobacterium movens (assembly GCF_039581425.1). Taxonomy (NCBI): domain Bacteria; kingdom Pseudomonadati; phylum Bacteroidota; class Flavobacteriia; order Flavobacteriales; family Flavobacteriaceae; genus Flavobacterium; species Flavobacterium movens. The sequence goes on from NZ_JBCPXY010000012.1 coordinate 138,739, forward strand.
ATTTTTTACGGACATGTTTCGGATATTACCGAATTGAAAGATAAGGAAGAAAAGCTTAGAATTTCTGAAGAGCGTTTTCAATTTGCTCTCGATGCCTCTACCGCTGGAATCTGGGATTGGGATATGGTCACAAATAGTGTTTTTTATTCTTCTTTGTCTCTTAAAATCTTGGAGCTGGAATCTACTGATATTTTTGACGATCCTGAGCGATGGGATAAAATTGTGCATCCAGATGATCTCCCAAAATATTATTCAGATATTCATGATCATTTTGATAATAAGATTCCGTTTTACGAAAATTATCATCGTGTAATGACTTCTAGTGGTAATTATAAATGGATTTTGGACCGCGGAAAAGTGATTAAACGCGACGAAAATGGAAAACCTCTGCGTGTAATTGGAACACATACCGATGTTTCGGCTCAGAAAGAAAAAGAACTTGAGCTTATGAAAACCATGAAGCTGTATAGTGATCAGAATAGCCGTTTGTTGAATTTCTCACATATTGTTTCGCACAATTTAAATACACAGGCAGGAAATATAAAATCAATTTTAGACCTTATTGATGCCGATGTTAGCAAGCAGACTGTGGCAGAAATGCTGGAATATTTGCGTGCCGTTTCTAACGATCTGAATGAAACTATTTCAAATTTGACCCAAATCGTTAAAACGCAGAGCAATATTAATATCGCTGTGGTTCCGTTAAAGCTATGTGAGTATATAGAAAAAACTATTTCGACGATCAAAGGCTACGATAAACAGCGTAAAGTGACTATTATAAACAATGTTCCGAAGTATTTAACGATTAATTTTAATCCGGCTTATATGGAGAGCGTTTTGTTGAATTTTACCACAAATGCAATCAAATATGCGCATCCAGATCGTGATCCCGAAATTACTTTTGATTTTGCAATCGAACCGGAAGGCTTTAAGTCACTTAAGATTACAGATAATGGACTTGGAATCGATTTGAAAGTCTATGGCGATTTGTTGTTCGGTATGTATAAAACTTTTCATAAACATGAAGAAGCACGAGGTATAGGATTGTATATTACCAGAAATCAAATTGAAGCAATGAAAGGAACTGTTGAAGTGGAAAGTGAAGTAGGAGTAGGAACAAGTTTTAAAATCATTTTTAATGATATGTAGAACTTTAGATTATAGATTAAAAATAAAGGCTGTCAATTGACAGCCTTTATTTTTATTTATTGTTTCTTGGATTATTTAGCAATATTTACAGCTCTTGTTTCTCTAATAACTGTAACTTTTACCTGTCCAGGATAAGTCATTTCTGTTTGGATTTTTTGTGAAATCTCGAAAGATAGGTTTGCAGCATTATCATCAGAAACTTTTTCACTTTCTACAATTACACGAAGCTCTCTACCAGCTTGGATTGCGTAAGCGTTTTTAACACCGCTGAATCCGTAAGCTACATCTTCAAGATCTTTTAGACGCTGGATGTAAGAATCAAGAACCTGACGTCTTGCCCCTGGTCTTGCTCCAGAAATAGCATCACAAACCTGAATAATTGGAGATAATAAAGATTTCATTTCAATCTCGTCGTGGTGCGCTCCAATAGCGTTGCATACTTCTTCTTTCTCGCCATATTTCTCAGCCCACTGCATACCTAAAAGTGCGTGAGGTAAATCACTTTCTGTATCTGGCACTTTTCCGATATCGTGTAATAAACCAGCTCTTTTTGCCAACTTCACATTAAGTCCTAATTCTGCAGCCATAATACCGCAAAGCTTAGAAACTTCTCTTGAGTGCTGTAATAAGTTTTGTCCGTAAGAAGAACGGTATTTCATTCTACCTACAACTTTAATTAATTCAGGATGTAAACCGTGAATTCCTAAGTCAATAACGGTACGTTTACCAACTTCGATAATTTCATCATCGATTTGTTTAGCCGTTTTAGCAACAACTTCTTCGATACGTGCCGGGTGAATACGTCCGTCAGTTACAAGTTTGTGTAGAGACAAACGAGCAATTTCTCTGCGAACAGGATCGAAACAAGAAAGGATAATTGCTTCTGGTGTATCGTCAACAATAATTTCAACTCCAGTTGCAGCTTCCAGCGCTCTAATATTACGTCCTTCACGTCCGATAATTCTACCTTTTACATCGTCAGATTCTATGTTGAAAACAGATACACAGTTTTCTACTGCTTCTTCTGTTCCAACTCTTTGGATAGTGTTGATGATGATTTTTTTAGCTTCTTGCTGCGCAGTAAGCTTTGCCTCTTCAATAGTCTCTTGAATATGAGACATTGCTTTTGTTTTAGCTTCAGCTTTTAAGCCTTCTACTAATTGTTCTTTTGCTTCTTCTGCAGAAAGACCAGAGATTACTTCTAATTGCTGTAATTGGCTTTTGTGAAGCTTTTCAACTTCAGCTTGTTTTTTGTCTAAAACTTCAATTTTGTTTTCGTATTCAGCTGTTCTTGCTTCAAAATCGTCGTTTACTTTTTTAGCTTTAGAAAGTTCGTTAGAAACTTGAGATTCTTTATCGCGAACACGTTTTTCTACTTCAGCCACTTTTTTGTCACGTGCTAAAATAACTTGTTCGTGTTCTGATTTTAGTTCGATAAAACGCTCTTTTGCTTGAAGAATTTTATCTTTTTTGATGTTTTCTGCTTCTAAATTAGCGTCTTTTAAAATAGAAGCTGCTTCTTTTTTAGCGTTTTTAATTAGGTTTGAAATATTACTTTTCTCGATAATTTTAGCTATTGCAAATCCTGCCGCAATACCTACAATACCAATAATGATCGTTATGATGTCCATGTTTGTTAGGGTTTATATATAAAAAAAGCCTACATTAATTGCTTGTATAAACTCGTAAAGACAAGTTTTGAGCTAACTCACTGTTCAAGTTTCCCAGCCAAAAGGAGGGCATACTATAGTAGCGACGATTTGCTCATTCTAAATTGTTAGTGTTGAGTTTACCAATTGTGAACTAATGTAGGCAGTATCTTAGTTTCTGTAAAGAACGTTTAATTTTCGAGATATTGATCTAAAAGCGTATTTAATCTTTTAATTCTTTCGATAGTTTCCTCTCCATCGATTGCATTATCAATTTGTTTTTGTTCTACTTGCGATGCAAATTGCAATGCACACATGGCTAGAACATCTTGTTTGTCACGAACCGCGTAATTTTCTTCGAACTGCTTGATCATGGCATCAATTTTTTTAGAAGCACTTCTAAGTCCTTCTTCCTGAGCGGGTTCAACCGTAAGTGGGTAAACGCGGTCGGCAATTGATATTTTAATTCTAAGCTTTCCGTCCATATTATTAATCTGATAGTTGCGCTATACAGTAATCAATTTCGCGAATTAATGAATTTATTTTAAGCTTTGTCTCTCTCTTGTTATTGTCGCTGCCAAGCAACGAATTGGCTATCTTAAGTGTTTCATTTTGCTTCTTCAAAGCTTCCATTTCCTCAGATTGTTTCTGGATAATTTGCGCAGCTTTGGCTAGTTCTAATCGTAATACTTGATTGTTTTGTTCAAAAGCCTTTGATTTTTCAAATAGCTTTTCAACTTTATATTCAAGAGTATCAATTATTTCTGCAATTACACTCATTATACATCCTATTCATTACTTAATCATACAAAGTTAGTATTCCTTTTTATTAATGCAATTTTTTATCGATTTTTTTACATTAAAAATAGGCAAATAAATGAAATTCAAGTTATTGTGTTTTTATGGGGGTTTTGCTCGGTTTTACCCTGTTAATTTTTTATCTTAGCAAAAATGTTGTTTATGAGATTTTCTGTACTTACCCTTCTGTTTTGTAATTTTATATTTGCTCAAGCACAATATCCAAAAGACTATTTCCGACCTCCATTAGATATTCCAATGCAGCTTTCGGGCAATTTTGGAGAACTAAGGCCGAATCATTTTCATGCTGGTTTTGATTTAAAAACGAATCAAAGAGAGGGGCTAAGTGTACACGCAATAGCTGATGGATATGTTTCTAGAATAAAAATTTCGACTTTCGGGAACGGAAAATGCATTTATATAACTCATGCGAACGGCTATACATCTGTTTACGGACATTTGCAAACGCCAGTTGGACCAATTTTGGATTATGTAAAAAAAACGTATTACAAGGAAAAAGCGTATGAAATCGAAATGTTTCCAAAACCAGATGAGCTTCCTGTTAAAAAAGGTGATATAATTGGACTTTCTGGAAATACAGGTTCATCAGAAGGACCGCATCTTCATTTTGAAATTCGAGATACCAAGACAGAATTTGTGATCAACCCGATTTTCTTTGGCTTTGACCAAAATATTAAAGATACCAAAAAGCCAACTTTGTCTAGTTTGTATGTTTATCCTTTGGATAATGCTACGGTAAACCAGTCTAAACAGCCTTTGCTGGTAAACATGGCGCTTCAAAAAGACGGAACTTATCTAGCTTCAAAAGTTAAGGCAAACGGAAAAATTGGTTTTGGAATTAATGCTATTGATACGGATGATGTTTCCCATAATAGAAATGGGGTTTTTAACGTTTCGACTTTTTTAAACGGAAATCAGAATTATAACTATCAATTTAATACCTATTCTTTTGATGAAATGCGTTATGTAAATGCATTGATAGATTATTCTCGTTATAAAAAATCGGGACAGCGTGTGCAGAAACTTTTTATGAAAACGCCTTTTGCGTTAAGCATTATCAAGACAGATTCTCTTCGCGGTATTGTAAAAGCAGAGCCTAATTTAACTTCAAATTACAAAATTGAAGTATCGGATTATTTTGGGAATATGAATTCGATTACGGTTCCAATTGAATATGATGCTGCGATACCTCTTGTGGAGTCAGAGTCGGTTAATGGAAAATATTTCATCAAGTATAATAGAGATGCTAATTTTGAGAAAGATAATATGTCGGTCTTCTTTCCAGCTGGAACTTTTTACGATGATTTTAATATGAATTTTGATGTGAAAAATAACAAAGTTTATATTCACGATGATACGGTTCCTGTGCATTCTAATTTTACTATTACCATAAAAGACGACACTTATCCAGAATCTCTAAGAGATAAACTTTATATTGGTAAAGGAACAAGTTTTAATGGAACCGTTAGAAAAGGTGATGTTTTTACTGCGAAAGCAAAAATATTGGGAACTTACGGTTTAGTTCTTGATACGATTCCGCCAGTTGTTAAAATTGCAAAACCAATTGAAGGAAAATGGATTAGTGATCAAAAGAAAATTGATTTTACAATAAGCGATTCTCTGTCTGGAATAAAATCGTATAACGGTTATCTAAACGGAAGCTGGGTTTTGTTTGAATACGAAAATAAAGCCAGAAGAATCACTCATACTTTTGAGGATCAATATTTAGCAGAAGGTGAAAACGTATTAAAAGTTGAAGTTGTTGATAATGTAGGAAATACTACTATCTTTGAAACTCGTTTTTTTAGAAGTCAACAAAAATAAAACCCAAAATCTTTGAGTTACAATAGGTTTACATTCGCTTTTCTTTTTTTATTTTTCAGCTGTATTGCTTTGGCTCAAAATGCTCGCGTGAAAGGGCTGATTTTAGATGCAGAAAAACATCCGGTTGCAAGCGTAAATGTCTCTTCGCAGGAAACTTCTGTGCAGTCTGATGCAAATGGATTTTATGAAATTGCAATTCCATCAAACAAAAAAGTTTCTCTGATTTTTACTCACCTTTCTTTAAAAATGATGAGTTTGACTGTCAGTTTAAAAACAAATGAAGTTTTTGTTTTTAATCCGATCATGAGCAATTCTGAAGAACAAATGGGAGAAGTTTTTGTTTCTTCTGGAAATAGAAAACGAGTTCAGGGAATAACATCAATTGATACCGAAACTATAAAGAAAATTCCAGGTGCCAATGCTGGAATCGAAAATATTCTAAAAACACTTCCGGGCGTTAATTCAAATAATGAATTGAGCACACAATACATGGTGCGTGGTGGAAATTATGACGAAAACCTAGTTTATGTAAATGAGGTAGAAGTATATCGCCCGTTTTTAATTCGTTCAGGACAACAGGAAGGATTAAGTTTTACCAATACCGATTTGGTTCAAAATGTTGAATTTTCTGCTGGCGGATTTCAGGCAAAGTTCGGAGATAAATTGTCTTCGGTTTTAGATATTACCTATCGAAAGCCAACTCGGTTTGGTGCTGCCTTTGAGGCAAGTTTTTTAGGAGGAAGTGCAGCTGTTGATGTGGTTTCGAAAAATAAAAAATGGTCAGCTGTAACAGGAGTTCGTTACCGAAATAATAGTCTTTTGGTAAATAGCCAAGATACAGAGACGAATTATAAACCGACTTTTGCAGATATTCAGACCAATATAAATTATGATATTTCTGAGAAATGGCAAATGAGCTTTTTAGGAAATATTTCTCAGAATAAATATTCGTATCAACCGTTAGTCCGCCAGACAAATTTTGGAACAGCAGATCAGCCTATGGCTCTTGCTGTTTATTATGATGGGCAAGAAAAAGATCAATACGATACTTATTTTGGTGCTTTAAAAACTACTTATAAAGCATCGCCTTCACTGACTCTTAAATTGATTGGTTCTTTGTTTCATACTACAGAACAAGAGCATTTTGATATTTTGGCACAATATCGTTTAGGAAATGTAAATGTAGAAGATTTAGAAAATGCATCTGCAGTTGATTTTACGCGGGGAATTGGTTCTCAGCTGAATCATGCTCGAAATGATCTCGACGCTTTAATTGCAAATATCGAATTGAAAGGAATTAAAGATTGGAAAGAAAGCCAACTGGAATTTGGTTTAAAATATACCAGAGAATCTATTCGAGATCGAGTAGTAGAGTGGGAAGTTATTGATTCGGCAGGGTTTTCTATTAATCCACCGTTAGTTATTCTTCCTAAAAATAATCAGCCTTATGCACCTTATACGGGACCGCTTTTGCCATATCAGAATATTCGAGCAACCAATTTTAATACCATAAATCGATTCTCAGGTTATGCGCAATGGAACAAACAATCAGAAATTGGTTCGAGCCAGATCTGGTATCATTTGGGGGCGCGTTTTCAGGGTTGGAATGTTTCGGGAGCTCTAGAAGAAGGAAAAACACAATTTGTAGTAAGTCCGCGTGCGCAATTTGCTATAAAACCAGATTGGGATAGCGATATGGTTTTTAGGATTTCGGGAGGATTATATCATCAGCCGCCATTTTACAGAGAATTGCGTGATCTGGATGGAGTTGTAAACCCAAATGTAAAAGCTCAGGAAGCTGTTCATGTGGTTTTAAGTAATGATTATAACTTTAAAATGTGGAACCGTCCATTTAAATGGGTAACGGAACTGTATTATAAATCACTTTCAGATGTCAATGTTTATTCAATAGATAATGTTCGAATTCGTTACGTTGCTAATAATAATGCGAAAGCCTATGCACAAGGACTTGATTTTAGATTAAACGGGGAATTTGTGCCGGGAACAGAATCTTGGATTAGTTTTGGATATTTGAAAACGGAAGAAAATTACGAAAGCAAAGGTTATATAGCCCGCCCGACAGATCAGCGCTTGAAATTTGCGATGCTGTTTCAGGATTATATGCCAAATATTCCAAGTGTGAAAGTGTATTTAAATTTGGTTTATAATACTGGTTTGCCTGGTGGTGCGCCAGCATATTCAGATCCTGATTTGTATCAAAATAGATTGAATGATTATAGAAGAGCTGATATTGGTTTTGCAAAAGTTTTTGTAGATGCTAGTACGCAAAATACAAAAAAAGGCTGGCTGAAAAACTTTAAAGAATTAGCTGTTGGATTGGAAATTTTCAATCTTTTCAATAATCAAAACGCTATTACGAATACTTGGGTTCGTGATGTGTATTCAAAAAATCAATATGCGATTCCAAATTATATGACTTCGAGGGTTTTTAACGTTAAGATAAATACGAGGTTATGATAGAAAAACGTGAAAAAAGAAAAAAGATTTTTTACGTTCCAGGAATGATTTCTCTGGTTTTGATTCCTTTGTTTTGTTTGTATCATTTTTATAAAGTGGATGCTTTTAAGGTTGAAGGCATGATGAGTTTTTACATTCCTACTGACTCTGTTATGATCGGAAATTTTTTGGCTTTAAAAAGAAATTATCGAATTGTTTGTTTTAATAATTCTTTAGATTTAGAGCGTAGAAGAATAAATGAACTTGAACTTGCGTTAAGAAAATTAAAGAGAGAAAATGATACTGTAAATGGAATTAAAATTCATTTTGGTAAAAAAGTAAAATATGAAATGTATGTCCGTGTTTTGGAGATTTTTCAAGTTGAAGACATGCCTTATTATTTGCAGTACAAAGATGATTTTTTGGTTTTGATGCTGCCTAAGCCTAAGCTGAAAAATAAACCTGAGTTGTCAATTTTTGTGTGTGGGTATCAGCCTTCTTATAGGAGTGAGGAAGATCTTTTAAAAGAAGAAAGAAAAAGACAGATTGAATATCTAATAACGTTATTTAAAAAGAATTGGATTTTGTTTACTGGTTATCTTGGTTTGGCGGGAGTAAATATCCTTGCATTAGTAAAATTCAATAAAACTCAAAAATACAATCAAAAATAGTATATTTGATAATCGTATATAATCATTGTAGATGAAAAAGTATTTTAAATATATAGCCCTTATACTTATCGGAACAGTAATAAGCTGCCGAGAAGAAGTTCAAAAACCCAAAGTAAGCTACGGTGCTTCAAATAAAGTAAGTATTACCAAAACCGATACAACTCAAATTGAAATTGCAGATCTTCCTATTCAGTTGGAAGGCACTAATTATTTAATTCATCCCGTTGGAGATTTAAGAGTTTATGAAAGAGGCTCAAAAGCTCGTTATGGTTCTTCGAGTGTAAATGATGTGAGTTTTACAATTTCTAATTTGGGCGAATATGAAATTACAGGATATCTTCAGAATTTAAAATTCCAAAAAGTAGATTCAGATTCTATCCGACCATTATCTGATAAGCCAGTTTTGATTTTAACAGCAACTTATTTAAAAACGGTTGCAGATAGAACGCATAATAATGTGATGGTGTACACGCTGACAGATTCAGATACCAATAAAGATGGTAAAATTGATACCAGTGATATCAAAACTTTGTATTTGAGTGATATAAGCGGAGAAAATTTCACAAAAGTTTCAGCAGATTTACAAGAATTGGTAGATTGGAGCTTAATTGAGTCTAAAAACCGTTTATATTTTAGAACAATTGAAGATACGAACCAAAATGGTCAGTTTGATAAAAATGATGTGTTGCACTACAATTATATAGATTTGGCTTCTAAAAAATGGGAAGTGAAAAGTTATAAACCTATTTAAAAGGTTCTGAGGTTCTAAGATACTAAGGTTCTAAGTTTTTTACCACAAATTAAAAGGATTAGAAGGATTTTTATAAAAAAGAGAGGCTGTTTCAATAAGTTGAAACAGCCTCTCTTTTTTTAAATTGTTTTCATTAATGAAAACAGCTTTTTTTCATTTTTATACGTCAAGTTGTCATTCCGTAGGAATGTCTGGTTGGTAGAAAAAAATGAAGATCAATCAATTTACGTTACGTAGGAACGTTTGATGCGTTGCGTTGTTAAAAAAAACATATCAAACGTTCCTATGGAACGTAAAATGAACAAAAAAAATATAATTTTTCTACCAATGAAATGTTCCTACGGAACATGGTCAGATACTCAAAAAAAATCCTTTTAATCTGTGGCAAGAAAAAAAACTTAGCATCTTAGCCTCTCAGAACCTTAGCAACTTCAAATCAATATATCGCTTTCTAGATCCGATTTTTCGATTTCAAAACCAAAACCAAGGCGCTCTACCAATTCTATAACCAGTTTTTTGTACCAGTTTTCAGATTTTGGATGAATGTATATTTTTTCGATTAATTGGTTAATGTCAACATTGATTTTTAATCCGTCATTTAATTTGATGTCGCTTTTTGAAGTATCACTCAGAATGCGGACTTCTCTTTCATATTGAAAACTTTTTCGTTTAAATAAAAACGGAAAGAATAAATCATCAAATGGAATATATTCTTTTTTGTAATCAATGTAGTTTACTTCGCCTATAAACTGGTCAAAATTGTTTTCAGGTTTTACCGCTTTCTGCAGCCTTCGAATGGTGGACTGAATGGCCAAACCTTCATTGTTTTTGGTAAAGATCTGCCACATGGCAAAAGATTCATATTCGTTAATATGCCAGCTGCTAATGGCTACTTTTTCGCGATGTGTTTTGTAGTAATTTAAAAACTCAGGATTGTCTGCGGCAAGTTTTTTTATCTCTTCATAAGTCGGTTCGCTAAAAGTGCCTTCGTATTGGTCTTCAAACTTGTCCGAACGCGACATAAAAAGTTTCTTAGAAAGTAATAAATCAAGAAATTTAGATAAGTCTAGATATTTCCAAACAATAGTATCGGGATCGTCGGGAAGTTTTATGTTGGGGTTGTTAAGATACATTTTCTTTAGATTAAATGATTTTCAATCTTTAACTAACCTAAAGTTATAAAAATAAACACAGATTAAAGAAATTAAACTGAGTTTTAATATTTCCTTAATCTGTGCATTATTAATTTGGTATTAATGATTTCTTACGATTCGAAAGACTGCATTGTTACCAGTTTATTGTAAGTTCCGTTTTTTACAATTAATTCATCGTGTGTTCCTTGCTCAACGATTTTTCCTTTCTGCATTACCACAATTACATCTGCTTTTTGAATGGTAGAAAGACGGTGTGCAATTACGATTGATGTTCTATTCTGCATCATGTTTTCAAGCGCTACCTGAACAAATTTTTCGCTTTCTGTATCCAATGCCGATGTTGCTTCGTCTAGAATCATAATCGGCGGGTTTTTTAATACTGCGCGAGCGATCGATAAACGTTGTTTTTGACCTCCTGAAAGTTTGTTTCCGCTGTCTCCAATATTGGTGTAAATACCTTTTGGAAGATCTTTGACAAATTCATAAGCATTGGCAATTTTTAAAGCTTCGATAATTTCATCATCCGTAGCATCTAATTTTCCTAGAGAAATATTGGCTTTGATAGTGTCATTGAACAAAATGCTGTCTTGAGTAACCAATCCCATTAAACTGCGAAGCGATTGCAGGTTCATGTCTTTGATGTTGATTCCGTCTATAGAAATAGCACCTTCGTTGACATCGTAAAAACGGGTAAGCAGGTTTGCAATTGTACTTTTTCCGCTTCCAGATTGTCCAACAAGTGCAACAGTTTGTCCTTTTTTAATTTCAAGAGAAAAATCTTTTAAAACATTTTCCTCTTCATATTTGAAGTTGATATTTTGAACGGTAATATTATCATCAAATGTTGTTTTCTCGATTGCGTTCTCTTTAGAAACAATAGTGTTTTCTTGGTCTAAAACTTCAAGAACACGTTCTGCGGCAGCGTTTCCTCTTTTTACTCCGTATGAAGCTTTAGAGATTGCTTTCGCCGGTGTAAGAATGTTGTAAGCCAATCCCATATAAGCAATAAACGAAGGGCCGCTTAGAGTTTTATCAATCAAAACCATTTGACCTCCATACCATAATAAAATGGCAATAACAGTAATTCCCATAAATTCACTTGCTGGCGAAGCTAAGTTCTGGCGGTTTCCTATTTTATTTGATAAATTGAAAAAACGCTGAGTTGAATTTTGAAAAACGGCATTGAAATAATTTTCAGAATTATAACCTTTTACGACTTTTAATCCGCCAATAGTTTCTTCAATTGTAGATAAGAAAGTACCTTGTTCTTCTTGTGCTTTTGTAGATTGTTTCTTCAATTGTTTTCCAATCAAAGAAATAATATAGCCTGAAATCGGAATAAATATAAATACGAACAATGTTAGTTTTGTGCTAATAATTAACATTGTCGTAATCGTAAAAATAATCGTTAAAGGTTCTTTTACAATAAGCTCTAATATGGCTAAAAATGAGTTTTGAACCTCATTTACGTCAGCTGAAATTCTTGATATAACATCTCCTTTTCTTTTTTCAGAATAAAATGCCAACGGGAGTTCTAGTGTTTTTTTATACATCGCATTTCGCATGTCTTTTAAAACACCATTTCGTAAAAAAGTGATAAAAAACATAGCTAAATAATCGGCTAAGTTTTTTAATAAGAAGATTGAAATTATAATCGTCACCATTATGGCTAAAATATAGCCAGGATCGTGATTGCCTTTTGTAGTGGTTATGTAATAGCTTAAATAGTCTTCACCATATTGCTGCAATTTTAAAATTCCTTCATAAACTGGTTTTTCGTGTCTGGCTTTTGTCTGGTCAAATAAAACTTGAAGCATTGGAATTAAAGCAACAAAAGAAAGTGTGCTGAAAAGCGCATATAAAATATTGAAAAAGATATTTAAGAACGCATACTTCTTATACGGGTATATAAAAGGAACTATTTTTTTGAAATTACTCATTTATTTCTGAATGTTATTTTTTCTGCTTGGTTATGCTCTTTTGAGTTTTAGCTAGTGAATTTTTACTGCACAAAAATAATCCAATTGGATTATTTTCAATTTCTTTTAGGTTTTTTTTATAAAAAAAACTCTGATTTTGCATCTTTAATAAATGCAAATCAGAGTTTTAAATATTGGAACTCATTGCTTTTTAAAGGCTATTTGTAAATGGTTGTACTTTAAAAAAATGAGTTTATTTAATTCAACTTCATATCTGCGATAATGTTCTGAATTTTTTGATCTAAGAATTTCTCTGCTTCGTCAAAATCTGAAACTGATTCTATTTCTGCATTTACACTGATATAGAATTTGATTTTTGGTTCAGTTCCGCTTGGTCTTGCACAAATTTTAGAACCATCTTCAGTATAATAAATTAATACATTAGATTTCGGAATATCCATTGTTGATTCTGAACCGTCCAATAAATTTAAAGCAATAGAAGATTGATAATCTTCAACCATAATTACACGCTGGCCATTGATTTCTTTCAAAGGATTTTCGCGTAAATCGATCATCATCTGATTGATTTCCTGTAAGCCTTCCATTCCTTTTTTAGTTAAAGAAACTAAGAATTCTTTATAGAAACCATTTTCAACATAAAGCTGTAAAAGTTCTTTGTAAACTGAGCTTCCTGCTGCTTTAGCTTGAGCTGCAACTTCGCAGATTAATAAGGTTGCCGCAACAGCATCTTTGTCTCTAACGGCGTCACCAACCATAAATCCGAAACTTTCTTCACCACCTCCGATAAATTCAAGTTCAGGAAAATCTTTAATCATTTTTGCAATCCATTTAAAGCCAGTTAATCCAACTTTACACTCTACGCCATAGCTTGTAGCCAATTCCATCATCATTGGAGTTGAAACAATTGTAGAGCCAACGAATTGTTTTCCGTTAAGTTTACCTGCTTTTTTCCATTGTTTCAATAAGAAAGAAGTCATTAAAACCATGGTTTGGTTTCCGTTTAATAAAATCATTTTGCCATCATTGTTGCGAACAGCAACTCCTAAACGATCGCAATCAGGATCTGTTCCTACTACAATGTCAGAATTTGTTTTATCTGCTAAAGCCAAAGCCATAGTTAAAGCTTCTGGTTCTTCTGGGTTTGGCGATTTTACTGTTGGGAAATCTCCGTCTGGTACAGCTTGTTCTGGAACAATATGAACATTTTTGTATCCAGCTTGCGATAAAACATCTGGAATTGATTTTATAGAAGTTCCGTGCAATGAAGTAAACACAATATGAAGATTGTCTTTGGCTTCAGCTGGAGTATTAAAACTTGCGTTTTCGATAGATGATTTTATAAATGCTTTGTCAAGTTCTGTATCAATGTATTCAATTAAACTCTCATTTGCATTGAATTTGATTTTATCATAACCTAAGCTTTCAATCACATTGACAATTTCTTTGTCTTGTGGAGGAACAATTTGTCCTCCGTCTTGCCAATAAACTTTGTATCCGTTGTATTCTGGCGGATTATGAGAAGCTGTTAAAACAATTCCGCATTGGCATTTTAAATATTTAAGTGCAAAAGATAATTCTGGTGTTGGCCTTAAGTCAGAGAATAGGTAAACCTGAATTCCGTTTGCTGAGAAAACATCGGCAACAACTTTTGCTAAAGTATTGCTGTTATGACGACAATCATAAGCAATAACCACTTTTAAAGGCTCGTTTGGGAAAACTTTATGCAGGTAATCAGATAATCCCTGAGTGTTTTTTCCAAGCGTATATTTGTTGATTCTATTGTCACCAACACCCATAACACCACGCATTCCTCCAGTTCCGAATTCTAAGTTTTTGTAAAAACTCTCTTCCAGTTCTTTTGGAGAAGTGGTCATTAATTCTTTAACTGCAGCTTGCGTTTCTTGGTCAAATGTTGGTGTTAACCATTCATTGACCGCGTTTAGTATGTTTGGTGCTATATTCATTTTTGATTTCGTTTTTATTTATTTAAAAATAGATTTTTACAGAGAGTTAACGGTGCTGTATACAATATTTTTATGCCTTAATTAAAAAACGGATTATAAAATACTGCATAAAGACAAAAAAATTAAAAATTAACCTCTCTTGCTACTTTATATCTTGCTTCGTTATTTTTTGTTCTTAAAATAATTTCACCCAAGAATCCTGCTAGAAATAACTGAGTTCCAAGAACCATAGTAGTTAAAGCAATATAAAACCATGGATTATTGGTAACCAGACTGTATTTCATTCCAGTATACATATGGTATAGTTTAGAAACGCCAATATATCCGGCTGCTAAAAATCCTATAATAAACATTAAGGAACCCATAGCGCCAAATAAGTGCATTGGTCTTTTTCCGAATCTTGATAAAAACCAGATCGTAATTAAATCTAGAAAGCCGTTTATAAAACGCTCCATTCCAAATTTAGTCTCGCCATATTTTCTAGCTTGGTGAATAACTACTTTTTCTCCAATTTTCCCGAATCCGGCGTTTTTAGCCAAAACAGGAATATATCGGTGCATTTCGCCAGAAACTTCAATATTTTTTACCACAACATTTTTGTAGGCTTTTAATCCGCAGTTAAAATCGTTTAGCTCAACACCAGAAGTTTTTCTGGCTGCCCAGTTAAATAATTTTGAAGGAAGATTTTTGGCTACAACAGAATCATAACGTTTCTTTTTCCAGCCCGAAACCAAATCGTATTTCTGAGCTGTAATCATTTCATATAATTCAGGAATTTCGTCTGGACTATCTTGCAAGTCGGCATCCATTGTAATAATAACATCGCCTTTTGCTTTTGCAAAACCAGCATGCAAAGCTTGAGATTTTCCGAAGTTTTTCATAAAACGAATTCCTTTTACATTTGGATTTTCGTTAGAGAAACCTTCAATAATCTGCCAAGAATTATCTGTACTACCATCATCTACAAAAATGATTTCATAAGAGTAATTGTTAGACTGCATCACTTTAATGATCCATGTATAGAGTTCTTTAAGTGATTCCTCCTCGTTTAGAAGCGGTATAAGTATAGATAAATTCATTTATATTTTTATTCTTGTGTAGATTTGCTTTTAAAAAATGCTGCGAAAATTAATCCGAAAATTGCGCTTACAACCATAGCAAAAACTGATCCTTTTAATAATTCAAAAGTAGAATACGGATTGCTTTCTTTCATTTTGGCAACAGCTTCATTAATAGAAGCGGCTGGTGCGCCAAATTTCTGCATCATACCAATAGTATATTTGATCATAATTTCGCTCAAAGTATCTTTTGCGCCTGGATCAATTACATTAAACAATACAATGTTAAAAGTTGTAGATATTAAAATACCAATTACTGCCGCTATAAAATAAGTGGTAAAAGCGTCTTTAAAAGGAAAAACACCGTTTAGATCTCTTTTGGTTTTAGAAAGTAAAATAATACTAATTGTAAGACTTATTACGATTCCTATTATTCCCATCCACCAAGCTGTAAATAAATTTAAATCAACAGCATAGATAGTGGCAGTAACCAAAGCCGACGCAATTCCGATCATTACGCCATACGTAATACCGTTCTTTTTTATAACTTCATTAATCATATTTCGATATGTTTAAAATTAATCCACAAATATAGTAATTCCCACTATAATCGGATATAAAAAAAGCTTTTCGAAATAAACTAAAAAAAAGTAAGCTAACTGTTTGTTTATTAAAAAAGAATTGTAAATTTGCACACTCAAAAATAATTAAATTTTTAAACAAAAAAGAGTATTATTTGTTTACACCTTTTTCTAACCATGAAAAAGCTTCAAAATAAAAGTGCTCCAAACAATAAATAAAAGAAAAGATGAAAAAAGGAATTCACCCAGAAAATTACAGATTAGTTGCATTTAAAGACATGTCGAATGATGAGGTTTTTATCACTAAATCTACTGCAGATACAAAAGAAACAATTGAAGTTGACGGAGTTGAGTATCCAGTTGTAAAAATGGAGATTTCTAGAACATCTCACCCTTTTTATACTGGTAAATCTAAACTTATCGATACTGCAGGACGTATTGATAAATTCAAAACTAAATATGCTAAACACGCTAAAAAATAATAGCTGTTTTAAATTATACAAAAGCCTTCCAATACTGGAAGGTTTTTTTTTATGGAATTGTAAAATCTAACCGCAAAGTGCGCAAAGATTTTACCTGATATTATGTTTAGAAAACACAAAGTTCGCAAAGTTAGCATCTGTACAAAGCTTTGCGAACTTTATTTTTTATAAAAACTTGATAATATAAACTTTGCGCACTTTGCGGTTAAATGATTATCAATATAAAAAAAAATGTTAGCCAAAAAGCAATTATTTTCTTATTTTGAATGAGAGTACTTTTAATCAAACACATAAATATTTGTAACTTTGAAGCCAGGTAACCAAATCAAATTTTAACAAACACTCAATTATTTATGAACTACATTCTTTTCGACGGCCCCGTTCGGAATGCTTTATTACCCTTTACTTTTACAAGACCAGTGGCGGATATTTTGGTTGGAATTATGACAATTCGCCAGAAATGGGAAAAATATTTAGGTTCTACAATCACTACTATAACCGAAGAATATTTGTCTGAAAAATTTCCAATGGTTGAAATGGAAGAAAACGTTATGATCAACGCAGCGTATTTACCAAATGATACTCTTGCTGAGATGGTTTCTAATTTAACTGAAAACCAAGCGATTTTTAAAGGAGAAGATGTAATAGCATTTTTTACGAACGAGAATCAGGAAGAAGTCGATTTTGATTCTTACGAAATTATTCAGTACAACGAAGATTGTATCACGATTGAGCACACATGGGATATTTTCTCTAAAAATGATGCAGCAATTCGTCAGGATTTTAAATATCTAACTGAAGATCGTACATCGCAGCCTATTCCAAAAAGCGTAAATGTAATTTCGCCAGAAAATATTTTTATTGAAGAAGGAGCAAAACTAGAGTTTGTAACTTTAAATGCATCAACTGGTCCTATATATATAGGTAAAAATGCCGAAATTATGGAAGGAACCGTAATTCGCGGACCATTTGCTTTGTGCGAAAATGCAATGGTAAAAATGTCAGCCAAAGTATATGGAGCAACAACTGTTGGGCCAGGATCTAGAATAGGAGGCGAGGTTAAAAATTCAGTTCTTTTTGCAAATTCAAATAAAGGACATGAAGGATTCTTAGGGGATTCTGTTTTAGGTGAATGGTGTAATATTGGAGCAGATTCTAATAACTCAAACCTAAAAAACAACTACGAAGAAGTGAAATTATGGAGTTACGAAACAGAAGGTTTTGCTAAAACGGGACTTCAGTTTTGCGGTTTAATGATGGGAGATCACAGTAAATGCGGAATTAATACCATGTTTAATACGGGAACAGTGGTTGGTGTAAGCGCTAATATTTTCGGAAGCGGATTTCCTCGCAATTTTGTTCCAAGTTTTTCTTGGGGAGGCGCTGCAGGATTTACGACTTATGTAACCAAAAAAGCTTTTGAAACAGCAAGGTTAGTGATGAGCCGAAGAAATATAGAGTTCGACGCAACGGAAGCTGCAATTATGGAGCATATTTTCGAAGAAACTAAAAAATGGAGAAAAGATTAATGAGGTAATTAGTCAATTTGAAAATTAGATAATTTTTACAACCCGACAGGTTTCAAAAACCTGTCGGGTTTTGTTATTTTATGGTTTTGAGAATTTTCTAATTTCCTAATTGACACATTCTCTAATTTTACTTATTTGTCAATCTTAATAAAATCTCCTTTTAAGTTGAATTTTAATTCTAAACCATTGGTTAATTTTGTTTCGTAGCCAGAACTTCCAAGTTCGATTTTGGTTACGTCTTCTTTAGGAAAATTAGTTTTTATGTAAGACGCAATTTTTTTGGGAATAATAGATTTTGGAATTTTTCCAGTTTTAGCATCCACTTCTTTCCAATTTCCTTTCTTATCAAATTCAATTTCAATTTTGTTTTCATATTGTACTTTGTACTCTGTTGAAAGAATTTCTTTGTCTTCTAATATGTAGCTTGGCTTTTTTGATCCGAAATGTGTTTTTAGGAAGGTTTGCGCATTTCCTGGTAAAGCTTCCTTCTTAATTACGGTTTTTTGAGCATTTGCAGTAAGTCCAAATAGTAATCCTGCAATTAAGTAGACGGTCAGTTTTAATTTCGTTCTCATATTTTGCTGATTTTTAAATTGTTATACAAGGTAAGATTAAAATTTTAAAATATGGTAAAACCAAGTAATGTTTCGTTCATTGCGATTTAGGTGTTATTTAATTGGTATATTATCTAATTGACACATTTTCAAAATTATCTAATTATCAAATTGGGACATTATCTAATTAAATCTATCTTTGCAGCACGAAAAAAATGGGTAGTCAGTCAAACGATTAACCGATTAAACAAAATTCACAAACACAAATGATTACAGTTAACGATATTTCGGTTCAATTTGGTGGAACTACACTTTTTAGCGATGTTTCTTTTGCTATTAATGAAAATGATAAAATTGCCCTTATGGGTAAAAATGGTGCGGGAAAATCTACACTTTTAAAGATAATTGCAGGGGCAAACAAACCTTCAACAGGAAGTATTTCTGCTCCGAAAGAAGCTGTAATTGCATATCTGCCTCAACATTTGCTTACCGAAGATGGTGCTACCGTTATGGAAGAAGCGTCAAAAGCTTTCAGTGAGATTTTTAAAATGAAATCTGAAATCGATGAGATCAATGAGCAGTTAACAGTTCGTACTGATTACGAAAGTGACGAATACATGAAATTGATCGAAAGAGTTTCTGATTTAAGCGAGAAATTTTATGCTATCGAAGAAGTGAACTACGAAGCAGAAGTTGAAAAAATATTAGTTGGTTTAGGTTTTGAAAGAGAAGATTTCGCACGTCAAACTTCAGAATTTTCAGGAGGATGGAGAATGCGTATTGAGTTAGCGAAGATTCTATTGAGAAAACCAGATTTGATATTGCTAGATGAGCCAACAAACCACATGGATATTGAAAGCATTCAATGGTTAGAAGATTTCTTATTGACTCAAGCAAAAGCAGTTGTGGTAATTTCGCACGATAGGGCGTTTGTAGATAATATTACAAATCGTACGATCGAGGTGACAATGGGAAGAATTTACGATTACAAAGCAAAATATTCTCATTACTTAGAATTGAGAAAAGATCGTAGAATTCACCAACAAAAAGCGTATGATGAACAACAGAAAATGATTGCTGAAAATCGTGCTTTTATTGAGCGTTTCAGAGGAACATTTTCTAAAACAGATGCTGTTCAGTCTCGTGTCAAAATGCTTGAGAAACTAGAAATAGTGGAGGTTGATGAAGTTGATACATCTGCATTGCGTTTAAAGTTCCCGCCAGCGGCACGTTCTGGTCAATATCCAGTTATTGTGAAAGAAATGTCTAAAGCTTATGGAGATCATGTTGTTTTTAAAGATGCAAATATTGTAATCGAACGCGGTCAGAAAGTAGCTTTTGTTGGAAAGAATGGTGAAGGAAAATCAACAATGATTAAAGCCATTATGAAAGAAATTGGTGTTGATTCTGGAAGTGTTGAAATCGGACATAATGCTCAAATTGGGTATTTTGCTCAAAATCAAGCGGCGTTATTAGATGAAAATGCTACCATTTTTGAAACTATTGATAGTATTGCTGTTGGAGATATCAGAACGCAGATTAAAAATATTTTAGGAGCTTTCATGTTTCAAGGAGATGATATTACTAAAAAGGTAAAAGTGCTTTCGGGAGGTGAAAAAACGCGTTTGGCAATGATTAAATTATTGTTGGAGCCAGTTAACTTGTTGATTCTGGATGAGCCTTCGAATCACTTGGATATGAAAACCAAAGATATTATTAAAGATGCTCTACGTGATTTTGACGGAACATTAATCTTAGTTTCGCACGATCGTGATTTCTTAGACGGTTTGGCTACTAAAGTTTTTGAATTTGGAAATAAAAGAGTAAAAGAGCATTTTGAAGATGTAGCTGGTTTCTTAGCTCATAAGAAAATGGACTCTATGAGAGAAATCGAAAAATAAGTATTTTTAAATATAAAATTCTAGAGGGTATAAGTTTAATTCTTATGCCCTTTTTTTATTGTTGTTTATTTTGATAACAGTATTTTAATGCAATTTTATTTACATAACGAATCTTTTTTTGTTATTTTAGTATTCTCATTTCGTGTTGACTAATAAAGAGTTAATTTTTTTTTGCCTAAAGACTATATGTCGATTTTTAAAATCGCTATAGAGATTAACATTTCATTTATTTTAAGCCTATGAATAAAAGTCTACTCCTACGAATTCTTTTTATTATAATCCCATTTTTTTTACATGCCCAAGATAATGTCAATCAAGGAACTGATAAAAAAGAAAATGAAGAAGTAAAATATCCGCAGTTTCAATTAAAAGGACTTCTCCAAGCCAGATATTTGGAAAGTTTTGGCGATAATGTAGATGTTTTAGGTAATCAGCACTCAACTGGAGATGTAACCCAAAGTTCTTTTGATATAAAAAGAATGCGTGTTGGGCTAAATACCAAATTAAGCGAAACAACAGAAATTGTAATTCTGGTCAATCTAGCAGATTTTAAATCGGATACAAAAGGGAAAGTTCTTGAGAATGCTTACGGGAAATATACTTTTAATAAATATATTGCTTTAACAGGAGGGCAATTTCGCCCTGCATTTGGTATTGAGGAGCTTGTTCCTGTAGATATTATTAAATCTTTCGATTTTTCGAATCAGTATTATGAATTCGGAAAAAATGGATGGACAAGTTTCCAAATTGGTGCATCGGCAACAGGAGCTTTTGATATTGGAAAAATTCCTGTGAATTATGCTGTTTCAGTTTTAAACGGAAACGGAAAAAATCAGGAAATGGACAAAGACAACGGAAAACAATTTTCTTCTAGATGGGTTTTTGGTTTGTCAAAAGAACATAAAATAAATCTTGGTTTAAACGGCGGTTTCGGAAAAGTTTTTAAAGAAGATGTTTTTGCAATCGGCGCAGATATTACAAGCGATTTTAAGCTGACGGATAAATTTAGTTTTGATTTGCAGATAGAATACAAGCAGGGAACAAACCATAATTTGTACTATTCGCTTCCGGTTACTGGCAGAACAGATAATGTTGCCGATTATCAGATGAGAGGAATTTATTTTCTTCCGAATTTGAGATATGTAGTAGATTATAAAAAGCTTACAGCACTTGAATTGTCTTGTCGTTACGAAACTTTCGATCCAAGTTATAAAATCAATTCAAATGTACGCACCACTTATACGCCAATGGTTAGTTTAGAATTCGGAAAATCGTATACAGGCCGTATTGAAATGGGATTTCAAATTGACAGATTTGATAAAAGTATTCCAGATACATTAGACTATAATAATGATTTGTTTTTGATTCAGTTGCAGCTCAGAATTTAATTCACCTTAATTTTTGTTTTTATGAAAGAAGTAAAAATTCCTCAGACTTTAATTACGCTGGCAGTTTTAGTTGCCATTTGGTTTATTCCAGCTCCAGAAGGTGTTGTGATAGAGGCGTGGCATTTATTTGCCATTTTCGTAGCTACGATTTTAGGAATCATCTTAAAAGCGGCTCCAATGGGAACAATGTGTATGATTGCAATTGCTTTAACGGCAATGTCTCAGGTTTTGGCTCCTGGAGATCCTGGAAAGTCGATTACATTAGCATTAAAAGGATTTGGCGATAAAGTAATTTGGCTGATTGGAATTTCGTTTTTTATAGCAAGAGGATTTATTAAAACAGGTCTCGGGAATAGAATTGCTTTTTTATTCATAAAAATATTCGGAAAAAGTTCTTTGGGATTGGCTTATGGTTTAGGATTGGCAGATTTGGTTCTAGCACCAGCTGTTCCGAGTAATACTGCGAGAGGAGGAGGAATTGTTTATCCGATTATGAAATCAATGTCGATGAGTTTTGGTTCCATGCCAGACAAGCCGGAGACACATAGAAAATTAGGGGCTTATTTAACTTTGAATAGTTATAATATGAATTTGATTGCTTCTTCTATGTTTTTAACAGGAACAGCAAGTAATCCGATGTGTCAGAAGTTTGCGCTTAATTTAGGAATAAAAATCAGCTGGATGTCTTGGGCGGCAGCAGCGATTGTTCCGGGTTTGTGTGCTTTTATTGTAATTCCGTTTGTTCTTTATAAAATTTATCCGCCAGAATTAAAAAAGACTGGAGATGCTCCGCAGATTGCAACACAGAAATTGAAAGAAATGGGAGCGATCACTAGAGACGAATGGATGATGTTGCTTACATTTTTTATTCTGCTTTTCCTTTGGATGACGGGAGATTTATTTTCTATTGATGCAACAACAACGGCTTTTATCGGATTGGTAATTTTGCTTTTAACTTCAGTTTTGACTTGGGAAGATGTTAAATCAGAAAAAGGGGCTTGGGATACAATTGTCTGGTTTTCTGTTCTAGTAATGATGGCCAGTTCGCTTAACGAATTGGGTTTTATTGCTTGGTTTAGCGACTTAGTAAAAGCTCAAATTGGCGGATTAAGCTGGCAGATGGCTTTTCCGATCATTATATTGGTATACTTTTTTAGCCATTATCTTTTTGCAAGTGCAACTGCGCACGTTGCAGCAATGTACGCAGCCTTACTTGGTGTTGGAGTTTCGCTTGGAATTCCGGGATTATTATTAGCGTTTATGCTTGGTTTTGTCGGATCTCTTTACGGAACGTTAACTCATTATGGTCACGGTCCGGCACCTGTATTTTTTGGGAGCGGTTACGTTGACCTAAAGAGCTGGTGGGTCAAAGGGCTTATAACCGGTTTGGTTATGCTTTTAATCTATATGGTAATTGGAGGATTATGGCTCCGAATTATTGGATATTTTTAGATTCTAATTCCTGGAGGAAGCAATTCTTTATATCGAGGGTTTTTTTTGAAAAATGAAACAATCTTTGGGTGGATAGGAACTACTCTATAATTTTTTTCAGAGCTTAAATCTAATATGTTTTTAAGTAGCGTATTAATTGTTTCTTCGTCTTCGTATGAATCTGGTTTGTTGATCTTGGTTAAAAAGATTTTTTTTTCTTGAAATGAATACTCAACTGCTAACATTCCTTCAGGGATGACAGTTTCAAATTGGCGTGCAAAAGTGTTGTCTTTGATTTCCATAGTTACAGAAGATTCCATAGTAATTTCTTGTTAGGTTATTGGTAAATAGTGAATTTGGGACTCGAAATTTTATTGAAAGAAAATTCTTTATAAGTTTTAAATTCAAGAAATATTTCGAATTGCAAAGGTAATCATTTGATTTTCAATATTAAATTATTTTTTGCAGCTATAAACTTTAAGTTTTTGTTTTGAACATGGATTTTTTTTGAATTGCTATAAAATAGGTCTGAAATTTGATTATCATGACATTAAAAAAAGTAACTTTATTTTTTACAATAAAGGTCTTATTGGTAATTTCATTTTAATGTTATGAGTAAAATTCCCGTATATTTTATGCCAGGTCTGGCGGCAAGTTCATCTATTTTTGAAAGAATAAAATTGGATGAAGATACTTTTGAAATGCATCTTTTGGAATGGGAAATTCCAAACCAAAAAGAATCTTTGTCAGATTATGCACTTCGAATTAGTAAAAACATAAAACACGAAAATCCTGTTTTAATTGGGGTTTCTTTTGGAGGAATTCTAGTACAGGAAATTTCAAAGCATATAAAAACACGAAAAGTCATTATTATATCGAGTGTAAGAAGTAATCATGAATTCCCGAAAAGAATGAAAATAGGGAAGAAGACAAAAGCTTACAAGCTAATTCCGATGCAGTTAATTCTTAATATTGAGAAACTTGCCAAGTTCTCTTTTGGTGAAAAAGTAAATAAACGTATTAAATTGTATGAGAAATTTTTATCTGTACGTGATTTAGGATATCTACAATGGGCCGTAGAAAGTGTAATTTTATGGGATCGAGATAAAATTGATGAAAATGTCGTTCATATACACGGAGATCAGGACGAAGTTTTTCCAATTAAGTATATCGACAAATGCATTTTAGTCAAAGGAGGAACCCATATTATGATTCTCAATAAGTATAAATGGTTGAATGAGAATTTACCTTCGATAATTTTGGAATAAAATTCCAATTCTTTCTAGATTTTAGCGCAATCTTGTCATTTCGACGAAGGAGAAATCTTCACGAGTAACTCTATAATCAAAATCGACAATCTTTGTCGAGCCACTTGTGAAGATTTCTCCTTCGTCGAAATGACAAACTAAGTCTTGGTCTTGTGTTATAAAGAAAATCTACAATAAAAAAATCCCAAACTCCTTTTGGAATTTGGGATTTTAAATATTAAAAATTAAAGAAAATTAGATTTTCTTCATTTGTTCTTTCATCATAGAGATTTGCTCTTTCAGCATACCTTGTTTGTCTAATTTTTTAGCTTCGTTAAGTAAATTAGTCGCTTCCAATTTTCTTCTGCGAGACATTGCAACTCCTGCAAGGTTTAATTTAGCTACAGCTAAATCCATATCCATTGATAATCCAAGTTCGATTGCTTTTTTGAAATGTTTCTCAGCTTGGTTAATATTGGTTTGAGATAACATGATACCTTGTAAGTAATTTAAGTATCCTTGTTGTTTTCTTACTAATGCACCTTCTGGATTTTTGATATATGATAACCATTTATTAGCACCTTCAAAGTCTTGTTTTCTTAATTTAAGGAAGGCTAAAAGGATGAATTCGTTTTTAAAATAAAGAAAAATTGGAATTGCAGTCAATAAGATAAGGAATATACCATTCCCAATATTACTTTCTGTAAATTGCCAAACGCCCGCCACTACAAGAAGTCCGGCCAAAATAAGTTTAATATTCTTGTGAAACATAATTATTGTAAATTTGTGATTGCAAAGATAGTAAAAGGAATTAAAAATATTTTTATAAAAGTGCTTGCCAGAAAAAAAAGTCTTTGTATATTTGCACTCGGTTTTTGAACAACGATATCCAAAACCAAATAACGAGTTAATAGATACCATTTTTAAAGATACAAAGCAATGAGCAAAAGAACGTTTCAACCATCGAAAAGAAAAAGAAGAAATAAGCACGGATTTATGGACAGAATGGCTTCTGCGAATGGAAGAAAAGTTCTAGCGCGTAGAAGAGCAAAAGGAAGACATAAATTAACTGTTTCTAGCGAACCTAGACACAAAAAATAATGTTTGTATAAACATACATAAGGCGATTACTTTTTTAGTATCGCCTTTTTTTATACCTTGTCGGTAATAAATTTGTAACATTCTAGTTTCTAAAGCACTGTGAATGTTTTTTGAATACAATAATAACTACACAATACATACAAAATGCCTAAAGACACATCAATAAAATCAGTTTTAATAATAGGTTCAGGACCTATTGTTATTGGTCAAGCTTGCGAATTCGATTATGCGGGATCTCAATCTGCGCGTTCGATTCGTGAAGAAGGAATTGAGGTTATCTTGATTAACTCGAATCCAGCGACGATTATGACCGACCCATCTATGGCCGATCATATTTATTTGAAACCTTTAACGACAAAATCGATTATTGAAATTCTTAAGGAACATCCGCAGATTGATGCAGTTTTACCAACAATGGGAGGACAAACTGCTTTGAACTTGTGTTTGGAAGCTGAGGAAAAAGGAATCTGGCAGGATTTCGGAGTAAAATTAATCGGTGTTGATGTAAACGCGATCAATATTACAGAAGACAGAGAGCAGTTTAAACAGCTTTTAGAAAGAATTAATGTACCAACTGCACCTGCAAAAACAGCTACATCTTACCTTGAAGGAAAAGAAATTGCTCAGGAATTTGGTTTCCCACTTGTAATTCGTCCTTCGTTTACACTTGGAGGAACTGGAGCAGCGGTAGTTTACAAAAAAGAAGATTTTGATGAGCTTTTAACTCGCGGACTTGAAGCTTCTCCAATTCACGAAGTTTTAATTGATAAAGCTTTGATGGGATGGAAAGAATACGAATTAGAGCTTTTGAGAGATAAAAACGACAATGTCGTAATTATCTGTTCTATCGAAAATATGGACCCAATGGGAATTCATACTGGAGATTCTATCACAGTTGCACCAGCGATGACATTATCTGATACAACTTTCCAAAAATTACGTGACTATGCTATCTTAATGATGAGAAGTATCGGAAATTTTGCGGGAGGATGTAACGTACAATTTGCAGTTTCGCCAGACGAAAAAGAAGATATCGTAGCCATCGAGATCAATCCTCGTGTGTCTCGTTCTTCTGCTTTAGCATCAAAAGCAACCGGATATCCAATTGCAAAAATTGCTTCTAAACTAGCTTTAGGATACAATTTAGATGAGTTGCAAAACCAAATTACAAAATCTACTTCGGCTCTTTTTGAACCAACTTTAGATTATGTAATCGTAAAAATTCCACGTTGGAACTTCGATAAATTTGAAGGTTCAGACAGAACTTTAGGTCTTCAGATGAAATCTGTAGGTGAGGTTATGGGAATCGGACGTTCTTTCCAAGAAGCACTTCACAAAGCAACTCAATCTTTAGAGATTAAGAGAAATGGTTTAGGAGCTGACGGAAAAGGATATAAAAATTACGAACAAATTATCGAAAAACTAACTTATGCAAGTTGGGATCGTGTATTCGTAATCTACGATGCAATTGCAATGGGAATTCCATTAAGCACAATTCACGAAATTACAAGAATCGACATGTGGTTCTTAAAGCAATACGAAGAGCTTTATACTTTAGAAAAAGAAATTTCAAACTACAAAGTTTCTAATCTTCCAAAAGAATTATTGCTTGAGGCAAAACAAAAAGGTTTTGCAGACAGACAAATCGCTCACATGATGAGCTGTCTGGAAAGTGAAGTGCACACTTTACGCATGAACATGAACATCAACCGTGTATTCAAATTGGTTGATACTTGTGCGGCTGAGTTTAAAGCTAAAACACCTTATTACTACTCAACTTTTGAGGCAGAAATCGAAAAAGCAAATGGAGAGCGTTATGTAGATAACGAAAGTATCCTGACAGATAAAAAGAAAGTAATCGTTCTAGGTTCTGGGCCAAACAGAATTGGTCAGGGAATCGAATTTGATTATTCTTGTGTGCATGGAGTTTTAGCAGCTAAAGAATGCGGTTACGAAACGATCATGATTAACTGTAATCCTGAAACGGTTTCTACAGATTTTGATACAGCTGATAAATTATACTTCGAGCCAGTTTTCTGGGAGCACATTTATGACATTATCCAACACGAAAAACCAGAAGGTGTAATCGTGCAGCTTGGAGGTCAGACAGCTCTTAAATTAGCAGATAAATTATCTAAGTACGGAGTGAAAATCATCGGAACTAGTTTTGACGCACTTGACTTAGCAGAAGACAGAGGAAGATTCTCAGATTTATTGACTGAATTAAATATTCCTTTCCCAAGATTCGGAATCGCTGAAACGGCTGATGAAGCTTCGAAATTAGCTGATACTTTAGATTTCCCACTTTTAATTCGTCCTTCTTATGTATTAGGAGGTCAGGGAATGAAAATTGTAATAAACAAAAAAGAACTTGAAGAGCACGTTATCGATTTGTTGAAAGCAATTCCAGGAAACAAATTATTACTAGATCACTACTTAGCTGGAGCAATCGAAGCTGAAGCTGATGCAATCTGTGATGCTGATGGAAATGTTTACATCATCGGAATTATGGAGCACATCGAGCCTTGTGGAGTTCACTCTGGAGATAGTAACGCAACATTGCCTCCTTTTAACTTAGGAGAATTTGTAATGCAGCAAATTAAAGATCATACGCATAAAATTGCAAGAGCTTTAAAAACTGTAGGTTTAATCAATATTCAGTTTGCGATTAAAGACGATACAGTTTACATCATCGAGGCAAACCCAAGAGCTTCAAGAACGGTTCCGTTTATTGCGAAAGCTTACGGAGAGCCTTATGTAAACTACGCTACAAAAGTAATGTTAGGCCATAATAAAGTAACTGACTTTGATTTCAATCCACAATTAAAAGGATACGCAATCAAACAACCAGTTTTCTCTTTCAGCAAATTCCCGAACGTAAACAAAGCGTTAGGACCAGAAATGAAATCGACAGGAGAAAGCATCTTGTTTATTGATGACTTGAAAGATGATCAATTCTACGAATTGTACTCTAGAAGAAAAATGTATTTGAGTAAATAATCTCAAATTCTAGTATAAAAAAAGCTCCAATGAAAATTGGAGCTTTTTTTATTTTAATTGGTTTTAAACTTTTATTCGCTTTGACTAAAAGTCATATTGTCTCTAGTATTTTTCTGAACTGAAATTGCACCGAACAAAGCTAATAGAAAAGCAAAAGCATAAAACCCTTTTTCGCTTGGCAGAATTGTTGCATTCCAAAGTCCAACAACTAAAAGAACGATTGAAAGTAAAGTTCCAAACCAGCAGATTCCGTAATATATATCAGTTACAGGAAGTTTTTCAAGACGGTCTCTTACACTTTTTTGCAATGAAACAACAGCAAAAAGTCCGAACATTAAAACAGTGAAATAATATCCTTTTTCGTTTAATAGCATTTCAGCTCTGGCAAGTCCAACAATAAAGCCAACTGTTCCTGCTCCAAGAGCAACCCAAGATGCCGCGATAAAGGCATTTGATGTTTTTTGTATCATAATTTATTATTTTGGTAAGAAGCAAATATAATTAAATTAGATTCAGAATAAAATAATTAGCAGTTATTTTGTTCAGTAAAATCTCTCAAATAAGTAAAAAGAAAAAGCTCCGTAGTTGGAGCTTTTCTCATTTAAAAAGTAAGAAGTTTTTATTTTTTCAGCAATTGTTCTAAAGGTTTTAACTGTTCCATGTCTATTTTAGATTTCTGTAAAACAGACATTAAAGTCATAATATTATTTGGGTTCATATCTTTGCCTAACACACGAACTACTGCAAAACCATTTTCTTTTCTGTTGGCAAAAATGACAAACTCTTTTATATCGTCATCACTTCCAACATAGCTTACAGAGGCACCGTCTTTTCCAGAACCAATCTTCATCAATTCTTGATATTTCGGATCTTTTAAAATGGCTTTTACTTTGTTTCTTTCTGTTTCAAATTCTGCTTGATTATTTTGATCCGCTTTGAAAGCTAGAATGTTCATTTTGTCAAACGAATTTAAAGCTTCACTTTGTTCTGCTGATAATTTTGTTTTATCAACATTTAGAATAGTTGGTGAAACATCTAATGAAATAAAATCTTTTTTCTCTGAATTTTCGACAAAATATTTTTGAAGTGAAGGTTCAGAATTACAGCTCCCTAAAGTTAGTAGAGCTGTAAGTGCTATGATGAAGATATTTGTTCTCATTTTATTTTTTGCCTTTTGAAGCTTTTTTTAAGTCTGTTCCTCCAGGAAGCTGCATCTTATCTGTTAATACTGAGATTTCGTTTAGATCAAAATTACCCGTTAAAGATAATAAAACAGTTTCGTCGTTTTTGGCACCATCAACATACATTAAAAGTTCTTTTATCTGTGTATCAGTAGCACCAGATTTTACCATAATTCGAACGTTTTTTCCGCTATCATTTACTCGCATTAATTCTTCTAGACCGGCTGTTTTTACATATTTGTCGGCAGTAGCTTTCATATCGGCTTCGATTTTTGGATTTTTAGTGGTAAACACTTTTAAATAATCCAGTTTTTTAATTAAAGCAATATATTGCTGTGTCTCTTTATCAGACGGGTCAGATTTTACTTTGCTCATTAAATCGAACATTTTTTTGTTTACAATTACAGAAGTTACATCGTCCTGACCATCAAATTTGTCAAAAGCACCTTGTGCATAAAAAGTGGTAGAAACGAATGCGAAGACTAAAGTTATAATGAAATTTCTCATGATTATTTTTTGTTTAATTACTGTTTAAAGATTTTGTTTTTTGATTGTTCGTATTCTTTAATGTACTGTACACTTTCAATACCTACATTAACATTGTTTGATAATAAAGTCAAAGCCTTTTGAGTTGCTTTTAAGGCTTCTTCGGGATCATCGTAAGTTCCTAATTCTGTTTGTGAAGCTACTGCAGCGGTGTCATTTTTTTCGCTAACAAAAAAGTAGGTTCCGATGCCTAACAAAACAACAGCAGAAGCCGCAATCGATAACCACGCTACGTTGCGTTTTTTAGATTGTAGTGGAATCTCATACGTCGATTTCTGTTCTTTTGCTTGAGAGAAATAGCCAAACATAGGTTTGTACTGCTCCAAATGCTGCGCAACATTTGGCGAAGAAAAATATTCTTTTAATTGATTTTCTTCGGCAATAGAAGTTTCTCCCTGAAAGTATTTTTCTAATATATCTTCTATTTTATTTAGTTCCATAAAGGTGTGTATTTGTCATTGATTCTCTAATTTTTTTTCTCGCTCTCGAAAGTGCCACGCGTATTGCGGTTTCGTTCATATTTACGATTTTGGCTATTTCTTCAAATTCATATTGTTCAACATCCCGAAGCTGAATTAATAGTTGCATTTGTTCGGGCATCTCGTTTATAATTTTTTCAACCCATTCTAAACTATCTTGATCCTCTAATTTTTTGTCCAATTGCGGCTGCCGATCGGTAAAATTATTATGAACAATCTGCAGATTGCTAGCTCTTTTAGATTTTAACTGGTCGAGACAATAGTTTTTAGTCATAGTCATTGCCAATGCTTCAACACTATTGTAACTTTCGAGATTGTCTTTTTTGTTCCATAATTTTACCATTACTTCCTGAGTTGCATCCTCTGCTTCTTCAGTACTTGTAAGCAATCTTTTTGCCAGACGAAAAACTTTGTCTTTAAAAGGATTTATTAATTCTATAAATACAACTTGGTTCATTAATCTGATGGTTAATCGTTAGCTTATATATTCAAGACGAGGTACAATTATGTTTGTTACAGCAAAAAAGAAAATATTTTTTATGTAAAAAAATACTGCTTTAACGATAAAGCTTAAACTAAAGATACTACTTTTACGTTTATTCAGAATATAGATAACCTACACGATATGAAAACAACTTTAAAGAGCGTTCTTTTTCTCTTTTTATTCGCTTTTTCTTTACAGTCTTGTGAAGATCAGGATGATGTAGCTGCTCCAGCTGACCTGCAGATTAATAATTTTATATGGAGAGGATTAAATGAAGTTTACTTATGGCAACAAGATGTTCCAAATCTAGCTGATGGCCGTAATTTACAACCAGATTTTAATCAGTTTTTAAGAGGATATTCTCATCCCGAAGATTTATTTGAAGATTTATTAAACAGACCAGTTAGTAAATATCCCAACGGAGATGCTATTGATCGTTTTAGCTGGATTGTTGAAGATTATACTGTTCTAGAACAGGAATTAGGCGGTGTAACTAAAAATAATGGTGTCGATTTTAGGTTGAGTCGAGTATCTTCGACATCAAATGATGTGGTGGGGTTTGTGCGATACATTATTCCAAATTCTGATGCCGCTACTAAAGCAATTAAACGTGGCGATTTGTTTACTAGTGTAAACGGGACAAAACTTACTGTTTCTAATTATCAGCAGCTATTATTAAATCAAGATAGTTATACTTTAGATTTGGCAGATTATAATGGAACGAGTTATGTTCTAAACGGGAAATCAGTTGCCTTAACTAAAACTGTTTTAGAAGAAAATCCTATTTTTATTAATAAAGTGATTACTTCTGGAAGCCATAAAATTGGTTATTTGATGTACAATGGTTTTTATTCAAGTTATGATGATAGATTAAATCAGGCCTTTGGAGAATTAAAATCGCAAGGAGTTACAGATTTGATTTTAGATCTTCGATATAATGGAGGAGGAGCAGTGCCTTCTGCTATAAGGCTTTCAAGTATGATCACAGGGCAATTTGATACTCAGGTTTTTGCAAAAACGCAATTTAATACTAAGTGGATGAAAGATATGACTGCTGAGGATTTGGAAAGTTTGAATTACAGATTTGTGAATAATATTGAAGGTAAACCATTAAACAGTTTAAATTTAACTACAGTTTATATTATTACTACAGCAAGCACAGCCTCTGCGAGTGAATTGGTTATTAACGGCTTAAAACCATATATCAATGTAGTTCAGGTTGGAGAAACTACAATAGGTAAAAACGTTGGCTCTTATACCATTTACGATTCAGAAACTTTGTTTTCTAAAAAAGGAATCAATCCAAATCATAAATATGCGATGCAGCCTCTAGTTTTTAAAATCTCAAATTCTGCAGGTTTTGGTGATTACCAGCAAGGTTTGCAACCTACTTATCCGCAGCTTGAACATGTGAGCACTTATGGTGTTTTAGGAGATACCTCTGAGCCTTTGCTTAATCTGGCTATTTCTAAAATTACAGGATCTACAGCCAAAAGAACTCTTAATGATAATTCTGAGCCGGATACTCCTTATTTTACAGATTCAAAAATCATTAACGGATTAAGACACGGAATGTACATTCAAAATCCATTAAAAAACTAAAATACAATAAATAGAAAAGGCTTTCAGAAATGAAAGCCTTTTCCATAAAAAAACAAAAACTAATTCTAAAGGTTAAAATTAATCGTTAAAGTAGAATCCGTTTGGACCAACACCAACAGTTAATTCTTTTAATAAACTTCCGCTGAAGTTATAAATATAGGCTTTGCTGTCTGTTTTAAAGTTTCCTCCATCTGAAAGGAAAACGCGGTTGCCTTTTACTGCAAATCCGTAAAGGTATCCAATATCTGAAGTAGCCGTGAAAAGTGGGCTAGCAGAAGCTGTTGTTGCAGCCGTGTTAATTGAGTATACTGAGTTTCCTACTGTATAATAAACTTGGTTGTTTTCGATGTCTAAATATCCAGCAACTCCTTGAGATTCTGGAATTTCAATTTTAGAAACTGATTTGTCAGAGATTTTAACTTTTATAATTTCGCTGCTTTGTGTAAAAGAAGGACGTAAGATAAAAAGCGTTCCATTTTCTTCCTCAATAGAATCTGAACCAGAACCAATTGTTATTGGAGCTTCTAAAGCTTTTGTGTTGATATTGTAAATTGAAAGCTTGTCACTACCGATAGGATCTGTAATGTATAATTTTCCGCTTTCTT
The DNA here is from genome assembly GCF_039581425.1 of Flavobacterium movens. Taxonomy (NCBI): domain Bacteria; kingdom Pseudomonadati; phylum Bacteroidota; class Flavobacteriia; order Flavobacteriales; family Flavobacteriaceae; genus Flavobacterium; species Flavobacterium movens. Next base: position 172,286 of record NZ_JBCPXY010000012.1, read on the forward strand.
CAACAATTCTATTTCCAGTTGTATTTAGGTTAATTTTAGATTCAACAAGATTTGTTGCTAAATTAATAATAGCAATATAATCATCTGTAACAGAATCATATGAGTTTGCATTGGTTACATAAGCTTTGCCATCTTTTACAACACCATATCTTGGATTAGCCAATCCGCTGTCAACTTTAGCGATTAGCTTAAAAGTATAACGGTTTACGATGTTTATTACGTTAGATCCGCCAGCAATTATATACGCTCTGTCTCCGCTGAAAAAGATGTTTTGAGCAAATTTTCCAAGTACATCAGATCCATTTTCTGCTTTATAAGCGTCTTTAGTAAAAATGCTGAAATCATCGCTAGAAAATGATACCGTTCCAGCATCTGTGCTGCCTTCATTTAAAATAAAAAAACCATTGTCGTAAGCACCTTTTGGACCATCGTTGTCATCGCTTGAACAAGAAGCAAATAACGAGATGCTTAACGCTATTAAAAGTAATTTACTAAACTTCATATATTAAAATTTTAAGGTTAAATACATATTGAAATTGCGACCAGGCATTGGTCTGTTTTCTAGACTTTCGTAGTCTTTATTAAAAAGGTTTAAGACCTGAAAACCTACTTTGAAAGAATCTAAAAATTTAAGATCATAATCGATTCCGATATTTGAAATCGTATAATCATTAATAATTTCATCTGGATTATTATCGGCTCTTGTGTAAACAAAACCGTTATAAAGAATTTGATAATAAGCGCTTATTTTATTTCGAGAATACGAAAATGCTCCTGTTGCTTTATTAAATGGAACGAAAAAGATCTGATTTTTCGTTTTTTCGTCTTGTGAGATTGTATAGGCATAAGTGGCATTTAAAGCAAAATTGTTTTTACAATAACTTTTTTTCCAACCTAAAATAGTTTCAGTTCCATAACTATTTACTTTGTCTTGATTTTGTGGAGTCCAAATGCCATTTGCACCTGGAACCCATTGCAGCATATCGGTAATTTTCATGTAATAAAAATTCTGCGTCCAAGTCAGATTTTTGAATGTAAAGACATTGCCAATTTCTCCTTGATAAGAGCTTTCAGGTTTTAAGTTCGGATTTCCTCCTTCGTCCCAATACAAATCGTTGTAAGTTGGAATTCTAAAGTTTCTAGAGACATTCAGTTTTAGATTGTACCAATCGTTGAATTTGTAAGAAGATCCTAAATTGAATAAAACGGGCGATTTGTAATTATTGGTAAATTCTTTTCTAACGCCTAATTCGTTTTTCCAATTAGTGCCAAAATCTTGTCTAATCAACAAAGCAGCAGAACTTATTTCGCGAATATGGCTTCCAAAACTGGTTCCGTAACCATTTGTTCTACTGTAATCTACAATTCCGTTTACATGAGTTGCTTTAAATAAATGATAATCGACATCTAACTTCGTAATTAAATTTTCAGTTTTTCCGTAACTATAATTTTTTAAAGAGTTATCAGCAAAATATTGATAGTTTTCAAAAATGTAAGCGGTTTTGAAATTGGTTTTAAGTTTTCCGAAACTTCCATCGTATTCCAATAAGTTTCGGTTAAATCCATTTATGTATTTGCTTTTGGTTTCAGATTCTACTACTAACGAAGTATTACGGTCGGTGTTTGAACTTTGGCTGTAAAGCTTTAAAATATGATTTTGGTTGAATTTATATCCAGCATTAGCACTCAGGGTAATGATGTCATATTGTCCATTCTGATTCCATCTTTGTTCGCCTCTCCAAGTATATCGATTTAAATATTTATAATCGTTTGTCGAGCTATTTTTTGAAAGTCCAATTTGGGCGCTCCATTTTTTGTTAGAAATAGAAGTTTTATAATTAATCCCAATCGTATTAAAACTGCCGTAATCTAGTCTTAAGTTATTCTCAAATCGATTAAAAAATAACAAATCGTTATTTAAATGTACAGTACCTCCAACAGCCCCGCTTCCGTAAATAACGCTTCCACCACCTGCTTTAACGCTTATTGAATTATAATCGGAACCAGAAATTGTATTAAAATCGGTGCTTCCATTCATTTGAGAATTGATGTTTATTCCGTTCCAAATTACTGCTGTCTGTGAAGAAGTTGTTCCTCTGAAAGAAACAGTAGAAAGCATTCCGCGTCCATATTCTTTAAAATATAAAGTCGAATTAAAATTTAATAAATCGGTTAGAAGAGCCTCGTTTTTATTGATTACAGAATCGTTGAGTTTTAAAACAGACTGAGAAACTGAATAGGTTTTTAAATTTTTGTCTGAAACCAAGACTTCTTTAAGACTGGTAATAGAATCGTTTTGCGCCGAAATAATCTGGCACATTATAAAAGAGCAAAAAGCAAAAAGTTGTTTTAAAGTCATAATTCCGTCACTCTTTTTCCCGAGAGTTCTATAAATTGTTACAAAGGCAGGTCTCCTGGCTTGCGTCTTGCTGTTTACCTTCCCATCACGCCGGGCGTGACAGTGGTTTGTAGTTAACAGCAAGCATTCGTTTTGAACTTAGCTTACAGTTGCGGGTACAGCTCAAGAATTTACTTGATTCCCTTTTAATGTGTTTTTAAATCAAAAACACAACCTTAATTTGCTGCAAAGATAAAGTTAAAAATATTGATTATTCAAATTTGTTTTACGTTTCATGAAAAATTATAAATAATTTGCATTAAAAATCGATTTTTATAACTTCTCCGAAATCAACTTTATTATTGAAAGCATCTTTCAATGGCAGTGAACTCTGATGGCACAAAATGCTTCTGATGATTCCGGCATGAGCAACAATTACAATTGGCTGGTTAATTTTTGAAATTTTATCGGATAAAAAATTACCAACTCTTTCGTGTAATTCAACAAAGGATTCTCCATTTGTAACTTTAATGTTTACAAAATCTTCCATCCACGGATTAAGTTCTTCAGACGGAATTTCGTTCCAGTTTTTCAATTCCCAATCACCAAAATTCATTTCCTTTAAGCGTTCGTCTTCCTGATAAGAAATGGTTTTAATATTTTCTTGAATATGCTTTGCTAATGTAACGCAACGCTTCAAGGGACTCGAGAAAATAATTGCCTCAGAAGGAAGTTCAGAAATAATTTTGTCAAAGATTTCATTAAAAGGAACAGCAATATCAACGTCTGATTGTCCATAGCAGATTCCTTTTTCGCAGACGGTTTCGGTATGACGAACTAGATAAATTTCCATAAAAATAAAATGCTTAAGTAAAATACCACTTCGCAAACCTGTTGTGTAGCTCCAAGACAATCTCCAGTATAACCGTCAATCCATTTTTGAAAATATCGCGCTAAAAAATATCGAGTTATAAAAACAGGAATTACCGCCAAAAGAAGTTTCACATCAAAAAAAGAAAATACAAGTAACGGAATTAATCCAAAAAAGAAAGAGCCAAAAACTTCTTTCCAAGTATATTGTTTCGCAATTGGTTTGCTTTTGCTTGAAGCATCATCACGAGAATATTCGTGTGTGAAAATAATGCTTATTGCTGCGAGACGACTTAGTGAATGAGCGGAAATGAATAAGAGGTAAATTAGTAAAATGTTATTGGTGAAAAGTAAAATGGATTCTGAAAGCAGTTTGAATTTTAATAGAAAAAGTAAAACCAATCCAATTGCTCCGTAAGCACCAATGGCGCTATCTTTCATAATCATTAAGATTTTTTCTTTGGTCCAGCCTCCGCCAAAACCATCACAGACATCGGCAAATCCGTCTTCATGAAATGCGCCGGTAGTTAAAATAGAAGCAATAATCGCTAGTATAACAGCAATTTCTGATGAAAGAAAAAATGAAAAAAGATAAAAAGCCAGAAAGGAAATACTTCCGACAATCCAACCAATAAAAGGAAAGTATCTTGTTGCTTTATTTAAATAATCTGGATGATGTGTAATGTTTTTAGGGCATGGAATTCTGGTATAAAACATTAGACAGGTGAAGAATATGTGTAGTTCTTTTTTCATTAGATTATGATTATTTGGCTAAAGCCTCTATAGTAGCAAATTTATAACCTCCAGATAAATCTGGAGGCAATTCAGGAATAAAATTTAAAAAAATGATTTTTATGGATTGCCAATAAATTTAGATATTGGTTTGTTTATAAGTAATAAGAAAGATTTTAGCCGTTTTTTTTT